>JAIXWM010000174.1 GCA_027491255.1 Rubrivivax sp. | reverse complement strand
CGGCCTCGCGCCTGCCGCCGCACAGGCGCAGGGCCAGCCCGCCGGGGCTGCGCCCGCGCGCCCGGGCGCGGCAGCAGCAGCCCCCGGGCCCGGCGCCGCGCCGGCCCGCCCGGTGGCGCCCGCCCGGCCGACGGGTCGCGCCGAGCGCGCGGCGCCCAAGGTCACGGTGAACTTCGTAAACGCCGACATCGAGGCCGTCACGCGCGCCTTCGCGGCCATGACCGGGCGCACCATGACCGTCGACCCTCGCGTCAAGGGGTCGATGACGGTCTACAGCGAGCAGCCGCAGACCGTGGCCGAGGCCTACCAGACCTATCTGGCCGCGCTGCGCGGCCTGGGCTACGCGATCGTCGAGAGCGCCGGCCTGCTGAAGGTGGTGCCCGAGGCCGAGGCCAAGCTGCAGGCCGGCACGGTCGCGGTCGACGGCGAAGGCGCGCGCGCCAACCAGGTGCTGACGCAGATCTTCATGCTGCGGCACGAGAACGCGAACAACCTCGTGGCCGTGCTGCGGCCGCTGATCGGCGCCAACAACACGATCAACGTCAGCCCGGGGTCGAACGCGCTCGTGGTCACCGACCACGCCGACAACCTGCAGCGCCTGGCGCGCATCGTCGCCGTGCTCGACCAGCCCGCCGCCACCGACATTGAGGTCGTGCCGCTGCGCCATGCCGTGGCCTCGGACATCGCGCCGCTGGTGCAGCGCCTGTCCGACGCGCCGCTCGTGCAGCCCGGCGCGGCCGCCGCCCCCGGGTCGACCACGGTCTCGCCAACGACGGTGCTGGCCGATACGCGCAGCAACTCCCTCATCGTGCGCGCGCCCAACCGGGCCCGGTTGGCCGCCATCCTGGCCCAGATAGACAAGCTCGATCGGCCGCAGCAGGGTGCCGGCCCGGCCGGCAACCTGTGGGTGATCCACCTGCGCAACGCCGAGGCTGTGCGCCTGGCGGCCGTGCTGCGCGCGGCCTTCGGGACGCCCGGCGCCGCCACCGCCGTTACGGCGCCGGTGGGGCCGGCGCCGGTGGTCGCCACGGGCCCGGCAGCGCCGGCCCTTGGCGGCGGGGTGAGCGCCGCAGCGACCGCTCCGGTCAGCGCCGCCGCGGCGCCCACCACCGGCGGCTTCATCCAGGCCGACCCGGCCACGAACTCGCTCATCGTCACCGGTCCCGAGCCCCTGTACCGCCAGGTGCGGCTGATGGTCGACCAGCTCGACACGCGCCGTGCCCAGGTCTACATCGAGAGCATGATCGTCGAGGTCAAGGGCGACAACGCGGCGGACTTCGGCTTCCAGTGGCAGGGCCTGATCGGCCAGCGTGGCGACACAAACCTGATCGGCCTGGGCACCAACCTCGGCAGCACGGGCAACATCATCGGCATCAACACCGGGGCTGCGGCCGGCCGGGTCGACCTGGGGCAGGGCCTGAACATCGGCCTGATCCGCAACTTTGGCGGCACCTACGCGCTGTCGGCGATTGCGCGCGCGCTGCAGACCCAGGCCAACACCAACATCGTCTCCACCCCGAACCTGATCACGCTGGACAACGAGGAGGCCAAGATCGTGGTGGGCAGCAACGTGCCCTTCATCACCGGGCAGTTCACGAACACCGGCACGGCGACGACCAACCCCTTCCAGACCATCGAGCGCAAGGACGTGGGCATCACCCTGCGCATCCGGCCGCAGGTGGGCGAGGGCGGCAGCGTGCGCATGACGATCTACCAGGAGTCCTCCAGCGTCAGCAAGGACACCGCGCCCGGCACCAGCAACGCCGGGCCGACGACGAACAAGCGCCAGATCGAGACCAGCGTCGTCGTCGATGACGGCGGCATCGTCGTGCTCGGGGGGCTGATCGAGGACCGCTTCGTCGAGGAGCAGAGCAAGGTGCCGCTGCTGGGCAGCCTGCCCGGCATCGGCGCGCTGTTCCGCAGCGAAAGCCGCACCAAGACGCGCACCAATCTGATGGTGTTCCTGCGCCCGGTGGTGTTGCGCGACGCCGCGGCCGGCGAGCGCCTGACGCTGGACCGCTACGACATCATCCGCGCCCGCCAGGAGGCGGCGCAGCCCGCACCCAACCCGGTGCTGCCGGTGGGCCCGGGGGCGGTGCTGCCGCCGTTGCGCGGGCCGGGCGCCGTGGGGGCGCCGGCATCGCCGGCGGCGCCCAGGCCATGAGGCGCGCGCCGGACATCGGTCGGCGGCCCGCCCCATCCCGCGGGGCGGACGGGTCTGCCATCGGCGGTGGTGCGCCCCGATGAGCGCGCGCCCGCTGCTGCCCTACGCCTTCGCCAAGGCGCACCAGGTCCTGCTCGAGGACGACGGGCGCCAGCGCGTGCTGTGGTCCGGTCCGCGCACGCCGCTGGCGGCGCTGGCCGAGGTGCTGCGCACGCACGCGGTGGACGCCGCCGAGCGCGAGGATGGCGCCGCGCTCGCGCAGCGCATTGCCGTGGCCTATGCCGGCGGCGAGTCCAGCGCCGCGGCGGTGGTGGGCGAGGTGGAGAGCGCGGTCGACCTGTCGCGCCTGATGCAGGACCTGCCGGCGGTCGAGGACCTGCTCGAGGCCGCTGACGACGCGCCCATCATCCGCATGCTCAACGCGCTGCTGACCCAGGGCGTGCGCGACGGCGCGAGCGACATCCACATCGAGCCCTACGAGCGCTCGAGCGCGGTGCGCTTTCGCGTCGACGGCACGCTGCGCGAGGTGGTGCGGCCGAACAAGGCGCTGCACGCGGCGCTGATCTCGCGCCTGAAGATCATGGCCGAGCTCGACATCGCCGAGAAGCGCCTGCCGCAGGACGGCCGCATCTCGCTGCGCCTGGGCGACCGCGCGGTGGACGTGCGCGTGTCCACACTGCCCGGCGCGCATGGCGAGCGCGCGGTGCTGCGCCTGCTGGACAAGAGCGGCCAGCGCTTCACGCTCGAGGGCCTGGGCATGAGCGGCGAGGTGCTCGCCGGCTTCGACCGCCTGGTGCGCCAGCCGCACGGCATCGTGCTCGTCACCGGCCCCACCGGCTCGGGCAAGACGACCACGCTGTACGCCGCGCTCGGCCGGCTCGACACTGCGACGACCAACGTGCTGACCGTCGAGGACCCGATCGAGTACGAGCTGCCCGGCATCGGCCAGACCCAGGTCAACCCGCGCATCGACCTGAGCTTCGCCAAGGCGTTGCGTGCCATCCTGCGCCAGGACCCGGACGTCATCATGATCGGCGAGATCCGCGACTTCGAGACCGCGCAGATCGCGGTCCAGGCCTCGCTGACCGGCCACCTGGTGCTCGCCACGCTGCACACCAACGACGCGCCCTCGGCGGTGACGCGGCTCACCGACATGGGCGTCGAGCCCTTCCTGCTGAGCTCGAGCCTGCTGGGCGTGCTGGCGCAGCGCCTGGTGCGCGAGCTGTGCCCGCGCTGCCGGCGCCAGGATGCCCAGGGCCTGTGGCACCCGGTGGGCTGCGAGGACTGCGGCCACACCGGCTACAAGGGCCGCACCGGCGTCTACGAGCTGATGGTCACGGGCGACGCCGAACGCGCGCTGATCCACGAGCGCGCCAGCGAGGCCGAGCTGCGCGCGCAGGCCCTGCGCGCCGGCATGCTGCCGATGCGCGACGACGGCGAGCGCCTGGTGAGCGCCGGCCGCACCAGCCGCGAGGAACTGCTGCGCGTGACGCGCGAGTGACCTGGCCCCGAACACCCACCCGATGACTGTCGCCATGGCCCTGCCCCCAGCGAAGCTGCCCGCCTTCTCGGGCGGCGACTACCTGGCCTGGGAGGCGCAGCAGCCCGGGCGCAGCGAATACGTGGCCGGCGAGGTGTTCGCGATGGCCGGGGTCGAAGACCGGCATGCCTGCGCGAGCCTCAACCTGGCCATGGCACTGCGCGCCGAGCTGCGCGGCAGCCCCTGCCGGGTCTACAGGAGCGACGTCAAGTTGCGCGTCGAGGCTGCCGACGCCTACTTCTACCCCGACGTCTTCGTCACCTGCAGCGCGGCCGACCTCGCTGACCGGCTGATCAAGCGCGAGCCCGTGCTGGTGGCCGAGGTGCTGTCCGACAGCACGGCCGCCTACGACCGGGGCAGCAAGTTCGCGGCCTACCGGCAGTTGGCCAGCCTGCGCGAGGTGCTGTTCGTCGACCTGGCCCGGCGCGCGGTCGACCTGTACCGGCGCGGCGACGACGGCCTGTGGGTGCTGCACCCGCTGCAGGCGGGCGACACGATGGCGCTGTCCAGCGTGGGTCTGAGCGTGCCGGTGGACCGCATCTTCGATGACCTCGAGGGCGAGGGCGAGGGCGAGGGCGATGCGTCGGCCCTCGGCCGGGATGCCGCCGCGGCCTGAGCACGAACACCTCGCGCTGCGCGCCTTCGCTGTTCTCTTCCATCCACCCATGCCCGCCTACCGCTACGAAGCTGTCGACGCCGCCGGGGCCCCCCGAACCGGCGTGCTCGACGGCGACACGGCGCGCGCGGTGCGCGCTCAGTTGCGCGCCCAGGCCCTGGTGCCCTTGGCCGTCAGCCCGGTCGAGTCGATGGCCGGGCCGGCGGGCGCCGGGCGCTGGCGCCGGCCGGTGTTCGGCGCCGCGGCACTGGCGGTGTGGACGCGCCAGCTCGCCGGGCTGGTCGCGGCCGGGCTGCCGCTGGAGCGCGCGCTCACCGCGCTGGCCGACGAGGCCGAGGACGTGCGCCAGCGCGAGCTCGTGGCGCAGTTGCGCGCCGAGGTCAACGCCGGCCACCCCTTCGCCCAGGCGCTGGCGACCGCGCCGCGCGAGTTCGACGAGATCTACCGTGCCGTCGTCGCTGCCGGCGAGCAGGGCGGGGCGCTGGGCGCGGTGCTCGAGCGCCTGGCCACCGACCTCGAGGAACGCCTGGCGCTGCGCTCGCGCCTGATCGGCGCGGCGCTGTACCCGGCCATCGTCTCGGGCATCGCGCTGCTGATCGTGGTGTTCCTGCTGACCTACGTCGTGCCGCAGGTGGCCGGCGTGTTCGCCGGCTCGCGCCAGGCGCTGCCGCTGCTGACGGTGGCGATGCTGGGCTTCAGCGCCTTCGTGCGCGACTGGGGCTGGCTGCTGGCGCTCGGCCTGGGCGGCGCGGGCGTGGCCTTCGTGCTGCTGCGGCGCCAGGAGGCCTTCCGCGAGCGCAGCGACGCCGCCTGGCTGCGCCTGCCGCTGCTCGGGCGCCTGGTGCGGGGCTACAACGCGGCGCGCTTTGCCGGCACGCTGGCCATGCTGGCGGGGGCGGGTGTGCCCATCCTGAAAGCGCTGCAGGCGGCGGCCGAGACCCTGGGCAACCGCGCCATGCGCGCCGACGCGCTGCAGGCGCTGGCCCAGGTGCGCGAGGGCGCGCCGCTGGCCGCGGCGCTGGCGGCGCGGCGCCGCTTCCCGGCGCTGCTGCCGATGTTCGCGCGCCTGGGCGAGCAGACCGGCCAGATGCCGCACATGCTGGGCCGGGCCGCCGCGCAGCTCGCGGCCGAGGTGCAGCGCCGCGCGATGGCGCTGGCCACCGTGCTCGAGCCGCTGCTGATCGTCGGCATGGGCGTGGTCGTGATGCTGATCGTGCTGGCCGTGCTGCTGCCCATCATCCAGCTCAACGCCTGGGTGCGCTGAGCGGGCGTTACGCCACAATCGGTCAAAGATTGACTCAGCTGCGTGCGCGCGGGCGTGCGCATCTGGGTATGCGCATCGCATTTGCCGGGGGACGGGCATGGACGAGAAGACCCAACGGGTGGACCTGCGGTTCAACCTGATCCTGTTCGGCTTCTTCGTCCTGATCGGACTGGGCGGCTACCTCGGCTTCGTCCAGATCCGCAACGAGCTGCTGAACGAGCAGATCACCATCAGCGCCGCCAAGACCGACGCACTGGCCAAGCGGATCGACCAGTGGCTCGTGACGCGCAAGACCGAGGTCTCGACGCTGGCCAACACGCCGGTGATCCGCTCGATGGACTGGGCGCAGGCCGGGCCTTTCCTGAAGGCCAAGCACGAGCAGATGCCCTGGTTCTACATCTTCGCCCACATCAACCCCGACGGCACCTACTACAACTCCAAGGTCGATTTCGCCAAGGGCCAGAACCTGAGCGACCGGGCGCATTTCCGCGCCGCGATGGAGGGCCGTGTCTATGCCTCGGACCCGGTCAATTCGCGCACGCTGTCGGCCGACATCGTCGCCGTCACCAGCCCGATCTGGGCCACCGATGCCAAGGGCGCCGGGATCATCGGCGTCTTCGGCGGCATGATCGACAGCTCGACCATCGTCCAGGAACTGGCGAAGTTCGCCAACGGGCCCGGCAGCTACGCCTTCGCGATCAACTCCACCGGGGTGGCGATCGCCCACCCCGACCCGAAGCGCCGCGGGAACATCAACACCAACGCGGTGTCGCTGGCCAAGGATGGCGACCCCGGACTGAAGGCCGTGGCCGAGCAGATGCTCAGCGGCCGCAGCGGCTGGCTGCGCACCACCGTCGACGGCCAGGACGTCTACGCCCACTTCACGCCGATCTCCGAGGCGAAGTGGTTCATCGCCACCGTGACCCGCGCCGACCACCTGCACAAGAACCTGCGCTTCGTCGACGCGATGGGCGTGGTCGGCCTGCTGGTGCTGTGCGCGGTGGTGGCGCTGGTCGTGCGCTACCGGCGGCTGGAACTGCGCACGCTGAGCCAGCAGCGCGAGGTGGCTGAGGAGAAGAACCGCGCCAAGAGCGTCTTCCTGGCCAACATGAGCCACGAGCTGCGCACGCCGCTCAACGGCATCCTCGGCTACAGCCAGATCCTGATGCAGCGCACCGGCCTCGACGAGGGCACGCGGCGCCAGCTCGGGATCATCCAGTCGTCAGGCCAGCACCTGCTGAGCCTGATCAACCGCATCCTGGACCTGTCCAAGATCGAGGCCGGGCGCATCGAGCTCGAGCCCCGGCCGGTGGACCTGCCCAACCTGATGCAGGACCTGGCGCGGCTGTTCGACATCGAGAAGGCCAAGTACGGGGCTCCGCTGCGCTGGACGATCGCGCCCGACCTCGCGCGCGTGGCGGTGCTCGACGCCGACAAGCTCAAGCAGATCGTCACCAATGTCGTCGTCAACGCTTTCAAGTACGGCGATCGGTCCGAGGTGCGGCTGGACGTGTCGCAGGCGACCGAGAACGGGCGCCCGTGGCTGCGCATCGAGGTGGCCGATGGCGGCCGCGGCATGACCCCGCAGCAGCTGCAGCGCGCCTTCGTGCCTTTCGAGCAGGTCGACAAGACGGCCGAGGGCGTGGGGCTCGGGCTGGCCATCGTCAAGCAGTTGCTCGACCTGATGGGCGGCTCGGTGGCGATCGACAGCGAGCCCGGCCGGGGCACGCGGGTACGCCTGTCCGTGCCCTTCGAGGTGGCCGACGCGGGCCTGGCCACGGCGCTGGCGGGCGAGCGCGGGCTGCCGGTGGCGGTGCGTCAGGGGCGGCCGCGCATCCTCGTCGTCGACGACAACCCGACCAACGTGCAGATGCTGGTGGAACTGCTGCACCTGTCGGGCTTCGAGGCCCGGGGCTGTGCCGGGGTGGACGAGGCGCTGGCGGTCTTCGGCGCCGAGGCCTTCGACCTCGTCGTCACCGACCTGGTGATGCCCGGGCGCGACGGCTTCGACCTGATCCGGGCGATCCGCGGCGGCGCCAGGGCCGCCCAGACGCCGATCATCGTGGCCTCGGCCAGCGCCTACCCGGGTGACCAGGTGCGCAGCACGGCGGCCGGCGCCAACGACTTCCTGGCCAAGCCCGTGGACGGCGCAGCCCTGCTGCAGAAGATCGCGGCGCTGCTGCGCCTGGACTACGTCTATGCGGCCGAGGCCGGCGCGCTGCCGGCCTCGGCGCAGCCCGCGGGCGACGCCGACCTCGCGCTGCTGCGGGGTGAGCCGGCGCGGCCGGTGGTGCAGCGCATCCGCCAGGCGGCCGAGCTCGGGCAGCTGATGCGTGTGGAGAGCCTGGTCGGCGAGGTCGCCGACCCCGCGCTCGGACAGGCGCTGCACCGGCTGCTCGACGAGGGCCTGCGCGAGCAGGACCCCGACCTGCTGCTGAAGGCGATCGACCGCGTGGCGGGGCCGGCTTCGTCATGACCGGCGACGCCGCGCCGGCCAGCGAGGGCGCCATCCGCGTCCTCGTGCTCGACGACCTGGCCGAGAACCTGCGCCTGATGGGCGAACTGCTGGCGCAGGCGCCGGTGGACGTCTCCTTCGCGAAGACCGGTGTGCAGGCGGTGCGCCTGGCCGCGCTGGCGCGCTTCGACCTCGCCATCCTGGACCTGAACCTGCCCGACCTGGACGGCTTCGAGGTGGCGCGGCGCCTGCGCGAGGCCCAGCCGTCCTGCGAGCTGATCTACTGTTCGGCCTTCAACGACCGCTCCCGCCGCGACCGGGCGTTCAACGAAGGGGCGATCGACTTCATCGAGAAGCCTTTCGAGGTCGGGGCCACGCGCCAGCGCCTGGCCACCCACCTGGAGCGCCTGGCCCTGCGGGCCCGCCTGGAACGGGAGAAGGACAACCTGGCGACGATGGTGGCCAGCCTGCCCGACGCCGTGGTCTCGCTCGACCCCCAGCAGCGGGTCGTGATGTGGAATGCGGCGGCCGAGCGCATCTTTGCCGCGCCGGCGGCGCAGGCCGTGGGGCTCGAGTTCGCGCGCTTCGTGCCGCAGCTTCCCGGCGCCGCGCGGGCCGGCACGGTGGCCGACATCGGGTTTCCTTCCGATGGCCGCGATCTGGCGGCGCCCGATGCGCCGGTGCAGCTGCCGGCGCTGCGCGCCGATGGGCAGCCCATCCAGGTCGAGCTGGCCCGATCGCGCTGGAACCAGGGGGGCGTGGGCTACACCACCTTCATCGTGCGCGACGTCACCGAGCGCGCGCTGCTGCTGGACGAGCTGCGCCGGGCCAAGGACGCGGCCGAGCAGGCGAGCCAGGCGAAGTCGACCTTCCTGGCCAACATGAGCCACGAGATCCGCACGCCGATGAACGCCATCATCGGCCTGACGCACCTGGCGCTGCAGCACGTGTCCGACGCGCGCGGCCGTGACTACCTGGACCGCATCCAGCAGTCGGCGCACCACCTGCTGGGCATCCTCAACGACATCCTCGACGTCTCCAAGATCGAGGCCGACAAGCTGGAGCTCGAGCACATCGATTTCGAGTTGCAGGACGTGCTCGACACCTTCGTCAACCTGGTCGGCGACCGTGCGGCGGCCAAGGGCTTGGCCCTGGTGTTCGACGTGGCGCCCGACGTGCCACGCCACCTGACCGGCGACCCGCTGCGCCTGGGCCAGGTGCTGGTCAACTACGGCAACAACGCGGTGAAGTTCACCGACCGGGGCGAGATCCGCGTCGCCGTCAGCCTGCTCGAGCGTGCCGGCGCGGAGGTGACGTTGCGCTTCGCCGTGCGTGACACCGGCGTCGGCATCGCGCCCGACCGCGTGGGCCGGCTGTTCAACAGCTTCGAGCAGGCCGACGCCTCGACCAGCCGGCAGTACGGTGGCACCGGCCTGGGCCTGTCGATCGCGCGCCGCCTGGCACAGATGATGGGCGGCGAGGTCGGTGTCGACAGCCGGCCCGGGGAAGGTTCCACCTTCTGGTTCACGGCGCGGGTGGGCTGCTCCGGGCAGCTGGCCGCGCCGGCAGGGGCGCCGGGGCCGGACGCCTTGCCGCTTCCTGCCGGTGCAGCGCCCGGTGCGGTGCGCGTGCTCGTGGTCGACGACAACGAGGTCAACCTGCTGATCGCGCGCGAGATGCTGCGCTCGGCCGGCCTGTCGGTGGAGACGGCCGACAACGGGGCCCAGGCGCTGAGCCGCCTGGGCGAGACCCCCTTCGATGTGGTGCTGATGGACATGCAGATGCCGGTGATGGACGGGCTGGAGGCCACGCGGCAGATCCGGCAATTGCCCGGCCTGCAGCGCCTGCCGGTGCTGGCGATGACGGCCAACGCGATGGCGGTCGACCGCGAGCGCTGCCTGCAGGCGGGCATGGACGACGTGCTGGTCAAGCCGCTCGCTCCCGCCGACCTGATCGCGGCCGTGCAGCGTTGGGCGGGCGCGGACGGCCAGGCCAGCGCTGCCCCGGGTGAGGCCGCAGGTGGCCCGTGAGCGCCTGGGCCGATGCCGCCGCCCGGACTGCCCTGCACGCTGACTGACCCGATGCTGCCGATGATTCCGACGCCCGACCTGCCCCCCTTCGAGCCGCTGTCCGACCGCCTGCGCCGGATTGCGCAAACCCGCCCTGACGCGCCCGCGCTCGGTGACGGCGAGCGCTTGCTCGCCTACGGCACGCTTGATGCGCTGGTCGACCGCGTCGCCGGGGCGCTGCAGCGCGACGGCGTGCAGCCCGGGCAGGCGGTGGCCTGCTGCGCCGCGACGGCGGTGCCGCAGGCGCTGGTGTTCCTGGGCGCGCTGCGGGCCGGGGCGGTGCCGGCGCCGATCGCACCGTCGGTCACACCGGGTCAGTTCGCCGCGATGCTGGCCGATGCCGGGGCGCCGCTGCTGTTCGCCGACGCGCAGGCGCAGGCGCTGCTGGCGGCGGCGCCGCCCGGGGTGCGCCGGGTGGCGCTCGACGCCAGTCCGGCGGCCGGCAGGCCCTTCGACGACTGGCTGGCGCCGGCGGGCGCGCGCCCGGTGCCGGTGACGCCGCGGCCGCAGGACCCGTTCAACATCATCTATTCGTCGGGCACGACCGGCACGCCCAAGGGGATCGTGCAGCCGCACAGCATGCGCCACGCCCATGTGCAGCGGGCGGCACGCTACGGCATGGACCAAGGATCGGTGCTGCTGCTGGCCACGCCGCTGTACTCCAACACCACGCTGGTGGCCTTCTACCCGGCCCTCGGCGCGGGCGCGCGCGTGCACTTGATGCACAAGTTCGACGCCGCGGCCTACCTGCACCTGGCGCAGGCGCTGCGGGCCACGCACACGATGCTGGTGCCGGTGCAGTACCGGCGCTTGATGGCGTGGCCCGGCTTCGACGCCCACGATCTGTCGGCCTTCCGGATGAAGCTGTGCACGAGCGCGCCCTTCGACGCTGAGCTGAAGGCCGAGGTACTGGCGCGCTGGCCCGGCGGCCTGCTCGAGGTCTACGGCATGACCGAGGGCGGCGGCTCGTGCATGCTGGACGCGCGCGAGCACCCCGACAAGCTGCACACGGTCGGCCGCCCCTCGCCGGGGCACGACGTCCGACTGATCGATGAACAGGGGCGCGAACTGCCGTCCGGTCTGGATACCGTGGGCGAGGTGGTGGGCCGCTCGCCGTCCATGATGAGCGGCTACCACGGCCAGCGGGCGCTGACGCGCGAAGCCGAGTGGTTCGACGCGCAGGGCCGGCGCTACATCCGCACCGGCGACATCGGCCGCTTCGACGCCGACGGTTTCCTGGTGTTGATGGACCGGCGCAAGGACCTGGTGATCAGCGGCGGCTTCAACATCTACCCGGGCGACCTGGAGGCGGTGCTGCGCCAGCACCCGGCGGTCGAGGACGCGGCCGTCGTCGGGGTGCCCTCGGCGCGCTGGGGCGAGACGCCGGCGGCCTGGGTGGTGCGCCGTGCCGGGGCCGCCGGCGGCGCGGCCCTGGACGCGCAGACCTTGCGTGCCTGGGCCAACGAGCGCCTGGGCCGCACGCAGCGCCTGGCCGGCCTGCAGTGGCTGGACGAGCTGCCGCGCAGCAGCATCGGCAAGGTGCTCAAGCGCGAGCTGCGCGAGCGCTGGCTGGCCAGCGGGGTGGGGGTGGAGTGAGCGCGTCGCCCGCGCCCCTGCCCGCCCTGCCTGCCGCCGCGCTGGCGCAGGCCGCCGCGCTGATGCCCGCGGCCGGGCGCCGCGTTCTGGGCCTGGCCGGCCCGCCTGGCGCGGGCAAGTCCACGCTGGCCGCGCTGCTGGCCGCCGCGCTCGGGCCCGCGGCCTGCGTGGTGCCGATGGACGGCTTCCACCTCGCGCAGTGCGAGCTCGAGCGCCTGGGCCGCGCGCAGCGCAAGGGCGCGCCCGACACCTTCGACGCTGCAGGCTTCCGGGCGCTGCTGCAGCGCCTGCGCGCCGCGGGTGGCGAGACCGTCTACGCCCCGGCATTCCGGCGCGAGATCGAGGAGCCGGTGGCCGGCGCCGTCGCGGTCGGCCCCGAGGTGCGGCTGGTCATCACCGAAGGCAACTACCTGCTGCTCGACCAGGGCCCGTGGGCCGGCGTGGCCGCCCTGCTGGACGAATGCTGGTACGTCGACGTGCCCGATGCGCAACGCGTGCCCCGCCTCGTGGCTCGCCACGTCGCCCATGGCCGCGGCGCGCAGGCGGCGCAGCGCTGGGTCGAGGCCAGCGACGAGCCCAATGCCCGGCTCGTGCAGGCCACGCGCGGGCGGGCTCAGCGGGTCTTCCGTTGGGAGGGTTGAATGCTGTGCGGGCGGCAGGCTCCAGCAGCCTGCCCGGTGTCCGTCACCCCGTCGCGTCCACCACCTGCACGCCGAGCCAGTCGGCCACGACCGCGGGCTTGTCGCGGCCCCCGATCTCGACCGTGACCGTCAGCGTCGACAGCCATTGCCCCGGGCTGCGCTCGACGAGGTCCTTCAGCACGAAGCGTCCGCGGATGCGCCGACCGGCGTGCACCGGCGACATCAGGCGCACGCGGTCGAAGCCGTAGTTGATGCCCATGCGCGCGCCGCTGAGCTGGAAGTCGATGTCCGCGCGCATGCGCGGCAGCAGCGACAGCACCAGGAAGCCGTGCGCGATCGTGCCCCCGAAAGGCGTGGCCGCGGCGCGTACCGGGTCGACGTGGATGTACTGGTGGTCGTCGGTCAGGTCGGCGAAGCGGTCGATCATGGCCTGTGTGACCTCGACCCAGCCCGAGATGCCGACCTCCTGACCGAGGAGTCGAAGCAGGTCTTCGGGGCGTCGTGCAGGCATGGCGTGTTCCTCGTGCAGGTGTACGGACCCGCAGTTTTGCACGCGGCGTGCGGCATGCCCGGCCGCCCTGCGACCCGGCATGGCCACGCAGGCGGCGACAATGCCGGCATGAGCACCCTGCCCGAGACGCTGACCCTGCGCCGCCCCGACGACTGGCACCTGCACCTGCGTGACGGTGTGCCGATGGCCTCGGTGCTGCCGTGGACGGCGCGTCAGTTCGCGCGCGCGATCGTGATGCCCAACCTGAAGCCGCCGGTGACGACGGCCGCGCAGGCCGTGGCCTACCGGCAGCGCATCCTCGACGCGCTGCCCGCTCAAGCGGACTTCGAGCCGCTGATGACGCTGTACCTGACCGACAACACGCCGCCGCAGGAGATCGCCCGCGCGCGCGAAGCCGGTGTCGTCGCGCTCAAGCTCTACCCGGCCGGGGCGACGACGAACAGCGACGCCGGCGTCACCGACGTGCGCCGCACCTACCGCACGCTGGAGGCGATGCAGCGCGAGGGCCTGCTGCTGCTGGTGCACGGCGAGGTCACCGACGCCGAGATCGACGTCTTCGACCGCGAGGCGGTCTTCATCGAGCGCGTCATGGCGCCGCTGCGCCGCGACTTCCCCGAACTGAAGGTGGTCTTCGAGCACATCACGACGAAGGACGCCGCCGACTACGTGGCTGCGGCCGACGCGCTCACCGCCGCGACGATCACGGCCCACCACCTGCTGTACAACCGCAACGCGCTGTTCGTCGGCGGGCTGCGGCCGCACTACTACTGCCTGCCGGTGCTCAAGCGCGAAGAGCACCGCCGCGCCCTCGTGCGTGCGGCGACCTCGGGCAGCGCGAAGTTCTTCCTCGGCACCGACAGCGCGCCGCATGCGGCGGCGTTGAAGGAGCAGTCGGTCTGCGGCGCGGGCTGTTTCACGGCGCCGGCCGCGCTGGAGCTGTACGCCGAGGCCTTCGAGGACGCAGGCGCGCTCGACCGCCTCGAGGGCTTCGCCAGCCTGCACGGGCCGGCCTTCTACGGCCTGCCCCTGAACGCCGGCACCGTCACGCTGCGGCGCACGCCCTGGACCGTGCCCGAGACGCTGGCCTTCGGCGACGCGTCGATCAAGCCCTTGCGCGGCGGCGAGACCTTGCGCTGGCAACTGGACCGCACGGCCTGACGACCCGGCGCATTGCGCCCACCCCGACCCCGCACGAGGAGGCCCCCATGCCCCAGGACAAGGTGATGCTGCTGATCGACGCCGACAACGTCTCGCTCGATGTGATCGAGCAGGCCGTGGCCTGGGTCGCCAAGCACTACGGCGGCCCGCACGTCAGGCGTGCCTACTGCACCGCCGAGTCGGCGGTCAAGCACCAGGGCGCGTTCAAGCGCCTGGGCATCCGGCCCATGGTCAACTTGGCTGCGGGCAAGAACTCCACCGACATCGCGCTCGCCGTCGACGCGATCGACCTCACGCTGGCCGAGCGCCCGCAGGTGGTCGTCATCGCCTCGTCGGACTCCGACTTCGCGCCGCTGGTGGCCAGGCTGCGCGAAAAAGGCAGCCTCGTGGTGGGCGTCGGCCAGCGTGGCAAGACCGGCGACGAGACACGTGGCGTGTACGACGACTACGAAGTGCTCGAGCACCGCCGCGGCGGATCGGGTGGCCCGGTGCGCCCGCCCCAGGACGCCCCGCCGTCTGTGGCCGCACCGTCTGGGAGAAGGTCGCGGCGCCGCTCGGGCAACCGCCAGGGGGCCCCCGTCCAGGCAGGCGTCGAAGGGGCGTTGCCCGTCGCGGCGCCCGCGCTTTCCGCGCCGGTTCCCTCCCCGGCGCCCGCTGCCGTTGCGGCCACGCCGCCAGCCCCGGCCGCCCCGCCGTCTGGGGCCAGGGAAACCGGCCCGGGCGACAACGCCCGATCCGGGCGCCGCGGCCGAGGAGCTTCGCGGCAAGGCCGTGGTTCCTCGGCCGATCGGGCCGCCAGCACCGCTCCCCTCGCGGCACCAGCAGCGGGCAGCGCCGGCGCTGCCGAGGTCCCGGACGCAGCCCCTGTCTCACCTGGCGCCCCGCGCGCCAGGGCGGAGCAGGGCAGGGCGCGTGATGCCCGCGGGTCGGCACCAGGGCGCCCGCCGGTGGCGGCGAAGAAACCGCCTGTGTCTGCGCAGGAGCCTGCGGCCCAAGCGCGGGTCCCGAGCGACGCTCCACGGGCAGGCGCAGGCGCAGGCGCAGGTGCAGGCGCAGGCGCAGGCGCAGGCGCAGGCGAAAGCGCAAGCGCAAGCGCAAGCGCAAGCGCAAGCGCAAGCGCAAGCGCAAGCGCAAGCGCGGGTGCGGGTGCGGGTGCGGGCGGCGGGGCAGAGACCGCCACCTCGGCCCCGGCGTCCCGAGCGTCGGGTGGCCGGCGCGGCCGGACGCGTTCTCCAGCGGCGGCAGGGGGCCAGGCGGGACGCCCCGCGTCCGCCACGCCGTCAGAAGCCTCGGCCCTGCCACCTGTTCCACCGGCCCCGTCGGCTTCAGCGGGGCCGTCGGGTCCAGCAGGCGCACCGGCCTCCGAGCCTTCGGCCTCGGAATCCCCGGCACGCAAGCCGCGCCGCCGCCGTCCGGCGTCGAAGACCCCGCCAGAGCAGCCGCCGACCCCCTGATGACCTCGGGGTCTGCAGCGACGCCGGACTTGAATCCGGCGTGGCGGCCCTAACATCTGCAGTTGTCGTCAATTTCCTGGACCGCCGCGCAGGCGGCCCCTGCCATGAAACGCATCGTACTGTTCGTCCTCACCAATCTGGCGGTGATGCTGGTGCTGGGCATCACCGCGAGCCTGCTCGGCGTGAACCGGTATCTCACCGCCAACGGACTGAACCTGGGCATGCTGCTCGCATTCGCCGCGCTCATGGGATTCGGCGGCGCGATCATCTCGCTGCTGATCAGCAAGCCCATGGCCAAGTGGACCACCGGCGCCGTCATCATCAACGGTTCGGCCGACCCGACGCACCGCTGGATCGTGCAGACCGTGCAGCGCTTCTCCGAGAAGGCGGGCATCGGCATGCCCGAGGTCGCGCTGTACGAGGGCGAGCCCAACGCCTTTGCCACCGGCGCCTTCAAGAACTCGGCGCTCGTGGCCGTGTCCACAGGGCTGCTGCAGAACATGACCAAGGACGAGGTCGAGGCCGTGATCGGCCACGAGGTCGCGCACGTGGCCAACGGCGACATGGTGACCCTCGCGCTGGTCCAGGGCGTGATGAACACCTTCGTCGTCTTCCTGTCGCGCGTCATCGGCTATTTCGTCGACCGCGTGATCCTGAAGAATGACCGCGACGGCGTGGGCATCGGCTACTACGTCACGACCATCGTGCTCGACATCGTGCTGGGCGTGCTCGCAGCCATCGTCGTGTCGTGGGTCTCGCGCCAGCGCGAGTTCCGCGCCGACGCCGACGCAGCGCGCCTGATGGGGCGCAAGCAGCCGATGATCAACGCGCTCGCCCGCCTGGGCGGCCTCGAGCCCGGCGCGCTGCCGCAGACGATGCAGAACATGGGCATCTCGAGCAAGCCCAGTGGGCTGATGGCGCTGTTCTCCAGCCACCCGCCGATCGAGGACCGCATCCGGGCGCTGCAGCAGGCGCAGTGAGCGCGTTCTGGACGAACGACCACCGACGCAGGGCCTCAGGGGCCCTGCGCCTCGTTTCTAGCGGTGATCGCTGCGCGTCGCGCGGCGGGGTGTGTGCGAATCCAGGATCTGCTTTCAGCGAGTGAGGTCCTTGAACCAGTCCAGATCGATGAATTCGTGCGAGAAATCCAGCGTGCGCCACTGATGGTCCAGCGTGCTGGCGAGTTGGGCATTCAGCAACTGGTGCCCAGCGCTGGGCGTGAAGGCCAACAAACCCCATGCTTTCTGACCCGGTCGGTGATCCCTTGGCTTTTCGCAGATCTCCAATTGACCTGTCGGCAGGCTTCTGAGCACGCCCCAGGTTGAAGCGTCTGATGTATCGAAGACGGCGGCGGCCAACTCTGCGGGTGACTGCACGAGTTGGTCGATGGCGGACTCCGGCGAGAAGCGCGTGTCCGGCAGGCACAGGATGTTGCGCTGTCGCCAATGCTCCTTGCTCAGCAGAAGCGTATCAGGCCATTCTCGGCTCGGCCTGATCAACTGAATACTGATCTCGAGCCCGCTGCGTCGCCTCAGGTACTCGATCAGGGACTTCTTCTCGGCCCGGGTGATCACGTGAACGGGCCATCCCCGCGCCTGGGCTTGCCCCAGGGCTGACTCGATCAGGGGCTGACCAGAGGGATCCGGCAGCAACTCCTTGGCTTCCGGCGAGCCCACGCGGGTGCCAAACCCAGCAGCTGGAATCAGAATCAACGGGGTCTGGGACATACGGTTCCTTGCTATCTGAGGGTCGTCGGCGTACTACAGTTCTTCGTAACCATTGGAGAAGTCTGGGTGAGGCTTCACTCTGCGCGGGCGCGCGTGTCTGATGCGCACGTCTGAAGGAAACCCTGCGAAGCGAGCCGCTCCATGACCCTCCAGTCCGCGTTGTCGCCTTCGAACACCGGGAGTTGCTCCGTTGACATTTTCGCCGTTCATCGTCGGTCACAGACGCTGCGACTTTCGCCCCTGGTCGAACTTCTGGCACATCGTCTATCCGCACCGACCCCCGGGCCCGGCGACGGCCGGCGCCGACTGTGTCCTGGAGCCCGCCGAGGAACTCGAGGCTCTGCACAACAACCGCACGAGCGAGTACTACTACCTCTTTGGCTTGCGGCGGGCCATCGAGCGTCGGCCTCAGGATTTCGGCGACGCGATCATGATCGTGCAATACCGTCGCTTCCTGGCCGACCGTCAACTCGGTCCCATGTCGCCCAACGTCTCCTGGGCCAGCGTCGTCACGCCGCGGCAAGCCGAGCAGCTCGACCCCTTGGCGCTGATGCCACCGATGTCGCGCCAGACGGGCTGGTTCGTCGGACGGCCCGTCGGGTTCGACGGGGGGGTGATCGGCCAGTTCGCGGCCCATCACCCGGTCGAGCATTTCCTGCGCTTCCTGGCCAGTGCCGTCGAGACGGGGGTCCTGAAGCCCTGGCAGCTCACGGCGCTGCTGAGCGCGAACAGTTTTCTGCTGCCTACCCCGAGTGTCGGGCTGCTGCCTACCGAACTCTTCGTCGGGACGATGACGCGCCTGGAGGCCTGCGCGCGCCACTTCCTGGACAACGGTTTTCGCGAGCTGCCCGGTGATCAGCGTCGGATCCTGGGCTTCAGCCTGGAGCGCCTGCACTCCTTCCTGCTGCAGATGGAGATCGGGCGCAGGGGGCTGGACCTGGCGGCGATTTCGGGCATCCAGACCGTCGTCAATGCCGAGGGCACGGTGATCCAGCCCTCGGAGTCAGTCGGTGGGACAATGGATGGGTGAAGCAGGCCAGACCGCCGCCGGCGCGAGCGGGGAAACCCGGCGCTGGAGGAAGGTCCGGACTGCACAGGGCAGCGCAGGAGCTAACGGCTCTCCACCGCGAGGTGAGGATCAGAGCAACAGAGACGAGTCTGCGCGGAGCCGATGTCCCCTGAGGGGGTGTTCTGTGGGGCGCGACGCCTGTCGTGCCGCCTGCTTCGGCGGGCGGCCGGTGCGCAAGCACCGGACCCGCAGCCACCCTGCGCGGGACGGAAGCCCCGCGCAGGGTGAAACGGGCAATCTCTGCGCGCAGCAACACCAAGTAGGCCGGCGTTGACGTGGTCCCGCGGAGCCGGCGGGTAGGTGGCACCGAGCCGGGCGGGCGACTCCCGGCCCAGACGAATGGCGGTCACGCCGTTGCCCCGCAAGGGGAGGCGGCGCACAGAATCCGGCCTACCGGCCTGCTTCACACTTTTCATCTCACACGCATGCATCCTCAAGCCGCCACGCTCTGGCGCGGCCCGCCCTGGGCTCTGTCCCTGCTGCTGGCGACGTTGAGCATGCTCGCGCCGTTCGCGATCGACGCCTACCTGCCAGCCTTCGACGGCATGGCGCGCGAGCTGCCGGCCACGCCGGTGCAGATGCAGCAGACGCTTTCGGTGTTCCTGCTCGCCTTCGCGGCGATGAACCTGTTCCATGGCGCGCTGTCCGACAGCCTGGGCCGGCGGCCGGTGGTGCTGACCTCGCTGGCGGTGTTCAGCGTCTCCTCCGTGGGCTGCGCCCTCAGCCCGACCCTGGGTTGGCTGCTGGTCTTTCGCGCCCTGCAGGGCCTGTCGGCGGGCGGGGGCATGGTGGTGGCGCGCGCGATCATCCGCGACCTCTACCCCCCGGCGCAGGCGCAGCGGGTGATGTCGCAGGTGACGATCTTCTTCGGTGCTGCGCCAGCGCTCGCGCCCATGATCGGTGGCGTGCTCTACGTCGGCCTGGGCTGGCCGGCCGTGTTCTGGCTGCTGGCGCTGATCGGGCTGGCACAGTGCGTCGTGATGTGGCGCCGCCTGCCGGAGTCGCTGCATGTGTCGCAGCGTCAGCCCCTGAACGTGGCGCACCTGCTGCGCGGCTACTGGCAGGTGGGCGCGAGCGCGCGCTTCCTCGCGCTCGCGCTCGCCAGCGCCTTGCCGTTCAACGGCATGTTCATCTACGTGCTGTCGGCCCCGGCGTGGCTGGGCGGACACCTGCAGCTCGCGCCTACGCAGTTCTTCTGGTTCTTCGCGCTCAGCGTGTCCGGCGTGATGGGCGGGGCCTGGGTGAGCGGGCGCCTGGCCGGGCGCATCCCGCTGCAGCGGCAGGTGGCCCTGGGCCTGGCCGTGTGCGCAGGCGCCACCGCGGTCAATCTCCTGGCCCACGCCGTGCTCGAGCTGCATGTGGCCTGGGCCTTGATCCCGGTGTCGGTCTACTCCTTCGGCTGGTCGCTGATGGTGCCGGCGGTGACCTTGATGCTGCTGGACATGGTGCCCGAGCGCCGCGGCATGGCCTCGTCGGTGCAGGCCTTCATCGGCGCGCTGACGAATGCGGCCGTCGCCGGGGTCCTGGCCCCGCTGGTCATGCACTCGGCCATGGCGCTGGCGCTGGCCTCTGCAGGCCTGCTGCTGGTTGGTGCCGCCGGTTGGTGGTGGGTGCGCGGCCGCTGGCCTCAAGCCAGGCAGGACTGAAGCCGAAAACGTGGCTGGACCACTCTGCCATGCTGTCGCCACGAACCCGCGGATTCCCCATCATCTGGTCAGCGCTCGCGTGGGCGCTGGCCGGGCTGGCCTGTGCCGGTCTGGCGCGCGCCGAGACCGCGGCGCCGCCGGCAGCCCGGGCCGACGCGCGCGCGGCACCCGCGGCCAAAGCCGCACCGGAGGCTGCGCGCGGGTCCCGGGGTGACCCGAAGGCCGACCAGAAGGCCGATGCGAAGGCCGACGCGAAGGCCGATCCGCTCGATCGCCTGCGCGAGCGCCTGTCGCGCCAGCTGGGCGCCACCGAGGCGGCCCGGGGCGGCGCCACCTCGCCCACGGTGATGCGGGTGGAGAACCCGGCGCCGGGCGAACTGCGGCTGCAGGCCGAACCTGCGGGCGCGCGTGGCGGTGCCTCGCGGGCGGCTGCCGGTGCTCCGGGGGTGGCCGCCGGCCCCCGTGCCGGGCGGCCCGGCACGGCGCGCGAGGGCGTCCACCCGCCCTGGAGCTACCTCGGCCCCGACGGTCCCCACACGTGGGGAACGCTGTCGCCGGCCTACGCGCTGTGCGGCCGGGGTCAGCGCCAGAGCCCGATCGACATCACCGACGGCCTGCCCGTGGACCTGGAGCCGCCGCAGTTCCAGTACAAGCCGGGCTTCTTCGGCGTCGTCGACAACGGCCACACGGTGCAGGTCACCGTGGCCCCCGGCAGCGCCTTCGAGCTCGGTGGACGGCGCTACGAGCTCAACGGCTTTCATTTCCACCTGCCTGGCGAGGAGCGCATCGACGGCAAGGGCTACGAGATGTCGGTCCACCTGACCCATCGCGACGCCCAGGGCCGCCTCGCCGTCGTCGCCCTGCTGGTGCGGGAGGGCGAGGAAAACCCGGCCGTGCAGACAGTGTGGAACCACCTGCCCCTGGAGCGCGGCGACGTCGTGCAGTCGACGATCGAGTTCGACCCCTCTGCGCTGCTGCCGTCCGACAGGCGCTACTTCACCTACATGGGCTCGCTCACGACGCCACCCTGCACCGAGGGCGTGCTGTGGATCGTGATGCAGCAGCCGGTCACCATCTCGCCGACCCAGCGCCGGATCTTTGCGCGCCTGTACCCGATGAACGCACGCCCGATCCAGCCGCTGGGCGGCCGGCTGATCAAGCAGTCGCGCTGAAGGCTGCTCGAGCCTGCCGCGGACAGGCCGTTACCCGCACCCGCGGCGAAACCCGCGGCGAAAACTAGGGCCGGCGCGCCGCCAGCAGCAGCAGCGGCCACAGCCAGAGGCTGGCCAGCCACTTCAGCAGGCGGGGCCCGCCGATGCGCTGCGTCTCGTGGCGCGCCACCTTGACGAAGAGCACGACGGCCCCGGTGATCACGTAGACCAGCAGCGCCGCGTAGGTCCCGGCGCGCCAGCCGTAGCTGCCGCCGATCCAGTCACCCACGGCTGCCCCCAGGAGCGCCGCCAGCGGTACCGACAGCAGCAACGCCAGCCCGACGCCGGCCAGCGCGTGGCGCAGCCGCCACAGGGGATCGTTCTCGTGCATCACGTCGCGCGCCTCACCAGGATGCGATCCAGGCCTCGGTGTCGGCGAGCGCGCGGTCGAACTTCTCGAGCAGCTCGTCGATCTCGCCCTCGGTGATGACCAGCGGCGGCGAGAAGGCGACGATGTCGCCGGCCATCGCGCGCAGGATCAGGCCGTGGGCCTGCGCGCGGCGCACCAGGTAGGGGCCGACGCCGCGCGCGGGGTCGAAGGGCTTGCGCCGCGCCGGGTCCGCGGCGAGTTCGACCGCGCCGATCAGCCCGAGCCCGCGCACGTCGCCGATCAGCGGGTGGCCGCGGTAGCGCGCCAGCCCCGCCTGCAGGCGCGGGCCCACGCGCGCCACGTGCTCGACCATCTGGTCGCTTTCGTAGATGCGCAGGGTCTCGAGCGCCACCGCGCAAGCGAGCGGGTGGCCGCTGTAGGTGTAGCCGTGGCCGAAGACGCCGATCTCGGCGCTGGCGTCGGCGATCGTCTGGTAGACGTGGTCGGCCACGTACAGCGCCGACATCGGCACGTAGGCCGAGGTCATCATCTTGGCCACGGTGATGAAGTCGGGCTTCAGGTCGTAGACCTGGGTGCCGAAGGCGCGGCCCAGCCGGCCGAAGCCGGTGATGACCTCGTCGGCGATGAACAGCACCTCGTGCTTCTTCAGGATGGGCTGGATCAGGTCGAAGTAGCCCGGCGGCGGCACGATCACGCCGCCGGCGCCCTGCACCGGCTCGGCGATGAAGGCGGCCACGGTCTCGGGGCCCTCGCGCACGATGGTGTCCTCCAGCTCCTGCGCCAGCCGCGCGGCGAAGGCCTCGGGCGACTCGCCGTCGTGCGCGAACTGGTAGGCGTGCGGGCAGCCCACGCGCACCACGCCCTCCATCGGCAGGTCGAAGTGCCGGTGCATCGTCGGGATGCCCGACAGCGAGGCCGCGGCCACCGTGACGCCGTGGTAGCCCTTGACGCGGGCGAGGATCTTCTTCTTGCGCGGCCGGCCGCGCGCGTTGTTGTAGTAGCGCACCAGCTTGACCGCGGTGTCGTTGGATTCGGAGCCCGAGTTCGCGAACAGCACCCGCGACATCGGCACCGGCGCCCAGCGCACCAGCGCCTGCACCAGCTCGGTCACCGGCCCGGGCACCTTGCCCGAGAACGAGTGGTAGTAGGGCAGGGTCTGCATCTGCCGCGTGGCGGCCTCGACCAGTCGGCGTTCGGAAAACCCGAGCGATGCGCACCACAGCCCGGCCATGCCCTCCAGGTAGCGCTGGCCGTGCTCGTCGATCACGTGCACGCCGTCGCCGCGCACGATGACCAGCGGGCCCTCCTGCTCGAGCTGGCGCAGCTGGGTGTAGGGATGCAGGTGGTGGCGCGTGTCGGCCAGGGCGGCGGCGGTCAGTGGCATGGCGGCTGGTGAGTGGCGGCTTGGGGGTGACGGGCGCAGGGGCAGACGGGTTTCGGGTCTCGCGCGACGGGCTGTCGGCCGTGCAGCGCCCATTGTGCGGCGCCGCTGCCCTGCCGGCATGCGCTGACACACCCGAAGGCAGATGCCCGTTGCTCGCGGCAGGCCCGCGCCGGACAAGCGGGTCTCGGCTTGCCGTGGCAGCTGTTCATTGATTGGCTTCTGACAAAGCAGTTGCACAGCGACCTGCAAGTCGTTGGTTCTGAACGAATTTTTTTCGGAGCCGCCCTTTAAATACGGTCTAAGTGCTTGATTCCATTGCATTTTTTCAGTCCGTGTTCGTTGACCGAGCGCACGGAAATGCGCTAAAGTGCGCAGAAGTGCAGGAAAGTGGGTTTTTGTGGCTGGTTTTGCGTTCAAGGGGGGCCCGGTGCTCACGCTGGACGGGAAGGGACGGATCACCGTCCCGACCCGCTGGCGGGACGTGCTCGTGTCCGCCGTGTCCGGCCAGATGGTGGTGAGCAAGAGCCATGTCCGCTGCCTGTCCTTGTTCCCTCTGCCCGTGTGGGACCAGTTCGAGACCCGGCTGAACGCGTTGCCGGCCTCGGCCGACGGCCTGCGGCGCCTGTACATCGGCAGCGCCACCGAGGTCGCGATCGACGGCGCCTCCCGCGTGCTGCTGCCGCCCGAACTGCGCGCCTGGGCCGGCCTGGAGCGCGAAGTCGTCTTCATGGGCCTGGGCAACCGCTTCGAGCTCTGGGACAAGGCCCGCTACGACGCCCACGAGGCGGCGGTGCTGGAGCAGGACATGAGCTCGCAGCTCGAGAGCCTGTTCATCGGGTGAGCCGCTTGGACGCGATCGGAACATGCGACACGCCATGGCGCCACACCACCGTCTTGCGGGACGAAGCGGTCGACGCCCTGGTGACGCGCGCCGACGGCTGCTATGTGGACGGCACCTTCGGCCGCGGCGGGCACACGCGCGCGCTGCTGCAGCGCCTCGCCCCCTCGGGCCGTGTGCTGGCCTTCGACAAGGATCCGCAGGCCGTGGCCGCCGCCTCGGCGCTGGTCGATGCGCGGCTCGAGGTCGTGCATGCGAGCTTTGCGCAGATGGCCGAGCAGGCCGGCGCGCGCGGGCTGGCTCCGGTGCATGGCGTGCTGCTGGACCTGGGCGTCAGCAGCCCGCAGATCGACAACCCCGCGCGCGGGTTCAGCTTTCGCCACGACGCGCCGCTGGACATGCGCATGGACACGACCCGCGGGCAGACCGCCGCGGACTTTCTGGCCAGCGCCGATGAGCGCCGCATCGCCGAGGTGATCCGTGACTATGGCGAAGAACGGTTTGCTGTTCCGATTGCAAAGGCGCTTGTCGCTCGCCGCGAAGGCGGGCAGCCGGTGCAGCGCACCGGCGAGCTCGCCGCGCTCGTGGCTCGTGCGGTCCGCACCCGCGAACCGGGGCAGGACCCCGCCACGCGCACCTTTCAAGCTCTTCGGATTCACGTCAACGCCGAACTCGAGGAGCTCGAGCAGGGCCTGAGGGCCGCGCTCGGCCTGCTCGCACCCCAAGGACGCCTGGTCGTGATCAGCTTCCATTCCCTGGAGGACCGCATCGTGAAGGGCTTCATCGCGCGCGAAAGCAAAGACGAGGTCGATCGCCGCGCCCCGTTCGCGCCGCCGCGGCCCTTGCGCCTGAAGGCGCTGGCACGGATGCGGCCCACCGCGGCAGAGGTCGAGTCCAACCCGCGCGCGCGCTCGGCGGTGCTGCGCGTGGCCGAACGCACCGAGGTGCCGGCGTGATGCGCGTCCGCGTGCTGCTCAACGCGGCCCTGGCCGTGGCCTTGATGGCCAGCAGCCTGATCCTGGTCAGGACGGCCTACGAGACGCGCCGCCTGTTCAACGCCTTGGAGCGCGCGCAGATGGAGGCGCGGCAGCTCGAGGTCGATCAGCAGCGGCTCGAGACTGATCGCCTCGCGCAGGCCACGCCGCTGCGCGTGGAGCAGGTGGCGCGCCAGAAGCTGCAGATGCGCACCGCCAACCCGGCGGTCACGCACTGGCTGCACGATCCGGACCGCGCAGCGCCGGTGGCGGGGGCAGGGCGATGAAGACGCCGCAGCCGGCTCCAAGCCGCGCCCTGAACTACGCCACCAGCCCGCTGCTGGCGAGCAAGACGCCGCCGTGGCGCTCACGCTTCGTGGTCGTGCTGCTCGCGCTGGCCTTCCTCGTGCTGCTGGGCCGGGCCTTGTACGTGCAGGTGATCGAGGCGGATTTCTTCGTTGCCCAGGGCGCCAAGCGCCATGTCCACGAACTGCCGCTGCCCGCCAGCCGCGGCCGCATCCTCGACCGTAACGGCGTGGTGCTCGCCGCGAGCGTGCAGGTGCCCTCGGTCGTGGCCAATCCGCGTGAGTTCCAGGCCGACGTCGCGCAACGCAAGGCCCTGGCCGCGCTGCTGCAGATGTCGGCGGCCGAGCTGGACCAGCGCACCGACGGGCGCGCCGCCTTTGCCTGGTTGAGGCGTCAGGTCGATGACGCCACCTGGCAACAGGTGCAGGCGCTGAGCGTGGAGGGCGTCTACCGCGTCAACGAGTTCCGGCGCGTCTACCCCGATGGCGACGCGGCGGCCCACATCGTCGGTTTCACCGGCATCGACGGTACCGGGCAGGAGGGCATCGAGCTTGCCCTCCAGGCCCAGTTGCAGGGCCAGGACGGCTCGCGCCGCGTCGTGCGCGACCGCCTCGGGCGCATCGTCGAAGACGTCGGCAGCCGCCTGGAGCCTCAACACGGCCGCGACGTCACGCTGTCCATCGACAGCAAGGTCCAGTTCTTCGCCTGGCAGCGCCTGCGCGACGCCGTCGAGCAGCACGGGGCGAAGGCCGGCAGCGCGGTGGTGCTCGACGCCCGCAGCGGCGAGATTCTTGCGCTGGCCAATGTGCCGAGCTTCAACCCCGGGCAGCGCCAGAACCTCAGCGGCGAGCAGTTGCGCAACCGCGCGCTGACCGACATCTTCGAGCCCGGGTCGACGATGAAGCCCTTCGTCGCGGCCTGGGCGCTCGAGACCGGCCGCGTCACGCCCGAGACCGTGCTCCAAACCTCCCCGGGCTCGGTCTATGTCCCCGGCTTGCAGGTCCGCGACGCCCATCCCTATGGTTCGTTGACGGTGGCCGGGGTGATCCAGAAATCCAGCAACGTCGGCACCGTCAGGATGGCGATGCAGATGTCACCGCGCGAGATGTGGGAGCTGTACTCGCAGGCCGGCTTCGGGCAGAAGCCGCAGATCGACTTCCCCGGCGCCGTCACCGGCAAGCTGCGTCCCTGGAAGACCTGGCGCCCGGTCGAGCAGGCGACGATGAGCTACGGCTACGGCGTCTCCGCTTCCTTGCTGCAGATGGCGCGTTCCTACACCGTGTTCGCGCGCGACGGCGAGCTCATCCCCGTGACCATGCTCAAGCGTGAGCAACCGGTGCAGGGCCTGCAGGTGATCTCGCCCAAGACCGCACACCAGGTGCGCGAGATGCTGCGCGCCGCCGCCGGGCCTGGCGGCACGGCGCCCAAGGCGCAGGCGCTGGGCTACTCCGTGGGCGGCAAGACGGGCACGGCGCGCAAGCACGAGGGCCGAGGCTACGTCAGCAATCGCTACCGTGCCTGGTTCGTCGGCTTCGCCCCTGTGAGCGACCCGCGGATCGTCGTCGCGGTGATGGTCGACGAGCCGAGCAAGGGTGTGTACTACGGCGGCGAGATCGCCGCGCCGGTGTTCAGCCAGGTCGTGCAGCAGACCTTGCGCATGATGAACGTGCCCACCGACATCGAGGTGCGGCCCCAGATCGTGGTGCAGCCCGGCGCCGCCGAGGTGGAGAGCTTCTGATGCGGTGCCGGCTCGAATCCGCCCCCGCAGCGGCCGCCTGGCTCGCGCCGCGCCTGCGCGGCGCGCTGCGCACCGACCACCGGCGCGTACGGCCTGGCGACGCCTTCCTGGCATGGCGGGGCGGGCGGCACGACGCGCGCGCGCACGTGCCGGCGGCGCTGCAGGCGGGCGCGGCGGCCTGCCTGGTGGAGGCCGAGGGGGCTTCGGGGCTGCCCGGCCTGGACGACCCGCGCGTGGCCGGGCTGCCCGGCCTGGAGCGCCTGGCCGGTGAGATCGCCGACGCCTGCCTGGGCATGCCCAGCGCCCGTCTGGACGTCGTCGCCGTCACCGGCACCAACGGCAAGACCTCGACGACCTGGTGGGTCGCGCAGGCGCTGGCTGCGCTGGGCCGGCGCTGCGGCGTCGTCGGCACGCTGGGTGTGGGCGAGCCGCCTGCATTGGCCGCCTCGGGCCTGACCACCCCCGATGCCGTCGCGCTCCAGGCCGCCTTTGCCGGCTTCGCGCAGGCGGGCCTGGATGCGTGCGCGATCGAGGCGTCGTCGATCGGCCTGGACAAGCACCGCCTGGCCGGCACACGCGTGGCGGTGGCGGCTTTCACGAATCTCACGCGCGACCACCTCGACTATCACGGCACGATGGAGGCCTACTGGGCCGCCAAGCGCCGTCTTTTCGACTGGCCGGGGCTGCGTGCGGCCGTGGTCAATGTCGACGACGCGCGCGGCGCCGTGCTGGCGGGGGAGTTGCGCGCCGAAGGCCGCGCCGGCCTGACGCTGTGGACGGTGTCGCGCCGAGGCGCAGGCGAGGGCGCGTCAGCACGGCTGCAGGCGCGCGCGCTGCGCCAGGCCGGTGCGGGCCTGGCCTTCGAACTCGTCGAGGACGGGCGGGGGCATCCGGTGGCCACCGGCCTGCTGGGCGACTACAACGTCGACAACCTGCTCGTCGTCGCGGCGTGCCTGCGTGCCCTGGGCGTGCCGCTGGCCGAGGTGGCCGCTGCGCTCGGGCCGCTGCCCCCGGTGCCCGGGCGCATGCAGGCGGTGCGCCTGGACGGTGCGGTGCCCGGGCTGCCCGAGGTCGTCGTCGACTATGCCCACACTCCCGACGCGCTGGAGCAGGCGCTGGCTGCCCTGGCTCCGCGGGCGGCCGCGCGCGGCGGCGCCCTGTGGTGCGTCTTCGGTTGCGGCGGTGACCGCGACGCGACCAAGCGGCCGCTGATGGGTGGCGTGGCGGCGCGCGCCGCGCAGCGTGTCGTCGTCACCAGCGACAACCCGCGCAGCGAGCCTGCAGGCGAGATCGTGCGCCAGGTGCTCGCCGGTACGGCGGGCGGGTCGGCCACGGTGCAGTCCATCGAGGACCGGCGTGCCGCGATCGCGCTCGCGCTGCGCGAGGCCGCACCGGCGGACCTGGTGCTGATTGCCGGCAAGGGCCATGAGGACACGCAGGAGATCGCCGGCCTCAAGCATGTGTTCTCCGACATCGACGAGGCCCTGCGCGGGCTGCGCCTGCGGGCATCGGCGGGGGGGCGGGCATGACCATGATGACGCTGCGCGAGGCCCGGTCGCTGCTGCCCGGCGCGCGCCTGGTCGGTGACGGCGCGACGGCTTTCGCGCGCGTGCACAGCGACACCCGCACGCTGCGCCCGGGCGACCTGTTCGTCGCCCTGCGCGGGGAGCGCTTCGACGCCCACGAATTCCTGGACCAGGCGCGCGCCGCGGGCGCGGTCGCGGCGTTGGCCGAGCGCGGGCTGGCGCAGGCCGGTCTGCCGGGTCTGGAGGTCGACGACGCGCTGGCGGCGCTGCAGGCGCTGGCCGCGGCCTGGCGGCTGCGCTACGCCGGCCCGCTGGTGGCGGTGACCGGCAGCAACGGCAAGACCACGGTCACGCAGATGGTCGGCGCCATCTTGCGTGCGGCCCATGGCACGGCCGGCTTCGCCACGCAGGGCAACCTGAACAACCACATCGGCGTGCCGCTGACGCTGCTGCGCCTGCGGCCGGACGGCACCGACCCTCACCGCGCCGCCGTCGTCGAACTCGGCATGAACCACCCGGGCGAGATCGCACTGCTGGCGCGCATCGCGGCGCCCACGATCGCGCTCGTCAACAACGCGCAGCGCGAGCACCAGGAGTTCATGGACGGCGTCGAGGCCGTGGCACGCGAGAACGGCGCCGCCATCGAGGCCCTGCCGGCCAACGGCACCGCGGTCTTTCCGGCCGACGACCCGATGGCGCCCATCTGGCGCGCCCAGGCCGGCGCGCGCGCGGTGCTGAGCTTCGCCCTTGCGCCCGGCGACGCCGCCGGCGAGGTGCGCGCCGACCTGCACGCCGACCTGAGCGCCGACGCGCGCTGGGATGGCGCGGCGCTGGCTTGGCAGGTCCGCCTGCGCACCCCGGCCGGTGCGGTGGACTTCGCGCTCGGCATGCCGGGCGTGCACAACGTGCGCAACGCGCTCGCCGCCGCGGCCTGCGCGCTGGCCGCGGGGCTGGGAACGCAGGCCATCGCACGGGGCCTGGGCGCCTTTGCCCCGGTGGCGGGCCGCTCGCAGACGCGCTCCCTGCGCTGGCGCGGCCAGGTCGCGACGCTGGTGGACGACAGCTACAACGCCAATCCGGATTCGGTGCTGGCCGCCATCGACGTGCTTGCATCGCTGCCCGGGCCGCGCTGGCTCGTGCTCGGCGACATGGCCGAGGTCGGTGCCCAGGGGCCGGCCTTCCACGCCGAAGTCGGCGCGCGCGCCCGCGAGCGCGGCATCGAGCAGGTCTGGTGCGCCGGGCCGCTGTGCGCCCACGCCGCGCGCGCCGCCGGTGCGGCGGCGCTGCACTTCGCCGGCGTCGAGGCCCTGATCGAGGCAATCCCCTCACGGGGCCCGCAGGCGGCGTCCGTCCTGGTCAAGGGCTCGCGGTCCATGCGCATGGAGCGCGTGGTCCAGGCGCTGCAGTCTGTCGAGGAGGCCGCATGCTGCTGAGTCTGAGCCAGTGGCTTTACGCGCTCTTCCCCGAGGAACTCGGCTTCCTGCGCGTCTTCCAGTACCTCACCTTCCGCGCCGTGATGGCGGCGATGACGGCGCTGCTGATCGGCCTGGCCTTCGGGCCCTGGGTCATTCGCCGCCTGACCGAGCTGAAGATCGGCCAGCCCATCCGCAGCTACGGCGTGCAGTCGCACCTGGGCAAGCGCGGCACTCCTACGATGGGCGGCGTGCTCGTGCTCATCGGCATCGGTGTATCGACCTTCCTGTGGTTCGACTGGACCAACCGATTCTGCTGGGCGGTCATGCTCGTGACCTTCGGCTTCGGTGCCATCGGCTGGGCCGACGACTGGCGCAAGGTGGTGCGCAAGGACCCGGAGGGCATGCGCTCGCGCGAGAAGTTCATGTGGCAGTCGCTGATCGGCCTCGTCGCCGCCACCTACCTGGCCTTCAGCGTCTCCGAGGCGTCCAACGTGCGCGTGCTCGACCTGATCGTGCGCTGGGTCACGAGCGGCTTCGACACCGACCTGTCCCCCAAGGCCGACCTGATGGTGCCGTTCTTCAAGACGGTCAGCTACCCGCTGGGGGTGTTCGGCTTCATCGCCCTGAGTTGGTTCGTCATCGTCGGCGCAAGCAACGCGGTGAACTTCACCGACGGGCTGGACGGGCTGGCGATCATGCCGGTCGTGCTCGTGGGCTCGGCGCTGGGCATCTTCGCCTACGTCACCGGCAACGCGGTGTATTCGAAGTACCTGCTGTTCCCGTACATCCCTGGCGCTGGCGAACTGCTGATCTTCTGCGGCGCGCTGGCCGGCGCGGGCCTGGCCTTCCTGTGGTTCAACGCCAACCCGGCGCAGGTCTTCATGGGCGACGTCGGCGCGCTCGCGCTGGGCGGCGCCCTGGGCACGATCGCCGTCATCACGCGCCAGGAGATCGTGCTCGCGATCATGGGCGGCATCTTCGTCGCCGAGGCGCTGAGCGTGATCGTTCAGGTGAGCTGGTTCAAGTACACGAAGCGTCGCTACGGCGAGGGCCGGCGCATCCTGCTGATGGCGCCGCTGCACCACCACTTCGAGAAGAAGGGCTGGGCCGAGACCCAGGTCGTGGTGCGGTTCTGGATCGTGACCATGCTGCTGTGCCTGGTCGGCCTGGCCAGCCTGAAGCTGCGGTGAGGGTGGAGCGGTGAAGTCGCTGCAAGGTCGCTCGGTGCTGGTGCTCGGTCTCGGGCTGTCGGGGCTGGCGATGGCGCGCTGGTGCGCGCGTCACGGCGCGCGCGTGACGGTGTGGGATTCGCGCGCCGAGCCGCCGCAGGCGGCGGCGCTGGCGGCCGACTGCCCGGGCGCGGTGCTGCGCACCGGCGCAGCGCTGGGCGCCGAGGCGCTGGAGGACGTGCACTGGCTGCTCAAGAGCCCTGGGCTGTTCCCGCACGATCCCGCCATCGCGCCGCTGCTGCAGGCCGCGCAGGCGCGCGGTGTGCGTTGCGGCGGCGAGCTCGACCTGTTCACGAGCGCGCTCGCCGAACTGAAGGCCGACACCGGCTACGCGCCTCAGGTGCTGGCCGTCACCGGCACGAACGGCAAGACGACGACGACGGCGCTGACCGCGCTGCTGGTCGAGCGCTCGGGTCGGTCCGTCCTGGCGGCCGGCAACATCGGGCCGACCATGGTCGACTCGCTGGCGCAGCAGCTCGACGCCGGCACGCTGCCGCAGGTCTGGGTGCTCGAGCTGTCGAGCTTCCAGCTCCAAGACGCAGGCGGCTTCGAGCCCGATGCCGCCGTGGTGCTGAACCTGACGCAGGACCACCTCGACTGGCACGGCTCGATGGCCGCCTATGGTCAGGCCAAGGCGCGCATCTACGGCCCGCCGGGCGCGCGCACCGTGGCCATCGTCAACCGCGACGACGCGCAGGTCCAGGCCATGGCCGCGGCGCTGGTGGGCGCGCCGGCCCCGGGGCCGGTCAAGGCGGCGCGCGGTGCCGCGCGGCTGCTGCCGCGCGAGGTGGTGCGCTTCGGCCTGGGCGCGCCACAGGCCCCAGGCGACTTCGGTCTGGTCGTCGAAGGCGGCATGGCCTGGCTGGTGCGCGCGCTGCCCGACGAGGAGCCGTCCGCACGCCGGCGGCGTGGCGGCGCGGGCGCCGAGGAGCCGGCCGAGGTCCACCTGCAGCGCCTGATGCCGGCCGATGCGCTGCGCCTGCGCGGGCGCCACAACGCGAGCAATGCCCTGGCCGCCCTTGCGCTCGCCACTGCCATCGGCTGCCCGCTCGCGCCGATGCTGCATGGCCTGCGTGAATACCGCGGCGAGCCGCACCGCGTCGAGCCCGTGGGTTCGGTCGGCGCGGTCGAGGCCTTCGACGACAGCAAGGGCACCAACGTCGGCGCGACCGTGGCCGCGCTCGAAGGGCTGGGCGCCGACAAGGCCCCCGGACGGCTGGCCATCATCCTTGGCGGTGACGGCAAGGGGCAGGACTTCGCACCGCTGGCCGCGCCGGTGGCACGGCACGCCCGCGCTGTGGCGCTGATCGGGCGCGACGCGGCGGCGATCGAGGCCACGCTGCAGGCCGACCCTGACGCCGCCGCGGTGCCGCGCGCGCGCCATGCGACGCTGCCGGACGCCGTGGCCTGGTGCTTCGACCAGGCCCGCGACGGCGACGCCGTGCTGCTGAGCCCGGCCTGCGCCAGCCTGGACATGTTCCGCAACTACGGGCACCGCGCCGAGGTGTTCGTCGCCGCGGTACGCGCGCTCGCGGCCGAACGCGGGGAGGTTCTCGCATGAGCCGCGCGGCTTCGTCCGGGCACGGCGCCAAGCCGGCCACCGGCACGCCGGGCGGCGCCTGGTTCGCCGCCGTGCTCGCGCGCGTGTCGCCGCGGGCCCGCCTGGCCGCGCGCCGTGCCCGCGCCGAGGCCGTCGACGCCCTGCCGGTGCGAGACCGCTTCGAAGCCGCGCGCCCGGGGCGTGTCCACGGCTTCGACCATGCGCTCGTGCTGGGCGTGGCGGCGCTGGTGCTGCTGGGTGTCCTGATGGTGTATTCGGCCTCCGTCGCCCTGCCCGACAGCCCGAAGTACGCGCGCTACGAGCCCACCCACTTCCTCGTGCGCCATGCGCTGGCCATCGGTCTGGGACTGTGCGCCGCGGCCGTGACGCTGCGCGTGCCCGTGAACTTCTGGGAAAAGCACGCCGGCTTGCTGTTCGTGCTCGCGCTCGTGCTCCTGGTCCTGGTGCTGGTGCCATTCATCGGCAAGGTCGTCAACAACTCGCGGCGCTGGATCCCCATGGGGGTGATGAATTTCCAGCCCTCGGAGTTCGCCAAGCTCGCGGTAGCCATCTACGCCGCGAGCTACATGGTGCGCAAGATGGAGGCGCGCGAGAACTTCGTGCGCGCCGTCTGGCCGATGGCGCTGGCGGTGCTGTTCACCGGTCTGCTGCTGTTGCGCCAGCCCGACATGGGCGCCTTCCTCGTGCTCGGCACCATCGCGATGGGGGTGCTCTTCCTCGGTGGTGTCAACGCCCGCGGCTTCTTCCTCGTCTCGGCCATGGCCCTGGTGGCGGTGGGCTCGATGCTCGCCTTCGACGACCTGCGGCGCGAGCGCATCCTGGCCTACCTCAACCCCTGGGACCCCGAACACGCCCAGGGCAAGGCCTACCAGTTGACGCATGCGCTGATCGCCTTCGGTCGCGGTGGCCTGTTCGGTCAAGGCCTGGGCTCCTCGGTGGAAAAACTGCACTACCTGCCCGAGGCCCATACCGACTTCATGCTCGCGGTGATCGGCGAGGAAACGGGCTTCGTCGGTGTGGCCGCCGTCGTCGTCGGCTTCTTCTGGGTCGTGCGTCGCATCGTCGCCATCGGCCGCCAGGCGATCGCACTCGACCGCGTGTTCGCCGGGCTCATGGCCCAGGGCATCGCGATCTGGTTCGGTGCCCAGGGCTTCGTCAACATGGGCGTGAACCTCGGCGTGCTGCCGACCAAGGGGCTGACCCTGCCGCTGATGAGCTACGGGGGCTCGGCCATCCTGATGAACCTGGTGGCGGTGGCCCTGGTGCTGCGGGTGGACATGGAGAACCGGGCGCTGATGCGGGGGGGCAGGGCATGAGTGCTCCAGGCCGTTCCCAAGTGCTCCTGCGGGTGTGCGACGCGCGGAGGACCGTCCGGTGAGCCACCTCGTGGTCATGGCCGCGGGCACCGGCGGTCACATCATCCCGGGGCTGGCGGTGGCGCGCGAGATGCGCGCGCGCGGCTGGACGGTGAGCTGGCTCGGCACGTCCCACGGCATGGAGAACCGCCTCGTTCCGGCCGCCGGCCTGGAGATGGACACCATCAGCTTCAGCGGCCTGCGCGGCAAGGGCCTGCTGCACACGGCCACCGGCGGTCTGCGCCTGCTGAAGGCCTTCTGGGATTGCCTGGGCATCCTGCGCCGGCGCGGTGCCCACGCCGTGCTGGGCATGGGTGGTTACGTGTGCTTTCCGGGCGGCATGATGGCCGCGCTGCTGGGCCGGCCGCTGATGTTGGTGAACGCCGACGCGGCGCTGCTGCTGTCCAACCGCAGCCTGCTGCCGGTGGCCGACCGCGTGGCCTTCGGCTTCGACGGACCCGCGGTCGCGCAGGTGCGCCAGGGCGTGGTCACCGGCAACCCGGTGCGCGCGGAGATCGAGGCCCTGGCGCCGCCGGCGCAGCGCTACGCCGGGCGCGAGGGGGCCCTGCGCCTGCTCGTGGTGGGCGGCAGCCTGGGCGCGCGCGTGCTGAACCAGACCGTGCCGGCCGCGCTGGCCCTGCTGCCGGCCGCGCAGCGTCCGCTGGTGCTGCACCAGACCGGCAGCGCCGAGGCCGACAGCGTGCGCGCCGCCTACACGCAGGCCGGCCTCACGGCCGACGTGCGCCCCTTCATCGACGACATGGCCGCGGCGCTCGGCCAGGCCGATGTCGTGGTCTGCCGCGCCGGCGCGGTGACGGTCAGCGAGCTTTGCGCCGCCGGGGTGGCCAGCGTGCTGGTGCCGCTGCTGGCGAGCACGACCTCGCACCAGCGCGACAACGCGCAGTGGCTCGCCGGCCACGGCGCGGGCCTGCACCTGCCCCAGGCGGGTCTGAGCCCGCAAGCGCTGGCCGACACCTTGGCTTCGATGGACCGCACCGCCCTGCAGTCGATGGCCGAGAAGGCCCGCGCACTCGCCCGCCCGGCCGCCGCCGCGCGCGTGGCCGACGAATTGCAGGCCCTGGTGGCGAAGGCGGGTCGCGCATGAAGCACGCGGTCAAGCACGTGCACTTCGTCGCGTCGCCGGGAAGGCCGACGAAGCGGCCCAGGCTGTCGAAGGTGGCCGCATGAAGCACGCGGTCAAGCACGTGCACTTCGTCGGCGTGGGCGGCGCAGGTATGAGCGGCATCGCCGAGATCCTGCACAACCTCGGCTACACCGTGTCGGGCTCGGACGCGAGCGACAGCGCGGTGACGCGGCGCCTCGCGGGCCTGGGCATCCGCGTGGCGCTCGGACACGACGCGGCGCATGTGGCCGGGGCGCAGGCGGTCGTCACCTCCACGGCCGTGCGCGGCGACAACCCGGAGGTCATTGCCGCACGCGCGCGGCGCGTGCCGGTGGTGCCGCGCGCGGTGATGCTCGCCGAGCTGATGCGGCTGCGCCAGGGCATCGCGATCGCCGGCACGCACGGCAAGACGACGACCACCTCGCTGGTGGCCAGCGTGCTCGGCGAAGCCGGGCTGGACCCGACCTTCGTCATCGGCGGCAAGCTGCTGAGCGCGGGCGCGAATTCGCGCCTGGGCTCGGGCGACTACATCGTCGTCGAAGCCGACGAGAGCGACGCGAGCTTCCTGAACCTGAACCCGGTGCTGGCGGTGGTGACCAACATCGACGCCGACCACATGGACACCTACGGGCACGACTACGCGCGCCTGAAGACGGCCTTCGTCGACTTTGTCCACCGCATGCCCTTCTACGGCGCGGCCATCGTCTGCAGCGACGACCCGGGCGTGCGCGCGATCGTGCCCATGCTCTCGCGCCCGGTGGTCAGCTATGGCCTGGGCGAAGACGCGCAGGTGCGCGCGGTGGGCGTGCAGGCGCTGCCGGGCGGGCGTATGCGCTTCACCTGCCAGCGCCGCAACGGCGAGGTGCTGCCCGACCTCGAGATCACGCTCGCGCTGGCCGGCGAGCACAACGTGCGCAATGCGCTGGCGGCCATTGCCGTGGCTGCCGAGCTCGAACTTCCCGACGCCCCGGTGCAGCGCGCGCTGGCGGCCTTCGCCGGTGTGGGCCGGCGCTTCCAGCGCTGGGGTGAGCTGCCGGTGGCCGCAGCCCACGGCGGCGGACGCTTCACGCTGATCGACGACTACGGTCACCACCCGGTGGAGATGGCCGCGGTGATCGCCGCCGCGCGCGGCGCCTTCCCCGGGCGGCGCCTGGTGCTGGCCTTCCAGCCCCACCGCTACACCCGCACGCGCGACTGCTTCGAGGATTTCGTGCGCGTGATGGGCACGGCCGACGCGCTGCTGCTGGCCGAGGTCTATGCCGCCGGCGAGGCGCCCATCGTCGCCGCCGACGGCCGGGCGCTGGCGCGCGCGCTGCGCGTGGCCGGTCGCGTCGACCCCGTCTTCGTCGACGACGTCGCCGCGATGCCGCAGGCGATCGCCGATTTCGCGCGCGACGGCGACGTCGTCATCGCCATGGGCGCGGGCTCGATCGGCACGGTGCCGCAGAAGGTGGTGGAGCTGCTCGGCAGCGCGGAGGCGCAGGCATGACGGTGGTGGACGCATTGCATTCCTCGGTGCCGCACGCGCGCGCGCTCGGCAAGGTCGCGGTGCTGATGGGCGGCACGAGCGCCGAGCGCGAGATCTCGCTGCTGTCCGGCGGCGGCGTGCTCGAGGCGCTGCGCGGCGCCGGCGTGGACGTCCAGGCCTTCGACCCTGCGCAGCGCGAACTCGTCGAATTGAAGCGCGAGGGCTTCGCGCGTGTCTTCATCGCGCTGCACGGCCGGCACGGCGAAGACGGCACGGTGCAGGGCGCGCTGGAACTGCTGGGCATCCCCTACACCGGTTCGGGCGTGATGGCCAGCGCGATCGCGATGGACAAGATCATGACCAAGCGCGTCTGGCTGGCCGAGGGCTTGCCCACGCCGCGCTGGGTGCGCCTGGCCGCCGACGCCCAGGAGCCCGAGCAGCTGGCGCGGGTGTCCGGCGAGCTCGGCCTGCCCCTGATCGTCAAGCCGCCGCGCGAAGGCTCTTCGATCGGCGTGACCAAGGTCGTCGCTGCGTCGCAGATGGACGAGGCCGTGGCCCTGGCGGCGCGCCACGACGCCGACGTGCTGTGCGAGGAGTTCGTCGAGGGCCTGGAGGTGACCTGCCCCGTCGTCGGCAGCGGCGCGCAGGCGGTGGCGCTGCCGGTGGTGCGCATCGAGGCGCCCGAAGGCGCCTACGACTACCAGAACAAGTACTTCACCGACGCCGTGCGCTACCACTGCCCGAGCGGCCTGCCGCCCGCGGAAGAGGCCGAGGTCCGGCGCCTGACGCTGGCGGCCTACCGCGCGCTGGGCTGCCGCGGCTGGGGCCGCGCCGACCTGATGATCCGCGCGCGCGACCGCCGGCCCTTCCTGCTCGAGATGAACACCGCGCCCGGCATGACCAGCCATTCGCTGGTGCCGATGTCGGCGCGGGCCGCAGGCGTCGGCTATGCCGAGCTGTGCCTGCGCCTGCTGGCCGGCGCTGCGCTCGACGACGGCATGCGCGCCGCCCGTGCTGCGCACGGGGGAGATGCCTGATGGCTGCCGCGAGCGTGGCTGTGCTGCCGCTGGACGTGCGCCTGACCGAGCGCCTGGCCCAGGGCCTGTTCGCGCTCGCCGGCATCGCGCTGTTCGGGGCGGCCGCGGCCTGGGCCGCGCGCGGGGCGCAGTTTCCGCTGCGCGCCATCCAGATCGACGGCGACCTGCAGCGCAACAGCGTGTCGACCATCCGCGCCAACGCCATGCCGCGGCTGTCGGGCAATTTCTTCAGCATCGACCTCGCGCGCTCGCGCGCCGCCTTCGAGTCCGTGCCCTGGGTGCGCAGGGCGGTGGTGCGCCGCGTCTGGCCCGACCGGCTGGCGGTGCAGCTCGAGGAGCACCGCGCGGTCGCGCTGTGGAAGGCGGCCGACGACAACAACCGCCTCGTCAACAGCTTCGGCGAAGTCTTCGAGGCCAACCTCGGCGACGTCGAGGACGACGCGCTGCCGCTGCTGGCCGGCCCCGAGGGCAGCGCGCCGCGTGTGCTGCAGATGCTGCGCGAACTCCAGCCCTTGTTCGCACCCCATGACCGGCTGGTGGAGTCGCTGGCCTTGTCGGGTCGCGGCTCCTGGCGCGTGGACCTGGACGGCGGCGTGCCCATCGAACTCGGGCGGGGCAGCGACGCCGAGGTCCTGGCCCGGGCGCGCCGCTTCGTCGAGACCCTGCCCGAGGTGGCGCGCCATTTCCGCGCGCCACTGCTGGCCGCCGACCTGCGTCACCCCGACGGGTACGCGATCCGGCTGCGCAACGTGACGACCCCTTCTGTGGCGCCCGGCGCGCCGGCGAGGAAGAACTGATGGCCAAGGAATACAAGGATCTCGTCGTCGGTCTGGACATCGGCACCGCCAAGGTGATGGCGGTCGTGGCCGAAGTCCTGCCAGGAGGCGAACTGCGCGTGGCCGGTCTGGGCGTGGCCACCACCCACGGCCTCAAGCGCGGCGTCGTCGTCAACATCGACGCCACGGTGCAGAGCATCCAGCAGGCGCTGAAGGAGGCCGAGATGATGGCCGCCTGCAAGATCACGAGCGTCTACACGGGCATCACCGGCAGCCACATCCGCGGGCAGAACTCCACCGGCATGGTGATCGTGCGCGACAACCGCGAGGTCACCCCCACCGACGTCGCGCGCGTGGTGGAGACGGCCAAGGCGATCAACATCCCGAACGACCAGCGCCTGCTGCTGGTGGAGCCGCAGGAGTTCGTCATCGACGGCCACGAGGTCAAGGAGCCTATCGGCATGAGCGGCAGCCGGCTCGAGGTGCGGGTGCACATCGTCACCGGCGCGCAGAGCGCGGCCGAGAACATCGTCAAGTGCGTGCGCCGCTGCGGCCTGGAGGTCGAGCGCCTGGTGCTCAATCCGAGCGCGAGCGCGGCCGCCGTGCTCACCGCCGACGAGCGCGAGCTCGGCGTGGCGCTGATCGACATCGGCGCCGGCACCACCGACCTGCAGGTCTACACCGAGGGCTCGGTGCGCCACACGGCGGTGATCCCGATCGCGGGCGACCTGATCACCAGCGACATCGCGATGGCGCTGCGCACCCCGACCAAGGACGCCGAGGAGATCAAGGTCGGCTTCGGCGTGGCCAAGCAATTGCTGGCCGACCCGGCCGAGCAGCTCGAGGTGCCGGGCCTGGGCGACCGCGCGCCGCGCATGCTCAGCCGCCAGGCGCTGGCCGGTGTGATCGAGCCGCGGGTGGAGGAGATCTTCTCGCTCGTGCACCAGATCCTGCGCGACAGCGGCTACGAGGAACTGCTGGGCAGCGGCATCGTGCTGGCCGGCGGCACCGCGGTGATGCCGGGCATGGTCGAGCTCGCCGAGGACATCTTCCTCAAGCCGGTTCGCAAGGGCACGCCCACCTACTCGGGCCCGCTGTTCGACATGGTCGCCAACCCGCGCTCGGCCACGGCCATGGGGCTGCTGGAGGAGGCGCGGCTGGCGCGCACGCGCGGCCAGCGCGCAGCGCGCCAGGCCGGCTCGGTGAAGAACGTGCTGGGCCGGGCCAAGGACTGGTTCTTGGGCAATTTCTGAGGTTTTGGCAGTGTTGCCGCGGCGGCGGGCCCGCGCCGCCGCGGCAACAAGGGTTTGGACGGGGTCGCAACGCCGCAACAGGCAAGGAGCATGCAGATGGCCATCGAGATGATCGAGGAATTCGACCAGGGGACGCAGATCAAGGTGATCGGCGTGGGCGGCGGCGGCGGCAACGCTGTCGCGCACATGATCGAGCGTGGGGTCCAGGGCGTGGAGTTCATCGTCGCCAACACCGACGCGCAGGCGCTCAACCGCAGCGCGGCGAGCACGCTGGTGCAGCTGGGGGCCACCGGCCTGGGCGCCGGGGGCAAGCCCGACGCCGGTCGCGCCGCGGCCGAGGATGCGGTGAGCCGGATCCGCGAATCGATCGAGGGCGCGCACATGCTGTTCATCACCGCCGGCATGGGCGGTGGCACCGGGACCGGCGCCGCGCCGGTGATCGCGCGGGTGGCGCGCGAGATGGGCATCCTGACCGTGGGCGTGGTCACCAAGCCTTTCGAGTTCGAGGGCTCGCGCCGCGGCCGTCAGGCAGAGCAGGGGGTGTCCGAGCTCGAGTCCAACGTCGACTCGCTGATCGTCGTGCTCAACGAGCGCCTGATCGAGGTGATGGGTGAGGACGTCACGCAGGAAGCCGCCTTCGCCCACGCCAACGACGTGCTGAAGAACGCGGTCGGCGGCATCAGCGACATCATTCACATGGACGCGCTGGTCAACGTCGACTTCGAGGACGTCAAGACCGTGATGAGCGAGCCCGGCAAGGCGATGATGGGCACGGCATCGGCCGGCGGACCGGACCGCGCGCGCAAGGCCGCCGAGGCGGCCGTGGCCTGCCCGCTGCTCGAGGGCATCGACCTGTCGGGCGCGCGCGGCGTGCTGGTGCTGATTGCCGCATCACGCTCGACCTTCAAGCTCAACGAGTCGCGCATCGCGATGAACACGATCCGCATGTATGCGGCCGAGGACGCGCACGTGATCTTCGGCGCCGCCTACGACGAGTCGCTGGGCGACCAGCTGCGCGTGACGGTCATCGCCACCGGTCTGTCGGGTGCCGCGCGCCGGCCCGCGCCGCAGCCGCCGCTGGCCGTGGTCGGCCGGCCCTTCGCGGCGCAGCCGCTGCCGGGCTTGCGCACCGGCACCGACAACGTGCCGACGCTGAGCATGCCCGCGACGGCGGCCATGGGGGGCATGGCCACCGCCTCCGCCGCGGGCGCGACGCTCGGGCGCGGGGTGGCGTCCGTGGCCCGCCCGTCCGCGAGCCAGGACAGCTACGCCGGCATGGGCACGCCCAGCGTCTGGCGCAACGCCCGCTCCAAGGTCGAGGCCCTGGCCAGCAACGGCATGGACGAGATCGACATCCCGGCCTTCCTGCGCAAGCAGGCGGACTGACGACCGACCGAGCCAGGCCGGGCCGGCTGCGGCCCGGCCCCGCCGGGACCCTGCGCCATGCGTCTGCTCGTCGTCCACTGCCACCCCGACCCCGAGAGCTACAACGCCGCGCTCTACCGCACGGCCTGCGAGGCGCTGCGCGCGGCCGGGCACGAGCTGCGCTGCATCGACCTCTACGCCGAAGGCTTCGACCCCGTCTTCACGCGCGCGGAGAAGCGGACCTACCTCAGCGACACCGCGCGCAACATCGCCGGTGTCGAATCGCATGTGCAGGCCCTGCAGTGGGCCGAAGGCTGGGTGGCCGTCTACCCGACCTGGTTCTACGGGCTGCCGGCAATGTTCAAGGGCTGGCTCGACCGCGTCTGGCTGCCGGGCGTGGCCTTCACCGTGGCCAAGGCCAAGCAGCGCCGCATCGGCGGCGAGCTCGCCAACATCCGCCTGTTCGTCGGCATCACGACCTCGGGCGCGCCGTGGTGGTGGCTCAAGCTGATCGGCGACCCCGGCCGCAGCCTGCTGATGAAGGGCCTGCGCCCGCTGTACGCGCGCGGCTGCCGCCGCCGCTGGCTGCAGCTCTACAACATGAACCACGTGAGCGCGCCCGAGCGCGAGGCCTTCCTCGCGCGCGTGCAGCGCGAGCTGGCGGCGCTGCGCTGAACGGCCGCGCCCCGTGCCCACCCCGAGGAGCCTCGCCATGACGACCATCGCCCAACCGCTGGCCCGCTACGCCGCCTGGCGCCGCGCCGGCGACCTCGTGCTGCTGTCCGGCGTGATCGCGGTCGACCCCGCGGCCGGGCGCATCGTGCGCGGCTACGACGACATCCCGCCCGAGGCACGGCAGCTGATCGGCCAGACGGGCGAGTTCTCCACCGACGCCAAGGAGGGTCCGGTGCTGGCGCAGACCTGGTTCGTGCTCGACCGCATCCGCGCCACCGTGGAGGACGCCGGCGGCCGCATGGAGGATGTCGTCAAGCTCGTCCAGTACTTCAAGAACCTGGACCACTTCCCGCTCTACAGCCGGGTGCGCAAGCTGTTCTTCCCCGGCCAACCCCCGGCGTCCACGGTGGTGGAGGTCACGGGCATGCTGCCCACGGCCGACATCCTGGTCGAGGTCGAGGCCACGGCCTGGGTGCCGCGGCGCTGACGGCCGTGGCGACACGCCGCGGCACCATTGAGCCCTGCCGGGTCGGGGTTTCCCTGTGGCGCACGGCAGATGGCGTGCTTAGCCCGAGTTTGTCATCCTCTCAGCGCAACCCAAATAAAATCAACAGCTTAGCTCGTCACGGAGGCGCGTATGGCACTACGCTTGCTTTGCCCGCCGCCTTCTTGATTTGACCGCTGG
>JAIXWM010000021.1 GCA_027491255.1 Rubrivivax sp. | reverse complement strand
TGGGCGTTGGGCGTTGGGCGCCGGGCGTCGCCGTGGCGCGCCGCGCACCCCCCCGCTTCAGGCGGCGTCGCCATAATCGCCGGCTTTGCCGGAAGGGTCGGGCGATGACGGTCTTCAGCATGACGGGATATGCCAGCGTGCTGGCGCAGGCGGCAGGCGCCGCCGGGCCAGCGCCGGCCGGGCCCGGGAGCGCGTTGTCGGTCGAGCTGCGCTCGGTCAACGGCCGCTTCCTCGACCTGGCGTTCAAGCTGCCCGAGGAACTGCGCGGCATCGAGCCGGCGCTGCGCGAGATGCTGACCAGCGGACTGCGGCGCGGCAAGGTCGAGATGCGCGTGGCGGTGCGCGCCCCCGCCGCCGGCGCGGCCGACACCGGCGACCTGCCGATGCCGGCGGCGCTGGAACGTGTGGCGCGGCTGCAGGCGGCGGTGCAGGCCCGGCTGCCCGAGGCACGGGGATTTTCGGTGCACGAAGTGCTGCACTGGAGCCGCGAAACCTCGACCGCCGTGCCGCCCGAGGAAGCGGTGCTCGAGGCCGCCGCGCAATGCCTGCAGGCCTTGCGGGAGTCCCGTGCCCGCGAGGGCGCCAAGCTGGTGGACGTGCTGCTGGAGCGCACGCGCGCGCTGCGCGAGCTGGCCGCGCGCGCGGCGCCGCTGGTGCCGCAGGTGGTGCAGCGCCAGCAGGCGCGCTTCCTCGAGCGTTGGCGCGAAGCGATCGAAGGCGCAGACGCCGCGGGCCACACCGACGCGCCGGGCGCCGGCGCCACCCGGGCCGGCATCGGCAGCGGCGGTGGTGGCCTCAGCCCCCAGGCGCTGCAGGAGCGCGCGCTGCAGGAGGCCGCGACCTTCGCCATCCGCATCGACGTGGCCGAGGAGTTGTCGCGCCTGACGGCCCACCTCGACGAGATCGAACGCCTGCTGGCGCGCGGCGGCGAGCTCGGCAAGCGCCTGGACTTCCTGATCCAGGAACTGCACCGGGAAGCCAACACCCTGGGCTCGAAGTCGGCGGCGCTGGAGCTCACCGGCATCTCGGTGGAGATGAAGGTGCTGGTCGAGCAGTTGCGCGAGCAGGTGCAGAACATCGAGTGAGCGCCAGCCTTGGCAGGTGACGCGCCGCTTCAAGCCCGGCGGATCGTGCGGATCTCCAGCGCGAAGGCCCGCGCCGTGCGCCCGGCCGTCATCAGGCCCAATTGACGCACGCGCCGCGCGTCCAGCGGCGGGGCGCCGGTAACGGCGCGACCCCGGTGGCGGGGCTCGAAGGCCACGAGCGGCAGACGCAGCAGTTGCCAGCCGGCGCCCGGCGCGGGGTCGAAGCCGCACTGCCAGGCGATGCTGTCGAAGCCGTCGTCGGTGAACAGCGCCAGCTTGAACGGCCCGCCCGTGCCGCGCGCCTCGATCTGGATCTCGCGCGCACCGCCATCACCGAAGTCGCCCACGGGCGAGCGCACCGAGGCGAAGCCGCCGCCGTGCGCCAGACTGACCCCACCTTCGAACACCGCATGCCCCTGGGCGTCGTGGCGCAGACGGCTGCGCGAAGCCCCGCCCATGACCCGGTCGTCGATCGCGCGCCAAGCCTCGGCCGTCTGCGGCTCGGCAAAGTCCATGAGCATTCGGGCCATCTCGCCATCATGGCGCAAACGGGGCTCCCGGCGAGCGTGCCCGTTCACATCGCGTCGATGCCGGTGGCTGTCGGCGGCGGCTCGCCTGTCTTGTCGGACAGCGAGAAGCGCTCGTTGGTTCGGGTGTAGAAGCTCGCGCCGAAGCGGGCCACGGGGTGGTAGTCACGCAGGTTCACGCGCCAGGCCTCGGTGTCGATCAGGCCGGCGCGGGCGGCCAGCCAGACGATGCGGCCGATGAAGACATAGCGGCTGTCGGTCTCGAGCTTCTCGTGCAGCACGCACTCGAAGGCCACCGGCGCTTCCAGGATGCGCGGCGGCGCGACACGGTGCGAGGGCACGGGCGACAGACCCACTTCGGTCAGCTCACTGACGTCCGAGGGAAAGGCTTCGCCGCAGTCGTGCATCTTCTGCGCCATCGGCTCGTCGGAGATGTGGACGACGAACTCGCCGCTGCGCAGGATGTTGGCCGCCGTGTCCTTCAGGCGCCCGTCCTTCAGGCGGTTGATGCTGATCATCAGGATCGGCGGATCCTCGCCGACCATGTTGAACATGGAAAAAGGCGCGGCGTTGGCCACACCCGTCGGCCCGAGCGTGGTGACCAGCGCGATCGGCCGCGGCACGATCAGGCTGGCCATCAGCTTGTAGCGCTGGTAGGCGGTGATGCGGTCGAAGTCGACTTCGGTCAATGCAGTGCAATCCATGAACCCGACGCTAACCCAAACCGGTGCCGCAAGGCGTTGAAGGGTCACGGCAGCGCCACCCCGGCCACCCCGAAGGGCAGGACACCGGGGTCGCGAGGGGCCGCGCCTGGTCAGACGATGACTTCGACCTTGGCGCGCCGAGCAACCTTGGTCCAGGTGTCGATCTGGGAGCGGATCAGGCGGGAGAAATCGTCGCCCAGCACCGGCGCCTTGCGCGGCAGGGTCTGCACGTCCTCCAGACGCGCCATGACGTCGGGCTTGGCAAGGATCTCGGGCATCAGCGCCGTCAGGCGCTGCGCAATCGGCGCCGGCAGGTTCTTCGGCCCGGACAGGCCAAGCCACTGCGAGCCGGTGAACGAGGGGTAGCCAAGTTCGGCGAAGGTCGGGATGTTGGGCAGGGCCGGCAGGCGCGCCGGCGTCGAGACCGCCAGCGCGCGCAGCGAACCGGCCTTGAGCTGGGCGACGTTGGTCGTCACCGGGTCGAACAGGCTGTCGATGTTGCCGGCCAGAAGGTCCTGCATGGCCGGGGCACTGCCCTGGTATGGCACGTGGTCGTGCTCGGGCGCCTGGGCCTCGATCTTGAGCAGTTCACCGTAGAGGTGGTTGGCAGAACCGATGCCCGAGGTGCCGTAGCGCACCGGCTTGGTCTTGGCACGGTTGACGTACTGCGCCAGGGTCTGGTCGGGGGACTGGGCGCGCACCAGCAGCACCATGGGCGCTTCCACCAGCATCGCCATGTGCGTGAAGTCGGCCACCGGGTCGAAAGGCATGACATTGCGCGTGGCCGTGGCGTAGATGTGCACCGAGGCGTGGCTGACCAGCAGCGAGTAGCCGTCGGCCGGCTGCTTGGACACGTACTCGGTGCCGATCAAGCCACCCGCGCCGGGGCGGTTCTCGACCACCACGGTCTGGCCGAGTGCCTGTGACAGATGCGGCGCGATGAGGCGGGCGACGGTGTCCACGAGGCCGCCGGGAGGGAACTGGGCAATCAGGCGCACCGGCCCGCGGCTGGGCCAAGCGCTTTGCGCGCGCACCCAGGTGGGCGTGGACAGGGCTGCAGCCCCAGCGGCAAGGACGAGACGACGCTTCATGGACACTCCTGGGAGTCAAGACCCCGGACAGGACCGGGGGAGGTTGAAAGTTGCTTGCTGCGCGCCAGCGGCGCTGCACCACCCTCCGTAGCAGCATCCATGCCAGCGCAAGGCCTAGGGCGGCGTGGAGCTGGATCGCGTCTTGCTGCAAGATGGCGAACTTCGATGACCTCACCGCCCCGCTCCGATGCGCCACCTGCTCCTGATCAACCCCAACACCAGCACGGCCACCACGCAGCGCCTGGCGCAGACGCTGCAACCGCTGCTGCCCGCGCAGGCGCATCTGGCATTGCGCACCGCCACCACCGGCGCGCGCTACATCGCCTGCGAGGCCAGCCACGCGCTGGCCAGCGCGGCCGTGCTGCAGACCTGGGCCGAATACCTGGCCGACAGCGCCGAGCCTCCGCAGGGCGTGCTGATCGGCTGCTTCGGCGACCCGGGGCTGTTCGCGCTGCGCGAGTCGAGCGCCAGCCCGGTCACCGGGCTGGCCGAGGCCTCATTCATCGAGGCGGCGCGGCTCGGGCCTTTCGCCGTCGTCACCGGCGGCGAGCGCTGGAAGCCGATGCTGCACAGGCTGGCGCTCGCGCTGGGCTTCAGCGACGTCCTGCGCCACGTCGAGACGGTGGTGCCCACCGGGGCCCAGATGCAGGCCGACCCCACGCTCGCCCTGCACCACCTGCGGCAGGCCTGCCAGGCCGCGGCGCAGCCCGGTGTGCGCTCCATCATCGTCGGCGGCGCCGGGCTCGCGGGCTATGCCCAGGCCTTGCAGGCGCAGGTGGACCTGCCGCTGATCGACAGCGTCCAGGCCGGCCTGAGAGTGCTCATGGAGGGCAGCGCCCCCGCGCCGCAGCGTCAGACCGACGGGTTCGTCGCCGAATGGGCCACGGTGACGCCGCAGATCGCCCGGCTCGCCGCAGCCGCAGCCGCACCCGCAGCCGCACCCGAAGCCGCTTGATGCTCAATGGTGCATCGTCGCGCACCAGGACGGGGCACGCGGTCAACTTGGTACAAAGTCGGGGCCTGACCGGCGCGCAGCCGCACCGGATTGAAGCTCCCTCGTGCCAGGAGCGCATGGTCCGCGCATTGCATGCCACGCCGATGACGCCGGTTTCCGGCGGCCCGCAGCCCTGACCCACATCCTGCCATGCCTGCCACATACCTCGGCCTGCTGCCCGGCCACGGCCGCTTCCCCTACAGCGCCATCACGCGGCGTGCGCCCTACCGCTGGCCCGGCGGCGCCGGGCTGGCGGTGTACGTGGCGCTGAACCACGAGCACTTCGCCTTCGGCGAGGGTCTGGGCGCAGCCATCGGCCCGGCCTCGCCGCAGCCCGACGTACTGAACTACAGCTGGCGCGAGTACGGCAACCGCGTCGGCGCCTGGCGCTGCCTGGAACTGCTGGACGAGCTGCGCTGGCCCGCGGCGGCGCTGATCAACACCGCGCTGTACGACCACTGCCCCGAGCTCGTGGCCGCCTGCGTCGCGCGCGGTGACGAGATCGTCGGCCACGGCCACAGCAACGCCGAGCGCCAGGGCGTGCTGGCCGAGGCCGAAGAACGCGAATTGCTGGCCCTGTGCCGCGAGCGCATCGAGCGCGAGAGCGGCGCGGCGCCGGGCGGCTGGCTTTCACCGTGGATCAGCGAGAGCAGCCTGACGCCCGACCTGCTGGCCGAGACGGGCTACCGCTACACGCTGAACTGGTGCCACGACGACCAGCCGGTGGCGATGCGCACCCGCGGGGGGCAGACCCTGTGGTCCGTGCCCTACCCGCAGGAGCTGAACGACATCCCGATGATCATGGCGCGCCAGATGGACGCAAAGGATTTCGCGCAGATGATCATCGACCAGTTCGACGAGATGCTCGCCCAGTCGGCGCGCCAGCCGCTGGTGATGGGCATCGCGCTGCATCCCTACATCGTCGGTCAGCCCTACCGGCTGCGCCACCTGCGCCGGGCCCTGCGCCACATCGACGCCGCGGCCGCGGACGGTGGCGTCTGGTTGACGACGCCTGGCGCCATCTGCGACCACGCGGCAGCAGCCGCTTCCGCTTGCGAGGCCCCATGAAACATTCGGCGCGCCGTGTCGGCGTCATCGGGCTGGGCACGATGGGGGGCATCATCGCGCGCTCGCTGGTCGAGGCCGGGCACGAGGTGGTCGGCCACGACCCGACACCGGCGTGCCGGGCGCGGCTGCGCCGCGCGGGCGGTCAGGCGCTGGCCAGCAACACCGAGGTCGCGCGCGCGGCCGAGGTGCTGATCACCTCGCTGCCCAGCAGCGCGGCGCTGCACGGCGTCGTCGCCGACCTGCAGCGCGCGGGCGCACCGCCGGCCCGCCAGCTCGTCATCGAGACCAGCACCCTGCCGCTGACCGACAAGCTGGCCGCCGCGGCAGCGCTGCGCCGCCAGGGCCGCGTGATGGTGGACGGGCCGATCAGCGGCACCGCCATGCAGACGCCGCAGCAGACCTGGATCATGTACCTGGGCGGCACGCAGGCCGCCTGCCGTGAGGCCGCTGCGCTGGCGCGCGCCTTCACGCTGGACGCGCCCCGGGTCGGGCCGCTGGGCGCGGGCATGAAGCTGAAGGTGGCTGCCAATCATCTCGTGGCGATCTACAACGTGGCCTATGCCGAGATGGTGACGCTGTGCCGCCGCATGGGCCTGGACCCGGCCGTAGCGCTGCAGCACATGGGCCACAGCCCCTACATCGGCACCGGCGCGATGCGGCTGCGAGTGCCCTTCATGATCGAGCGCCGCTACGAGCCCGCGACGATGAAGATCGCGCTTTGGCAGAAAGACATGCAGGTCATCGGCGAAATGGCGCGCGCCGTGCAGTGCCCCACGCCGCTGCTGGACGCCTGCGCGCCGATCTACACCGCCGCGATGGCGCTGGGTCTCGGCCTGTCCGACACCGCGGCCACAGCGGAGGTGCTGGCACGCATGACGGGAGATTCCGGGGCGGCGAGCTGAACGCACACACCCCCGTTCGCACTGAGCCTGTCGAAGTGCCCGCGAGGGCTTCGACAGGCTCAGCCCGAACGGGTTGTGGCTCAGCCCGATCGGTTTCTCTTCGAACACCGAGCTCCGACCGGAGCACGGGAGGGTCTCAAGGAGCGGGCCGTTGCACGCGCGCGGCCAGGGCCTCTTCCAGGCTGTCCAGGCAATCCTGCAGGTGAGCAAGCGCCAGGTCAGCCCCGCTCACCCCATTCACCCCTTTCGCATCGGCCGCACTTGCCGCACTTGCCGCACTGGCCGCACTGGCCCCCCCGGCCGCACCGGCACGCTCCAGCGCCTGCGAGAGCTGCTGGCGCAGCGCGCGGGCCTCGGCCCGGTGGAGCACGCGCAGGTCGGCGCGGGCGGTCGTGGGGCGAAGGACGGCGGCGGCGAGCAGGCTCACGTGCTCGCGTTGCAGATCGCGCTGCAGCGCGGCGGCGCCGGGGTCGGCTGGAGCGGCGCGCCACAGGCCCTCGCGCAGGCGGCGCAGCAGTTCGCCGGCACCGAAGGCGGCGCCTGGCGGCAGCTTGTCGGCGCTGTCGAACAGGCGCAGCGCCACGTCCTCGCTCATCAGACGCCCCAGCAGCGTGCGCTGCATGCGGGTGACGGTCTGCGCCAGTGAGAAATCGCTGCCCGGACCGTCACTGAAGTCGGCGGCCAGACGCCGTTGCAAGGCCGGCGAGACGGCAAAGGCCCCGGGGGCCAGCACGCCCTCGAGCAGCGCGTCGAGCGCCGCGCGCTGCACCGCCGCGTCCACCGGCTGCAGGGGGTCGCGGCCGCTGCCGGGCTGGTCGCGCAGCAGGCGCACGCCACCGATCTGGCGCGCCATCACGCCCGCCGCCGCCGCGGCGTCGCGTACTGCATAGCGCACGGCGCGGCGCAACACGGACCAGCCCTCGTCGGGGCCAGGCACCCGCGTTTCCTGGCGGTCGAGCAGCTCGCGTGCCATGGCCAGCCGCAGGCGCCCGAAGGCCACGGGGTCGTCGCCGAGGTCGAAGGTCAGGGATTCGGGGTCGATGCCGAGCGAGTTGTCCTCGTCGGTGCCGTAAGCCAGCTGCGGCTCGCCGCTGCGCGCGGCGATGCGCTGCAGCGCTGCGCGCTCCTGCGCCTCGTCCAGGGCATCGAGCGGCCGGTAGGCGTACTCGATGGCCCAGTGGTCGTAGGGGCCGAGCGCGCTGCGGAAGACCGCCCCGTGGTCGCGCAGACGCACGCCCGGCGGCGGCAGGTTCAGGTCAGGATAGTCCATCACCGACGCGGTGATGCCATTGACGGCGGTGAAAGCCGGGTCGGCCAGCTGCGCCAGCGTGTAGGCGCGCGAAGAGCGGAAGTTGTGGCGCAGGCCGAGCGCATGCCCGACCTCGTGCACCGTCACGGCCTTGACGCGTTCCTGGGCGAAGGCCTCGGCCTCGGGGCTGTCGGGCGCCAGCGGGATCTCGCCGCGCGCCGACAGCAACTCGAGCGCGAAGGCGTGGCTGTCTGCCAGGCGGCTGGCGTAGTCGCAGGCCTGGCCAGGAGCATGCACGTGGCCCAGCGCGGCGGCCGCCTGCAGCGCGCGCAGCCGGGCGGGGTTGCCGAACTGCATCAGACGCTCGAAGTCGACGTCAGGCTCGGCGCCGCCGTCGGCGTCGCTGCCCAGGATCTGGCTGCGCAGGGTGCGCATGGTGCGCGCTGCACCGGCGTCGATCACGATGTCGGCGTCCAGGATCTCGCCGCTGCGCGGATCGGACACGCTCGGGCCGTAGCCGTCGAAGCCGGACTGCGCGCTGGTGACCCAGCGGACGGACGCGGCGCCGACGTCCAGGGTGTCGAAGTCGGCGTCATCGGGCTGCACCTTGACGACGATGGCGTTGCGAAAACCGATGCGCTCAAAGGCCTTGTTCCACTCGAGCACCCCCTGCGTGATGGCCTCGCGGTAGGCCAGCGGCACGGTGCGGTCGAGCCAGAACACGAGCGGGCGCACCGGCTCGGACACGTCGGCAGAGGGCTCCTTCTTCTGGAGGCGCCAGCGCTCCACGAAGCTGCGGCGCGGCGTGGCGGCGGTTTCGCGTGTGTAGTCGAAGACGCTGGTGGTGAAGTGGCCGAGGCGGGGGTCTGCCAGGCGCGGGCGCATCGGCGTTTCGGGCAGCGCAGCCAGCGAGTAATGCAGGCCGACGAGCAGGCTGCGCGCGTCGGGAAGCGTCGACGGCACCGTGGGCGCCGGCGAGCCGAGCGAGGCGCTGGCGCTGCCCGGCAAGGACAGGGACGATGCGGCGTAGTGCGCCTGCACATTCAGCACCAGTTCGAGCGGCGTGGCGCGCACGGCGGTGAAGCCCGTCTGGCGGGTGTCGAGCGAATAGGTCTGCCGGTAGCGCCGCTGCAGCGACGAGGACAGCGCCAGCAGGTCACCAAGGAACAGGGGCCCGGCGTCGACCAGCAGCGCGCCGGTCTGCGGATGCGGCTGACTGGCCAGCACAGCGCTGGACAGCAGGCTCTCGGTGAAGGCGGCGGCCACGGCGCGCGCCTGCGGCGTGCCGGCCTGCGCCAGGTACTGCGGGTTCAAGGCGACGAGCTGCACCTGCTGGTGCACGCGCCGCAGCGCCACCACCTGGGCCCGGCCCGCAGGGCCGGTGCGACCGATCATCTGCCCGCCGAAGACCCAGCCCTCGCCAATGCCCCGCGCCACCTTGGGCGAAAACAGCCAAGGGCGGCCGAAGTCGCCCGGCTTCAGCTCGAGCCAGACCTTGTCGTCCTTGCGCCAGGCGTTGAGCACGCCCTCGACGCGGGTGGCGCCGCGGGTGACGGTGGCAAAGGGCGGCGGGCCGGAGGGCGCTGCGGCAGCCGCCGCCGCGTCGCCGGCACGCGCGGACGCCGCGGGGGTTGTCGCGGCAGCGGGCTCGGCGGGTGCAGGGGCACCCGCACCGCTGGACGGAGGCGTTGGCGTTGGCGTTGGCGTTGGCGTTGGCGTCGGCGTCGGCGTCGGCGTTGGCGTCGGTAGAGGTGCCGGTGCCGGTGCCGGTGCCGGTGTCGGCGTGGGCGTCGGTGTCGGTGTCGGTGTCGGTGTCGGTGTCGGTGTCGGTGTCGGTGCCGGTGTCGGTGACGGCGTCGGCGCCGGTGCCGGAGTAGGCGCCGGCGCAGGCGTCGGGGCGGGAGGCCCGGGATGAGCAGGCCCCGGCCCCGGCGGAACCGGCGCAGGCTGAGGAACCGGCGCAGGGCCAGGCGCCGGCGCCGGCGCATCGATGACCGGGCGCAGGCTCGGCACCCCAGCCGTCGACCCCAAGGCACCGAGCGTCCAGCATGCCAACGCCACGCAGGTCGTCAGCCAGCGCAGCGGCACGCGCGCGGCAACGGGCACGCGGCAGGCCGGCGCGCCCGTGCGGCTCATGCTCAGATCGCCTTGAAGCGCACGCGCTTGGGCCGCGCGCCCTCTTCGCCCAGGCGCTTCTTCTTGTCGGCCTCGTACTCCTGGTAGTTGCCGTTGAAGAAGACCCACTGGCTGTCGCCCTCGGCCGCCAGGATGTGGGTGCAGATGCGGTCGAGGAACCAGCGGTCGTGGCTGATCACCATCGCGCTGCCGGCAAATTCCAGCAGCGCCTCTTCCAGCGCGCGCAGCGTCTCCACGTCCAGGTCGTTCGAGGGCTCGTCCAGCATCAGCACGTTGCCGCCCTGGGCCAGCGTCTTGGCCAGGTGCAGGCGCCCGCGCTCACCGCCCGAGAGGTTGCCCACCAGCTTCTGCTGGTCATTGCCCTTGAAGTTGAAGCGGCCGATGTAGGCACGGCTGGGCATCACGAAGGGGCCCACCACGATGTTGTCCAGCCCGCCCGAGACGTCTTCCCACACCGTCTTGTCGTTGGCCAGGCTCGCGCGGCTCTGGTCCACGAAGGCCAGCTTGGCGGTCTTGCCGATGAGCACCTCACCCGCGTCGGGCTTCTCAACCCCCTGGATCATGCGGAACAGCGTGGACTTGCCCGCGCCGTTGGGGCCGATGATGCCCACGATGGCGCCGGCCGGCACCTTGAAGCTGAGGTTGTCGATCAGCACGCGGTCGCCGAAGCTCTTGCTGACGCCCTTGAACTCGATCACCTCGTTGCCCAGGCGCTCGGCCACGGGGATGAAGATCTCGTTGGTCTCGGTGCGGCGCTGGTAGTCGGTGTCCGACAGCTCCTCGAAGCGGGCCAGGCGCGCCTTGCTCTTGGCCTGGCGGCCCTTGGCATTGGAGCGCACCCACTTCAGCTCTTCCTTCATCGCCTTGATGCGGGCGTCTTCCTTCTTCTGCTCCACCTCCAGGCGGCGCTCTTTCTGGTCGAGCCAGTCGGAGTAGTTGCCCTTCCAGGGGATGCCCTGGCCGCGGTCGAGTTCCAGGATCCACTCGGCCGCGTTGTCCAGGAAGTAGCGGTCGTGGGTGATGGCCACCACCGTGCCCGGAAAGCGCTGCAGGAAGTGCTCGAGCCATTCCACCGATTCGGCGTCCAGGTGGTTGGTGGGCTCGTCCAGCAGCAGCATGTCGGGCTTGCTCAGCAGCAGGCGGCACAGCGCCACGCGCCGCTTCTCACCGCCCGAGAGGTGCTCGATCGTCGCCTCCCAGGGCGGCAGGCGCAGCGCGTCGGCGGCCAGCTCGAGCTGCAGATCGGTGTTCTCGCTGCCGGCCGCGGCGATGATGGCCTCCAGCTCGGCCTGCTCGGCCGCGAGCTTGTCGAAATCGGCATCGGGCTCGGCGTACTCGGCATACACCTCGTCCAGCCGCTTCTTGGCCGCCAGCACGCCGCCGATGCCCTGCTCTACCGCCTCACGCACGGTCTGCTGCGGCTCCAGGTGCGGCTCTTGCGGCAGATAGCCGATCTTCAGCCCGGGCATCGGCACCGCCTCGCCCTCGATCTCCTTGTCCAGGCCGGCCATGATCTTGAGCAGCGTCGACTTGCCCGAGCCGTTGAGGCCCAGCACGCCGATCTTGGCGCCGGGGAAGAAGGACAGCGAGACGTCCTTCAGGATCTGCCGCTTCGGCGGCACGATCTTGCCGACGCGGTTCATGGTGAAAACGTACTGGGCCATGGCGGGGCTCCGGGGGGAGCGGTCTGAAGAGGTGAAAGGGGCCGCGGGGAGCGGCGAACTGGGGATTGTCGCTTGTGGGGCGCGGGGGTGTTGGGACTTCGTGGGCCGGGGATAGGCGTGCGAAGTGCTTGGTTCACTTGCGTAGAACCGAGTAGGCAGTGTTCGCGGCTGAGAACTGCGCACTGCACGTAACTTGCCCCTACGGCGCCGTCGATCGGCGACAGGCGACAGGCAACAGGCACCGAAGTTCTACCTGCAGACCCGCCTGTACCAAATGTGCGGCGTGAACCTCAAACGCATCGACGGCATCGACGTGACGACTGCGCTGGTGGTCGTCAGCGAGATCGGCACCGACATGGGCAGATTCCCGACCGACAAGCACTTCGCGTCCTGGCTGGGGTTGTGCCCGGGCACGAAGATCACCGGCGGCAAGGTGAT
>JAIXWM010000058.1 GCA_027491255.1 Rubrivivax sp. | reverse complement strand
TGGTTCCCGTCGGCGATCGCTCACGTACCTCGAGTACGCTCCGCGATCGCCGACACCCACGCCTAGGCCGCGAGGCGTTCGCGACGGACGCCCGCGAACGACACCATCGCGCGCTCGCTTCGACCGGCACCGCCGAAGGGACGAAAACCGTCGACGGTGGTCGCCTGCACGACGCCTCCCCCGCGCTTCTGGCTCCGGGCTCCTGCCCTCCTCCGCGAGCGCCTGCCCTCCCGCCCGAGCGGGCCCCTTCGTTGGCGTGCGGTCCCGGTATCGCCTCGCCACCCCCGCGCATACTTCGCATCGCCCGCGCGGACGGTGAGCCCGACGCCAGGTGCCCTGATGCGTGCCCCGCGCGGCCGTCACACCTTTGCGAGCCCGCAGCGAGCGCCTCGCGGCCAAGGCGCGGGTGGCGGCGAACCTTCTCGACCTGCCCCACCGTGCGCGTCCGTAGCGAGCGCCTCGCGGCCAAGGCGCGGGTGTCGGCGAACCTTCTACCTGCCCCACCGTGCGCGTCCGTAGCGAGCGCCTCGCGGCCAAGGCGCGGGTGGCGGCGGTCGCGATGCGTACTCCAGTGTACGTGAGCGACCGCCGACGGGACCCGCAACGCCGGCCCCGAGGCGCGCAGCAGGACGCGGCAGGACGCGAATAGCTAGACGCGGGCGCCCAACCCGATATGCTTCCCTCATGCGTTCGAAGCGTTCTTGGGCATGGGCGGGGGTCGGCGCGAGCTCCCTCTTGGCGTTCCTGGCGGCGTGCGGCTCGGTGAGCGAGTCGTTCGTCATCGTCACCACGACCGACGCCGGGGCAGACGCAGCCACTGACTCGGACGCCACCGTGCCCGACGCGCAGGCCGATGCCGCAAGCGACGCCGCGAGCGACGCCACCCTGGGCGACGGCTCGTTGCAAGATGCACAGGTCGATGCTGGTGCCGCGGACACGGGCTCGGGCCCCGTGGTGCCGGACGGCGGCAGCGTGGTCATCGTGGGCGACGCGGCGGTGGTCATTCCCCCGCTCGATCCGGCACTCCTTGGCGGCGCGGATGGCGGGATTGTTCTCAGCGACGGCGGGCTCGCGAACGCGGATGGTGGGGCGCTTACGCCGCGGCAGTTCCGGGACCTTGTGAACGGGATTACGTGTCAGCGAATTAGCGAGTGTTGCTGTCCTGGGTGCTCGGCGACCGAGCAGGCGCAAACGGTAAGCCAGTCGAAGTGCTCCAGCGGACTCGGTGCGAGCGGCCTTCAGCTCATTCTGACTGGAAACGAACTGATCACGCTCACGAATTTGATCACAAACCCAACAGCGCAGGTAAATTGCCTGTCACTGCTCAACTCGGCCCTCACGTCGTGCCAAAGTATTTCGGCAGCGACAGTATCGAATTTGAGGGCCATTTGCCTTTCAACGTTTACCTCGTCGTTGACGGCCGGCTCGACTTGTTCGTCGAGTTACGATTGCCCGCTCAACAGCCGTTGCGCGGCAGCTGACGGTGGCTTCGCGTGCCAACCGTTGGTGCCCCTGGGCGGTTCTTGCGGGTCCAACAACGATTGCTCCACACGCGCGATTCAAGGAATTCCTCCGGCATTCTGCAACCCGACCGATGCAGGGAGAACGTGTAGCGGTTACCTCGCGGAGGGCGAAGTTTGCCCCTACAGCGCGGCATGTGGCGCCGGCGCGTGCACAGTGCGCAGCGACGGTGTCAAGCGCTGCTCGTCAACCCTTCCGTTCGCCGCGCAAGGGGACCCGGCAAGCTTTTGCACGACTTTCGCCCCTTGACTTGTCGTGTTCTTCGCATGTCGCTTCGTGCTGCGCGGAGCACGGCCAAAACCGCTTGGGTTCCCATTTTTGCCTGAGGGAACGATTGCTCATCGAACCGAAGCCGTCGGGCCGTGGGACGTGGACCTCGTCTACTCTTCGGGAGCGCGGGAACCTCGTCTTCAATGCCGGATTAGAACCTTGCGAAGAGCGTTGGTCGTATCGTTCGAGCGAATCCGCTTGGATACGCGTGTCGAGTCGAGCGAGCCGCATGCCTTCGCGCGGTTCATTTTCACCCCGAGCGGAGCTTGCTCTTCGCGATGCGACTCGTTCGGGCATGAGCGAATCTATGTTTCGTGCGAGCGTGCGATCACGTTCTCGAACGAACGGTGGTCGGCGCTTTTCAACACTCTTAGCGGCATAGAACCAACGCTCCTCGCGACCGGAAGGACTCGGTTTCAGGCGGGGCCGGGCGCGTTCGTCAAGCTCGACACCAGGCCGCCGCAAGCACGAGGGCGACGACAGCGGATCGGGCACGAGGGCTTAACGTCGCTCGCACACATTGTTCGGGACGAACTGACCAGAACCGTGTCATCGATCGCGGATAGGTTCAGCACGATAGCCGTTCTTCTTTCGGGCGGGATCGATTCGTCGGCAATTGCGGTTGCGGCTTCAATCGCCGCGGCAACCCGAACAAAGCTGGTCCACCTACGATTTCCCGTGGGCTACCGAGACTGGGAGACGACCAACGCCCGGAGAACGGCGCGGAAACTTGGTCTTGAACTCGTTGAGATTGATGCCCGCCCCAACGACTTCATCTCGCGCAACTTGCTGCAACTCAACGTCGCAAAGCACCACTGGCTCGGCTGGTGGCTACGGCTGCAGCGAGTTTGCGCGAGCATCGCCGACGTCGCGATGGTGGGAACAGCAGCAGAGATTTTCGGGCGAGACGACGAGCGCCTCTTCTTCAGCGAACCCCGCTCTCTACCGGAACTCGTTGCGGCTCTAAGGCTAGGAATCGTGCGGTCCTCGGTGCTCCGCATGGCTTTCCGCCGCGGCGACTCCACGATCGCTCCTAACGGCTTCTCTTGGCTTCGAGGACCGGGCCTCGGCCATTTGTTAGCAAATCCGTTCACGAGCCCGACGATACAGACCTACTGCCCATACAGCACGCCAGCGTTTCTCGCACTCGCGAATTCGGCAATCCGCAGCGGCAAACGCGCCGAAAAGCTCGTATTACGCATCGCATTCCGCCCACATCTCCCAGGCAGCGTTGTCTTCTCACGACGCAACGGGATGACAGCCTTTCCTGGAAGCTGGTACGGCGCCTTCGATGGACGAGACGGGGTTGCGACGCTTTCCGCAAGCGTCATGACGGCGAAGCTTCGCCGCCTACGAACCGCCTAGGGCGTTTCCGTCGCCATCAGTGCCACCATCGAGGCCAGGCTTCGAGCCGCTCCCAGTGTCGGACAACTGCAACCGCTGCACGCGCGGGCGGCTCCAAACGCGACGCGCCAAAAACTCTTCGCGGGTTCCATCAGTTCGCATGGAAAGAGGATAGCCGGGCAGCGAGATCCCGTCCAGTCGTAATTGACATCCTCCATTTCCGCGGGGTCGCCGCAGTTGGCCACCACGCGTTGATGCCTAACGACGCCAGACTGGCCACGAGCGTGACAACGATTGCCTCGTAAGGCGTTTTGCGGCTCCCTCTACCGTCGCCGGGGTAGGTACTTCGACTATCGCGCGGGCCTAGGTAGTAGGCGGCCCACTCCACGCCCGCCGGGACTTGCTGTTGACGAAGGCCCAAACACGACCGAATTCGAAGACGTCCTGGTCTTCGTCGAGGGTGGAGATCGTCATCGCCCCCCGACGAAGCTCGCCACCGACCGTCGTCGAAGATCGTCTTCGTTCCTCAACGGCGCCCTTCTTCGTCGAGGGCGAAGATCGTCGCCGGGCTCGGCGAAGACAGAAAACGGCGGCGCCCTTGGAGGGCATCGCCGCGGCGCCGTAGGAGGCCGCGCCCGGGGTTAGGCGTGGTCGTTGTGCGCGCTGCGGCGCCGCTTTTTGCGGCCTTCCGCGAGCTCCTCGGACTCCTTGAGGCGGTAGCTCTTGCCCTCGAGGGTGATGACCTCCGCGCGGTGCGTGAGGCGGTCGACGAGGGTCACGACGCAGGCCGCGTGCGGGAAGACTTCGGCCCAGTCGGCGAAGCCCTTGTTCGTCGTGAGCACGATGGGCCTCTGCGCCTCGTAGCGGTGGGTGACCACCTCGAAGAGGAGGTCCGCGTAGCGGCTGTCGTAGGAGAGGTACCCGACCTCGTCGATGCACAGCAGCTTCGGCACGCAATAACGACGTGAAGTAGCTGAAGTAGCCCCCTCTCTGTGCGGACAGGTCCACTACGCATAGGCTGAAGATATGAGTAAGGATTTCGAAGCCGAGCCCGTGCTCGCGTTCGATCAACG
>JAIXWM010000182.1 GCA_027491255.1 Rubrivivax sp. | reverse complement strand
TCGGAAAGCGTAGAATATTATGGCACTACATTATGGATCTGTGAGTGGGGTTCAATCCAGACAAGGGCTTACGGCGGGCCAAAGACAGGTACGGGGGAAAAGTTGACAAAGTCGGGCTAAGCGCCCCTGACCGGGGCAGCACCCCGGGCCGCAAGCGGCTGAAGTATCCGACACATCTCGGCGTGCAAACCGGGGCCGGCAGCCAGGGTTTCCCTGATGGACAGAAGGTCTTCCCCGCCTGCGAAGGTCGTCGCCAGCCCGCCGGCCTCGCGCACCAGCAGCGCGCCGGCGGCCACGTCCCAGGGAGCGAGCCCGAGGTCGTAGCAGGCATCGTGCCGGCCCGCCGCCACCCAGGCCAGGTCCAGCGCGGCCGAGCCGCCCCGGCGCACCGCCGCCGCGCCGCGCATCACGGCCGCGAAGGCTTGCCAAGCGGGCGCGTCGTCGGGGTCGGCGGTGCGCGGCGCGCTGGTGGCCACCACCGCCGCATCCAGCGTCGCGCAGGCGCTGACGGCCAGCCGCCGCCACACCCCGCCGCGCAGCGCCCAGGCGCCTTGGCCGCGCGCGGCGGCGAACAGCTCGTCGCCCGGCACGTCCAGCACCACGCCCACCTCGAGCCGCCCCCGCACCGTCAGCGCGATGCTCACCGCGTAGGCCGGGATGCCATGCACCAGGTTCATCGTGCCGTCCACCGGGTCGACGATCCAGACGTGGTCCGCGCCCGCAGCGCCGTGCAGCGCCGCGTGCTCCTCGCCGAGCACCGCGTGCGTCGGCTCGGCCGCCAGCAGCGCATCGACGATCACGCGCTCGCTGGCCAGGTCGACCTGGGTGACGAAATCCTTGGGCCGCTTGGCGCGCACCTGCAGTCCGGCCGGGTCGGCCAGCTGCGCGCGGATCACCGACGCCGCGGACTGCGCGGCGGCGACAGCCAGTTCGAGCCAGGGCGGAAAGTCAGGTCTCATCGCCCCGCCCTCGTCACCAGCGCCAGCCCGGCGAAGATCGACAGCATCGCGCCCCAGATCCAGACGCTGTGCGTCTCGCCGAACAGCAGCCAGCCCCAGAGCACGCCCCACAGCGTGACGAGGAAGCCGGTCTGGCTGAAGAACACCGGGCCGGCCAGGCGCATGACCTCGAAGAACAGCAGTGAGCCGATCCAGCTCAGGGCCGCGTGCAGCAGCAGCGCCCAGTCGCCCGCATGCGCCGGCGGCAGCGGCAGGTGCACGTCTTGCCACAGCGCCAGCGGCAGCAGGCAGGCGAAGGAGCCGAGCTGCATCGCCCCGGCCAGCGCGATCGAGTCCACGTCAGCCGGGCGGTGGCGCGCGATGTAGATGTTGGAGGCGGCATACGACAGCGGCACCAGCAGGCACAGGGCCACCCAGGGCCCCATCGCCGGGTCGGGCAGGCTCGCGCGGGGCCCCAGCACCATCACGGCGCCGGCCAGGCCGAAAGCCAGCCCGGCCACCCGCAGCCGGTGCACCGCCGCCATGCCGAAGGCCAGCGCCAGCGCGTAGGTCATCAGCGGCGACAGGGTGTTGAGCACCGCGGCCAGCCCGGCGGGCACATGGGCCATCACCAGAACGACCAGCGTGTTGGGCAGGGCCACCGCGCTGAAGCCAGCCCACAGCGCATACCGGACGTGCGGCCGCAACAGGCGCGGCGGGCTGCCGCGCCAGGCCGCAATGGCCAGCAGCACCGGCGCTCCCACGCCGTTGACGAACAGCATCCAGGCCGCCGGCGCGATGCCGTGCCGCGCGCCGGTCTTGGCCAGCGAGAATTGCAGACCCCACAGCGCACCCATCACCATCATGTAGGTGATGGCCAGAGGCAGGCGGGACGAGGAGACAGGCATGCGGCTGGTGAGCTACAACATTCAATACGGCAAGGGCAAGGACGGACGGTTCGACCTCGCCCGCATCTGCGCTGCGCTGGAATGCGCGGACATCATCGCATTGCAGGAGGTCGAGCGCCATTGGCCGCGCTCGGGCGACCAGGACCAGGCGGCAGAGATTGCACGGCTGCTCGGCGAGCGGCTGTACTGGGTCTATGGGCCGGGCCTGGACATGGACGCGGGCAGCGGCCCGCCGGGGCAGCGCCGGCGGCAGTTCGGCAACATGGTGCTGTCGCGCTGGCCGATCGTCTCGAGCCGCCATCATCTGCTGCCCAAGATGGGCCTGGTGCGCCAGTACAGCCTGCAGCGCTCGATGATCGAGGCCGTGATCGCGCCGCCGGACGCGCCGGCGCTGCGCGTGCATTCGCTGCACCTGAGCCACGTGGGCGACGGCGACCGCTCGCCGCAGGTCGAGCGCCTGCTGCAGGTCCACCGCGAGGCCCCGCTCGAGGGAGGCGCCTGGTGCGGCCGGCACGCCGAGGAGGCCTGGACGCTGGGCCAGGCACCGCCGCCGATGCCGTCAGCCGCCATCTACATGGGCGACTTCAACATCACGCCGGACTCCCTGCTGTACGCCCGGCTCACGGGCCCCTTGTCGAGCGACTTCGGCCGCATGAGCCACATCGGCGGCTTGGCGGACGCCTTCGTCGCCGCGGGCGGGGTCGAGAACGAAAGCGCCGACTGGACCTGCGACAGCTGCGAGCAGCCCCGCCCTCTGCGCCGGCTCGATTACTGCTTCGTCAGCACCGAACTCGCCCCCTGCGTGCGCCGGGCCTGGATAGACCACGCCGCCCAGGGCTCGGATCACCAGCCGATCTGGACCGAATTGACGTTCTAGAGGGTCGGTGAAGGTCTGCCCGAGGGCCGACGCCAGCCATCGCTTTGAACCGCTGGCGAGCCGGCCGGTGGCCTTGCAACCTGAGCCAGGCGAGGCTGATTGCAGAACGCACGGTGATCGCACCCGTTGCGGCACCGCAGCGCCAGCCGGGCGAATCTGCCCTGAGGGGCAGCGCCGGCGCCTAAGTGGCGCCGGTCGCGAGGCCGACGGTGCACACCGCCGGCCGGGACGGACTCACTTCGGCAGGACGACGCTGTCGATGACGTGGATCACGCCGTTGCTGGCGACGATGTCGGTCTTGATCACGTTGGCATCGTCGACCTTGACCCCACCGGCCGTGCTGACGGTCAGCTCGGAGCCCTGGACGGTCTTGACCTTGCCGGCGGCAACGTCCTTGGCCATCACGGTGCCGGGCACGACGTGGTAGGTCAGCACGGCCGTGAGCTTGGCCTTGTCGGCCAGCAGCGCGGCGAGCACATCCTTGGGGACCTTGGCAAAGGCGTCGTCCGTCGGCGCGAAGACCGTGAACGGACCCTGGCTCTTCAGCACGTCGACCAGACCAGCGGCCTGCACGGCGGTCACCAGGGTCTTGAAACTGCCGGCGCCGACGGCGATGTCGACGATGTCCTGCGCTTGCGCGGCCAGGGCACTGACCGACAGGAGGGTGGAGATGATGAGCTTTTTCATGGTGAAACCTTCAGAGGATGTGGACGGTGGACCGGTGGAGATTGGACAAAACAGGTGAATAAAACAATTTTGTCCTGGACATGATCGGACATATTCGATCGCCAGCGCGGCGTAAGGGTATTCACCAGGGAAACACGACCGACGCTTCCGCACACAAGCCATCGGCGCGGCGCGCCCCGCCCTTGCCGTGCGCAGGCCAGGCCGCCGGAACGTCCGCGCGCGGGCGTCCTCGCACCGGTCGACCAGCAGGTCGGCGCCGGCGCTCTTGAGGAGCTGCGCGCGGGGCAGCTCCTCAAGAGCGCGATCGGGTATGCGCGCTGGATCTTGCCCAGCTCCATGGGTTGCAGCGCGTCCGCCTCGATGCCCGAGTCCCAGGCCATGAACATGCAGCGCAGGGGTGTGACGAAGCCTATGCCGGCGAGCGCGCGCCTCCAAGGAGCGGCAAGGAGGATCGGCGAGCGGGCCCGGCATGTGAGCGGCGGGGCGCAGAGAAAGTCATGGTCGCCAGCGTGACGGGCGTCGCGGCGCCTCGAGCCGACGCCCAGCCCGAATGCAACCACTGCGTGTCGCGCGGCGGGACAGCGGACCAGCCCCAAGCCAGCCGCCAAATCGGCATAGGGGGCCCCCGTTATCGGAGGCGCCCCTGCCACACCACCCGGCATGCGGGTCCGCACCGGGCGGTTCGAGAGCTTGAGGTCAGGACAGTCGGGGAACCCCCAGCCGGTC
>JAIXWM010000020.1 GCA_027491255.1 Rubrivivax sp. | reverse complement strand
CGGCGCCGGTGCAGACGGCTGCGAGCAGCGCGGCGCTGGTCTTGCGTACGCCGGGCACGGTGACGACGACCCCGGGCGCGGTGGTGGCGATCCCCTTCGGCGCGCAGCCGCTGGTGGCGGCCGGGCCGGTGACGCTGAGCTTCACCGCCGGCGCCGGCGCCACGCTGACGTGGGCTGCGGACGCCGGGCTGAAGGTCTCGGGTGCCGGCGGCGCGGCCAGCGTCGAGGCGGGCAGCGGCGGCACGGTGAGCCTGTACGGCACGCCTGCGGCGCTGAACGCCTACCTGTCGAGCGGCCAGCTGAAGGCCAGCGGCGCAGGCACGGTGACGGTGGGCGGCGACGCCAGCGCTGCGATCACGCTCACCGAGCAGGCCAACGCGTCGGCCACGCCGGTGCTGCCGGCGCTGAACCTGCCCGTGAGCCTGGCGCTGCCGGGCGAGGGTGGCACGCTGGTCCTGCCGGCAGAAGTGTTGGGGCCCGACTCGGCCGAGGTGCGCACCGTGGTGCTGACGGTCAGCGCCGGCACGCTGACGGCCAGCGCGCTGAGCGGTGCGGTCACGGCCATGGTGGACGGCACCACCTACGGCTCGGGCGGCGCACCGGCCGCGGCCACCCTGGCCCTGAGCGGCACGGTGCAGGCGCTGAACCAGTACCTGGCCACGGCGGGCCGGGTGAAGTTCGACGGCACCCCCGGCTCGCTGCCCACGCTGACCGTGGCCGCGCAGGTGCGCGATGGCGCGGGCGGCATCGCCGCCCAGGTGCAGGAACGCGCGACCCTGAAGGTGCTGGGGGCGGCAGCGGGCTTCGGCACCTCGCCGGTCAGCGAGCCCGCCGCCGCCGGCTTCGCGTCGCTGGTGCAGAGCCTGCCGGTCACGCCGGGCACGGCGTCGACGCTCGCCTTCAGCGGCTTGGACCTCGCCGGCGTCGATGCCGCCGAGACCCTGACGCTGACGCTGAGCCTGCCCGACGCCGGCGTTCTGAACCTGGGCGCGGGCCAGGGCCTCGCCCTGTTCGGTGCCGACGGCACTGTGCAGGCCTCGGCGCAGCGCAGCCTGACGCTGACGGGCACCGAGGCGACGATCGAAGGCGTGCTCCAGGCGGTGGCCGGTCGCGTCGTCTATGCCGGCCCGGGCCAGACCACGGGTGGGGCGCCGGTCACGGCCACGCTGTCGCTGGCGCGGGCCAGCGGCGCGATCTCGCAGGTGGCGGTGCCGCTGGCCAGCCCGGCGCAGGCTGCGGGCACGCCGGTGGTGCTGGAACTGCCGGCCGCGCGCGTGGCCACCCCGGGCGCGCTGCAGCCGCTGCCCTTCACCGCCTCGGCCTTGAGCGGAACTGGCCCTGTGCTGCTCACCTTCGCGGCGGCCGCCGGCCAGGCGCAGTTCGAGTGGGCCGCGAGCTCGGCGCTGAAGGCCTCGGCCGGCGCCGGGGCGTCGCTGGCGGCCTCCGGCGCGGCGGCGTCCGTGGTGTCGCTGTACGGCGACGTCGCAGCCCTGAACGCCTACCTGAGCGCCGGGCTGCTGAAGCTGCGGGCCTCGGGCGCCGACACGGTCACCGTCACCGTGGCGGCGGGCGACTTCGTCTCGGCCGGCACGATGGCCGTCAGCCTGCAGGCCAACGCCGCGCGGGAGCGCGCCGGCCCCGCGCTGTCGATCCCGTCGCGCTTCAACGTGCCGGCGTCCAGCGGGCTGATCACGCTCGCGGCCGACGGCGTGCACTACGCGCCGCTGACTGCGGCCACCGGGTCGGCTGCGGATGTGCTGACGCTGACGATCGGCGTCGCCGACTCGGTGACGCTGGCGGCCGGGCAGGGGCTGTCGCTGCTCGATGCCGATGGTCAGGAGCTGTCGGCCCCGTCGCGCACCCTCACGCTGAGCGGCACCGCGGCCCAGCTCAACGCCCTGCTGCGCGGTGCCGACGGTGCCCAGCGCGTGCGCTACAGCGGCCCGGCGACGGCTGCGATCGTCTTCGGCATCACCGAGGACGCGGCCAGCTCGGTCGACGGCGCGCCGCTGGCCTCGACCGTCACGGGCGTGGTCCAGACGGTGACCACGGCCGTGACGGCCGACCCGCAGGCCATCGAAACCAGCGTGGCCCTGGCGACGCTGCCGACGACCCTGTGGGTGACGCCAGGCCTGGCCTCGGACCTGCGCTTCACCGGTGCGGTGCTCGCGGGCGCCGAGGCCGACGGCAGCGACTTGATCCGCCTGCGCTTCGTGCCCGGCACTGGCGCGGGCAGCCTTGTCGCGTCGACCGAGTTCGCCGGCGTCAGCGTCGATGCGACGCACGCGCTCGAGATCCGCGGCACCGCCGCGGCCCTGTCCGCCTACCTGGCCGCGCCGGGCGCGCTGCGCTACACCGGCGCCGCGACCACCTACACCCTGGAGCTGCGCGACGCCCAGGGCGAGCTCGACGCGTCGGCGACGGTGCAGATCCGCGCGACCACGCAGTCGGCCATCGAGCCACCGTCGCCCTTCTCGACCAACGACCACAGCGCCACGGCGCGCATGGTGCTGCCGGCGACGCTGACTGCGACGCCGGGGGCGCTGTTGCCGCTGCAAGGCGGCGCGACGATCACGCTCAGCGCGGCCAGCTCGCCGTACGGTCTGGCCGAGGGGACCGTGCACTACATGCGGGTCACCGGCTCCAGCAGCGGTGCCATCTGGGGCTCTGGTGTCTACACGGACGACTCCAGCCTCGCGGCGGTCGCGGTGTACGAAGGCCTGCTGCCGGCCGGCCAGACGGGCGTGGTGAAGGTGACGATGCTGCCCGGGCAGCCTGCCTATGCCTCGGGCAGCGGCAACGGTGTCTCGACCATGTCCTACGGCGCCTGGAGCCGCAGCTACGCCGTCGAGGCGGTCGACCCGGCGCTGGCCGCGGCCCTGCTCGCTTCGGGCCGTGCCTCCGCAGGCGCCCAGGTGCTCATCCAGGGCCTCGGCACGCTGGACCTCGACGTTGGCGTGCCGGCGGCAGCGCTGACCGTGTCGGTCGGCGCCAGCGGCGTCGTGGTCAGCACGGTCACGCCGGACTCGGGCACCCCGTTCAAGCGGCTGACCGGCACCGCCGCCCAGCTCACCACGCTGTTCGCCACCCTGGGCGCCGTGCGGTTCGATGCCGCCACCGGCGGCTCGAGCATCCCCATGCGTCTGGTGCAGGGCGGGGCGACCGGCTCGATCGCGGTCGAGTCCAAGGCGGTGTCGGCGGGCGACCAGGGGGTGCGCAACACGCCGACGCTCGCGCTGGCAGCGCTGCAGCGCACGCCCGAGGCCTCGACGGCCACCGCTGAGGCGCAGGGCCGCTGGATCCGTGTCGCGCTGGAATCTGGTGCGCCGTCGACGGACACCGCCCAGCTGCGGGTCCTGGGCCTGACCTCGCACGCGATCAGCCGTGACGGCGTCACGGTCGACGACTCCGTGGCCACGGCACCGGTCTTCAGCGGCACGGTCCAGGCCCTCAATGCCTATTTCGCTGCCGGCCACGCCACCTACGAGGTGGACGTCGGCACGGCGCCGACCATGACCGTCCAGCTGCTCGGCGCCGGCGGCGTCGTCGTCAGCTCGGCCACCGCCGCGATCGAGGTCTACAGCCTGGCCACGGCCTCGGTGCCGCAGCAGCCGGGCCTGCCGGCGACGGTCTCGGTCCACGGCGCCGGCACGGGGTTCTCGCCCATCGTCCTGGCGGACGACCTGATCGCCGGCGCCGACCCGTTGCAGGCTGCGACGGTCACGATCACCGCGCTCGGGGGCGGTCTCTTCCACGCACCGTCGAGCGCCGAGGGCGCCGCCATCGTCGGCAGCGGCACCGGCGAGCTGACGCTGACGGGCAAGGTCGGCGCGATCAATGCCGCGCTCAGGGTGCTCGGCACGGTCGGCTACCAGCGCACCCAGGCCACGGCCGACACCGAGCGCCTCCAGGTCCGTACCACCCTCGGCGACGAGACCACGCAGACGGTCGCGTCCCTGCCCGAGATCGTGGCCGCCACGGTGCCGGTGCTGACGCTGCCGGCATCGGCGACGCTGGTGGCCGGCGCCGACAGCCCGGTCTATCTCGGCACCGACCGTCTGGTCCACGGCGGCGCCGAGGCGCTGCGCATGACGGTGTCGGCGCCCGCCGGCGGCACGCTCAGCCTCGGTGCGGCCGCAGGCGGCGTGAGCATCGAATCGGCCTCGGCGAACACCGTGGTCCTGAGAGGTTCGGCCGACGCGCTGGACGCCTGGATCAGCCTCGGGCGCCTGCGCTTCAACACCGGTGCGCCCGCCCACCTCGAGGTCTCGGTCGCGCCGGTCGATGCGCCGGCACTCGCGGCCAGGGGCCGGGTCGAGACCGTGCCGGCGGCGGCGCAGAGCGGAATCGCCCTGGCCGCGCCGGCGGTCGGTCTGCCCGATCGGCTGCAGCTCGCCGTTGGCGGCCCCACGCCGCTGGTCGTGGCAGACGCCGTCTTCGACGCGGGCGAGGCGCGGGCGCTGACCGTCGTGCTGCGGGCGGCCTCGGCTCTCGGGGACTTCACGCTCCACAGCGACGACGGCCAAGGCAATGCCGACGCCGTGGTGGTCGCCACCGCGGTCGACGGCGGCGTCGAGGTGGCCACGCTGTCGGGTTCGGCATCGGCGCTGAACGCCTTCTTCCGCACGACCGGCCGCATCGTCTACCAGGGCAGCCCCGGGGACCTGCAGGTCACGGTGTCGGCCGGCTCGGGTGACGCGCTGCGCAGCGCCCGCACCGTCTGGCGGCTCGAGCCCTCGAGCACGACAGTGGCGCCGCGGGTCATCGCGATACCGGCGAAGATCTGGAGCACCGACGGCTATGCGAAGCCGATCCAGTTCACCGGTCTTTCGCTGAACACCGGCGGCGAGCTGACGGCGACGCTGGCACTGCCGGCGGGCCTGGACCTCGCGGACGCGCCCGGCTGGGTGCCTGCGGCGACGGGCGCGATCGGCACCGCGTCGAACCGGCTCACCGTCGGCGTGACCGACGACGGACGCACGCTGACGCTCACTGGCAATGCCACCGCCATCCAGGCCTACCTGGCCACGGCCGGCAACCTGGTCTACAACGGTCCCGACCAGTTCGAAGGCCAGGCGTTGCCGGTGACCCTGACGCTGGCTGCCGGCGCGCAGATGTCCAGCGTCACGGTCGTGCTCGACGAGCCTCTGCAGCCGACCAGCACCGACCAGAACATCCGCCTGGCTCTTCCGGCTGAGCCTGCCGGCAGCGGCTGGGTGAACCTGGCGTTCCTGCGGCCGGGCTCCGGCAGCAGCGATCCGCTGATCAACACGGCCGACGTCGCCGCCGGGCAGGTGGTTTTCGTCGAGGTGGAGGCGCCGCGCAGCGCATTGCAGGTGGCGGGGCTGGCCGCAGGTGCCTACGGCAGCGTGACCGGCGGGGTCACGGTGGCCCCGGGTTCGACCATCGCCTCGGGCTCCGGCCCCTTCGCCGCCGTGCGCTTCATCGGCACCACGGCCGCCCTGAACGCCTTCTTCGCCGTCGCCGGCAACGTGCGCTACGACGCCGGCACCGGCGCGGTGGCCGTCGCGGCGCGGGTGGGCTCCTACGGGCTGGTCGTGTCCGGGCCGGCGCCGGTGCTCGGCGCGCGGCTCGCCGTCACCGGCGTGGCGGACGGCGCGGTGGTCTACACCGTGACCGCGGCCGACCTCAGCGCCCAGGGCAACGGCTCGGGCGGGCCTGCCACGGCCGAGCAGGCGCGCGCGAACGTCGCCGCGCGGCTGGCCCAGGCGATCAACGCCGCCGCGGGCTCGCGCGTCACGGCGACGGCCCTTGGCGCGACGGTGCAGCTGGCCCGCCTGGGCGGGCCGATCGACGTCGGCGTCAGCGTCGCCGGGGGCGAGATGCAGCTCGCGGTGCTGGGCACCACGCAGACGCGCGGCCAGATCCCGATCGTGCGGCCCAACGGCACCGGCGTCGCGCTGAGCCTGCCGGCGCAGCAGGTGTTCAACGACCAGCAGCTGCCCTTCCTGAGCTTCCTGGCGGACACGCTGGTCACGAGCGACGCATCACGGCCGCTTGCGCTGACGCTGTCGGTGGGCGGCGGCACCACCTTGAGCTGGGTCCACCTCGGCGAAGAGGGCGTGTCGGTGTCGCGCGGCCTCACGCAGGGCGACCTGATCGACTCCGGGCCCGCGGTCACGCTGACCGGCACGGCGGGCGCGCTGAACGCCTGGCTGTCGACCCCGGGCAACCTGGTCTACGACGGCACCGCGCCGACGACGCTGACGGCGGTGGTCAGCGTCGCCACCTCGGTCGGCGGCCCGGTGCTCGAATCTTCGCTGGGCTCGCAGGTGCTGATCCGCCCGGCGGCCATGCCGACGGTGGCGCTCAGCGTGCCGGCGTCGCTGACGCTGGCACCGGACCTGGCCGGCGGCTCGACCCTGGTCCTGGCGCAGGACGTGATCGCCGCCACGGGGGGGCAGGACAGCCTGACGCTGACCCTGGTCGCTGCGCCGGGCGGTGCTTTCACGACGGTCTTCAGCGACGACGTGACCGGCGGCGCGGGCGCCGACGGCGTCGCGGTCACGGGCTCACTCACCGTCAGCGTCGGCGGCAACGCCCGCGACGAGGTGCGGCTGCAGGGCAGCGCGGCCGACCTGAACCGCTACCTGCGCGCGGTGGGCAACCTGCGCTACACCGGTCCCGCCGGGGCGGCCCTGGAGATGCGGGTCGCCAACGACAGCGGCATCCTGGGCATCGGCGCGGTGTCCGTGGCCCGGATCGACCTCGTGCAGCCGGCGCTGCGCGCGGTGCCGCGGCTGGCGCTGCCGGCCGGCGTGACGCTGGTCGCGGGCGCGGACTCGCCGCTGCGCCTGGGGGCCGCCATCGGGGTGTCGGCCGCTGCGGCCGACGTCGCCGGCACGCGGGTGGAGCTCCGGCTGAGCGCGCCGGCGGGCGTGTTCGGCGCGCTCGACGCCGCGGACGACGGCGTTGCGGTGTCGGCGACGGGCGGCAACACGCTCACGCTGACCGGCACCGTCGGGGCCCTGGTGAGCTGGCTGGACGCGGGCCGGCTGACGCTGCGCGCCGGCGCGGCACAGACCTTGACGGTCGAGCTGCGCCGGGCTGCGCCGGAAGGGCAGACCCTGACCGCCGCCGAGAGCGCGCTGCGAGCCAGCAGCAGCCTGCCGGTGGCGCTGCACGCGGCCTCCGGCGCGGTGCTCAACCCCGCCCTGAACCTGCCCGGCCGCCTGACGGTGCTGCCGGGGGTGGCCTCGCCTGTGGTCCTCGGCGGCTCCGCCTTCGGCGCCGACGCCCTCGAGACCCTGCGCGCCACGTTGGGCGTGGCCGATGGCGTGCTGACCGTGGCCGGGCTGGCCGACGCCGAGGGCGGGTCGCTGTCGGTCGCCGTGGGCGGCCAGACCGCTCTCGTGACGGTGTCCGCCTTCGCCGCCCGTCCGGGTGGTGGCGGTGAGCGCAGCTTCACCGGCACGGCGGCGGCGCTGAGTGCGCTGTTTGCGGCTTCCGGTGCCGACTCCAAGGTGCACGTTGTCGGTTCGGCGCAGCAGATGCTCCGCGTGGCCCTCGACCGGATGGACGCCGCCGACGCGTCCCGCGTGCTCGCGAGCACGGTCGCGACGGTGGCGCTGTACGGCCCGCTCCAGACTGCTCTCGACCAGGCGGCCCCGGTGCTTGCCGCCTTGCCTTCGCGGCTGTGGATCACCGCCGGCACCGCCTCCACGCTGGTCTTCGGCGGCGCGGCGCTGGAGGCTGCCGACCCGGCAGCCGAACTCGAACTGCGCCTGAGCCTGCCCGCGGGTGTGCAGCTCGGCGCAGGGCAGGGCCTGGCGCTGGTCGCGCCCGAGGCGCCTGCCACTGCCGCGGTCGCCCTGGACGTGGCGGCGTCGTCGGCGCAGGCACTCGTCCTGCGCGGCACGGCCGAGGCCCTGGCCGCCCTGCTGCGGGCCGAGGCGGGTGCCGGGCGCCTCGTCTACACCGGGCCGGCGACGCTGGCCTCCGGCGCGCCGATCGCGCTCGGCCTGGTGCTGGCGCAGCGCGTGGGTCCTGGCGGCACGGCCGCCGGAGCGGCGTCCAGCGCGGTGCAGGTGGCGCTGGCCGCGGCGTCGCAGCCTGCCACCGTCCAGGCCGGTACGCAGGTGTCCGTGCCCGCGACCGTGGCCGTCACGCCGGGCGCCTGGGCTGCGCTGGTCTTTGCGCCAGGCGCCTTCGCCGGAGGCGACACGGCGCTCACCGTCACGCTCACACTCACCGACGCCGCCGCGGCGCAGGCCGCCCTGTCCTGGGCGTCGGTGCCGCAGGCGCTGGCCGGGTCGCTGCGGCTGGACACGGGCGCCGACGCGGCGACGCCCGGCAACGATGCCGGCAGCGGCGCGCAACTGCGCCTGACCGGCACCGCCTCGGCCATCGCCGCCTGGCTGTCCACGCCGGGGCATCTGCGGGTGCGCGCCGAAGCCGACACGGCGATCGCCGTCAGCGTGGCGGGCGCGGGCATCGCCAGCACCTCCCGCATCGAGGTCGACTTCGTGCCGCCGCAGGCGCCGCAGGCCGGCCTGCTGCCGCGGCTTGGCCTGGTGCTGCCCGTGGAGTTCACGGTGTCGGGCGCCGCTGCGGCGCCGACCGCGCTGCGCCTCGAGCAGGCCCCGCTGTCGGGCAGCCCCGACGGCGTGCTGACGCTGGAACTGCGCCTGCCCGCCGACACCGGTATCCTGCGCGCTGCGCCCGCCGAGGGCGTTGCCCTCGACCCGGCGAACTCGCAGACCATCGTCCGCGCCAGCGGCCGCCTCGAGGCTTTGAACGGCTGGCTGCGCGCCGGCGGCCTGGCCTACGTGGCGCCGGCTTCGGGCGGCACGTCGACACCGCCCGCGCTCGCCATGACGCTGGTGCAGGCGCAGACGACCCCGACCGCGGCCGAGCAGCGCCTGAGCGGCTCGATCGCCTTGCGCTCGGGCTCGCCGGTGACGCCAGGTCTGGTGCTGGCGGCCAGCCACCCGGTGCTGGCCGGCGTGTCCTCGAGCCTGGTCTTCGGGCCGTCGACGCTGACCGGCGATGCGTCGGCGGCGGTGGCGCTGCGGCTGAGCCTGGCGGGCGGGGGCACTTTCGACACGGCCACGGTCGACGGCCTCGCCGGCAGCGGCATCGTGCTCGGCCAGCATGACGCGACACGCATCGAGCTGACCGGCTCGGCCCAGGCGCTGAACGCCTGGCTCGCGGCCGGCGCCGTACGCACTGTGTCGCCGGTCAACCCCACCGTCCAGGGCACGCTGACCGTCGAGGCGTCGCCGGCGCCGTCTGCGGCCGACCCGGCGCCGGGCCGGCTGGTCCGCGCGGTCACGGTGCTGCAGCCGGTCGACGTGGTCGAGACGGCCGGCCCGGTGGCGCTCGGCATGACGCTGCCGACGCTGTGGCGTGTCGGCGCGGCCGGCCCGCAGGCGCTCGCGCTGCCTGGCTTCGCGCTCTCGGGCGCTGCCGGCGACGACTTCACGCTGAGCCTGGCGGTGACGGCGGGCAGCCTGTCCGCGGTGGCCGGCTCGCTGGCCGGCGCCGCATCGCCCGGCGCCACGCTGACGCTTCGCGGCGGCCTCGAGCAACTCAACCGCTTCCTCGCCAGCGGCGAGCTGCGCTACCAGGGCGCGGGCGCGGAACTGAAGCTGGAATTGACGCGCGGCGCGCAGAGCCTGCGCGGCGCGGTGGCGCTGGAAGTCACCGACGCGCCGGCCACCGGCGCGATGGCGCTGCCCGGCGCGGTCGGGGTCGTGCCCGATGCGGCAAGCCCGATCGTCTTCGCCGGCAGCGCCTTCGGCACCGGCTCCGCGCCGATGACCGTGACGCTGTCGGTCGCCGGTGACGGCGTCTTCGAAGCCGCTGGCCTCGGCGTGCCGGGCGCCGACGCGCAGGCAGTCAGCGTGAGCGGCAGCGGCACGAGCGAGATCACTCTCGGCGGCAGCGCGGCGGCGCTGTCGGCCTACCTGGCGGGCAGCCCCGCGCGTCTCAGCTACACCGGGGTGGCGACGCAGGCCCTGACGGTGCGCACGGTGGTGGCCGGTCAGGCCGGCGTCGCCCAGGTGCAGCTCTACGGCGCAGCGCGGCTCGGCGACACCGCACCGTCCCTGGCCAGTGTGCCCGCGCGGCTGTGGGTCACGCCCGGTACGGCGTCGCCGCTGCAGTTCACGGGCGTGCAGATCGACGCCGGCTCGGCCGCGGCGCAGCCCCTGACGCTGACGCTGTCGCTGCCTCAGGACGCGGCCGAGCTGCCCCTGGGCGAAGGCCAGGGCCTGTCTGCCACGGACGGCGCCGGGGTGGCGGTCGACACCTCGCTCAGCAGTGCGCGCGCCCTGGTGCTGCGCGGCAGCGCCGCCGACCTGGAAGCCTTCCTCGCCTCGGCCACGGGCGTGCGCTACAGCGGCCCGCTGGGTGCGCCGGGCGCCGCCGTGCCGCTGACGCTGGAGATCGACGGCGCAGCCGGCCGCGCGGGACTGCGTCTCGAACTCGCGGCGCCGGTCCAACCCGGGATCGTCAACGCCGGGGGCACGATGCGGCTGCCCGAGGCGCTCGTCGCCACGCCGGGCGCCTGGCTGCCGCTGGCGCTGCCCGCGCACTCGATCACCGGCACCGGCGTGCTGAGCCTGACGGTGGCCGCACCCGCCGACGCCGGCCTCGGCCTGCGCTGGGCTTCCGATGCGCAGCTGAAGGGCGGCGACGCCGTCGCCGCGCTGACAGACGGCAGCGGCACCGCGCTGACGCTGCGCGGCACCGCCGTCGAGCTCTCGCGCTACCTGTCCTCGGGGGCGCTGCAGGTGCGTGCGGCGCAGGCCTCGGCGCTCGGCTTCACGCTCGAGTCCACGCCGGCCGCGGGCGCCGCGGCGGTGGTGTCGACCGGCGCTGTCCGCGTCGAGTACGGCGCCCCGGGGCAGGCGATCGCCGCCCCTCAAGCCCTGACGCTGCAGGTTCCGCAGGCCCTGACGGTCGACGGCTCGGGGCTCGCGCCGACCACCCTGCGCCTGCCGGCGCCGCCGGTGGGCGCGCAGCCGCAGGCGGTGCTGCGGCTGGAGCTGACGGTCGCTCGAGGCAGCCTGGCGGCGATCGACGCCGGCGGGCTGGCTGCGGCCTCGTCGTCCGCCGACGGCCGCAGCCTGAGTCTGGAAGGCACGGCCGCGCAGTTGAACGCCTGGCTTGCCGCGGGGCGTCTGACCTACACCGGGCCGGGCGACGCACTGGCACTGACGCTGCGTCAGGGGGATGAGTTCGACGCAGCGGCGCAGCAGCTCGGGGCCTCGGTGGTGCTGGCGCCTGCCTCGCCGGCGGTGCCCGCGCTCGCGCTGCCGCAGACGCTGCCGGTGTTCGCCGGGGTCGAGTCGGTCCTGGCCATCGCCGGACAAGCGGTGCAGGGCAGCGGCCGCCTGGTGCTCGAGGCCGAGGTTGATGCGGGCACGCTCGGCGTGGCCACCGGCTCGGCGCTCGTCGATGCCGACGCGGCGGGCGACCGTGTGCGCGTCAGCGGCAGCGCCGCTGAACTGAACGCCTGGCTGGCCGCCGGCGGACTGCGCCACAGCGGCCCGGGCGGGACCCTGAGCCTGAGTGTTCGCAACGACGCTGGCCTGGCGCGCGCCGCCGCGGCGCGGATCGCCTTGCAGGCGGTCGAGATGGTCGAGACCGCGGGCCCGGCGGGCCTGGGCCTGACGCTGCCGGCGGTGGTGCCGATGAGCGAGGGCGTGGCCGCGGTGCTGGCCCTGCCTGCCGATGCGTTGGCCGCGGATCCGCAGGCCGAGCTGACCCTGGAGTTCCAGGTCGGCCAGGGGAGCCTGACGGTCAGGCCGGCACGCGCAGGCGACAGCGATGCGCTCGCCGCCGTGACCGATCTGGAGCCGGCCGCCGACCGCGTGCGCCTGAGCGGCACGGTCGCCACGCTGAACGCCTGGCTTGCTTCCGGCCGCCTCGTCTACGAGGGCCCGGACGCAGTGCTGACGGTGCGGCTGGCGACGGGCGAGCGCAGCGTCCAGGGCGGCATCGCCTTGACGGCTGACGCGCTGGCGGTCGCGCCGACGCTGACGTCGCCAGGGATCTTCAATGTCGTGTCCGGCAGCGCGAGCGCGCTGGTGTGGCCGGCGGGCAGCCTGGGCGGCGGCGACGGGTCACGCACCGTGACGCTGGCCGTGGCCGCGGGCGGGACGTTCAGCGCGGCGCCGGATGCCGAGCTGGGCGTGGCCGTGACCGGCAGCGGGTCCGGCAGCCTGACGCTCAGCGGCGCGGCCGCTGCCCTGGGCAACTACCTGGCCGCGGCCGAGGGTCGCGTGCGCTACACCGGCGCGGCGCTGCTGGGTACCGCGCCCGACGCGGTCCCGCAGACGGTGCGCGTGACCGTGGCCGATGCGGCAGGGCGCATCGCCCGCGCCGATGTGCTGCTGGCCGGCGCAAGCCTGGAGCAGCACCGGACCCCGGTGCTCGCGGCGCTGTCGTCGCAGCTGTGGGTCACGCCCCAGACGGCCTCGCACCTGAAGTTCGCTGCGGCCACGCTCGCCGGCAGCGGCACGCTGAGTCTCCAGCTCGCCCTGCCGGCCGAGGCCGACGCGCTGGCGCTTGGCGCCGGCCAGGGCCTCGCGGTGGCCGTCTCCGCGGACAGCGGCATCACCGTCGCCGCGGCCGAGCCCCGGCTGCTGCGCCTGAGCGGCAGCGCCGAGGCGCTGGCCGCGCTGCTGGCCGGCAGCGCCGGGCGCATCGACTACACCGGTCCTGCGCTGGCCTCGGTCGCGCTGAGCGTGCGGCTCTCTGATGCCGCCGGCAACGCGGCCCGCGACACCGTCACGCTGGTCGCGCCGACGCTGTCGGCGGCCCAGCTCTCGGGCGCGACGCTGAGCCTGCCCGCCAGCCGCGTCGCGACCCCTGGCGCACTGCTGCCCCTCGTGCTGTCGGCCCAGGCCTTCCAGGCCGCGGGCGACGCGCCGGTCGTGGTCGAACTCGAGGCCCCGCTCGAGCGCTTCGTGTTCGCGGGGCTGGCCGGCTCGACGATCGAGCTGCCTGCCGGCACGGTCACGGTGGGCGCCGGCGCGCCGGTCGACGCGTCCGAGCCCGGTCTCCTCAGCACCCGCGTCACCGGCAGCGCGCAGGCCCTGAACGCCTTGTTCGGCACCCCCGGCCAGGTCTGGTTCGACCCGGCCGGCGACGCCGCGCTCGCGGTGCGCGTGGTCGATGCGGTGGCCAGCCGCGGCAGCATCGCCATCGCCACCACGGCGGCGGCTGAGCAGCCGTCCGCCACGCCGACGCTCGTGCTGCCGCAGCGCTTCGACCTGCCGGCTGGCGGGCAACTGCTGCTGCCCGCCGACGCGGTGGGCGGCGAGGGCGCGATCGAGGTCGTGCTGACGGTCTCTGCAGGCGAGTTGGCGTGGACGGCCTCCGAAACCGTCACGGCGTCGGCCGCGGGGATGGCGCTGACGGCAGGGCAGGGCGGGGTCCTGCGCCTCGTGGGCAGCGCGGCCGACCTCAATGCCTACCTGTCCCGGCCCGGCGCGCTGCGCTACCTGGGCGATGTGGCGGCCGACCCGGCGACCCTGAGCGTGCGCCTGGCGGGTGCCTCTTCCCAGGACACGGGCGCAGCGCCCGAGGCGCTGTCCGAGGCGCAGCTCGTGTTGCTGGCCTTGGACACCGAGGCCGCGTCGCTCGCGCTGGCGCTGCCGCAGACGCTGACCCTGGCGGCCTCGGGCACGTCGCTGGTGGTCTTCGACCAGGACCTGCTGCTGGCATCCGGCGCCGTCGGTGCGGTCACGCTGACGATCAGGCCGCCGATGCCGGCGGGCGGCGAGGCGGCCACGGCGGGCCTGTTCAGCCCGGTCGACGCGGCTGACGACGGCGTCGACGTCGCTGTCGGCGCCGACGGCGTGCTGCAGCTGTCGGGCAGTGTCGAGGCCCTCAACGCCTACCTCGGCACGGCCGGGAACCTGAGCTATGTTGGCCCGTCGGGCACGCTGTCGATCGACGCGATCGCCGCCGCCTCTGGCGTCAGCGCGCGTGTCGAGGTCCAGATGGCCCGCCCGGGCGGTGACAGCTCGCAGCTGCGTAATGCGCCGCGGCTGGCGCTGCCGCACCACCTGGAGCCCGGCGCTGGCGGCGCACTGAACTTTGGCGCCCAGGCCATCCTGCCGGCGGCCTTCTCCGGCACGGCGGCGGTGATGGAGGTCGCGTTCGATGTGGCTGGCGGTGGGCTGCGCATCGCGCGGCCGCTGCCGACGGGCGTGAGCCTCGCCGATGGCGCCGGCCCGGTGGCCCTGGGCCAGGACCGGCTGCCGCTGGACGCCCAGGCCGTCTACGCCGCGCTGCGGCTGGCCGGTCCGGCCGAGCGCCTGGCGGCCTGGCTGGCCGAGGACGGCGCGCTGGTCCATGTGGCCGCGGCCGAGCCCGACCCCGCGCTGGGCCTGCCTGAAGGTGCCCAGGGCGAGCTGAGCGTCACCCTGACGCAGGACGGGCTGACCGCCGCGGGACGCACCTGGATCGGGCTCGTGTCCGACGGCGTCTCCGACGTCCTGCCGGACGAGTTCGAAGGCGAGGTGGTCGCGGGCGATCTGGTGCTGGACGAGGCCTGGGTCGCCGCCCGCATCGCGCAGGCCGGTGCCGACGCGCCGGTGCAGATCGCGGCCACCGGCAAGGTCGAGCTCGGCGAGGCGGTGCTGAAGCTCGCGTCGATCGAGGTCTTCGCCGGCGGCGACGTGGTCGGCCGCTTCGGCGCGCAGAGCAATCTGAGCGCGCTGAGCATCCGCGCCGCCGGGAACATCGAGATCGAGGCCGCAACCACGAACCCGATCACCATCGGCGCCTTGAGTTCGGGCCGGGCGGCGCCGGCAGCGGCCGAGGCGACCGCGCCCGCGGCTGACGAAGCGCTGCCGATGGCGCGCGCCTTCGCCTTCGAGGTGCCGATGGCGACGGCCTACGCCGCCGACGGCGCGACGCCGGGCCGCATCGTGCTGCGCACGATGGGGGCGATCACGATCGCCGGGCCGGTGCAGACCTGGGGCGGTGAGCTGGTCATCGAGGCCGGCGGCGGTGCCCTCACGCTGGCCGGCGCCGACGACGGCGAGCCGCTGCGCCTGGAGGGCGGCACGGTGTCGCTGTCGGCGCGCGACGGCATCGTGGTGGAGGGCCTGGCCGAGGTCACCGCGACCGCGCTCGAACTGTTCACCGCCACCGGCGACGTCGGCTCCGCCGAGGCGCCGCTGGCCATCGACCTGGTCGGCGCGGGCGCTCGGCTGGACGGCCAGGTGGCCGGGGCGCTGCACCTGCGCGAGGTCGAGGGCGACCTGGTGCTGGGCCGGGTCACGGCCGGCGGCAGCGCGGTTCTGCAGACCGTGTCCGGCGCCATCCTGGGCGCCGAGGCTGGCGGCTTTGCCAACCTCGCCGCGGCCGCGGTGAGCCTGGACGCGCAGGGCGGCGGCATCGGCGGCTGGGTCGACCCCTGGGCCACCATGCTGGCCTGGGGGCTGGAGGAGGCCGACAGCGAGCTGGTGACGACGACCACCACCGCCGCCGAACCGCGGCTGGTGCTGAACACCGGCAGGCTGCTGGCCAGCGCCGACGCCGGCGACCTGCTGATCGCCAACCAGTCGCGCAGCGCGCTCGTCGTCGACGGCCTGACGCAGGCCGGGGATGGCGGCCGTGTGGCCTTGTCCACCCGGGCCGACCTCGACCTGGCCGGCGACGTCGTAGCCGCCGGCGGCGCGGTCGACCTGCTGGCCCGTGGGGCACTGCGCCAGGCCGCGGGCTCGGGCATCGAATCGGGCGGCGGCGCCGTCACGCTGACGGCGGTGCGCGGCTCGGTGACGCAGGCCGACGGGGCCTCCATCGACACCGCCGCTGCCGATCCGCAGGCCCCGGCCGGCGACATCACCCTCGATGCGGGCGACGCGGTGGCGGTTGCGCGCCTCGAGGCCGGCGCCGCGACGGTGTCCCTGATCGCGCGCGCTGGCTCGATCACCGATGCCGACGGCAGCAAGGAAGGCGACGTCGACATCGTGGCCGGTGCGCTGTGGCTCGACGCGGCGGAGTCGATCGGCGAGGACGTGCGCGCCGGCGGCGTCTTGCCGGCGGCGGCGCAGGCGTCGTGGCTGGACCTGCTGCTGTACGGGCCGCGCTCGGTCAGCCTGACCGACGCACTGGAGATCCGTGTCGACCTGCTCGCAGCGCAGGCCACGGGCGCGATCCGGCTCGTCGAGGCCGACTCGCTGACCGTCGGCGAGGTCGAGGGTCGCGGCGCGGGCCTGCGCAGCCTCGACGCCGGCGCGGTCGACCTGACGGCCGGCGCTGCCCTGGTCGATGGCGAGGCGGCCCGCCTGACGGTGCTCACGGAGGTCCGCGCCGGTGACACAGGGTCGATCACGCTGACGGTCCTGGGCGAGGACTCGCAGCTCTACGTGGATGCGCCGCTGGTCGCGCTCGGCGGCGGCCTGCGGCTGCAGGCCGGCGAGCGGGTGGGCCTGTCCGGCATGCAGGGCCTGCAGATTGCCGGCGACATCGAGGTCGAGGCCGCCCGGGGCCTGTCGATCGGCGCCTTCGGTCCGGTGGACGGCCTCTGGAGCGACGCCGCCGGCGGGGTCGTCGGGCGGGTGCATGCGCCGGGGGTGATCCGGGTCGTCGGCGACCAGACCCTGGCGGCCGGCCAGCGCCTGGCCCTGCGGCTGTTCGGCGACGGGCAGTCCGACCGGCTCGAGGTGACCGGCACCCTGACCCTGGCGGGACCGGTCGCCGGCAACGAGCCCGTGCCCGGCGCGGCGCTGGACGTGGTGCTCGCCGCCGCGGAGCCGGGTGGCGATGCCTACGTGCCGCGCCTGGGCGAGGGCAGCGAGCTGATCCGGGCCGCGGGCGGCATCGACGGGCGCTTCGACACGGCCACCGGCCTGTTCGGCTACGACAGCGGCGCGACGGTGTTGCGGCCCACCGAGCTGCAGGGCGAGGTCGAGTCGGTGCCGTCTGCGCTGGCGCTGCTGGTCGTCGAGCGGCCGCTGGCGCAGCAGGTGACGGTGCGCGCGCACGCGGCCGAGGACGCCGACGTCATCGGCATGTTCTTCAACAGCGACTATTTCGGCACCGACCGCGTCTACGCCGCCGGCATGACGCTGAGCGCCGGCGGCTTCCTGACGGTCGATGGCCGCTTCCAGCTGCAGAACGCCGACGCCGCGGTCACGCTGTCCGACCGCAGCAGCGTTCAGGCGCGGCGCTGGATCGTCGCCGGCAACGACCTGGACGCCTTCGTCGGCCTGAACGGCCCCTACCGGCTCGACACCGACCACGACGGCGACCTCGACGAGGAGGCCCGCAACACGAGCGCCGCCGGCTTCGAGCTGCGCGGGGTCGACGTGGCGCTGGTCATCCACGTCGAGAAGACGGGGTCGGACGAAGACGCCCAGGCCACCACCGCAGCGCCGCGCGGCTGGGTCAGCGCCTGGGCTGCGGCCGCGCAGGCCACCGAGATCGGGCTGCCGGTGGTCGACATCGACGCCAGCGCGCTGCAGGTGGCCGTCAACCTGGGCAGCGACGGCAGCACGGTGGTCGATTACGCCAGTGCCGCAGGCGAGACGAGCGGCCCGGCCGACGGTGGCGTCGCGGCCACCCCGGCCCTGGTGATCGAAACCGGCGGCACCGATGCCGACACCGGCGCCGCCGAGGAGGTGACGATCGACTTCTCCGGCCGGCTGGGCACGCTGCTGCGCGCCTCGGCCGACTTCCGCATCCAGGTGGCGGACTTCTTCTACGCCAGCGGCTCGATGGGCCTGGAGAAGTCCACACGCGACCTGGTGCTGGCCGACGGCACCGAGATCCGCGTCGACACGCTGATGATCGGGGGCGAGGACCTGCATGCCTTCGCCGGCATCCGCGGCCCGTACTGGCAGGACAGCAACGGCAACGGCGCCATCGATGCGGGCGACGAGCCCGAGGCCGACTCGCTGGGCCTGGCCCTGGGCGACGTCGATTTCGGTCTCGTCCTTGCCTCCGCCGCGCCGTCCCAGGAGGAGATCGCCGGCCTGTCGTGGACCACGGTCAAGGCGCGCGCCGGGTCGATCGAGTTCGTCGGCGTGCCCGATGTGACGCTGGCTGCGCGCGACCTGGCCGTCGACATCAACCTCGTGCACGGCGTGGACGCGGCCTTCGATGCCGACACCAAGGTCATCGACTACACGGCCGAGGACGGCGCTCTCGAGGTCATCACCGGCACCGGCCGGTCGATGGCGATGGACGCGCCCGGCGCGCGCGGGCAGTTGGTGCGTGCCAGCGGCGAGATCGAGCTCTCGCTCGGCGGCTTCGTCGAGGTGCGCGGCTCGCTGGCCGTGGAGCGCAGCAGCCAGCAGGTGACGCTGACCGACGGCACGAAGGTCGACGCCGACATGCTGTCGATCGGCGGCACCGGGCTGTCGGGCTTTATCGGTCTCGGCCCCTACGGCACCGACGCCGATGGCGACGGGGTGCTGGCTGGCGAGGAACTCAACCCCGACGCCCGCGGCCTGGGCGTGCGCAACATCGAGTTCGGCCTGGCGATCTTCGACGGCCAGGGCGCGTATGCGGACACGCGCTGGACGACGGCCACCGCGGTGGTGGGCGGCGTCGACCTGCTGCTCGGCCTGCCCGAGGACTTGCGCCTGAACGTGCACACGCTGGGCGTGGACGCGAACCTCGTCAGCCACGTGGCGCCGGTCATCGCCGCGCCGGTGCTGGATGCGCCGGCGGCGATCGCGATCGAGGCCGCGAACCTGCCCTACTACTGGCCCTACAACGCCATCAACCTGCCGGCCACGGTGCTCGGAGACGGGCGCGACACCGTCGAGTTCAGCATCCAGGCCTCGGGCGATGGCCGTCTGGGCGTGATCGGCAGCGAATTGCCGCTGATGCGCGAGGCGTCCGCGGGCAAGTCGCAGACCGCGAGCTTCGTCCTCGCAGGCCGCTTCGTCGCCGGCGACACGATCACGGTCACGCTTGGCGCGGCGGCGGACGAGGCGGGCGATGCGGGCGATGCGGGCGATGCGGGCGCGACGGCTGAGGCGGGCGATGCGGCCGCCGGGCGCACCGTCAGCTACCGGGTGCAGCAGGCCGACCTGCATGTCGACCGCGACACGGCCGGTCCGCTGGCCGGTGACGACCTCGCGCTGTCGCAGATCGCGCAGTCGCTGCGCGAGGCGATCGACGCCGCTCTGGAAGAGGCCGAGGCCGAACTGGCTGCCGATCCCGATGCCGATGTCGGCCCCCGGGTGGGCGCCTACCAGTGGGTGGCGCCGCCCGCCCCGGTGGGCGTCGTGTACCCGACCCCGGACCTGCGCGCCCTCGTGATGCTCGAGGGGGCCGACGACGAACAGGTCTTCGAGTGGACGGTAGAGGTCACCTCGGACGCCGGCAGCGTGATCACGGTCGAGACGATCGGCCAGCAGCTGCCGTTCTACGCCAGCCAGGTCGACGGACGCAGCGAAGGCCTGCAGGGGCTGATCCTGCGTGGCGAGGCGGCGGCGATCGGCCACTGGCTGGACAGCGAATGGCTCCTGACCTTTGTGGGGGGCGCCCAGTTCCTGACGCTCACGGCAGTGGGCGAGCACGGCACCGCCACGGCGCGCGTGCACCTGGACGACGGCCGCACCAATGTCGGGCCCTTTGCGGGCGGCATCGCGCCCGAGATCGCGGCGCTGACCGGCAAGTTCTGGATCACGCCGGGGGCTTCCGACGAGCTGCGCTTCGGCCAGGCCGAGTTCGGGCTGCGCGGCAGCGCCGTGGTGGCGGCCGAGGGCGAGGACCAGCCCGGCACGGTCGACACCGAGCCGCTGTACCTGACGCTCGCGGTGCCCGCTGGCGACGCCGGGTCGGCGGGCGCCAGCCGCCTCGACCTGCGCCCGCAGGCCGGCGATGCCGTCACGGTCGTCGCCTCGGCCGATGGACGGGCGGTCACGATCGAAGGCACCGCGGCGGCGATCGCCGCCTTCCTGCAGGCGCCCGAGCGGCTGTTCTACACCGGCCAGCCCGGCGCGCTGGAGCTCACGCTGGGCGTGGTCTCCACCGGCGCCACCGTGAGCACGAGCCTCGTGCTGGCGCGCGAACAGGTGCTCGATTTCGCCGACCGGTCGACCGCCGAGGTCGAGGACAACCGGAATCTGCAGATCGCCACCGGCACCGGCAAGAGCCTGACGCTGGCCTTCGACGGCGAGCGCGGGTCGATGCTGCGCGCCACCGCGGGCGTGGACATCGAGCTGGCGGGCTTCTTCCACGCCGGCGGCACGATCGCGATCGAGAAGTCGAGCGCGGCGATGCGTCTGGCAGACGGCTCGACCGCACAGGCCGACGTGCTGACCGTGGGCGGCACCGGTCTGGAGGTGTTCGTCGGCGTCAACGGCCCCTACCGCAGCGACACCAACGGCGACGGGCTCGTCGACCGCCAGGACGCCGCCGACCCCGACGCGCTGGGCCTGTCGGCGGTGGGCGGCGAGTTCGGGCTCGTGCTCGGCTGGGAGCGCGCGCTCGAGGCGCCGCGCAGCTGGATCGCACTGGAGGCCCGGCTGTCCGAGGCAGCGCTGGTGGGCGTGCCCTCGGTCACCGCGCTGGCGCGCGACGTCGAGGTCGCGATCAACCAGGTCGACGGGGTGAGCACCGGCCTGGAGCGCGCCCAGGTGCTGGACTTCTCCGCCCGCGGCTTCGACGTGGCCACCGGCTACCGCAGCTCGACCATGCTGCAGCTCGACGGCGCCAAGGGCGAGTCGGTGCGCGCCTCGGGCGGCTTCGAGCTCGACGTCGGCGGTTTCGTCCAGGCCCGCGGCACGCTCGGGGTCGAGAAGTTCACGCGCACCGTGACGCTGGCCGACGGCAGCCGCGTCGACGTCGACGCGCTGACCCTCGGCGGTGCCGGTCTGAGCGCCTTTGCCGGTGTCGGCGGCCCGTACTTCGTCGACAGCAACGTCGACGGCGTCATCGACGCGCTGGACACGCCGAACGCCGACGCGCGCGGCTTCGCCCTGGAGAACGCCGAGATCGCGCTCGCGCTGGCGGGCACCGTGGCCGACTCGGCGACGATGGCGGGCGCGCGCTGGGTGGCGCTGGAGGCCTCGGCCGGGGCGGTGCGCTTCATCGGCGGCGACACGCTGAAGCTGTCGGCCAGCGATCTGCTGGTCGAGGTCAACCAGGTCAGCGGCCTGGCGCAGGGCCAGTCGGCCAACGCCAAGGTCCTGGACCTGGCCGCAGACCCTTGGCCCGTGCTCACCGGCACGGGCTCCAGCCGCGTGCTGGACGTCGATGCCGACCGCGGCGAGCTGCTGCGCGCCAGCGCCGATGTCGAGCTGCAGCTCGGCGGCTTCGTCTACGCCGCCGGTTCGCTGGGCTTCGAGAAGTCCACGCAGACCCTGCAGCTCGACGACGGCACGCGCCGCCTGCACGACGTGCTGACCGTCGGCGGCACGGGTCTGCAGGCCTTCGCCGGGCTCAACGGCGGGCCGCTGGTCGACAGCGACGGCGACGGCGACATCGACAGCGACGACACGCCTGGCGCCGACGCGGTCGGCTTCTCGCTTTCCGATCTGGAGTTCGCGCTCGTCATCGCGACCGAGGCCGAGTCCGCCGGCCTGACGCTGGACCAGCCGCTGGCCTGGACCGACGTCGCCCGCCTGGGCGACACCCTGGTCGCCGCGGCCGCCGGCCCCGACGGTGGGCTGTGGCTGTCGACGAACGGCGGCGCGAACTGGGCGCGCACCGACGCGCCCACGGGCCCGGCCTACCGTTCGGTGGCGATGGCCGAGGCCGACGGCGGCCTGGTGATCGCCGCGGTGGTCAACGGCGGCGGTATGGTGGTGTCGCGCGACGGCGGCGAGACCTGGAGCGTCCAGCCCGTCCACGAGGACCGCTACGTCGATGTGGCCGTGATGGCCGATGGCGTGCTGCTGACCGCCGACTCGCAGCGCCCCTTCAACTTCGACGCGGTGCGCTTCGAGGGCGATTTCAGGCGCGGCAACCTGATCCAGATCCGGGGCCTTGGCTGGGGCGGCATTACCGTCGTCGTCCAGGACGCCGACCTGACTGTGGACGGTATGGGTGGCGGGGGCCGGGCCAGCGCCGAGCAGGTGCGGCAGAACGTGGTCAAGCGCATGGCCGAGGCCGTCAACGCGCTTGCGCCGCTGGTCAGCGCTGAGGCCGTCGGCGAGTGGCTGGTGCTGAAGGGCCGCAGCGAGATCGGCGGCGCGCCGGTGGACGGCGGATGGGCGTCCTTGTCGTTCGTGACCAGTGCCTCAGGCCGCTTCACGGCCAGCCGAGAGGCGCGTCCGGCCAGCTGGCTCGGCACCGCCACCCAGCAGATCGATTCGGTGCTCCTGGATGGCACGTTCTCGATCGGGGACCGCATCGAGATCCGCGGCCTGAACCCGCGCACGATCAGCTATGAGGTCGTGGCGGCCGATGTCGTCGCCGGCAACGCGGCCAAGACGCGCGAGAACATCGGCGCGAAGCTGCGCAAGCTCTTCGACGAGCCCCAGGCGCTCAGCGCCCAGTACCAGGCCAAGCTTGGCGAGCGGGGCTTCCTGTTGTTCGGCCAGGCCATGACGGCCGACGCCCAGAAGAAGGCCGAGATCCAGACCCAAATCGACAAGGTGCAGCAGGAACTCGACGCGCTGCTCGCGCGTCAGCCCCAGACCGCCGGGGTCGAGGTGGCGGTGAGCGGCAGCGGCGCCCTGCTGACCTTCACCGGCAAGGGCGGTCGCGGCTTCGGCATGCAGATCGGCGTCGTGCCGGCCGACCCGGACGCCAGCACCGCCATGGTGCGGCATGCGGCCGCCCCCCAGTACCCGTCGTACACCGGCGCGCTGACGCTGCAGATGGACGCCGCCGGCACGAGCTGGGCCGAAGTGCCCTTCCTCGACCGCGACTGGTCTTCCCTGGCGCGCTACGACGACGGCACCGGGCTGTTCGGAGCGGCGCGCGGGCCGGCCTGGCGCAGCTACGAGGGCATGCTGCTGCGCGGCGCGCTCGGCACGAGCTTCAGCCCCGACACCGGGCGCTACAGCCACGACGTCGCGCTCGAGGATGTGACCCGCAACGCCCCGCGCCTGGCCGACTGGAACGGCGTGGCCGCCAACGCGACGGGCGATTTCCTGATCGCGGCCGACCGTGGCGGGCTGCTGTGGGTGGCCGACACCGGCTCGGACGACTGGCTCTGGCGCGCCACGGCGACGCCGCGGCTGTGGAACGCGGTGGCCGTGTCCGACAGCGGCAAGGTGATGGCCGCGGCGGCCACGGGCGAAGACGGCGGGATCTGGGTGTCCGAGGACGCCGGCGCGAACTGGCGCCTGATCGCCCAGACGCAGGGGCGCGACTGGACCTCGCTGGCGCTCAGCGCCGAGGGCGACCGGTTGACCGCGGTGGCGGCGGGCGAAGGCATCTTCTCGACCCGGCTGGCGGTGGGCGGCGTCGCGCTGCCCACGCGCGTGGCCCTCGAGGCCCAGGCCGGCGCGGCGCGGACGGTGGGCTTCGACGGCCTCACCCTCGAGGTGACGAACGCGGCGCTGGCGGTCAACCTGGCCGACGGGGCCGCGGGCGGCGGCCGAGTGCTCGACTTCGCTACTGGCGACTTCGAGGTCACCACCGGCACCGGCAGCACCCGGACGATGTCGCTGGACGGCGCCAGCGGCCAGATGCTGAGCGTGGCCGCCTCCTTCGAGGTGGCGCTGGGCGACCAGGTCTTCCTGCAGGGCAGCGGGGCCTTCGAGAAGCGCAGCGACACGGTCACGCTGGCCGATGGCAGCGCGGTCAGGGTCGACGCGCTGACGCTGGGCGCCGCCGACGTCCACGCCTTCGTCGGCTTCGACGGGCCTTATCGCAGCGACAGCAACGGCGACGGTCTGATCGACGAGCTGGATGCCGTCAACGACGAGGCGGTCGGCTTCTCGCTCACCGATGTCGACGTCGCGCTGGCCCTGTTGTCGGCCCAGCCGGGGCAGAGCGTGAACGCCGGTCCCGCCCTGGACGGCGCGCGATGGCTCGCACTGTCGGCGCAGGCCGGCGCGGTGGAGGTGGTGGGCATCGCCGATGTCACGCTGGCCGCGCGCAGCTTCAATGTCGAGATCAACCAGGCGCTGGACCTGCCCAACGGTCTGGACGCCGACGCCCACGTGGTCGACTTCTCCGGTGACCAGGCCTTCGCGGTGCGGGTGTCTGCCGACGCTGCGCGTGCGCTGGACATGGACGGCGCCCAGGGTGAGCTGCTGCGCGTGCAGGGCGACGTCGACATCGACCTGGGCGGCCTGTTCAGCGTTTCGGGCTCGGTGGCGGTCGAGCAGTACGTCAAGACCATCACCCTGGCCGAGGCGAGCGACGAGCTGCAGGTGCTGGAGCTGTCGTCCGGCATGTACGGCGGCAACTGGTACCGCCTGCAGATGACGATCGACGGCCAGACCGTGGCCACGCGCGATCTGCACGTCACCGAGGACATCGCGTCGATCGAAGGCGCGCTCAACGCCGCGCTGGTGCCGCTGGAGGGCGCCCGCGTCGTGGTCACCACCGCGCCGGGCACCGACAAGCCGATGGTGCGCTTCGCCGGCGCGCTGGCCGGCACGGATGTGGCGCCGATCGCGGTCGTGGCCTCTACCTACGGCACGTTCGCGAGTGCGAGCGGCAGCGTCACCACCGCGGTCCAGGGCGGTGTCTTCGAGCAGGTGCGCACGCGCTTGCTGACGGTGGCGGGCCGGGACGTCAGCGCCCGGCTGGCCACCGGCGCCGACGCGGGGGCCCTGGGCTTCGCCCTGGACGACCTGGACTTCGGGCTGGCGCTGGCCGACGCCGTCGCCGAGGGCGACGACCGTTACTGGCTGGCCGTGACCGGCACGGCCGCGCAGGTGGGCGTGATCGGCACCGAATCGCTCGGCTTGACGCTGTCGGGCACCGACCTGGCCCTGGAGTTCAACCGCGGCTTCGGACGCGACGTCTGGGGCCAGGACAACGGCCGCGCCGTGAACTGGGTGGAGACGTCGCTGTCGGTCCAGCCCGGCTCGGCCGCCGCGATCGAGTTCACGCAGGACGCTGCGATCGTCCAGGTCGCGGGCACCATGTCGCTGCGCCTGGGCGACGCGGTCCAGGCCAGCGGCACCGTGGTCGTCACGCAGCAGGCGGTCGATGCGCGCGTGGGCGGCCGCACCGAGGCGCTCGAGGGCTTCCTGATCGGCGCCTCCGGCGTCGCGGGCAGCGTGCGCGGCATCGAGGTCGAGGGCCTGGACCTGGCAGCCGCCTTGCTGCGGCCGGCCGATGCCCAGGTGGGCGACGACCGCAGCTGGCTGGCGTTGAAGGCCGAGGTCGGGTCGGTGGCCCTCGATGCGCAGGCGCTGGGGCTGCCGGCCGGGCTGCTCGCGGTCGAGGCCACGTCGCTGCGTTTCGAGACGAACCAGGCGCTGGGCACACGCGGCGGTTTCGCCAACGACCAGGCACTGGATCTGGGCGTGTCGACCACGGACGACGGGCAGGTGGTGGACCGCTCGCTGGCCGTCGTCACGGCGGTGGCCACGGACACGCGCGAGCAGGCGACGATGAGCCTGGACTTCGGCGCCGCCGCCGGGGTTTACACGGCGCTCGGTTTCGACGCCCGCGTCCAGGTCGGCGAGTACGTCAGCGCCAGCGGCGCCTTCGGTCTGTCGCTGATGGGCCCGCGGCTGGCAACGCTGGACAACGGCTCGCGCCGGACGGTGCAGACCACCTTGCTGACCGGGCGCGACATCGCGGTCCAGATGGGTGCAGGCGCGGGCACGGACGGCTTCACCGGCGTCACGCTCGAGGGTGCGGGCTTCGGCGTGGCGATCCTGGAAGACCTGGCGGGCGGCGGCACCTTCGTTGGTGCGCAGGCCCAGGCCGACCGCGCGGCGCTGCAGGGCCTGGAAGGGCTGACGCTGGAGGCCGGCGGCCTGGGCGTGTCGCTGAACCTCGGTCCGTCATCGGGCGCGCTGCGCGGCCGGGTCGTCGATTTCAGCCAGGGCGACCTCGACGGCGACGGCCAGGCGCAGGGCGCCACGCGTCTGACGCTGCGCGGCGAGGAGGTCGGCCTCCTGGACGCCGCCACGGCCCGCGTGGCCGCCGAGGGCACGGTGCAGGTGGCACTCGCCGACCCGTCGGCCGGCAGCGACGCCGATCCGCTGCTGGCCGGTGGTGGGCGCTTCGTCTTCGAGCAGACCTTCGACGCGGCGCGCGTGGTCACCGTGCTGCCGTCGTCGCTGAATTCGCCGGCGGGTCAGCAGGCGGGCCGGGCGCTGGACGGCTCCAACGCGAGCAAGTACCTGAACTTCGACCGCGCCGGTGCCGGACTCGTTGTCGAGTTCGAGCAGCCCACCCGCCTCGATGCCCTGCTGCTGACCACCGCCAACGACCGCCCCGACCGCGATCCGACGAAGATCGCCGTCTTCGGCATGAACGAGCCGCCAAAGGCCTGGTCCGACCAGGGTTGGACGCTCGTCGCCGACGGCCTGGAAACCGGGCTGCCCGTTGGCCGCGGGGCGACGGTCGAGGTCGACCTGCCCGACGCTGCGGCCTACAAGTTCTATCGCGTGGTCTTCACCGAACTGCGCGGACCGAACGCCGATGCGGTCCAGATCGCCGAGGTCGGGCTGGTCCCGGCGAGAGGGCCGATGCTGATCGCCGCCACCGGGCTGACCGCGACCGTCGCGGTGGCTGGCCGCAGTGCCGGCATCATCGACGGCGAGTTCGCCGCGGTGTTGCCCGGCCAGGGCATCGCCTTCACCCTCGACGCCACGGCGCAGCTGCCGTTGCCGGGGCTGGACGTCAAGCTCTTCGGCAACGTCGCGGTCGGCATGAATCTGACCGGCGGCCCGGTCGACCGGACGATCGCCGTCGGCGACCGCGAGCTGTCGGTGCAGTTCGACACCCCGGGGCAGACCGACTTCGCGCTGACCGAGCTCGACGCCTCGATCGAGGGCGCGCTGCGCAAGACGCTGCGCTCGGTGGCAGGCCAGATGAGCCAGCTGCGAACCGACCTGCTCGAGGCCGAGCCGCTGCCGGTCGTGGACAAGACGCTCGACGAGATCCTGAACCTGTCGCCCTACCTCGCGCTGGGCGACCAGGTCCTCGACTACCTGGACAAGCCGGCGGACTTCCACGGCCCCAAGGGCGTGCCGACGCTGCGCGGCCTGCAGACCTACCTGGCCTGGGCCGAGGCGCAGACTGCCGAGACCCGTGTGGTCGCGGTCAAGCCGTCGTCGGCCAACTCGCCGGCCGCCGAAGGTGCTGCCAACGCCATCGACGGTTCGGCCACGAGCAAGTACCTCAATTTCGACGAACGGGGCTCGGGCCTGCTGTTCACGCTGTCCCAGGCCGATGCGGTCGATGCGATCACCTTGACCACGTCGGGCGACAGTCCCGAGCGCGATCCGACGGAGATCGCGGTCTACGGCTCGAACGACGATCTGGCCTGGAACTCGGCGGGCTGGACCGCGGTTGCCACCGGGGTCCAGACCGGCCTGACCACCGCGCGCAATGCGAGCCAGACCGTCAGCTTCGAGAACACCACGCCCTACAAGCATTACAAGCTGGTCTTCACACAGGTCAGAGATGCGGCACGCGCCAACAGCGTGCAGGTCGGCGAAGTCAACCTGTTCCCGCAGCAGGGCCTGGTATTCGACCTTGACCAGGACGGGCTGCGCCTCGGGCTCAAGGCGGAGATCAACGCGAGCGTCGACGATCTGTTGATCGACACGGGCGCCAGCTTCGGTGACCTGGGCCTGGAGATCGACGGGAAACTCGAGGTCGACGGTGCGTTCTCGGCCGGCATCGACTTCGATCTCGCGATCGACTGGTCCGACGGCCTGTCGGCGAGCTTCGCGCTGAACGACCTGCATTTCGAGGGGGCCCTGAGCGCGAGCGACGTCGTCCTGCAGGCCCGCCTGGGCCCGCTGGCGCTGAGCATCGGCCGCGCCGGCGACGCCGAGCCTGCCGTCTACGACGACGAAGGTGCCGTCGTGAAGCCGGCCGTGCCGTGGGCCCGCGGGCAGTTCGACGCGGCCCTCGGCGGGCGCATGGCCTGGCAGAACGGCGTGCTGACGCTCACGCCCACGGCGAGCACCTTCGATCTCGAACTGCCGCTGTACGCCTCGGTGGCCGGTTTCGACCTGGTCTCCACCGGCAGCGCGGTGCCCACGGCGCGGCTCAGCGGCGACCCGCTGGCGGGCGAGTTCACGGTCACGACCGAGAACTTCGAGCAACTCGCCAACATCAGCCGGATGTCGGTCACCGACCTGCTGCTGGCGCTGCCGGGCATCCTGTCGTACCTGGAAGGGGTGAGCGCGGAAAGCCTCGGCCTGGGGGATCTGCCCCTGGTCTCGCAGGGGATCGACGGCATCCTGGACCTCGCCGGCGTCTTCAAGCGCACGGTCGTCGACCCGATCGACCTGTACCGACCGATCGTGTTGTGGAAGCCCGTGTCCGGCGAGACCGCCAAGGTCAGCGGCACCGCGGCAATTCCGAACGCGCAGCGCTCGACGCTGGTGGGCGCGCCCAGCCAGTTCGCGCCTTCGATGGCCGGCTACTGGATCACGCTGGCGGCCGAGGACAGCGGCTGGCTGACGCCGACGCAGATCGTCTCGGTGTCGGCCGACGGCTCGACGCTGACGCTGCGCGACGCCTACGCTGCCGGCCGCACCGGTGTGGACTACCGCGTGCACGAGCGCCGCGAGAACATCCGCACGATCGACGAGTTCATCGACGCCTTCAACCTCGCCTTCGCGGACTCGCCCATCCTTGGCACCATCGCCTTCGATGCGGCCAGCGGCGACCTGCGGATCCCGCTGCGCCTGAACCAGCGCCTGGTCGGCATCGACACGCCGATCGACCTGACCCTGGGCGAGGGCCTGCCGATCACGCTGAGCACCTCGGCCACCGGCCTGCTCGACGCCAACGTGCAGGCCGGCTTCGACCTGATCCTGGCGCTGGGCGGCGAGCGCTTCGAGGTCGCGCTGGAGGGTCTGAACGCCCAGGCCACCTTGTCGCTCGCCGTGGAGGACCTGGAGGTCGCGGCGCGCATGGGCTTCCTCGGGCTGAAGGCCGGGGGCGAGGGCACCGGCACCGGGGTGTCGCTGGACGCGCAGGTGAGCTTCGCGCTCGACCGTGACGCGCAGGCCCGCAGCGCCGGCGACACGCGCTTCACGCTCGCGCAGCTGGGCTCGGCCGAGGCGCTGCAGGCCCTGCGCTTCGACGTCGAGGGCCAGGCCAGCGCCAAGCTCAAGGGCCTGAGCGTGGTCGGCGGCAAGGGCGCGAGCTTCGAGATCGCGCCCGACCTCGAGCTGTCGGTGACCGTGCCCGACCTCGCCGACCTCGGCAACGTGGTCGTGGTGCTGCCCGATGTCGACGACGTCGGGGCGCTGTTCGACCTGAGCAAGCTCAGCTTCGGCGACATCGTCGAGGGTTTGCGCTTCGCGCTCGCCACCTTCGACGAGGTGCTCAGCGAGCAGCCTTTCTACAACCAGGCGCTGCCCATCATCGACCGCTCGCTGGGCGATCTGCTCGACCTGGGAGACACCTTCCTCGGCCGCATCGAGGCTGCAAGCGACTCGCCGGCGGCCGTGCTGGACGAGGTCGAGAAGATCATCGAGGAGGCGCTGGGCGTCGGTCCGGACTTCCTCGACCTGACACTGGGCAGCACCCAGCTGCTGATCGACGTCCGGCTCGAGGCGCTCTACGAGGACGAATTCGCGCTCAACCTGCAGCTGTCCGACCTGATCGCGATGGCGCTGCCGGGCTCTACGGTGCCCGATGCGCTGGCCGAGCTCGTCGACGCGGGCGGCGAGGCCCGGATCGCCCTGGAGCTGGGCGCGGCGCTGGACCTGCGCATCGGCATCGGCCTGCCCGGGACCGACGCACCGGCCGTCCAGCTGATGGACGAGGGCACGGAGGTCAGGCTCCAGGCGCGGGTGGTGGCCGAGGACATCGACCTGCGCCTGAAGGCCGGTCCCTTCGACATCGGCATCGCGGGTGGCAGCGTGGTCTTCGACGCCGACGGCCAGCTCGCCGGGGATGAGGCGCCGGCCCAGGCGCCTGCCCAGGCGTCGGTGTTGTCCAGCGGCGCGACGGCGGTCGATGCGCCGGCCTCGCTGACCGTCCGGCTCGAGAACGGCACGCCGAAGATCGTCACGGCGGGCGCTTTCTCGGTGAACCTGCCGCTGACCTTCGTCCTGGGTGGCCGCACGATCCCGCTGGGCGACCTGTCGGTGGCGACCAACCCGGCCTACGGCAGCGGCGGCCTGGAAGCCTTCGTGCGCGAACTGGCCGGCCAGACGCAGCAGCCTGTCCCGGCCCAGGTGGTGTCCGTGTCGGCGTCGTCGGACAAGTCGCCCGCCGCCGAGGGGGCGGGCAACGTGATCGACGGCTCGTCGGCGACCAAGTACTTCAACTACGACGGCAAGAACGCGGGCCTGCTGTTCACGCTGTCGAAGGCCGATGTGCTCGATGGGATCGCCTTCACGACGGCCGACGACCGGCCGGAGCGCGACCCCGTGGAGCTTGCGGTCTACGGCTCGAACGAGGCGCTGGCCTGGGACGCGGCCGGCTGGACGGCGGTTGCGACCGGCGTCAAGACCGGTCTGAGCATCGAGCGCAACACAAGCCAGACGGTCAGCGTCGCGAACACCAAGTCCTACCGCTACTACAAGGTCGTCTTCACCGAGCTCAGGGGTGGGGTCGCGGACGCCGTGGGCGTGCAGGTGGCCGAGGTCGATCTGTCCTTCCGGCCGGTGGAACTGCCTCCCACGCTGGTGGTCAAGCTCCCCGACTTCGACGTCTTCGACGTCAAGCCGCCGACGCTGCTGGACGTGCTGTACGACCCGACGCCGGTGCTCGACGGCATCGACTTCGCGCTCGGCTCGGTGCAGGACGTGTTCGAGAACGCGCTGGTCGCCGACCTGCCGCTGATCGGCGACAAGCTCTCCGAGGTCGGCGGCATGGTGGCGCAGGTGCGCAACGGCCTGCTGGGCGATCTGCGCTCGCGCTTCGGTGCGCCGGGCAAGACGGTCGAGGTGCTGCGCGAGACGCTGTACACCGTCTTCAACGACAAGCTCGGCATCCTGAAAGACGCCGACGGGGACGGCCTGGTCTCGCTGGCGGACATCGGCATCGAATTCAGCGACGCGCAGGGCGGCTTCCTCGCGCAATGGGCGCCCGGCGCGGTGATGCCGGCCGAGGCCGATTCGATCCGCTTCGACATGGACCTCGGCGGGCGGGCGCTGGGCACGGGCATCGACATCCCGCTGGACCTGGACCTGCCGGGCTTCGGTCTGGCCGTGGACGGCGGCTTCGCGCTCGAGGTGCTGTGGAGCTACGACTTCGGCTTCGGGCTGTCGGTGGACGACGGCTTCTTCCTGGCCACCAACGACGACGCCACGCCGGAACTGCGGCTGGATGTGACGGCCTACCTCGACGGCTCGCCGCAGGACCCGACGGTGGTCACGCCGTTCGCGGGCCGCGGCAAGGTGCTGTTCTTCGAAGCCGGAGTCACCGACCGTGACCTCGACCCGGATGTCCCGGGCTTCCAGCCCAGCGGGCTGCGCGGCAGCCTGGGCATCGACCTGAAGGGCGACAGCGCCACAAGCCGCCTGACGCTGACCGACCTGCTGTCGAGCCCGGGCTCGGCCTTCGGCGTCGACTTCTCGGCCGCGGCCGACCTGCGCCTGGGTCTGTCGCTGAGCGCGCTGGGCCTGCCGGCGCTGCAGGCCGACCTGGTCGTCGGCTGGGACTGGAGCCTGGCCGACAAGTCGGTGCGCTTCCCCGACATCGCGATCGAGAACCTGCGCCTGGACTTCCGCTCGGCGGTGGCCGACTTCCTGCTGCCGATCGCCAACACGGTGGCCGACATCGTCTCGCCCTTCCGCGACGTCGTCTACGCGCTCACCGAGCCCGTGCCGGGCCTCGGAATGTTCGTTGACACGCCGCGCCAGACCCTGGGCCTGGCCCCGGACCCGACGCTGCGCGGGCTGATCGACGTCATCAACGAGCTCGTGCGCAAGGCCAAGCCGGCGCTGGGCCTGCCCCGCATCGACTGGTCCTTCCTGGACGCGGTGAAGTTCGCCCTCGACATGCCCGACCAGCTGCGCACGCTGCTGGGCTTCGGTTCGGGCATGCCGCTGGGCAGCATCTACGGGCTGGGCACCTCCGACGTTCGCTTCGTCTCGTCGTTCAAGATGCCCGAGCCGAGCAGCCCGGACAGCGAGCTGTTCCGCGCCATCACGTCGATCACCGGGATGGCCTCGGGCGGGAGCACCCAGGTCACGGAGCGCACCGGGCTGCAGTTCCTGCCCTACCTGCTGGACATCGGCAACTGGGCCAAGATCTTCAGCGGCGGCAACGCCACGCTGTTCACCTACGAACTGCCGGTGCTGGACTTCCAGTTCGTGTTCCAGGAGATGCTGGCCACGATACCGATTCCGTTCCCGCCGTTGTCCTGGCTGTCGATCAACGTCGGCGCGGTCGGCCGGGCGCGCGCCTTCGTCGACCTGTCCTTCGGCGTGGACACCTTCGGCATCCAGAAGGCCTTGAAGACCGGCAACCTGTTCGACGTCGTCGACAGCTTCTACGTCAACGACTGGACGATGCCGGTGATCCGAGACGGCGCCGTCGTGCCGGGCACCGGCGGGCGCGAGAAGCCGGAGTTCGGCATCGAGCTCGAGATCGGGCTGCTCGGCGGCGTGGGCGTGACCGGGGTGGCCTCGGGTGGCATCGGCGGCTCGATCACGATGCGGGTGGATGCCGACCTGAACGACATCAAGCGCGGCACGATCGTGCGCGACGAGAACGGTCAGGTCACCAGCGTCAGCTACCGCGGCGACGGCCGGGTGCGGCTGTCGGAGATCGGCACGATGATGCTCTACCCGGGCGTCATTCCCTTCACCAACATCAGCACCGGCATCCCCGGCGGTCCGCTGAACCTGTTCGACCTGACCTTCAGCGGCGGCATCAGCCCCTACATCTGGGTCAACACGTTCCTCACCGGGACGATGGCCTTCAAGCTGTTCACGATTCCGCTGCCGTCGGTCACGCTGGCCGCGCCGACCGTGACGCCGACGCTGGGCAAGGTCAGCAACGGTGTGTTGACGCTGAACGTCGGCTCGCGTGCGGCCGACCGGCTGTGGGTGAACACCGCCGACGGCGGCGAGAACGTCATCCTGAGCGGAATGGGCACGGGCGTCGTCGACGTCGAATTCGACAGCTTCGTCGTGCGCTACACCGGGGTGACGCGGATCGTCGCGGATTTCGGCGAGGGCAACGACACCTTCGACGCCTCGCGCCTGTTCGACAAGACCATCACCCTGGACGTGCGCGGCGGCGACGGCAACGACACCATCCTGTTCGGCACCGGCGGCGGCACCGCGATCGACCGCGTCGGCGACAACACCCTGGACGCCAGCCGCAGCCAGTTGCCGGTGACGCTGGTCGGTGGCGAGGGCGACGACAAGCTCACCGGCGGTCTGGCTGCAGACTCGCTGCTCGGTGGCCCCGGAACCAACGTGCTGATGGGCGGGCCCGGCGACGACTGGATGTACGCACTGGCCGGCATCAACCGCCTGACCGGCGGCCGGGGGGTGGATCGCTACGTCTTCGTCGGCAGCGTCGGCGCCAACCGCATCATGGGCGAGACCGACGAGGAGGTGTCGGACCTCGACTTCTCGGGACGCCTGCCGACCTCGCTGCTTGCGCTGGCGGGGCCGCCGGCGAACCTGCCCACGGTGTCGATCCCCACCGAGTTCGGCGCGATCCGGCCGGTTGGCGACACCCGGTTCACCTCCGACCTGCTGTTCTACGGCAAGCCCTTCGACGGCCCGACCGACCAGGACCTGAGCGTCACGCTGCGGGTGGCCAGCGGCGTCGTGGTGGCCGCCACCGGCGGCGGCGTGACGGTCGGCGGCAGCGACACCGAGCGCATCTTCACGGGGCGGCTGGACCAGCTCAACGCCTACTTCACGACGCCCGGCAAGGTCCGCTACACCTTCGCGGCCGACGCGACCCAGCAGGACCTGGCCGTCGAGATCCGTGCCGATGCGAACCTGAACACGGTACGCAGCACCATTCGCGCCGGTGCGGCCACGACCGAGGTGCTGGGCTGGACTGACATCGCCCTGTCGCCGACGCGCCAGGTTGCGGTGTCGGTCGCCTCACAGGGCAGCCAGGGCGCGGTTGGTGGCATCTACCTGTCCGAGGATGGCGGCAGCCACTGGGAACTGGCCGCCGGGGCGCCGACGGGCGTGAACTACTCGTCGGTGGCCATCTCCGAGGACGGGTCGACCATCGTCGCCACCGTCGCCGGCGGCGGCGTGGTCAGCTCGGGCGATGGCGGCACGACCTGGCAGACGACCCAGGCCATCGCCCTGCAGGGCTCGCCCTTCCTCGGCGGGGCGGCCACGGTCGAGCTGTACCGCAACATCGCCGGTACCGGGGTCGCCGACCTGACCTTCGCCAATGCCGGCTTCTCGCTGCCGGCCACGCGCCTGGCCGAGATGAGCGGCGCCTTCGACTACTCGGGCGACGCCGACGGCTACGGCAGCCGCATCTCGGGCTGGTTCACGCCGCCGCAGACCGGCAGCTACCAGCTGTGGATCGCCGGCGACGACGCGGCCCAGCTGCGGCTGGACACCTCCGGCACGGGCGAGGGCGCGCTCGCCCGGGTGGCTTCGGTCGATTCGGCGGTCGGGCGCAACAACTGGACGAAGTCCGCCGGCCAGCGCAGCGCTCCCGTGCTGCTGGAGAAGGGCAAGCTCTACCGCTTCGAGGTCCTGCACAAGGAGGGCTTCGGCGGCGACTTCGTGCAGGTCGGCTACTCGGCGGCCGGCAGCACGGCGGTGCAGGTCGTGCCCGGCAGCTGGCTCGTGGCCGGGCACACGCCCGAGCAGCTGACCGTCACCCTGGGCGCGCCGCTCGGCGCCTCGGGCGTGATCAGTGGGGACACCGTGCCCGGCTTGGCCGTCACCGTCGGCGGCAGCGCGACGCAGCGCACCTTCACCGGCAGCCTGCCGGCGCTGCACACCTATTTCACGCAGCCGGGCAACATCCGCTACACCGGCGATGCCCGCACGCTCGATGTCCGCGTCACGAAGGCGAGCCAGGCGCCGGAGGCGGTCACTCTCGCGCCGACGCTGCCCTCGGGCGCGGTCACGGTCGAGACCTGGAGCGGCATCGCGGGGACGGCGCTGTCCGGCCTCACCAATTCGGCCGACTTCCCGAACAACTCGGGCTCGGTGCGCGAGATCGCGCTGTCGCCCGTCGACGCGAACGGCAACGCCGGCTTCTACGTCAGCCCGGGCGGCGACAACTACGGCGCACGTATCCGGGGCTACCTGGCGCCCGCCGAAAGCGGCCCGGTCAATCTCTACCTGACCGCCGACGACACCGCCGAGCTCTGGGTCGACCTGACGGGCACGGGGCAGGGCAGCCTGACGCGGGTCGCGCAGGTCAACGGCGCCGTCGGCGCCGGCGAATGGACGAAGACGGCGGGGCAGAAGTCGGGCTCGATCACCCTGGAGAAGGGCCGCCTGTACCGCTTCGAGATCCTGCTCAAGGAAGGCAGCGGGGGCGACTACGCTCGAGTCGGCTACCAGAAGGCGGGCTCGTCGACGGTGTTGCCGCTGCCCTCGCAGTGGGTCCTGCCCGATCTGCCCACGCAGTTGTCGGTCACGCTCACGGCGCCGGCCGGCGGCGTGGTGGTGGCCGGCGGGTCCGACCGTTCGGGCAACGCGGCGAATTCGTCGACCAGCGAGGGCCCGCTGAACGTGCTGGATGGGGACGCGTCGAGCAAGTACCTCAACCGCGACAAGCTCAACACCGGGCTGGTGTTCGCCTATCCGCAGGCCTTGGCCGCCGACCGACTGCGCCTGGTCACCGCCAACGACGCCTCCGAGCGCGACCCGATGCGCTTCGTGCTCTACGGCTCCAACAGCTCGGCGGACTGGGCCGACAGCGGCTGGGCCGAGGTCGCGTCCGGCAACACCGGGCTGGGTACCGCCCGCGGGGCGGCCAACGAGATCGCCTTTGCCAACACGAGCGCCTACCGCTACTACAAGATCGTGTTCCCGACCCTGCGCGACGCGGGCCGCGCCTCGGGCATGCAGATCGCCGACGTGATGCTGTTCGGCGGCGGCCAGGCGCTGGCAGCCGTGCCCTACGGGACCGTGGACGCCGCTGCGGCCCCCGGGGTGACGGTCACCGGGCAGGGCACGAGCCGCACGCTGAGCGGGGACCTGCACGTGCTGCACCGCTACCTGAACACGGTGGGACAGGTGCAGTTCACCGGCGTGGGCACACAGTTGCAGGTGGCGGTCACGGGCCGGCAGGTGCTGGCCCCGGTCAACGTGCTGCCCTCGCTGGTCACCGGCTCGGTGACGCTGGAGGTCTGGAACGACCTGGGCGGCACCGCGCTGTCCGGCCTGACCGGCTCGGCGCTGTACCCGAACCTGACCTCGTCCGTCCGCGAGGTGGCGCTGAGCGCGGGCTCGGGCCTGAACGTCAACCCCGGCGGGGACAACTACGGCGCGCGGATCTCGGGCTACCTCGCCCCGCCCAAGGACGGCAACGTCAACCTCTACCTGACCGCCGACGACACCGCCGAGCTGTGGGTCGACCTGTCGGGCACCGGCCAGGGCAGCCTCACGCGCGTGGCCCAGGTGACGGGCGCGGTCGGTGCGGGCGAGTGGACGAAGACCGCTGGCCAGAAGTCGGCCTCGATCGAGCTGAAGAAGGGCCGGCTCTACCGCTTCGAGATCCTGCTGAAGGAAGCGACCGGCAACGACTACGCGCGGGTGGGCTACTCGGATGCGGGCAGCACTGCGATCCAGGTCGTGCCGGCGGACTGGGTTGTCGCCGACACGCCCGCCGAGGTGACGGTCACCTTGTCGGCGCCGGCCGGCGGGGTTGTCGTGACCGGCGGCTCGAATGCGTCGGGAAGCCGGGCCAACACCCCGAGCGCGGAAACCGCGGCCCTGGCCGCCGACGGCAGCACGGCCACCAAGTACCTGAACCTCGACGGGCCTGGCAGCGGCCTGGTGTTCAGCGCGCCGCAGGCGGTGGCGGTCGATGCGATCCGCATGGTCACGCGGACCAACGACGACATCTGGCAGTGGGACCCCAAGCGCTGGCAGTTGTGGGGCTCGAACGGCAGCGCCGACTGGAATGCGCCGGGCTGGACCCTGATCGGCGAGGGCGAGACGGGGCTGGCCGACACGCGCGGCGCGTCGAGCACGGTGTCCGTGCCGTCCACGGCGAGCTTCCGCAACTACAAGCTCGTCTTCGTCGAGACCAAGGGGGCGAGCGCCGACGGCCGACGCTATGTCCACCTGGCCGAGGCGACGCTGCTGTCGGCGGGCGCGTCGATCGAGACGGTTCCCTACGGCGAAGTGCGTCTCGCGCCGTCGGCGGGCCTGCGCTTGGGCGGGTCTGCGGCGGCGCCCACCGTGACCGGCCCGGTCCAGGCGGTGCACGCCTATCTCGGCACGGCCGGCAACGTGCAGGCGCTCACCAACGGCAAGCAGTTGCTGATGCGGGTCAGCGCCGAGCCGCCTGCGCCGCGGGCGGTGGCCATCGGATCGACGCCCTTGCTCGGCCAGTCGCTGACCGCCGGCAGCTTCCGTCTGGAGCGCTGGAACGGCATCGCCGGCACCCGGGTCTCGGACCTGACCTCTTCGGCCAGCTACGCCGGTGCGGCCAGCACCGTCGAGCGCGTGGCCGGGCGGCTGGAGGTCGCGCCGAACCGGGACAACTACGGCGAGCGCCTGTCGGGCTGGATCACGCCGCCCGAGACCGGCGTCTACCGCCTGTGGGTCAGCTCCGACGACAGCTCCGAGCTGTGGCTGGACACCAGCGGCACGGGCACCGGGGCGCTGACGCGCGTGGCCTTCCTCGACGGGTTTGCCGGCACGGGCGACTGGACGCGCAACGCGTCGCAGAAGTCGGCCGCGATCACGCTCGAGAAGGGCCGCCTGTACCGCTTCGAGGTGCTGCACAAGGAAGGCGGCTTCGGCGACTTCGTGCAGGTGGGCGTCAGCAAGGCCAGCGACGCGGCGCCGCAGGTGCTGCCTGCGAGCTGGCTGGCCGCCGGCGAGGAGTTGCTGCGCCTGACCTTCAGCGTGCCGGGCAATGCCGGCGGGACCCTCGTCGCTCGGCCGGCCACGGGCATCGTCGTCGGCGGCAGCGAAACTGCGCTCACGGTCACCGGCACCTGGGCGGCACTGTCGGCCTACCTGGCGCAGGCCGATGCGGTGCGCTACGCCGGCGCGGCGACCGCGCTGACGATGAGCTCCACCAGCCTGGCCAGCGGCCGGCTGCTGGAGACGCGCACCGTCCCCGTCGGTGCGGGCAAGCTGGCGGTGGATCGGTCCACCAGCTACCCGCTGGGCGCCGGCCGGCTGGACGTGGACCGCGGCTACGTGATCGACTTCGCGCGGCCGTCGATCGACGTGAACCAGGCGAGCACCATCACGCTGGGCGACGCCTACAGCGCGTCGGCGGTGCTGGCGGGCCAGCGCCTGCTCGTGGCCGATGTCGCCGGCCGCGAGACCTACTTCCACAATGCCAACGACCAGGGCACGCGCGACAACCCGGCGCAGGTCCGTGTGTTCGAGGCAGGCGGCATCGACTGGTCGCTGCAGTCCGGCGCGCCCAACGTCAACTGGAGCGACATCGCCACCGACGCCAGCGGCACGCGCCTGGTGGCGGCGGCCGGGGGCGCGTCCGGCAGCGCGCTGGGCAACCGTGTCTACACGGCCACCGTCGCGCCGGAAAGCGGCGCGATCACCTGGACCGAGGCGATGCGTGGGCTGCCGACCACGGCCGACTGGGTCGCCGTCGATTCCGACGCGAGCGGCCGCTTCCTGGTGGCCGCGGCCCGCGGCGGCCAGGTCTACCTGGCCGACACGGCGCAGGCGGGCTGGTCGTGGCGTCAGATCAGCGCCAGCGCGCGCTCCTGGAGCGCGGCGACGATTTCCGGCGACGGCAAGGTCATTGCGGTCGCGGCCGACGGCACGCAGCGCGGCCTGTGGCTGAGCACCGACGCGGGTGCGACCTGGCGCTCGCCCGACAGGCTGGGCCTGGAGGTGGGCACCATCGACTGGAGCGCGATCGAGCTCGACGCGCAGGGCCAGACCCTGTTCGCCGCCGGCGCCGACAACCGCCTGTACGCGCTGCCCATCACGCCCACGCAGGCCGCGCCCAGCCTGCTGCTGCCCGAGGCCATCGGCGCCGTCGCGGGCGAGCCCACCAACCTGGTGTTCGACCGCAGCGCGGTGGCCGACGCCGACTCCGACCTCGTCACGGTCACCTTCTTCCCCCCGGAGGGCGGCTACCTGGACGCGAGCCTGAACCGCGAGGTCTACGTCAGCAGCCTGCTCGTGCCCGGGTTCACCTACACCGCCGATCGGGGCAACGCCGACTTCGTCGCCAATGCCGCGGTGCTTGGCCCGACCGGGGCGGTGGCGCTGCGCAGCGGCACCGCCGAGCTCGCCTACCCCTCGATCAGCGACGGCGGCACGGCGCGGCAGATGTTGTCGGGCTTCTTTGTGCCCGAGCGCTCCGGCAGCTATGTCTTCGACCTGGACGCCAACGACCAGGCCAGCCTGTGGTTCGAGACCTCGGGCAGCGGTGTGACGGGCAGCACCGGCTTGCGAAGCCTGGTGGTCGACACTGAAGCCCGCGGCTCCACGCGCTCGACCCCGATCGACCTGCTGGCCGGCCGCCGCTACTACTTCGAGCTGCGCCATGCCGAGACGCGCAACGTCACGGTCGACCGTCCGTGGCCGTTCAGCGACGACTTCGACGGCACGAGCTTCGCGCGCCTGGGCTACCTGGTCGACGAGGACCGCTCGGTGCAGCCGCTGACCGCCGACCGTGTGCAGGCGGTGGTGCTGCTGCCCGACGCGCTGACGGCCACGATCACCGTGCCCACCGGGCAGCTGAGCCTGGCGCCGAATGTGCCGCAGGGCATCACCGTCGATTCGTCGTCGACGGCCACGCGCGTCGTCGTCAGGGGCTCGGCGCAGGCCCTGCAGGCCTACCTGGGCGCGCCCGGCCAGGTGTTCTACGACGGCAACGCGCAGTCGATCTCGGTCCAGGTCAGCGGTGCGCAGTCCGGCCGCCCGACTGTCGACCGCAAGATCGCGCTGCCGCGCGTGACGGTGAGCAACCAGGCCGATGCCTTCTCCATCACCGGCACGGCGGCCACGATCGCCGACTACCTGTCGCGGCCCGGCAACCTGACCTTCACGTCGGCCGACGTGTACCGGCTCGAGCTCAAGGGTGACTTCGTCGTCGGCAGCACGGTCCGCGTGGCCGGCATCGCCGCCTCCGATGTCGTCTACACGGTCACCGCGGCCGACCTCAGCGTCAACGGCGACGGCAGCGGTGGCGCCGCGACGGCCGAGCAGGTGGCCTCGCATGTCGGCGCCAGGCTGGCGGCGCTGGCGCTGGCGGCGCCGGGGCTGCGCGCCATCGTGGAGGTGGACGGCCCGGTCCTGCGCTTCGAGTCTGTCGAGGGCGACCCGGCCGGCGCGCTCTCCGTGCGCGCCCAGGCCACGGGCGGGGTCGCGCTGCTGACCCGCCCGACGGCGACGATGGTGATGCGGGTCGATGACGGCGCCAACGTGCGCCAGCAGTCGATCACGCTCGACGTCACCCGTCCGAGCGCGATCGATGTGGTGTTCAACGGCACCGGCCTGGAGGTCATCGACCCGAACGGCACGAGCATGCGCCTGTCGAAGTTCGCGCTCGACGACCTGCGCCTGGGCAGCAAGGCCGACAGCTTCACGCTCACGCGCCTGGGCGCGGCGCCGATCAAGCTGGTGGCCACCGAGGGCGCCGACCGGATCCGCGTGGACCTGGGCAACACCGTGTCCGCGGACGGGTCGGTGCGCAGCTTCACGCTGAAGGACGCCGTCGACCTGGGCGGCTCCAAGCTGGCCGACGACACCCTCACGCTGGCCTTGAAGCCGCAACCCGCCAAATCCAGCGGTGCAGGCACGCTGGTGCAGCTCGGCGTGGCCCAGGCCGGGCAGAACGGGCTGCCCGATGTGATCCGCATGCTCTCGGGCGTGGAGGACGTGCGCTGGGACGAGACGCTGGGTCAGCTCGTCATCCAGGGCGACATCATCCGCCTGACGGGCTTCGCCGATGCCCAAGGCAAGGCCCAGGCCATGGACCTCGGCCCGTCCAAGGTGCGCATCGTCGCGCAGCGCCTGTCCATCGAGTCCGACCTGATCGCCGGCGCGCTGACCCTGGACGTGTCCGAGCGCCTGACCCTGGGTGGAAGTTTGCTGCGCAGCGGCAGCGACCAGAAGTTCGAACTCTCGCAGGTCGTGCCGGCCGATCGCGCGCCGCAGATCGTTTCCGCGCAGACGGTGGCCGGACCTCTGTCGGCGGATGCGTTGGCGCAGATGGCCGCGCAGAACGCCGGGCAGGGTCTGCAGCTCAAGCCTGCCGACCCGAACGCGTCCATCTCGATCGGCGGCGCGGGCGGCTCCGGCCTCAGCCTGGACCCCTCGCAGATCAGCGCCATCCCGGTGCTGGTGGTGGGCTCCACGGGCGGCTCCAACCCGGTGGCCCTGGGCGGCGCCGGATCCAGCCTGGCGATGAGCACGCCGCTGGTGATCCAGGCGCAGGGCGACGGCGGCAAGGTTCGCGTCGGCGGCAAGATCAAGGGCACCAAGACCGAGGTCCAGGGCTCGGGCAACACCACCGAGTTCGACGGCACGGCCGCGGGTGGCACCGAACTGGAGATGACCCAGGGCCTGTACATCAACGACGCCCTGCGGATCTTCGGCGACGTCACGCTGACGGCTGGCGACAGCACGCGCACGGCTGTCGCCGGGGCGCAGGAATACCGGCTGGAGCTGTCGGGTGGCTTCGCGCAGGGTGATCGGATCACGGTCAGCGGCGTTGCCACCGCGGACATCACGCTGACGGTCAGTGCCGAGGATCTGAGCGCCGACGGTCTGGGTGGCGGAGGGGCTGCGACGGCTGCGCAGGCGCTGCAGAACATCGCCGCGCGCCTGCGCGCCGCGGCCGCTGCGGCCCTGGCCGCCCCGGCATCGGGCGCGCGGGCCAGCGTGGCCGGCAGCGGCACCGAGCTGCGTTTCACGGGCCTGCTGTCCGGGGACGAGGGTGCGTTCACGGTGACGGCGACGGTCACCCCGCTGAGTTCCGGCGGTGTGGCCGCTCTCTCCGCGCCCGATCTCACGGTCACCGGCCGCATCAACGGCAGCGCCCTGACCGACCTCGCGGGCACGGCCGAGGTCGAGGGCGACCTGCTCACCCTGCGCGCCTACGGCGGCGACATCACGCTGCAGGGGCCGATCGGCGGCGGCATCGGCGACAGCCTGCAGAACGGCGATTTCAGCTTCGTCGGCGGCAGCGGTTACGCCACCGACCCGGACCGGGGTGCGGCCTCGGTCGTGGCCGGCAGCGGCAGCGTCACGGTGCAGCTGGCCGGCGCCTTCGTCAAGGGCGACCAGATCGTGGTGCGTGGCGTGGCGGGCAGCGATGTCGTCTACACGGTCACCGCCAACGACCTCACCGCGCAGGGCAACGGCAGTGGCGGCGCCGCGACAGCCGAGCAGGCGCGCCAGCACATCGCTGCCGCGCTGGCGGCCCGGCTGACCCAGCTCGCGACCGGCGGGGCCGCAGGCGCCGGTCTCGCCTCGGCCAGCGCCGACGGCGGGTCCGTCGTGCTCGCGCCGCTCGTGTCGGCCGGGTTCGCGCCGGTGGCCACCGTCGGGCGGCTGTACAGCAGCGTGCCGCTGCTGGGCGGCAGCGGCACCGGCGCGAGCGCCCACCTGGTGGTCACCGACGGCGTCGTGACCTCGGCGAGCCTGGAGTCGCTCGGCAGCGCCTACGCCGTGGGCGACGTGCTGAGCGTGGCGCGCGCCAGCCTGGGCGACACCACGGGCTCCGGCGACGGCTTCAGCCTCACGGTCGGCCGGATCGTGGAGCTCGAACTGCTGCGCATCGTCGAGGCGGTCGACGTCACCTTCCAGGACCACGTCCAGGTCGATGGCGACCTGCGCATCCAGGCTGCGGGCACGGTCACCTTCGCCGACGAACTGGTGATCCTCGGCGACGGCCGGCTGGTCATCGAGGGCGCGACCTCGGTGATCTTCAACCGCGGCATCCGTCTGGCTGGCGGCGCCGGCGCCCACGCCAGCCCGGTCTCGATCACGCCCGCTGCGGGCGACGATGTGAGTATCGTCTTCGGCTCGAGCCTGCTGGCCGGGGACGACAACAGCCTCATGGTCTCGGGCGTGCAGTCGTTCTCGATGAGCAAGCGCTACGACGCCGCGCTGGGCCGGCTGGTCGTCGGCGACGTGTCCATCACGGGTGCATCCGGCAGCACGCTGGCGCTGCAACCGGCGATGGGCCGCGACGCCGCCGTGCTGTCGGCTCAGGCCCTGAACCTGTCCAACGCGGGTGACATCGTCATCGACGCGCGCCTGAGCGCCAGCGACGCGGTCCTGGTGTCTACCGCCGGCGCCATCGTCCAGCCGGCGTCCGGGGGCCTCGTCGTCACCGGCGCGCCGGTCTTCACCGCTGCCGCCGGGTCGATCACGCTGGTGGGCTCGAACCGCTTCGGTGACCCCGTGTCGGCGACGGCCGGCGGCACGCTGACCGTGCGCGATGGCGACGCGATGTCGGGCACCTTCGTCTCGGGCGGCGACATGCGGCTCGAGGCCGCGGGCGACCTCTCGGTGGCCGGCTCGGTCGGCGGGGCGGGCAGCGACCTGACGCTGATCGCCCTGGCCGGGGGCTCGGTGACCCTGGGCGCGATCGGCACGGTGCCGGGCGACCTGAACGTGTACAGCGCCGGTGCCGTCACCCAGACCAGTGCCTTGACCGTGGGTGGTGATACCCGCGTCGAAGGCCAGCAGCTCAGCCTGTCCGGCAGCCTGGCGGCACCGACGCAGGTGGCGCCGCAGATCCAGCTCAGCACGGCCGACGGACGCTGGATCGCCGCGGCCGACCGCGCCTCGGTCGCGGTGGCCGGCACGGCGTCGGCCGCCGCCGGCGCGACCGTCGAGCGCATCGCGCTGGCCGCCGCGGGCGCCTCGGCCGCCAACGCGGTCGTGCAGCCGGCCGGCGACATCGCCGTCGGCGCGGCGCCGGGCCGCTGGCTGGCCTCGGCCGACCGCAGCGCGGTCGACGTGTCGGGCACGGCGTCGGCCGCGGCGGGCTCGACGCTGAGCCTGGTCTTCACCGACGCGGCGGGCCAGACCGTCACCCGCACCGCCACGGTCGTCAATCGCGCCTGGTCTCTGACCGGGGTCAACCTGTTCCCGCTGGCCGCCACCGGCGCCGTGGCCCTGACCGTCACCGGGGCGGGCGGCACGCGCCTGGAGCAGCCGGCCTTCCTGCAGCTGGGCAATGCGCCGGTGGAGACGGCCACCGACACGGTGTTCCCGCAGATCGCGCGCGTCGACGGGCCGGCGGGCGGCGTCTATGCGGCCGGCCGCACGATGCTGTTCGCGGTGCGCTTCAGCGAGTCGGTCACGGTGGACACCGCAGCCGGCGCGCCGGTGCTCGAACTCGGCCTGCAGACCGACGCCGGCGCGCGCAGCGGCGACGCCGAGTACCTGGCCGACCTGTCGTCGGCGCATACCAAGGTCTTCCGCTACACCGTGCCCGCGGGCACCACCGTCAATGCCGCGGTTCCGTCGGCCCTGCGCCTGGCGGGTGCCGCGGTCACCGACGTCGCGGGCAACCGCATGGGCAGCCTGACGCTGCGCTTCACCGATGCCAGCGGTGCGTCGGTCGTGCGCAACGCCGTCGTCTCCGGCGGGGCGTGGTCGCTGCCGTCGGTGGACCTGTCGGCGCTGGCGGGCAGTGGCGCCGTGCGCCTGAGCGTCGTCAGCGCCAGCGGCGCGGTGTTCGAGCGCGAGGCCTTCCTGCGTGTCGGCACGGCGCCGACGGCCTCGGGCATCGACCGCGCCGTGCCCACGGTCACGCGCATCGACCTGCCGGCCGAGGGCCGCTACGGTGCCGGCCGCGAGATGGTCTTCACGCTGGGCGTCAGCGAGGCCACGGACATCGACACGACCGCCGGCGCGCCGACGCTGGACCTGGCGCTGCAGGTGGCCGCCGGGTCGGGCAGCGCCGCCCGCAACGCCACGGCGGTCTACGACGCCGCAGCCTCGTCGCCCACGAGCAAGGTCTTCCGCTACACCGTGCCCGCCGGCGAGGAGGTGGTCTCCGCCACGGTCAGCCGGCTGCAGCTCAACCGCGCGGTGGTGGCCGATGCGGCGGGCAACCGGCTGGGCGTCGAGACCGCCCTCACGCTCGACCACGCGGGCAATGCCTTCGGCGGCACCCTGCGCGCGGTGGGCGGCGCGATCACGCTGAACGACAGCACGGCGCTGGCGGCCGAGATCGCGGCCAGCGGCGACGTGAGGCTGCGCTCCGGTGGGGCGATCACCGTCAGCGCCACGGTCAGCGGCGCCGGCAGTGATCTGACGCTCGAGCCCGGCGCCGGTGGTCAGGTCAGCCTGGGCCGCACCTCGGTCGCCGGCAACTTCACGGTGACCACCAGCGCCGCGGCGGTCGGCCAGACGGACTGGCTCGCGGTCGGCGGCGCGACGACGGTCACCGCCGCCGCCCGGGCCATCACGCTGGCGCACGCCGACAACGACTTCGGCGGGGCCGTGGTGCTGGCAGGTGGCTCCCTCAGCGTGCGCGACGCCAACGCGCTGACGCTGCAGGCCAGCGCGACGGGTGACCTCGATGTTCGCGTGGGCGGCGACCTCGCCCTCGGGGCCGACGTCGCGGGGGATTTGGCCATCCAGGCGGCGGGCGGCAGCGTGGTCTTCGCGCAGACCCTGGACCTGGCGGCGGGGGCGACCCTGCGCATCGACGGCGCCGACGTGGTGCGCTTCGCCGACGGCATCGCCCTGAGCGGTGATGCCTATGCCGATGCCGTGCGGATCACGTCGAGCCGGGCCGGCGGCAGCGTGCTCAGCTTCGCGGACGGGCTGTTCGAGGGTGACGCCAACCGCTTCGAGCTGGCCGGCATCGCGTTGTTCGCGCCGCAGGTGCGGGTGCAGGGGGGCCGGCTCGTGCTGGACGACCTGCTGCTGCAGGGCGCGGCCGGCGCGCTGCTGGCCTTGCGGCCGATGAGCGGCCAGGCATCGGCCCGCCTCGAAGCGACCGATCTGGTGCTGCAGAGCGCGGCGGGGCTGCAACTCGACGGGCACATCGTCGCGTCCACGCTGAACGCGACGGCCACCGGCGCGATCTCGCAGGGGGCTGGCGGCGCGCTGGAACTCGACGGGGCAGCCCTGCTGACTGCCGGCGGCGACGTCACGCTCGAATCGGCCGTCAACCGCTTCGGTGGCGCGATCACCGCCACGGTCACGGGCGCGGGCAGCGATCTGCGGCTGCGGTCCACGGGGGCGGCGACGCTGGCCACGAGCACGGTCGCTGGCGATCTGGCGGTGAACGCGGCTGGAGCGCTGGACCTGGGCCAGGGCACGGTGGGCGGCGCGCTGACGGTGGTTTCGGGTGCAGGTGGCGTGACGCAGACCGGCACGCTGGCGGTGACGGGTGCGTCCAGCGTGGACGCGGGCACGGGCACGATCACGCTGACGCAGGCGGGCAACGATTTCCAGGGTGCGGTCAGCCTGAGCGGCGGCACGACCCGCGTCACGGATGCGAACGCGCTGACGCTGGGCACGCTGGCCACCGGCGCGCTGACAGTCAGCGCGGCCGGCGCGCTGAACCTGGGCCAGGGCACGGTGGGCGGGGCGCTGTCGGCGGTTTCGGGCTCGGGCCCCGTGACGCAGGGCGGCGCGCTGACAGTGGCGGGCGCGGCCAGTGTGAACGCCGGCAGCGGCTCGGTCACGCTGACGCAGGCCGGCAACGATTTCCAGGGGGCAGTCGACCTGAGCGGCGGCGCAGCCCAGCTCGTGGACGCGAACGCGCTGACCTTGGGCACGCTGGCCTCCGGCGCCCTGACAGTCAGCGCGGGCGGTGCGCTGAACCTCGGCCAGGGCACGGTGGCTGGCGCGCTGCTGGCGACCTCCGCCGCCGGCGGCGTGAGCCAGACCGCCGCGCTGACGGTGACCGGCACGGGCGGCGTGAGCGCCGGCAGCGGCACGATCGTGCTGGCGCAGGCCGGCAACGACTTCCAGGGTGCGCTGAGCCTGAGCGGTGGCGCGACGCAGCTCGCGGACGCGAACGCGCTGACGCTGGGCACGCTGACCACCGGCACGCTGACGGTGAGCGCGGCCGGTGCGCTGAACCTGGGCCAGGGCACGGTGGCCGGGGCGCTGCTGGCGACCTCCGCAGGCGGCGCCGTGACCCAGGCCGGGGCGCTGACGGTGACCGGCGCCGGCAGCGTGAATGCCGGCAGCGGCACGGTCACGCTGACGCAGGCCGGCAACGACTTCCAGGGTGCGCTCAGCCTGAGTGGCGGCGCGACCCAGCTCGTGGACGCGAACGCGCTGACGCTGGGCACGCTGGCCACGGGCGCGCTGACGGTGAGCGTGACGGGCGCGCTGAACCTGGGCCAGGGCACGGTGGGCGGCGCGCTGGCCGCGGCGTCGGGCACGGGCCCGGTGACGCAGACCGGCGCGCTGACGGTGGCTGGCGTGGCCGGTGTCAACGCCGGCACGGGCTCGGTCGCGCTGACGCAGGCCAATGACTTCCAGGGCGTGCTGAGCCTGGGGGCCGGCAGCGTCCAGGTCACTGACGCGAACGCGCTGACGCTGGGCACGCTGGCCACGGGCGCGCTGAGCGTGACGACGGCCGGCGCGCTGAACCTGGGGCAGGGCACGGTCGGCGGCGCGCTGACCGCGGTCTCGGGCGACGGGCAGGTGACGCAGGATGGCGCGCTGACGGTGACGGGCGCGGCGGGCATCGACGCGGGGACCGGCACGGTCACGCTGACCCAGGCGGGCAACGACTTCCGGGGCGCGGTCAGCCTGAGCGGCGGCACGACGCAGGTCACGGACGCGAATGCGCTGACGCTGGGCACGCTGGCCACGGGCGCGCTGAGCGTCGCTGCCGCCGGCGCGCTCAACCTTGGCCAGGGGACGGTCGCCGGCGCGCTCGTCGCCACCGCCGTCGGCGGCGGCGTCACGCAGGCGGCGGCGTTGACGGTGGCCGGCGCGACCACGGTCACGGCGATGGGTCAGGCGGTGCGCCTGGACGCCTCGGGCAATGACTTCGTCGGCGCGGTGGCCTTGACTGCCGGCGACATCGACCTGTCCAACGCGGGGGAGGTGCTGGAGATCGGATTCCTCAGCGCCGGCGATGTGAACCTGGCCGTGGTCGAGGCGCTGCTGGGCGAGAGTTCCGCCGCCGGGGCCTTGAGCATCCGCGCCACGGGCGCGGTCGCGCAGACCGGATCCCTCGGGGTCACGGGCCTCACCGCGATCGACGCAGCCGGTCAGACCGTGACGCTGGACCATGCGGACAACGCACTGGCTGGCGCGGTCGAGGTCCGCGGCATGGATGTCACGCTCGTCGAGGCAGGCGCGGTCGATCTGGGCGCCTCGACGGTGAGCGGGAACCTGTCGGTGCTGGCGCAAGGCGCCGTGAGCGACAGCGGCGCGCTGATCGTGACGGGCACCTTGTCGATCAACGCCGCAGGCCAGGACGTCACGCTGGACGAGGCGCTCAACGACCTGGGAGCGGTCAGCGTCACGGGCGCTGACGTGACGCTCGTGGACGGCGACGGGCTGGTGCTCGGGTCATCCTTCGTCACGGGTCGGCTCGTCGCGACGGCCAAGGCGGGCGACCTGGTCAGCACCGGCGTGCTGGTCGTCAACGGCGACTCGACGTTCACGGCCGATGGCGCGGGCTCGAGCATCCTGGTCGACCGGGCGGGCAACACCTTCACCGGTGCCGTGGCATTCGCGGGTTCGGGCGGTCTTCGCAACGTCGCGGTCGCCGATACGACGGCGCTTGATCTGCGGGTGTCGAGCTTGACCGGGGACCTGACGGTGACGGCGGGCGGTGCGGTAACGCAGGCAGGCACGCTGGTGGTGGCGGGCACGACGACCATCAGCGCGGCGGGCCAGAACGTGACGCTGGACGATGCCGCCAATGAATTCGGCGGCACGGTCACGGTCACGGCTGCAGCCACGCGCATTGCTGGCGCGAACGCCCTGACGGTGGCGCTGACGACCACGGGCAGCACGGTGCTGAGCGCGGGTGGCGTGCTGGCGGTCAGCGGCACGGTGGGCGGTGCCACGAGCGACCTGACGATGACGAGCGCGGGTGCGACGAGCTTCGGCCCGACGGCGGTGGGCCGGAATTTGGCGGTGACGAGTGGCGGCACGGTGGGCCAGACCGGGGCGCTGACGGTAAACGGGGCCACGTGGATCGCAGTCAGCGGTCAGACCGTCGGCCTGAGCAACGTGGCCAACGACTTCGGCGGCATGGTCACGGTCACGGGTGCGGCCACGCAGGTTGCCGACGCGAACGCGCTGACGGTGTCGCTGACGACCACGGGCAGCACGGTGCTGAACGTGGGCGGCGCGCTGGCGGTCAGTGGCGCGGTGAGCGGCGCCACCGGTGACCTGACGACGACGAGCGCGGGTGCGACGAACTTCGGTCTGACGACGGTCGGCCGGAACCTCGCGGTGACGAGTGCTGGTGCCGTGAGTCAGACCGGGGCGCTGACGGTGAGCGGTGCCACCGGCATCACCGCCAGCGGCCAGGTCGTCGCCCTGAGCAATGTCGCCAATGACTTCGGCGGCACGGTCACGGTCACGGGTGCGGCCACGCAGATCGCGGACATGACCGGGCTGACGGTCGCGCTGACGACCACCGCGACCACGGCGCTGAACGCGGGCGGCGCGCTGGCGGTCAGCGGCACGGTAGGCGGTGCCGCGAGCGACCTGACGACGACGAGCGGCGGTGCGACGAACTTTGGCCTCACGGCGGTAGGCCGGAACCTGACGACGACGAGCGGCGGGGCGGTCGGTCAGACCGCGGCACTGACGGTGAACGGGGCCACGGGGATCGCGGCCAGCGGTCAGACCGTCGCCCTGAGCAACGTGGCCAACGACTTCGGCGGCACGGTCACGGTCACGGGTGCGGCCACGCAGATTGCCGACGCGAACGCGCTGACGGTGTCGCTGACGACCACGGGCAGCACGGTGCTGAACTCGGGTGGCGCGCTGGCGGTCAGCGGCACCGTCAGCGGCGCGACGAGCGACCTGACGACGACGAGCGCGGGTGCGACGAGCTTCGGCCTGACGTCGGTGGGCCGGGACCTGACAACGACGAGCGGCGGGGCGGTGGGCCAGACCGGGGTACTTGCGGTGAATGGGGCCACGGCGATCACGGCCAGCGGCCAGGCCGTCGCCCTGAGCAACGTGGCCAACGACTTCGGCGGCACGGTCACGGTCACGGGTGCGGCCACGCAGATTGCCGCCGTGAACGCGCTGACGGTGTCGCTGACGACCACGGGCAACACGGTGCTGACCACGGGTGGCGAGCTGGCGGTCAGCGGCACGGTGAGCGGTGCCGCGAGCGACCTGACGACGAAGAGCGGCGGTGCGACGAACTTTGGCTTGACAGCGGTAGGCCGGGACCTCGCGGTGACGAGTGACGGTGCGTTGGGCCAGACTGGGGCATTGACGGTGAACGGGGCCACGGCGATCACGGCCAGCGGCCAGGCCGTCGCTCTGAGCAACGTGGCCAACGACTTCGGCGGCACGGTCACGGTCACGGGCGCGGCCACGCAGATCGCGGACATGACCGCGCTGACGGTCGGGCTGACGACCACCGCGACCACGGTGCTGAGCGCCGGTGGCGCGCTCGCGATCAGTGGCACGGTGAGCGGCGCCACCAGTGACCTGGCGACGACGAGCACGGGTGCGACGAACTTCGGTCTCACGGCGGTGGGCCGGGACCTCGCGGTGACGAGTGACGGTGCGGTGGGCCAGACCGGCGCACTGACGGTGAACGGGGCCACGGGGATCACGGCCAGCGGTCAGGCGGTGGGCCTGAGCAACGCTGGCAACGATTTCGGCGGTACGGTCACCGTCACGGGCGCGGCTACGCAGATCGCGGACGCGAATGCGCTGACGGTGGCGCTGACGACCACGGGCAGCACGGTGCTGAGCTCGGGTGGTGCGCTGGCGCTCAGCGGCACGGTGGGCGGCGCCACAAGCGACCTGACGACGACGAGCGCCGGCGCGACGAACTTCGGCCTGACAACGGTCGGCGGGGACCTCGCGGTGACGAGCGCCGGTGCGGCGAGCCAGACCGCAGCGTTGGCAGTGAGCGGGGCCACCGTCATCGCGGCCAGCGGCCAGGTCATCGCTCTGAGTAATGCGGGCAACGATTTCGGCGACACCGTCACCGTCACGGGCGCGGCCACGCAGATCGCAGACGCCAATGCGCTGACGGTGGCGCTGACGACCACGGGCAGCACGGTGCTGAGCGCGGGTGGGGCGCTGGCAGTCAGCGGCACGGTTAGCGGTGCCACGAGCGACCTGACGGCGACCAGCGAGGGCGCTGTGAACTTCGGCCTGACGACCGTGGGCCAGGACCTGACGACGACGAGCGCGGGTGCTACGAGCTTCGGCCTGACCACGGTGGCCCGTAACCTGGCGGTGACGAGCGCCGGTGCGGTGAGCCAGACCGGAGCGTTGACGGTAAGCGGTTCCACCGTCATCGCGGCCAGCGGCCAGGTCATTGCCCTGAGCGACGCGGGCAACGATTTCGGCGGTACGGTCACGGTCACGGGCGCGGCCACGCAGATCGCAGGCGCCAATGCGCTGACGGTGATGCTGACGACCACGGGCAGCACGGTGCTGAGCGCGGGCGGCACGCTGGCGGTCAGCGGCACGGTGAGCGGTGCTACGAGCGACCTGACGGCGACCAGCGAGGGCGCTGCGAACTTTGGCCTGACGACGGTGGGCCGGGACCTGACGACGAGCGCGGGTGCCACGAGCTTCGGCCTGACCACGGTGGCCCGGAACCTTGCGGTGACGAGCGCCGGTGCGGTGAGCCAGACCGGAGCGTTGACGGTCAGCGGGGCTACCGGCATCGCGGCCAGCGGCCAAGCCATCGCCCTGAGCAACGCGGCCAACGACTTCGGCGGCACGGTCACGGTCACGGGCGCGGCCACGCAGCTTTCCGACGTGAACGCGCTGACGTTGTCGCTGACGACCACGGGCAGCACGGTGCTGAACGCGGGCGGCGTGCTGGCGGTCAGTGGCAGCGTGAGCGGGATCACGAGCGACCTGACGACGACCAGCGCGGGCGGGACGAGTTTTGGCTTGACGTCGGTGGGCCGGGATATCTCGGTGACGAGCGCCGGTACCGTGGGTCAGACCGGGGCGCTGACGGTGAGCGGTGCCACGGGCATCGCGGCCAGTGGCCAGGCCGTCGCCCTGATCAACGCGGCCAACGATTTCGGCGGCAAGGTCACGGTCACGGGCGCGGCCACGCAGATTGCCGACGTGAACGCGCTGACGGTGATGCTGACGACCACGGGCAGCACGGTGCTGAGCTCGGGTGGTGCTCTGGCGCTCAGCGGAACCGTGAGCGGATCCACGAGCGACCTGACGACAGCGAGCGCGGGCGCGACCAACTTTGGCCTGACCACGGTCGGCGGGGACCTCGCGGTGACGAGCGCCGGTGCGGTGAGCCAGACCGGAGCGTTGACGGTCAGCGGGGCTACCGGCATCGCGGCCAGCGGCCAAGCCGTCGCCCTGAGCAACGCGGCCAACGACTTCGGCGGCACGGTCACGGTCACGGGCGCGGCCACGCAGGTTGCCGACGTGAACGCGCTGACGGTGATGCTGACGACCACGGGCAGCACGGCGCTGAACGCGGGCGGCGCGCTGGCGTTCAGTGGCAGCGTGAGCGGAGCCACTAGCGACCTGACGACGACGAGCGCCGGTGCGACGAACTTCGGCCTGACAGCGGTCGGCCGGGACCTGGCAACGACGAGCGGGGACGCAACGAACTTTGGTCTGACGTCGGTGGGCCGAAACCTGGCCGTGACGAGCGCGGGTGCGGTGGGTCAGACCGGGGCGCTGACGGTGAGTGGGACCACGGGCATCACAGCCAGCGGTCAGGCCGTTGCCCTGAGCAACGCGGGCAACGATTTCGGCGGCACTGTCACGGTCACCGGTGCGGCCACTCAGCTTGCTGACGCCAACGCGCTGACGGTGGCGTTGACGACCACGGGCAGCACGGTGCTGAACGCGGGTGGCGCGCTGGCGGTCAGCGGCATCGTGAGCGGGACCGCAAGCGACCTGACGACGACCAGCGCGGCCTGGACGAGTTTCGGCTTGACGGCGGTGGGTCGGGACCTGACGGTGACGAGTTCCGGCGCGACGAACTTTGGCCCGACGGCGGTGGGTCGGAACCTCGCCGTGACGAGCGCTGGTGCGGTGGGTCAGACCGGGGCGCTGACAGTCAGCGGGGCCTCGGGCATCATGGCCAGTGGCCAGGCCGTCGCCCTGAGCAACGTGGCCAACGACTTCAGCGGCACGGTCACGGTCACGGGCTCGGCCACGCAGGTTGCCGACGTGAACGCGCTGACGGTGGCCTTGACGACCACGGGCAGCACGGCGCTGAACGCAGGCGGCGTGCTGGCGGTCAGCGGCATGGTGGGCGGAGCCACGAGCGACCTGACGACGACGAGCGCCGGTGAGACGAACTTCGGCCTGACAACGGTCGGCCGGGACCTGGCAACGACGAGCGGGGACGCAACGAACTTTGGTCTGACGTCGGTGGGCCGGAACCTCGCCGTGACGAGTGCGGGTGCGGTGGGTCAGACCGGGGCACTGACGGTGAGTGGGACCACGGGCATCACAGCCAGCGGTCAGGCCGTTGCCCTGAGCAACGCGGGCAACGATTTCGGCGGCACTGTCACGGTCACCGGTGCGGCCACGCAGATTGCTGACGCCGACGCGCTGACGGTGGCGTTGACGACCACGGGCAGCACGTTGCTGAGCGCGGGTGGTGCGCTGGCGGTCAGCGGCACCGTCAGCGGTGCCACGAGCGACCTGACGGCGACCAGCGAGGGCGCTTTGAACTTTGGCCTGACGACGGTGGGCCAGGACCTGACGACGACAAGCGCGGGTGCGACTAGCTTCAGCCTGACCACGGTGGGCCGAGATCTGGCAGTGACGAGCGCCGGTGCGGTGAGCCAGACCGGAGCGATGACGGTGAGCGGTTCCACCGTCATCGCGGCCAGCGGCCAGGTCATCGCCCTGAGCAATGCGGGCAACGATTTCGGCGGCACGGTCACCGTCATGGGCGCGGCCTCGCAGATCGCAGACGCCAATGCGCTGACGGTGGCGCTGACGACCACGGGCAGCACCGTGCTGACCACGGGTGGCGCGCTGGCGGTCAGCGGCACGGTGAGCGGTGCCGCGAGCGATCTGACGACGACGAGCGGCGGGGCGACGAACTTCGGCCTGACGACGGTGGGTCGTGGCCTCGCGGTGACGAGCAACGAGGCGGTGGGCCAGACCGGGGCACTGACGGTGAACGGGGCCTCGGTGATCATGGCCAGCGGCCAGGCCGTCGCCCTGAGCAACGTGGCCAACGACTTCGGCGGCATGGTCGCGGTCACGGGCGCGGCCACGCAGTTCGCCGACGCGAACGCGCTGACGGTGGCGCTGACGACCACGGGCAGCACGGTGCTGAGCGCGGGTGGGGCGCTGGCGGTCAGCGGCACGGTGAGCGGTGCTACGAGCGACCTGACGGCGACCAGCGAGGGCGCTGCGAACTTTGGCCTGACGACGGTGGGCCGGGACCTGACGACGACGAGTGCCGGTGCCACGAGCTTCGGCCTGACCACGCTCGGCGGGGACCTCGCGGTGACGAGCGCCGGGGCGGTGGGCCAGACCGGGGCGCTGACGGTGAACGGGGCCACCAGCATCACGGCCGGTGGGCAGACCGTTGCCCTGAGCAACGCAGCCAACGACTTTGGCGGCACGGTCACGGTCTCGGGTGCGGCCACGCAGATCGCTGACGCGAACGCGCTGACGGTCGCGCTGACGACCACCGCGACCACGGTGCTGAACGCGGGCGGCGCGCTGGCGATCAGCGGCACGGTAGGCGGTGCCGCGAGCGACCTGACGACGGCGAGCGCGGGCGCGACGGCCTTCGGCCTGACGGCGGTAGGCCGCAACCTCGCGGTGACGAGTGCCGGCGCCGTGAGTCAGACCGGGGCGCTGACGGTGAGCGGTGCCACTGGCATCACCGCCAGCGGCCAGCTCGTCGCCCTGAGCAACTCGACCAACGACTTCGCCGGTACGGTGACGGTCACGGGCGCGGCCACGCAGATCGCGGACGCGAACGCGCTGACGGTGGCGCTGACGACCGCGGGCAGCACGGTGCTGAACTCGGGTGGCGCGCTGGCGGTCAGCGGCACCGTCAGCGGCGCCACGAGCGACCTGGCGACTGCGAGCGCGGGCGCAGTGAACTTCGGCCTGACGACGGTAGGCCGGGACCTGACGACGACGAGCACGGGCGCGACGAACTTTGGGCTGACGGCGGTAGGCCGCAACCTCGCGGTGACGAGTGCCGGCGCCGTGAGTCAGACCGGGGCGCTGACGGTGAGCGGTGCCACCGGTATCACCGCCAGCGGCCAGGCCGTCGCCCTGGGCAACGCTGGTAACGACTTCGGCGGCACTGTCACCGTCACGGGCGCGGCCACGCAGATCGCGGACGCGAACGCGCTGACGGTGTCGCTGACGACCACGGGCAGCACGGTGCTGAGCGCGGGCGGTGTGCTGGCGGTCAGCGTCGCGGTGAGCGGCGCCACCAGTGACCTGACGACGACGAGCACGGGTGCGACGAACTTCGGCTTGACGAAGGTAGGCCGGGACCTGACGACGACGAGCGGCGGGGCGGTCGGTCAGACCGCGGCACTGACGGTGAACGGGGCCACGGCGATCACGGCCAGCGGCCAGACCGTCGGCCTGGGCAACGCGGCCAACGACTTCGGCGGCGCGGTCACGGTCACGGGTGCGGCCACGCAGATTGCCGACGCGAACGCGCTGACGGTGTCGCTGACGACCTCGGGCAGCACGGCGCTGACCGCGGGCGGCGCGCTGGCGATCAGCGGCACGGTGAGCGGCGCCACCAGTGATCTGACGACGACGAGCACGGGTGCGACGAACTTCGGCCCGACGACGGTCGGCCGGGACCTGACGGCGACGAGCGGCGGTGCGACGAACTTCGGCCTGACGGCGGTGGGCCGGGACCTGGCAGTGACGAGCGCCGGTGCCGTGAGTCAGACCGGGGCGCTGACGGTGAGCGGTGCCACCGGCATCACCGCCAGCGGCCAGGCCGTCGCCCTGAGCAACGCAGGTAACGACTTTGGCGGCACGGTCACCGTCACTGGCGCGGCCACGCAGATCGCGGACGAGACCGGGCTGACGGTGGCGCTGACGACCACGGGTGCCACGGTGCTGAGCGCAGGTGGCGCGCTGGCGATCAGTGGCTCGGTGAGCGGTGTCACCAGTGACCTGACGACGACGAGCACGGGTGCGGCGAACTTCGGCCTGACGGCAGTGGGCCGGGACCTGACGACGACGAGCGGCGGTGCGATGACCTTCGGCCTGACGACGGTGGGCCGGGAGCTCGCGGTGACGAGCGCCGGTGCCGTGAGTCAGACCGGGACACTGACGGTGAACGGGGCCACGGCGATCACGGCCAGCGGCCAGGCCGTCGCCCTGAGCAACGTGGCCAACGACTTCGGCGGCACGGTCACGGTCACGGGTGCAGCCACGCAGATCGCGGACCTGACCGGTCTGACGGTCGCGCTGACGACCACGGGCAGCACGGTGCTGACCGCGGGCGGCGCGCTGTCGCTCAGCGGCACGGTGAGCGGCGCCACCAGTGATCTGACGACGACGAGCACGGGCGCGACGAATTTCGGTCTGACGACGGTGGGCCGGGACCTGACGGCGACGAGCGGCGGTGCGACGAACTTCGGCCTGACGGCGGTGGGCCGGGACCTCGCAGTGACGAGCGCCGGTGCCGTGAGTCAGACCGGGGCGCTGACGGTGAGCGGTGCCACGGTCATGACGGCCAGCGGCCAGACCGTCGCCTTGAGCAACGCGACCAACGACTTCGGCGGTACGGTCACCGTCGCGGGCGCGGCCACGCAGATCGCCGACGCGAACGCGCTGACGGTCGCGATGACGACCACGGGCAGCACGGTGCTGAGCGCGGGTGGGGCGATGGCAGTCAGCGGCACGGTGAGCGGTGCCACGAGCGACCTGACGGCGACCAGCGAGGGCGCTGTGATCTTTGGCCTGACGACGGTGGGCCGGGACCCGACGACAAGCGCGGGCGCGACGAGCTTCGGCCTGACCACGGTCGGCGGGGACCTCGCGGTGACGAGCGCCGGTGCGGTGGGTCAGACCGGGGCGCTTACGGTGAGTGGGGCCACGGGCATCACAGCCAGCGGTCAGGCCGTTGCCTTGAGCAACGCGGGCAACAATTTCGGCGGCACTGTCACGGTCACCGGCGCGGCCACGCAGATTGCCGACGCCAACGCGCTGACGGTGTCGCTGACGACCACGGGCAGCACGGTGCTGAGCGCAGGCGGCGCGCTGGCGCTCAGCGGCACGGTGAGCGGCGCCTCGAGCGACCTGACGACGACGAGCACGGGGGCGACGAATTTCGGTCTGACGACGGTGGGCCGAGACCTGACGACGACGAGCGCGGGCGCGACGAACTTCGGCCTGACAGCGGTGGGCCGCAACCTGGCAGTGACGAGCGCCGGGTCGGTGGGCCAGACCGGGGCGCTGACGGTGTCCGGCACGGGCCAGGTGAACGCGGGCACCGGCACGGTCACGTTGACGCAGGCCAATGACTTCCGCGGCACCTTCAGCGTGACCGGTGGCGCGGTACAGATCACGGATGCCGGGGCGCTGACGCTGGGCACGCTGGCCACGGGCTCGCTCACCGTGAACGCGGCTGGCGGTCTGAACCTGGGTCAGGGTCGCGTGGACGGCGTGCTGACGGTCGATTCCGGCCACGGCAACATCACCCAGACCGGCGCGCTGGCAGTCACCGGCGCGGTATGGGTCGACGCCGGCGAGGGAACGGTCACGATGACCGAGGCCAACGCTTTCGCTGGGAAGGTGACGATCGACGCCGGCAGCATCGAGGTGTCGGCCCAGGGCCCGCTGCGCATCGAAGTCCGTGCGGCGGGTGACGCCACCGTGTCGGCCACGGCGGACACGATCGTCGCCGGTGAGGTCGGCGGTACAGCGCGCCTGTACGCAGGGCGCGATCTGCTGGCGCTGGAAGACGCCGCCGCGCCTGCGCTGACCGCAGGCCAGGCACTTCAGCTGCGCGCCGGGCGTGACATCGGCAAGGCAAACGCTGCGCTGAGCGTGCAGACGGGTTCGATCTCGGCCCGTTCAGACAGCGGAAGCATCCATCTGCGGGAAACCGACGATCTGGTCATCGTCGACGAGGTGGTGATCGGTGCCGGCGAGGGCGATATCGACATCGTCGCCGAGGGCTCGGTCACCATGGCGGCCTCGGCGAGCCTGCGGGCTGCCGAGGGCGCGGTCACGCTGACCAGCACGGGTGACGCGACGCTGGCTGAAGTCGTCTCGCAGGGCGGCCCGATACGTGTCGAGGCCGGTGGCGCCATCCGTGACGGCAGCCAGGGACAGGCACTCAATTTCGCCACGCCGGCCCGACTGAGCTTGCGCGCGCAAAGCGGGATCGGCGGTGTCGGTGTGGCCCTGCTGCGCATGGACGCAGCCGAGGTCGAGGCGGTCAACGGGGACATCGGCGACGTGATCGTGGCTGGGCGGGCTGGTCTCAAGGTGGGCGGCCAGGGCGTTCGCAACGATGCCCCGCAAGGGTGGATCGCACTGCTCGCCGGCACGGGACCGCTCGAGCCCGGCCTCATCGAGTCGCGCAGTGGTCGCCTGGTCATGATGGTGGGTCGTACGACCATCAGTGCTTCGGATCTGGTGATGCCGCCTCCGCCTACGGCCAATGTGGTTTCCGGTGGTTCGTCTGCGTCGCCTTCGTTGGCGGCGTCCGGCACGGTCCTGCAGGACACGTCTGTCGTGCTGCAGGCCGGACTGGAGGCGGTGTCGCGCGGCCTGATCGCCAGTTCTGGAAGCGCACCTCTCATCGCGGTGATGACGCCGCGTTCGGAAAGTCCGCAGGCGGCTCCGATGGCCTCGGCGCCGGCCGTGGCGCCGGCGCCGACAGCGGTGTCTTCCTCGCTGCAGCCGGTGTCGGAGTCCAGGCCGGTGTCGAGCGCGCAGGCCAGCGCGACCGCGCGCCCCGCAAGCGACCAGCGCAGCGAGGCGGCGCCGCCGCCGCAGGCCCCTGCGGCCGTGCCGGCGGCAACGCCTGCACCGACTGCACCGCCGGCGCCGGCGGTCGTTCCCGGCTCGACACCCGATGCGCCCGCCAGCGAGGCCGGGACGCCGCCGTCCTCGGCGCCGGCGCCGCAGAACAGCCCGGCCAACGAAGCTCAGGAACCGGCCCGCAACGAAGGGTCTGGGACCTCGAGCAAGCAAGACGGCGGCGGCGATGGGGGCGTGTCCGCCGAGGCCGAGGGCGCGGGCGATACGGCGTCCGGGTCCGCAAGCGCGCTGTCCAGCACAGGCTTGAGGGCTCGTTGGTTCGCCGCCTATGCAGGGTGGACGGAACGCATCTCGCGCTGGTTCGAGCGCTCGCATGAACAAGACACGGCGGCCGAAGCCCAGACAGCGCAGCTCGCGGCGGCCTCCGACGCCGACAGCGCGAGCGCACCTGGCGCGGCGGCAGACCGCCCCCGCGCGGAGTCCGGGAGCACACCGCCCGCAGCGTCGCGGGGTGACGACGGAGCGCGCGCGTGAGCGTCGAAGACGCAGCCGGTCGCACCTTCAGCGACTCTTGGCACCGCGTGGCGCAGGTGCGGGCCGAATTGCGGTCCACCGTGCGGGCCCACCGTCAGATGTACCGGGGGCGTGAATGGATCGTGTTGCGCGACACCTTGTCGAGCGACTGGTTCCGCATCAACGCCCAGGCCTGGAGCTTCGTCAGTCGCCTGTCGACCCGACGGACCGTGGACGAGGCCTGGTTGGAAGCCGTCGCCTCCGACCCTGACCACGCGCTGTCCCAGGAAGAGGTCGTGCAGTTGCTCGGGCAGTTGAACCTGTCCAACCTCCTGAGCTTCGATCGGTCCAGCGCAGGCGCGAGCCTGTTCGACCGCTACACCCAGCGCCGCAAGCGCGAGCAGCGGGCGCTGATGATGGGGTTCATGTCGATCCGCATTCCGCTGTTCGACCCCGACCGCATGCTGCAGACGGCGATGCCGCTGATCCGCGCGGTCTTCAGCCCGGCGGGCGCGCTGGCCTACCTGCTGCTGCTGGCGCTGGCGGGCAAGGCGCTCGTCGACAACGTGGACTCGCTGTTCAGCCAGGGGGCGGGCATCCTGGCGCCGTCCAACCTCGGGCTGCTCTACATCGGTTTCATCATCGCCAAGGTGGTGCACGAGCTGGGGCATGCCGCCGCATGCCGCCTGTACGGGGGTGAAGTCCACAAGATGGGTGTGATGCTGCTCATCTTCGCCCCCATGCCCTACGTGGATGCGACAGCAAGCTGGGGCTTTCGTCACCGATGGCCACGCCTTCTTGTCGGCGCTTCGGGTGTGCTGGCCGAGCTGGCCGTTGCTGCCGTGGCGGCGCTGCTGTGGGCGCACACGGCGCCCGGTGTGGTCAATTCGATCGCCTACAACGTCATCTTCGTTGCGAGCGTGTCTTCGCTGTTCTTCAACCTCAACCCCTTGCTGAGGTTCGACGGCTACCACATGCTCGTCGACCTGATCGACGTTCCCAACCTGTTCCAGCGCTCCAGGGATCAGCTGCGCTACCTGGGTGAGCGCCTGATCTTCAGGCTGCCGAACGCCCGTCCTGCGGCGCGCTCCGCGGTCGAGGCCTGGCTGCTGCCGCTGTACGGCGTCGTGAGCCTGGCCTACTGGCTCTTCCTGATGTCGACGATCGTCTTCTTCGTCGCGGAGCAGTACCTGGACCTGGGTGTTGCCATGGCTTGGATCCTGGGCTTCACGATCACGGTGGTGCCCCTGTTCAAGTTCCTGAAGTACTTGGCGACCAGCCCCCGGTTGATGCACGTGCGTGCGCGCTGCATTGCGACCACGGTGGCGATTTGTCTGGGATCTCTTGTCCTCCTGGCCGGGGTGCCAGTGCCCGACCGGGTGCGGGCTTCCGGTGTGCTGGAGGCGGTGAACTACCGCCGGGTCAGCAGCGACACCGCCGGGCGTGTGGTGTCCGTCAAGGTCACGCCCGGGGCGCGCGTGACGGCCGGCCAGGAGTTGATGCGCCTGGAGAACCCGGAGATCGAGTTCGAACTCGCGAGCGCGCGCCTGCAGCGCGAGCAGTTGCTGTCGCAGGAGGTGCGCGCCACCTCGGTGGCGCGGTCCGACCTGGCCGCCTTGCAACGACAGCGCGAGGCGGTGGAGGCCGTCATCTCGGAGCTCGAACGCCAGCGCCAGGGGCTGGTGCTGCGGGCCCCGATCGACGGCCTGTGGAGCCCCGAGATCTTCGACTCCGGTCTCGGGCGCTGGGTTGCCCGTGGCGCGGGGCTGGGCGCCGTGGTCGACCCGCAGTCGTGGCGCTTCGTGGCCGTGCTGCCCCAGGTCGCCACCCACCTGTTCGACAACGAGGTCCGCGGCGTCGAGATACGCCTTCGCGGCCAGGAGGACGTGAACCTCGTGGCCCAGGGCGCCGTGCTCGTTCCCTTCGAGACCGGGACCCTGCCCTCGAGAGCCTTGGGCATGGCCGGTGGCGGTGACATCGCGGTGGCGCCGGGTGACGGACAGGGCTTGACGGCCGCGGAGCCCTTCTTCCAGATCCTTGCTTCGCTGCCCGTGGATGTCGCCGCCTCGGAACTGCGCCACGGTCGCCTGGGCACGCTGCGCCTGACCTTGAAGGCTGCACCGTTGATGGTGCAGTGGGAGCGTGCCGTGCGGCAGTTCTTCCAGCGCCGCTTCCGGGTCTGATCTTCCGCGTCTGCCGAGCACCATGTTCCGCCGCGTCGCAGCCTTGAGCTCCGTCCAGCATGCCCGCCTGAGGGTCCTGCCGGCACAGGACTTCGCATTCGCCCGCGGGCTGCACATGGCGGCCCTGATGCAGCCCGAGATGGTCAGGGCCAGCGCGGTGTACCCGATCGTCTTCGTCGAGGAGCCGGGGGCGGACAGCTTCATGCCCGTGGCACTGTTCGGCCTGGAACAGGGCGCGAACGTCTTCGTCGACGCGTCCGGCCGCTGGCAGGCGTCGTATGTGCCTGCGGTGGTACGCGGCTATCCGTTCTCGCTCGTGCGCACAGGGCGTGGCGACCGTCATGCCCTGTGCATCGATGTCGACAGCGACTGCGTCGGCGAGTCCGCGGGCGAGCCGCTGTTCAGCGGCTCGGGCCAACCCTCGCCCGCCTTGGAGGAGGCGCGCTCTTACTTTGCACGCCTGCGGCAGATGCAGGTCCTCACCGATGCCTATGTCGATGCGCTGAAGCAGGCCAACCTTTTGACGCCGTTCTCGGTGCGCGCCAAACGGGGCGACCGTACCGTCGACCTGGAGGGCTGCTACGTCGTCAACGAGACCCGTCTGGACGCGCTGTCCGACCAGGGACTGCTGGCGCTGCGGCACCGTGGGTGGCTGGCCTCGACCTACGCGCATGTCGCCTCGCTTCACCAGATCGAGAGGCTTTCTTGAAACGTCTTGCCCGGACCCGGGGTCCTGCGGCCTGCCTGCGTGCAGTGCCCGGCCCCTTGGCCGATGGCTGCTGAATTCCCCAGGAGAAGCTCATGTCTTGCTCGTCATCCCGTTCGCGCCCCAAGCGGTCCGCGGTGTCTGACGCCCCAGGTCGCCTGCCCGTGCCCGGCTGGGCGGCGCTGGCCGTGCTCGCCGGCAGCGTCTTGCTGGCCTGGCCGCTGGCCGGCACGGCCCAGACGCCGGCCGGGTCGGCGGTGCGCGCCTCGGACGAGGCCCTGTCCTTGGCGTCCTTCGTGCAACGCGTGCGTCAAAACAACAAGAATGTCGTTGCCAGGCGCTCGGAGGCAGACCTGGCGGCCACGGCCGTCGATCGCGCGCGCGGCGCGTTCGAGACCCAGGGCGCCGTGTCCAGCAGCGTGGGCGGAACGCGTCAGGCCAACACCCGGGAAGAGAAACTGGTGCGCAGTGGCGCCGGAATCTACGAGCGCGATGCCGTCGATCTTTCCGCCACCGTCAGCCGCCTCTTGCCGACCGGGACAAAGGTGGAAGGCAAGACGACGCTGTCGCGCTTCCTGACCAACCTTTCCAACGAGCACGAGTACCGCAGCTATGTCGGTGTGTCCCTGACCCATCCCTTGGCGCGCGACGGCGGGCTGGAGACGGTTGCGGCCCGGGTCCGCGTCGCCGAGGCCGATGTCGCGGCCAGCCAGGCCGGCGCGCGCGACGCCGAGGGCAGCGCGGTCGCCGAGTCGGCGCTGGCCTACTGGGACCTGGTGTTGGCGCAGCACCGCACGGCCCATGCCCTGGAGAAGGTGGCCATGGGCGAGCGCCTGCTGGCCCAGGCGCAGGCACTGAGGCGTCAAGGCCGCATCCCTGAGTCCCAGGTCTGGGACGTGGAGAACGACCTGATCCGATACCGCGCCGCGGTCAGCGAAGCCCAGGTGGCGCAGTCGGAGGCGATCGGCCGCGTCGCGCGCCTCATGGGCAGCGAGCTGAACAGCCAGGTTCCGGGATGGCGTGCCACGGACGCCTTGCCCGAGGCCTCCCGTCCCCCGCCCACGATGGAGCAGGCGGTCGCCCGAGCCTTCGAGTTGCGTGCCGACCTGCGGCAGCGGCAAGCCGCGCTCGAGCGTGAACGCCTGCAGGCCGAGTACGCGGCGAACCAGGTCAAGCCCAAGGTCGACGTGGTGGCGAGTTATGGCTTCAACGGCGGGCCCGGGAGCTCGCAGGCCGGCAGCGTGTCCTTCCTCAAGGACTTTCCTTCCTGGTCTGTCGGCCTCCAGGTGGCCATGCCCCTGGGCGGCAACATCCAGGGGCGGGCCGACGTGCAGGCCGCCAAGCTGCGCCTGTCCGAGGCGCAGCGCCAGATCGAAGCCCTGCGCCGCGAGATTGCCAGCGATGTGGCGACCGGTGTGACCCTGATGTCGGGGGCGGCCCAGCGCTGGGATCTGTGGTCCGAGATCGCCCGCCGCGAGGACCGCCATGTCCAACTCGAGAGGCAGCGTCTGGAATCGGGCCGCAGCGACGTGCGTGAACTGCTCTTCCGTGAGGAGCGCGCCATCAACGCGAGGATGGCGGTGGTCGAGCAGCAGGTCGCCTGGTCCAAGGCCGAAGCCCTGATCGAGGCCACGCAGGGCCTGTTGCTGGACCGGTTTCGGTGAGAAGTTCGGCCTCGGGTTCGCACCAGTCGACCGTTGTCGGGGAGGGCGGGGCAGCTGCAGGTCGCGAGCAGGGCGCGGATGATGGAGTGCCGGCGGACACGTTCTGGTCGCAGGTGCTGGAGGCGTTCGGTCTGGCGCTGCGGGCGCGCCGCGTGCTGCTGGTCGAGCAGACCGATACGGGCGCGTGGCAGGCGCTCGGTCAATGGCCCGAGGACGCCGCCGGGCAGGCGGGTGACTACGAGCTGCTGGCCCGGGCTGCCGATCAGGCCCGACCCGTGGCGGGAACCTACCTCGCCAAGGAGGCGGCGGCCGCAGGCGGCGCCGTGGCCGTGCGCGTCGATCCGGAGGGATCCGCCACGCAGCCGCCGACGGCGCTGGTCGCCCTGGACACCCCGCTGCCCGCCACCGTCGCGCTCATGCTGGCCCGCCTGCTGGCAGCCCTGCCGGCGCAACGCGTCGGGGGGGCGCTCTCGTCCGCGCGGCAGGCGCTCGCGCCCCCGCAGGACAAGGCGCGGCGGCTGTACGAAGTACTGCAGCTGGCGATGCGCCTGGGGGCCGAGACGCGCTTTCTGCGCGCGGCGTTTTCGCTGTGCAACGAGCTGGCCGTCCGCTTCGCTTGCGAACAGGTCGCGCTCGGATGGTCGCAGTCCGGCTATGTCCGCCTGACGGCCGTCAGCCATGTCGAGAAGTTCGACCCCAGGTCTTCTGCCAGCACCGAGCTGGAAAGCGCCATGGAGGAGGCCGCCAGCCACGGCGCGGAGGTCTTCTGGCCGCAGCCGCCGGATGCCGCCGTGCGCCTGCACGCGCACCAGACCTATGCCCGGCAGCAAGGCGTCGGGTCGATGATGTCCATGCCGCTGCAACTGGACGGCGAGATCGTGGCCGTGCTCAGCCTGCAGCGCCGCGAGGCCGGGTTCGACGAGCAGACGGCCTGGGAACTGCGTCTCATCGGCGAGGCTTGCGCGCGGCGATTGCAGGACTTGCGCCACACCGACCGCTGGTTCGGGGCGCGGTGGTGGTTTGCGGCAGGAAGGTGGGCGAACCAGCTCCTCGGTCCCAGCAACACCGGCTGGAAGCTTGCGGGCTTTGGTGCCGTGACCGTGCTGGTGGGTTCGGCGCTGCTGCCCTGGTCTTACCGCATCGATGCGTCGCTGGCCTTGCGCAGCGAGGACGTCCTGTTCGTGCCTGCGCCTTTCGACGGCTACCTGCGCAAGGTGAACGTGCGCGTCGGCGACCAGGTGGAGTCTGCGCGTGTCTTGCTGGAACTGGACACCCGAGAGCTGATCCTCGAGGAATCGATGGCGGTGGCCGACGAGCTGAAGTACCGCAACGAGGCCGAGCGGGGGCAGGGCGCCCGGCAACTGGCGGAGATGCAGATCGCGCGTGCCCGCCAGCAGCAGGCGGCGTCCAAGCTCGACCTGATACGCCACCAGCTCGCCAGCGCGCAGGTCCGCGCGCCGTTTCCCAGCGTCGTCGTCGAGGGTGATCTGAAGAAGAACCTGGGCGCTCCGGTGCGCAAGGGCGACCTGCTGGTCAAGCTCGCCCGCACCGGCGACACCTACCTCGAGATCGAGGTCGACCAGGCGGACGTGCACGAGGTCCGGCTGGGTTCGAGGGGCGAGTTCGCGCTCGTGGGGCGGCCCGATCTCAAGTATTCCTTCGTCGTCGACCGCATCGACCCTCAGTCCACGCAACGCGAGGCCCGGAACGTGTATCTGGTGCGGGGCCGCATCGAGGTGGGGTACCAGAACTGGTGGCGCCCCGGCATGGGCGGGAGTGCGCGGATCGATGTCGGTGAGCGCAGCCTGCTGTGGGTGATGACCCACCGAACCATACGGTTCCTCAGACAGGTGTTCTGGATTTGAGCGTATCGGCAGCCCGGGCCGTGGCCTGGCCCTTGCCGGCAGCCGCCAGGCTGCCCGAGGGCCTGGACCAGATCGCGCACGATGTGCGGGGCTTGTGGCATCGCCGCGCGACGCTCGGCCGCGGGCTGGCCCGGCTGTCGCAGCAATGCGCTGCGGCGTGCGAGTCGCTGAAGGATTTGAGCGAGGAGGAGCTCTCCGCACGCCTGACGCAGGCCAGGGAACTGCTGCGCCGGGACCCTTTACACGCGCGCGGGCGCCTGCTGGAGGCGCTGGCCGCGGTGGGCGAGGTGGCGGCCCGCGTCAAGGGAATGCGGCCCTACCCGGTGCAGTTCATGGCGGCGCTGGCGCTGCAGCGCGGCTTGCTGGCCGAGATGGCCACCGGCGAGGGCAAGACCCTGACCGTCGCGCTGGCCGCAGTGCTTGCGGCGTGGAGTTCCCGGCCGTGCCACGTCATCACCTCCAACGACTATCTGGCGTGCCGGGACGCGCAGGAGATGGCGCCCCTGTATGCGCGGTGCGGGCTCTCCGTGGCCGGGATCGATGCGGCCGTCGAGTCGGCGAGACGGCCTGCGCTCTATGCGAGCGACGTCGTGTATGTCACGGCCAAGGAACTCCTTGCCGACCACCTGCGCGACGAACTCGCTGCGCGCGCTGGGCGCGATCCCCGCAGGCTGGCTTTCGAGAACTGGCTGGAAGGGTCCGGCGCCCCATTGCCCCCGCCGGTCCTGCTCGTGCGGGGCTTGCATGGCGCGATCGTCGACGAGGCCGACAACGTCCTGGTGGACGAGGCGGTGACGCCCCTGATCCTGTCGGCGCCCCGCAACAGCCATGACCTGGGGGATGCCGCGCGCTCGATGGCTGTTCTGGCCGCGCGCCTGAAGCCCGACGAGGACTACGAAGTCCTGCCGCAGCGCCGTACCGTGACCTTGCGCGCGGGGGCGCGGCTGGCCCTGGACCAGCTGGCGCCTGCGCTGCCCACAGCCTGGCGCGCCGAGCCGCGGCGCGAAGAGCTCCTGCGCCAGGCACTGACCGTTCGCCATTTCATCCTGCTGAACCACCAGTACGTCGTCGACGAGGGGAAGATCGTTCTGCTGGACGAGTTCACGGGCCGCTTGACCCCGGGCCGGACCCTGATGGCCGGGCTGCACCAGGCGGTCGAGGCCAAGGAGGGCGTCGAGATCACCGATCCGAACGAGTCCCTGGGGCAGCTGAGCTTCCAGACCTTCTTCAGACGCTTCCCGAGGCTGGCCGGCACGAGCGGAACGGCCCGCGAGGCGGCGGCCGAGTTCTGGCGCATCTACGGGCTGGCCGTGCTGCCGATCCCGACCCACCGCCCCCGCCTCACCGTGACCGCCGGCACGCGCGTGTTCGCCACTGCCCAGGCGCGATGGAAGGCGGTGACGGACCACGTTGCCAGCCTCCACCAGGCGGGGCAGCCGGTGCTGATCGGCGTGCGCAGCGTCGACGCGAGTCTGGTCCTGGCCCGGGAACTGGAGGCTCGCGGTCTGCCGTTCGCCTTGCTGAATGCGGTCTTGCACGAACAGGAGGCCGGGATCGTCGCCCAGGCCGGCGGGGTGGGCCGCATCACGATTGCAACGAACATGGCCGGCCGCGGGACCGACATCCGCCTCGGGCCCGAAGTGTTGGCCCTGGGGGGCTTGCATGTCGTGATCGCGGAGGCCAATGAATCCGCCCGGGTGTCGCGCCAATTGGCCGGGCGGTGCGGCAGGCAGGGTGACCCGGGAAGCGTCGCCGTGATGCTCAGCCTGGACGACGGCCTGGTGCACCGGTTCGTGCCGGTCGCCATGCGCCGGATCCTGTCTGTGCTGGCTGGTTCGTCTGCGCCCTGGCGTGAGCGCTTCCTGGCCTGGGCCCTGCGCCTGGCGCAGCGCCGCGCCGAGGCCGAGGCCTACGCCCGCCGGCGTGCAGTGCTGAAGGCCGACGACTGGCTGGACAAGGCCTTGCCCTTCGAGGGCGCTTGAGCGCCGGCGCGGCGCGCGCGCATCGGGTAGCGGCTCACTGCGACCCGAGCCCCGGGCCCCGGGCCGTGCTCAGCCGCCGGCGCCGCAGTACTCGACGATCCGCTGGGCCGCTTCCACACACTCCTCGGTGCCCGCCACCAGTGCCAGGCGGACGCGGCCGGCGCCGGGGTTGATGCCCTGCGCCGGGCGGGCCAGCAGCGAGCCCGGCAGCACCGTCACGTTGCAGCGGGCCAGCAAGCCCAGCGCCCAGGCCACGTCGTCGCCGCCCGGCACCGCGGCCCAGAGGTAGAAGCCCGCGTCGGGCAGGGCGACGTCCAGCACCGGCTCCAGCAACGGGGTGACGCGCGCGAACTTGGCGCGGTAGAGCTCGCGGTTGGCGGCCACATGCCCCTCGTCGTTCCAGGCTGCGATGCTGGCCTTCTGCACCACCTGGCTCATGGCGCTGCCGTGATAGGTGCGGTAGAGCAGGAAGGCCTTCAGGATGGCGGCATCGCCGGCAACGAAGCCCGAGCGCATGCCCGGCACGTTGCTGCGCTTGGACAGGCTGGTCAGCGCCACCAGGCGCGGGAAGCCCGTGCGTCCCAGCGCTTGAGCCGCCTGCAGCGAGCCCAAGGGCGGCTCGTCGCGGAAGTAGATCTCCGAATAGCACTCGTCGCTGGCGATGACGAAGCCGTGGCGGTCACTCAGCGCGAACAGCTGCTGCCACTCGGACAGCGGCATCACCGCGCCCGTGGGGTTGCCCGGCGAGCACACGTAGACGAGTTGCGTGCGCGCCCAGGTCGCGTCGTCGATCTCGTCCCAGCGCACGGCGAAGTTGCGCGCCGGGTCGCTGTTTGCAAAGGCGGTCTGCGCCCCCGCCAGCAGCGCCGCGCCCTCGTAGATCTGGTAGAAAGGGTTGGGGCAGAGGACGGTGGCCCCGGGCTTGGAGCCATCCACCACCGTCTGGGCCAGCGCGAACAGCGCTTCGCGCGTGCCGTTGACCGGCAGCACCTGCGTGGCCGCGTCCAGCGCCACACCGTAGCGCCGCTGCACCCAGCCTGCCGCGGACTCGCGCAAGGCCGGCTCCCCGGCCGTGGCAGGGTAGACCGACAGCCCCGCCAGCGAAGACACCAGCGTCTGCTCGATGAACCCCGGCGTCGGGTGCCGTGGCTCGCCGATCCCCAGGCTGATGGGCCGCAGGTGCGCGGGCGGCACGATGCCCCGCGAGAGCTCGCGCAGGCGCTCGAAAGGGTAGGGGTGGAGGCGGGCGAGGTAGGGGTTCATGAGCGGGTACGCAAACGCACTGGCGCGCCACGGTGCGGCGCCTGAGAGCGCTCAGTGTAGGAGGGGCTTGCGCTGCCCTGGAGCGACATCAGCGCATCAAGGCATCCTGCCACACCCATTCCCGGTTCGCGCATGCGGGCCAACGATTCTCAGGCGCAGGTCACCAGGCCATGCGGGGGGCGGATCACAAGCTCCCCACGCACCCCGGCGCGCCGCAGCGGCAGGCCAGGCGCCCCTCGTGGTGGGTCTCGCCGTAGTTCACCGTGATCTCCTCGCCCGGGGCGATGTCGCGCAGGGCGTAGAACTCCACCCGGCCCTGGCGTATGCACAGACGGGCGTTCGGGGCGCAGCTGTGGTTGGTGTAGCGCATCGGGTCGGCAGAGCGGCTGAAGTCGATCGCCTTGCGGTCGGACAGCTCGACGATCATGATGCGCTCGCTGCGCGTGGCACGGATGCGGGCCTGCGCCACGGTGATCGATTCGCCGCGGATCTCGCCGATCTTGCGCTTGCCGACGATGGGCTCGGCAGCGAAGGCGCCCTGGCCGTCGATGGCGCTCGGGCGCACCTCGACGGCGTACTTCTGGTAAGCCGGGCGCAGCGTCACTTTGCGGGGTCGGTCTGGCCGCCTGGCAGGTGCACCGGCGGGCTCGGGCTCCAGTCGGCGCGGCGGTGCTCCACCGTGACATCGGTGCGGATGCCGCCGCGCACGAACCAGGCGGCATGGATGCGGATGGAGCGCGGATCGATCGCGCGCACCACGTCCGTCAGGATCGTGTTCCTCACCTTTTCGTGGAAGGCGCCCTCGTTGCGGTAGCTCCAGAAATACTGCTTGAGGCTCTTGGTCTCCACGCACCAGCCGTCGGGCACGATCTCGATCTGCAGGTGCGCGAAATCGGGCTGGCCGGTCAGCGGGCACAGGCAGGTGAACTCCGGCACGTCGAAGCGGATCACGTAGTCGCGCTCGGGGGCCGGATTCGGGAAGACGTCGAGGTCCCGGCTCGGCGCGCTCGGGGGCACGGCGGGCTTGCGGCGCTGCTTGCGAGGTGCGGTGGACATGATGCGTGCCGTTCTCGGACGAAGTCGATGGTCATCCGACCCGGATGGTATCATCCGACCCCGGCTCGGGCATTCAAAACCGAGGGATTTTTATAATCAAATCAATGACTTAGCGGCGGCCTCTCGCTGCGCCTCGATGCGCCTGAACCAGATCAAGCTCTCGGGCTTCAAGTCCTTCGCCGAGCCGACGACCTTTCAGCTGCCAGGGCAGCGCGTCGGTGTCGTCGGCCCCAATGGCTGCGGCAAGTCCAACATCATGGATGCCGTGCGCTGGGTGCTCGGCGAGAGCAAGGCCAGCGAGCTGCGCGGCGAGTCGATGCAGGACGTCATCTTCAACGGCTCGGCGCAGCGCAAGCCCGCCGGCCGCGCCAGCGTCGAGCTCGTCTTCGACAACAGCGACGCCCGCGCCGGCGGCTCGTGGAACGCCTTCGCCGAGATCGCCGTCAAGCGCGTGCTCACGCGCGACGGCACCAGCAGCTACTACATCAACAACCAGCCGGTGCGCCGCCGCGATGTCCAGGACGTCTTCCTCGGCACCGGACTGGGCCCGCGGGCCTACGCCATCATCGGCCAGGGCACGATCAGCCGCATCATCGAGTCCCGCCCCGAGGAACTGCGCCTGTTCCTGGAGGAGGCGGCCGGGGTCTCCAAGTACAAGGAGCGTCGGCGCGAGACCGAGAACCGGCTGAAGGACACGCGCGAGAACCTGATCCGCGTCGAGGACATCCTGCGCGAGCTGAACGCCAACCTCGAGAAGCTCGAGAAGCAGGCCGAGGTGGCGCGCCAGTACCGGGGCCTGCAGGAGCAGGGCACGCTCAAGTTGCACCAGCTGTGGTTCCTGAAGCACCGCGACGCCGCGGCCGAGCACACCCGGCTGCGCCAGGCCGTGGCCGACGGCGTCAACGCGCTCGAGGCGCGCACCGCCGAGCTGCGCGAGGCCGAGGCGGTGCTCGAGACGGTGCGCCAGGCGCACTACGCCGCCGGCGACCGCCTGCACCTGGCCCAGGGCGCGCTGGCCGATGCCGCGCTCGAGGTCAGCCGCCTCGAGGAGCGCATCCGCTACGTCGTCGACAGCCGCCAGCGCGTGCAGCAGCGCATGGCCGAGTTGCGTGCCCAGGACGCGCAGTGGGCGCAGCGGCAGGACCAGGCGCAGGCCGAGCTCGAAGGCCTGGCCGGCCAGATGGCCGCGGCCGAGGAGGAGGGCGAGCTGCTGCAGGCACAGGCCGAGGAGGCCGCCGAGCGCCTGCCCCAGGTCGAAGAAGATCTGCGCGCTTCCCAGGCGCGCGCGAACACCCAGCGCAACGCCGCCTCGCAGGTCCAGCAGCAGATCCAGGTGCTGGCCGCCGAGAGCCGCAGCATCGAAGAGCAGTCGCGCCAGCTGCAGGCGCGGCGCGAGCGCCTGCGCGTCGAGCGCCAGGGCTTGAGCCGCCCGGACGAGCACCGGCTGGAGCAGCTCCAGGAAGACACCGCCGTCGCGCGCGCCCGCCACGAGGACGCCGAGGCCCGCCTGCAGTCGCTGCAGGATGAGCTGCCGCAGCTCGAGGCCGGGCGTCGCGCGCGCCAGGAAGAGGCGAACCGCGAGGCCGCGCGCGCCTCCGAGCTCGCGGCTCGCCTGGAGGCGCTGCGCGCGCTGCAGGAGAAGGTGCGCACCGGCGGCAAGCTCGAGCCCTGGCTGCGGCGGCACGGGCTCGAGGGCCTGCGCGGCCTGTGGACACGCATCCACATCGAGCCCGGCTGGGAGACCGCGCTGGAGTCGGCCTTGCGCGAGCGCCTGAACGCGCTCGAGATCGGCCGCCTCGAGACCGCCCGCGCATTCGCGGCCGATCCACCGCCGACGCGCCTGGCGTTCTACAGCGCGCCGCTGGCCGTGCCCGAGGACCCGCACCGCACGCTGCCGCGCCTGATCGACCTGCTGCGCCTGGGCGATGCGCCGCTGCGCGCGCTGCTGACGGACTGGCTCGAGGGCGTCTACACAGCCACCAACCTGGAAGAGGCCCTGGCGCAGCGCGTGCGCCTCACGCCGGGCGAGGTCATCTTCACGCGCGAGGGCCACGCCGTGTCCGCGCACGCGGTGGCGTTCTACGCCCCGGACTCCGAGCAGGCCGGCATGCTCGCGCGGGCGCAGGAGATCGAGAACCTCGAGCGTGCCGGGCGCGCGCAGACCCTGATCGCCGACGAGTCCCGTGCCGGGCTGGTGCGCGCCGAGGCGGCCGTCAGCGACGCCAGCCAGCGCCTGGCCGCGGCCCGGCGCGAGACCGCCGAGGCGCAGTCGCGCGCGCACCAGTTGCAGGTGGAGTGGCTGCGCCTGTCGCAGCAGGCCGAGGCCGCACGTTCGCGCCAGGGCCAGCTCGACGGCGAACTGGCCGAGGTCGACGCCGGCCTCGAGGAGCTCCAGGAGCGCCGCGCCCTGGGCGAGGCGCGCTTCGAGGAGCTGGATCTGCAGCTTGCCGATGCCCAGCAACGCCATGCCGATCTCGAGGAGGCCGTGATCGCGCAGGAGCGGCGCGTGAGCGACGCGCGCGAGCAGCAGCGCGCTCTCGAACGCCGGGCGCAGGAGGCGCGGTTCCAGGTGCGCGCGCTGGCAGGCCGGCGCGGTGAACTCCAGCGCACCCTGGAGACGGCGCAGGAGCAGATCCGCCGCAATGCAGACACCGGGGCCCAGCTCGAACTCGAGCTCGGCACGCTGAACGACGCCGCCGCGCAGGCCGGGCTGCAGACGGCGCTGGCGCTGAAGCTGCAGCGCGAGTCCGAGCTCGGCGCCGTGCGCAGCGAGTACGACGACCTGGGCGCTCGCCTGCGCAGCGGTGACGAGCAGCGCCTGACGCTGGAGCGCAGCATCGAGCCGCTGCGCGAGCAGATCACCCGGCTGCAGCTCGAGGAGCAGGCGGCGCAGCTCGGCGGCGCGCAATACCTCGAGCAGTTGCAGGCCGCGCAGGCCGACATGGACGCCCTGGCGCGCTCGATCGAGGAGGGCGGCGTCCGGCTGTGGGGCCTGCAGGGCGAGATCGACCGCATCCAGCGCGAGGTCACGGCGCTGGGCGCCGTCAACCTGGCCGCCCTGGACGAGCTGACGGCCTCGCGCGAGCGCAAGACCTTCCTGGACGCGCAGAACGCCGACCTGAACGAAGCCATCAGCACGCTCGAGGACGCGATCCGCAAGATCGACGGCGAGACGCGCGACCTGCTGCGCCAGACCTTCGACCAGGTCAACGAGCAGTTCGGCCGCATGTTCCCCAGCTTGTTCGGTGGCGGCTCGGCGCGCCTGATGATGACGGGCGACGAGATCCTCGACGCCGGCGTGCAGGTGATGGCCCAGCCGCCGGGCAAGCGCAATTCGACCATTCACCTCCTGTCCGGCGGCGAGAAGGCCCTGACGGCCATCGCGCTGGTGTTCGCGATCTTCCAGCTCAACCCGGCGCCGTTCTGCCTGCTCGACGAGGTCGATGCGCCGCTGGACGATGCCAACACCGAACGCTACGCCCGGCTGGTCGCTGAAATGAGCCGCGGCACGCAGTTCCTGTTCATCAGTCACAACAAGATCGCGATGGAGATGGCCGAGCAACTGATTGGGGTGACCATGCAGGAGCAAGGCGTCTCGCGTATCGTCGCGGTCGATATGGAGGCCGCCGTCAGCCTGGCCGAAGCAGCCTGAGCACGGCGCAGCGAGGAACCCACCGATGCAGGACTTTCCCTTCTATCTCTGGCTGGCCATCGCCGCGGGTCTGGCACTCGTGGGCATCGGCGTGCACGCGGTCTGGTCGGCGCGCAAGTCGCGTCCGCGCATGGCCGAGCCCCCGCCCGCGGCGCGACCGACCTCGGGGCCCGACCGGCTCGAACCCTCGCTCGGCGAGGCCGCTGCCCCGCAGTCCACGCCGGCCCTGGCCGAGCCCGACGACGGCCCGGTCCTGGCCGACGACACCACCGTCGCGCCGCTGGTGGCGCCGCCCGCTGCGCTGCGCCTGGGCGCGCGTCTGGACGCGTTGGTCGACGCCTTGGTTCCGATCACCCTGGACGCGCCCGTCAGCGGCGAGATCGCCGTGGCCCACCTGCCGGGCAGCCGACGCGCCGGCAAGAAGCCGATGGACATCGAGGGCCTGAACGCCGACACCGGCCGCTGGGAGCTTCCGGCACACGGCCGCCGCTACAGCGAGTTCCAGGCCGGCGTGCTGCTGGCCAACCGTCTGGGGCCGCTGAACGAGATCGAGTACTCCGAATTCGTGCAGAAGGTGCAGTCCTTCGCCGAGGGCGTGGGCGCGATGGCCGACTTCCCCGACATGCTCGAGGTCGTGGCGCGGGCACGCGAGCTCGACGCCTTCGCGCGGCCGCGGGACGCCCAGCTCTCGCTGGTGCTGCGCGCGCGCTCGGTGGCCTGGTCGGTGGGCTACATCCAGCAGTGCGCGGCGCGCCAGGGCTTCGTGCCCGGCGTGGTGCCGGGGCGGCTCGTGGTGCCGGGCGAAGGCGAGGGTGACCCGCCGATGCTGGTGCTGTCCTTCGACCCCCAGGCGGCGCTGGCCGACGACCCGCAGGCCTCGGCCGTGCGCGAGCTGCTGCTGACGCTGGACGTGGCGCAGACGCCCGAAGCCGCCGAGCCCTTCCCGGCCTGGCACCGCGTGGCCACGCTGCTGGCTTCGGAGATGGAGGCGACTCTGGTCGACGAGGACGGCGTGCCGATCACGCTGCAGCTGTTCGACGGCATCGCGCGGCAACTCGATGCCTTGTACCGCGAGCTCGAGGCGCGTGACCTGACGGCGGGCTCGGCCGCGGCGCGCCGCCTGTTCTCCTGACCCTTCCTTCTCGCACTGCCTGCCCGATGCAAGCGCCGTCCGGTCCGCAGGCGTCAGATGCCGACCGGTTGCCCGCGGCGGCCACAACGCGCGTCGAGCAGCTGCGCGCGCTGCTGCACCACCACGCGCACCGCTACTACGTGCTCGACGCGCCGGAGATCCCCGACGCCGAGTACGACCGGCTGTTCCACGAACTGCAGGCGCTGGAGACCGCTCACCCCGCCTTGCGCACGCCCGACTCGCCCACCCAGCGCGTGCTCGGCCGCGTGCTCGACGGCTTCGAGCCGGTGCGCCACGCGGTTCCGATGCTCAGCATCCGCACCGAGACCGACACCACCGAGGGCGGCGCGATCGCCTTCGATGCGCGGGTGCGGCGCGAGCTCGGCCGCGCGGAAGGCGATCCCGCGCTCGACTACGCAGTGGAACTGAAGTTCGACGGCCTGGCGATCAACCTGCGCTACGAGGATGGCGTGCTCGTGCGCGCGGCCACCCGCGGCGACGGCGAGACCGGCGAGGACGTGACGCAGAACATCCGCACGATCGGGCAGATCCCCCTGCGCTTGCAGGGTGCGGCGCCCCCGGTGCTCGAGGTGCGCGGCGAGGTCTACATGCGGCGCGACGACTTCGAGCGCCTGAACGAGCGCCAGCGTGAGCGCGGCGACAAGACCTTCGTCAACCCGCGCAACGCCGCCGCCGGCGCGGTGCGCCAGCTCGACCCTGCGATCGCCGCGCAGCGGCCGCTGAGCTTCTACGCCTACGGGCTCGGCGAGGTGCGCGGCTGGGAGCCGCCGTCGACGCACAGCGCAACGCTGGATACGCTTGCGGCGCACGGCCTGCCGGTGTGCGCCGACCGCGCCGTGGTGCAGGGGGCCGCCGGGCTGGTGGCCTTCCACCATCGCATCGCGCAGCGGCGCGATGCGCTGCCCTTCGACATCGATGGCGTCGTCTACAAGGTCGACAGCCTCGAGTTGCAGCGCCGCCTGGGCTTCGTCACGCGCGAGCCGCGCTGGGCCGTGGCCCACAAGTACCCGGCCCAGGAGCAGATGACCCGGCTCAACGGCATCGAGGTGCAGGTCGGCCGCACCGGCAAGCTCACGCCGGTGGCCAAGCTCGAGCCGGTCTTCGTCGGCGGCACCACGGTCAGCAACGCGACGCTGCACAACCTGTTCGAGCTGCGGCGCAAGGGGGTGCGCGTGGGCGACACGGTGATCGTGCGCCGCGCCGGCGACGTGATTCCGGAAGTCGTCGGCCGCGTGCCGGGCACGCGCGCGGCCTACGTGCCGAACTTCCGCATGCCGACGCACTGTCCGGTGTGCGACAGCCCGGTGCAGCGTGAGCCGGGCGGCATCGACCACCGCTGCACGGGCGGCCTGTACTGCGCAGCGCAGCGCAAGCAGGCCTTGCTGCACTTTGCCGGGCGGCGCGCGATGGACATCGAAGGCCTGGGTGACAAGCTCGTCGAGCAGCTCGTCGACGGCGGCATCGTGCGCACGCTGCCCGACCTCTACACGCTGGGCGTGGCCAAGCTGGCTGCGCTGGAGCGCATGGCCGACAAGAGCGCAGCCAACGTCGTGGCCGCGATCGCCGCCAGCCGCCAGACCACCATGGCGCGCTTCATCTTCGCCCTGGGCATCCGCCACGTGGGCGAGGCCACGGCGCGCGATCTGGCGCGCCATTTCGGCGGCATCGACCGGCTGATGGACGCGAGCCTGGACGAGCTGCTCCAGGTCAACGACGTCGGACCGGTCGTGGCGCACAGCATCCGCACCTTCTTCGAGCAGCCCCACCACCGCGAAATCGTCCACGCCTTGCGCGCCGCCGGTGTGGGCTGGGACGAACACGAGGGCGCCGCCGCGGCCCCGGCGGGATTGCTGGCCGGCAAGACCCTGGTGCTCACCGGCACGCTGCCCACGCTCACGCGCGACGAGGCGCGCGCGCTCATCGAGGCTGCCGGCGGCAAGGTGGCCGGCTCGGTGTCGAAGAAGACGCACTTCGTCGTCGCCGGCGAGGAAGCCGGCAGCAAGCTCGACAAGGCGCGAGAGATCGGCGTGCCGGTGCTCGACGAGGCGGGCTTGCGCGCCTTGCTGGGCGGGTGAGGCGCCCTGGACCCGCCAGCGGGGCGCGCCCTCTGGGGTCAGGGGCCTGACCTGCTGAGCACCGTCATCCGCGCAGGGCACGGGCACGCCTTCGAGGCGGCCCGCGCACCGCGGCCGGCAGGGTGCAGGCCAGCGCTCAGGCGGTGGCGACCGGGATCTTGCCGATGCGGGCCTGCCATTCGCGCGGCCCGGTCTGGTGCACGCTGGTGCCGCTGGAGTCCACGGCCACGGTGACGGGCATGTCCTTGACCTCGAACTCGTAGATCGCCTCCATGCCCAGGTCGGCGAAGCCGACGACCTTGGCGGCCTTGATCGCCTTGGCCACGAGGTAGGCGGCGCCGCCCACGGCCATCAGGTAGGCGCTCTTGTGCTGGCGGATGGCCTCGATGGCGACCGGGCCGCGCTCGGCCTTGCCGATCATCGAGATCAGGCCGGTCTTCTCGAGCATCATGCCGGTGAACTTGTCCATGCGCGTGGCCGTGGTCGGGCCGGCAGGGCCGACGACCTCGTCGCGCACCGGGTCGACCGGGCCGACGTAGTAGATGACGCGGTTCGTGAAGTCCACCGGCAGCGTCTCGCCGCGGGCCAGCATGTCCTGGATGCGCTTGTGCGCGGCGTCGCGGCCGGTGAGCATGCGGCCGTTGAGCAGCAGGGTGTCGCCGGGCTTCCAGCTGGCCACCTGCTCGCGCGTCAGCGTGTCGAGGTCGACGCGCCGAGACTTGTTGTAGTCCGGCGCCCACTTCACGTCCGGCCACAGGTCCAGGCTCGGCGGCTCCAGGAAGGCCGGGCCCGAGCCGTCGAGCACCAGGTGCGCGTGGCGCGTGGCGGCGCAGTTCGGGATCATCGCCACGGGCTTGCTCGCCGCATGGGTGGGGAAGGTGGCGATCTTGACGTCGAGCACGGTGGTCAGCCCGCCCAGGCCCTGCGCGCCGATGCCCAGCGAGTTGACCTTCTCGTAGAGCTCGATGCGCAGTTCCTCGAGCTTGTTCGACGGCCCGCGCGCGAGCAGGTCGAACATGTCGATCGGCTCCATCAGCGATTCCTTGGCCAGCATCATCGCCTTCTCGGCCGTGCCGCCCACGCCGATGCCCAGCATGCCCGGCGGGCACCAGCCCGCGCCCATGGTCGGCACCGTCTTCAGCACCCAGTCGACGAGGCTGTCGCTCGGGTTCATCATCACGAACTTGCTCTTGTTCTCGCTGCCGCCGCCCTTGGCTGCCACCGTCACGTCCACGGTGTTGCCAGGCACCACCGTCATGTGCACGACCGCGGGGGTGTTGTCCTTCGTGTTGCGGCGCTCGAAGATCGGGTCGGCCAGCACCGAGGCCCGCAGCGTGTTGTCGGGGTCGAGGTAGCCGCGGCGCACGCCTTCGTTCACCGCGTCCTCGATCGAGCCCGGAAAGCCCTCGAAGCGCACGTCCATGCCGATCTTCAGGAAGACGTTGACGATGCCGGTGTCCTGGCAGATCGGGCGGTGGCCCTCGGCGCAGAGCTTGGAGTTCGTCAGGATCTGGGCGATCGCGTCCTTCGCCGCCGGCGAGGCCTCGCGCTCGTAGGCGCGGGCGAGGTGGGCGATGTAGTCGGCCGGGTGGTAGTAGCTGATGTACTGCAGCGCGGCGGCAACGGTGTCGACGAGGTCGGCGTGGCGGATCGTGGTCGTGCTCATGGTCAGGGGGTCGCCGGCAGGGCGGGCCCGGTCAGGGTTTCAATGCTGGCTGCTGGAGGCGGCAGGCGACATCAGCCGGTCGGCCAGTGCGATGGCCAGCGCCGAGAACAGGAAGGCGACGTGGATCAGCGTCTGCCACAGCAGCACCTTGTCGCTGTAGTTCTCGGCGTTGATGAAGGTCTTCAGCAGGTGGATCGAGCTGATGCCGATGATGGCCGTGGCGAGCTTGACCTTCAGCACCGAGGCGTTGACGTGGCTCAGCCACTCGGGCTGGTCGGGGTGGCCTTCGAGGTTCAGGCGCGAGACGAAGGTCTCGTAGCCGCCGATGATCACCATGATCAACAGGTTGCTGATCATCACGACGTCGATCAGCCCGAGCACGACGAGCATGATCACCGTCTCGTTGAGCTTGGGCACCCAGTCGGCGCTGACCTTGTAGCCGATGCTCTTGATCAGCATGTCCAGCGCGGCCTTGTCGCCGAAGGCGGCTTCCACCAGGTGGACCAGCTCGACCCAGAAATGGAAGACATAGACCGCCTGCGCCAGGATGAGGCCGAGGTACAGCGGAAGCTGCAGCCAGCGGCTGGCGAAGATCAGTGCGGGCAGACCGCGCAGAGGGTTGTTGCTGTTCATTGCTCGCTCGGTACAAACCCGCAGGATTGTAGGGGTCGCTGCTCCAGCGCCGGGCCGGCGCGCCGTGGGGTATCGCGGCCGCACTAAAGTAAGGCTTTCGTCAGAGCGCGTCGTCAGAGTTCGGGTGGCGCCGCTGTGCGCCGAAGTTTTCCGTCGATCACACCTTAGCCAGGAGACCCCATGTCTAGCGATCAAGCCACCGCAGTCAAGACCTATCTGCCACCCGCGGAGTTGGTGGCGTCGGCGGCGGTGTCCGGGATGGCCGCCTACGACGCGCTGTGCGCCGAGGCCGAGCGTGACTACGAAGGCTACTGGGCGCGCCTGGCGCGCGAGCTGGTCACCTGGAAGACGCCTTTCACCAAGGTGCTGAACGCGTCGGGCGCGCCCTTCTACAAGTGGTTCGAGGACGGCACGCTGAACGTGTCGTACAACTGCCTGGACCGCAACATCGAGCGCGGCCTGGGCGACGAGACGGCCATCGTCTTCGAGGCCGACGACGGCGCCGTCACGCGCGTCAGCTACCGCGAGCTGCTGGCCCGGGTGGGCCGCATGGCCAACGCGCTGAAGGCGCGCGGCGTGAAGAAGGGCGACCGCGTCGTCATCTACATGCCCATGAGCGTGGAGGGCGTGGTGGCCATGCAGGCCTGCGCGCGCATCGGCGCCACGCACTCGGTGGTCTTCGGCGGCTTCTCGGCGCAAAGCCTGCGCGACCGCATCGAGGACGCCGGCGCGGTGATGGTGATCACCGCCGACCAGCAGGTACGCGGCGGCAAGCCGCTGCCGCTGAAGGCCATCGTCGACGAGGCCCTGGCGCTGGGCGGCTGCGGCAGCATCCGCGACGTGATCGTCTACCGCCGCACCGGCGGCGCCGTGAACTGGAACCCCGCGCTCGACCGCTGGATGCACGAGCTCACCGAGGCTGCGGCCGAGGCCTGCGAGCCCGAGTGGGTCGAGGCCGAGCACCCGCTGTTCCTGCTCTACACCTCGGGCTCGACCGGCAAGCCCAAGGGCGTGCAGCACTCCACCGGCGGCTACCTGCTGCACGCGGCGTTGACGATGAAGTGGACCTTCGACCTGAAGCCGAGCGACATCTTCTGGTGCACGGCCGACATCGGCTGGGTCACGGGCCACACCTACATCACCTACGGCCCGCTCTCCCTGGGCGGCACCGAGATCGTGTTCGAGGGCATCCCGACCTATCCGGACGCGGGCCGTTTCTGGAAGATGATCGAGAAGCACAAGGTCACGATCTTCTACACCGCCCCCACGGCCATCCGCTCGCTGATCAAGGCCGCCGAGGGCAATGCGGCTGTGCACCCGCGCAATTGCGACCTCTCCAGCCTGCGCTTGCTGGGCTCGGTGGGCGAGCCCATCAACCCCGCTGCCTGGGAGTGGTACCACCAGCACATCGGCGGCGGCCGTTGCCCCATCGTCGACACCTTCTGGCAGACGGAGACCGGCGGCCACATGATCACGCCGCTGCCGGGGGCCACGCCGCTGGTGCCGGGCTCGTGCACGCTGCCCTTCCCGGGCATCCAGGCCGCCATCGTCGACGAGATGGGCAACGACGTGCCCAACGGGCACGGCGGCATCCTCGTCGTCAAGAAGCCCTGGCCGAGCATGATCCGCACGATCTGGGGCGACCCGGAGCGCTTCAAGAAGAGCTACTACCCGCCCGAGCTCAAGGGCTACTACCTCGCGGGCGACGGCGCGATCCGCGACGCGAAGACCGGCTACTTCACCATCACCGGCCGCATCGACGACGTGCTGAACGTCTCGGGCCACCGCATGGGCACGATGGAGATCGAGTCGGCGCTGGTCAGCTGCACCGAGCTGGTGGCCGAGGCCGCCGTCGTCGGCCGCCCCGACGACACCACCGGCGAGGCCATCTGCGCCTTCGTCGTGCTCAAGCGCGCGCGCCCCACCGGCGACGAGGCGAAGAAGATCGCCAACGAGCTGCGCAACTGGGTGGCCAAGGAGATCGGCCCGATCGCCAAGCCCAAGGACATCCGCTTCGGCGACAACCTGCCCAAGACCCGCTCGGGCAAGATCATGCGCCGCCTGCTGCGCAGCATCGCCAAGGGCGAAGCCATCACCCAGGACACCTCGACCTTGGAAAATCCGGCCATCCTCGATCAGTTGGCGCAGACCAACTGATCGAGGATGAAGCCTGCCGCGACAGCGGCAGGCGTTCGGCGCAGCCGATGGCCGGATTTCGGCGCAGGCTGACTTCCGCGTCAGCGGAAGTCAAGGCCCGCAGGGCCGGCCGTAGCCAAAATCCTGCGATCCTGGATCAGTTGGCGCAGACCAACTGATCCAGGGCCCGCGCGCTAGCGCGGGCGCGGCGCAGCCGCGTCGTGGGGTTCCGGCGCAGGCTGACTTCCGCGTCAGCGGAAGTCAAGGCCCAGTCTTGTCCAACGAGGTATGAGCCTGGAGCGGGGCGCCAGATTCCACCGAGGAGTGAGCCTGGCGGCGACCTGAGGTCGTCGATCTGGGGGCTGGCAGGCAGCTCGCCGCAGGCGCG
>JAIXWM010000019.1 GCA_027491255.1 Rubrivivax sp. | reverse complement strand
CGGTCTGCGGTCTGCGGTCTGCGGTCTGCGGTCTGCGGTCTGCGGTCTGCGGTCTGCGGTCTGCGGTCTGCGGTCTGCGGTCCGTGCGCGCATGCGAATGCGCATCGGCCCCAGGCTCCACGGCCCGCGGATCGACGGTTGTCCTGCCCCGTTTCCCTTTCCCGTGCCCACTCCCGCCCTCGCTCCCCCCTCGGTCGCCGTCATCGGCGCCGGCCCCGCCGGCCTGATGGCGGCCGAGACCCTCGCGCTGGCCGGTGTGCCGGTCGATGTCTACGACGCCATGCCCTCGGCGGGGCGAAAGTTCCTGCTCGCGGGCAAGGGCGGGCTGAACCTGACCCACGCCGAGCCGGCGCCGGCCTTCGTCAGCCGCTACCGCGAGCGCGCTGGCGTGCTGGCGCCGCTGCTGGACCGCTTCGGCAGCCAGGCGCTGCGCGAGTGGGCGCGCGCCCTGGGGGTGGAGACCTTCGTCGGCAGCTCGGGGCGGGTGTTCCCGGTCGACATGAAGGCTGCGCCGCTGCTGCGCGCGTGGATGCACCGCCTGCGCCAGCAGGGCGTGCGCTTCCACATGCGCTGGCGTTGGACCGGCTGGGCTGACGATGGCGCCTTGGGCTTCGAGACCCCCTCGGGCGCGCAGCAGGCGCGTCCGGCCGCCACCGTTCTGGCGCTGGGCGGTGCGAGCTGGGCGCGGCTGGGGTCCGACGGGGCCTGGGTGCCCTGGCTGCGCGCCAGCGGCGTGGATGTGCGCGAGCTCGAGCCCGCCAACTGCGGCTTCGACGTCGGCTGGAGCGCGCACTTCAGCACGCGCCACGCCGGCGCGCCCCTGAAGACGGTGGCCATCGAGTGGGACGAGCCGGACGAAGGCGTGGGTGCGGACGCGTCCTTTGTCGCGCCCGCCGGCGATGTCGATCGCGGCACCGGCCGCGGCGCCGCGTTCGCGGCCATCGGCCCGCCCGTGCGGCGCCGCCAGAAGGGCGAGTTTGTCGTCACCGCCACCGGCGTCGAGGGCAGCCTTGTCTACGCCGCGTCCGCGGCCCTGCGGCAGACGCTGGCGCAGCAGGGGCAGGCCACGTTTCACCTCGACCTGCTGCCCGGGCGCGAGGCCGCCTTCGTCGCCGCCGAGGTGGCGCGCCCGCGCGGCAGCCGCTCGCTGGCGACGCACCTGAAGTCGCGACTCGGGCTCGACGGCGTGAAGATGGGGCTGCTGCACGAGTGCCTGCCGCGCGAGGCGATGGCCGACCCCGTCGCGCTGGCCCGCGCCATCAAGGCGCTGCCGCTGACGGTGCGGCGCTGCCGGCCGCTGGACGAGGCCATCAGCACCGCCGGCGGGGTGCGTTTCGAGGCGCTGGCCACAGCGCCTCAGACCCCGCTGATGCTGCAGGCCCGCCCGGGCGTGTTCTGCGCCGGCGAGATGCTGGACTGGGAGGCGCCCACCGGCGGCTACTTGCTGACCGCGTGTTTCGCGACCGGCCGCGCGGCCGGGGCCGGGGCCGCAGACTGGTGGCGCCGCTGTGCCGCCGGTGGGACGCCGGAGCCTGTCTAGCCCCGATACCCCACCGTCTGCGCGAACAGCACCTGCTCGTCGTCGCCCAGGCCCATGGCATGCGCGAGCGCCGGGCGGTCGAACCAGGCGCGCAGCACGGTGGCCAGCCCGGCCGAGGCACAGAAGAGGTAGACGTTCTGCGCCATCGCGCCGGCGGCGCAGCTGGCGTAGGACTCGCGCTGCGGGGCCGGAACGCGCCCCATGCGGCGGTGGTCGGCCACCAAGACGAGGTCCAGCGCCGCATCGTCGACGAAGTCCTGGTAGCCGGTGACGCGGCGCACGTCGCTGTCGATGGCCAGCGCGAGGCGGTGTTCCTGCGGCTCGTAGCGGTACAGCCCGGTGGGCAGCGCGGCGTAGAGGTCGATCTCCTGCGCGTGCATCGCGCTCGGGGCGGTACGCCCGCCGTCGGCCGGCCGGTTGATGCCGGTGGCCGCCCACAGCAGGTCGGCCAGCAGCTGATCGTCCAGCGTCCGCGGTGAGAACGCGCGCTCCGAACGGCGTGCGGCCAGCGCTTCCATCAGCGGCAGGCCGCCGGTACGCCGCGCCGGCGGCAGCACCACGGTGCGCGATGCCGGCCCCTGCAGCGGGCGCGGCCGGTTGCGGCCGATCAGGCCGAGGGCGAGTTTCGAGAGGGTGTCCATGGGCGCATTGGGCCGCACGCGCCACCGGCGGGGATGCGCACGCTCAAGCCTGGGCTGATCCAGGGCCTGTGCGACTGGCCCTTGAGCGTGAACCCGCCACCTGCAGCCCTGCTCGAACGGTCGCCGACTCGTCAGGTGCGGCGCTTCCTGCGCCCCTGCAACTCGGCGGTGGCCTGGCGCTCGCTCCAGGCCCGCTCCAGGCTGGCCCGCGCTCCGTTCGCATGCTGGCGCATGCGCTGCGCTGCGGCGGCTCGGTCACCCCGGCGTATGGCCTCGACGATCTCCGCATGCTCATCGATCACCTCCCGTGTCCGGTCGGCGTCGAACCCCAGGCGAAGCCTGAAGGTTGCGATCAGCTGGAACGACGATCGCATCACCTCCATGGCCACGTCGTTGCCGGTGATGCGGCGGATGGACTCGTGAAATGCCAGATCGGCGGCGAGGATGCTTCGCGGGTCATCCCGCTCGACAGCGGCTTCGTAGGCGCGGCGGGCATCGTCGATGGTCGCGAGTTGGGCGCTGGTGACGCAGTCCATGGCCTTCTCCACGAGCATGGCATCGAGCGCGCCGCGCACGTCGTAGACGTTACGGATGTGAGCGGCGTCGATCACCCTCACCACCGCCCCGCGGTTGGGATGGTTCTGCACCAGCCCGCTGCCTTCCAGCTTCCAGAGAGCCTCCCGGATGGGTGTGACGCTCAGACCCAGCCGCGCAGCCAAGTCTGACAGCTTGAGCCGGTCACCGGGACCGTAGGTGCCGTCGAGTACCAGCTCCGTGATGGCCGCGGCCACCGGGTCGACGAGGCTCTCGGCTTCCTGGCCTGCGGCGGAGGCCCGCTTCATGCCCTGGTCCCCCGGCACTGGGTCGTATGGACAAGCTGTTGCATTTTTATGATCAAAAAATCTTGAAATGAGTCTTTTATGATCATAATTGTCCGTTCAACCTACTTTTGGAGCGAAGTATGGCCCGAATTATCTGCAACGCAAGCGCAAGGCAGGCAGCGAGGCCAGGCTCGCTGCGGCGTCGAGATGCCGGTGCGCTACTGGCTGCTCTTGCCCTTGCCGGAACTGCGCGAGCGCAGGTCTCGGCCGCTGCCGACGTGGCCCGGTGGCCCGATCGGCCGATCAAGGTCATTGCACCGGACCAGGCCGGCTCGGGCAACGACGTCTACATACGCATGATCGCCCCGCTGTTGTCGCAGGCGCTGAACAACGCTGCCATCGTGATCGACAACAAGCCCGGTGCAGGAGGCCGCATCGGTGTGGAGGCCGCCGTCCGGTCCCCGGCGGATGGGTACACGTTTCTGGTCGGCAACGCGGGCTCGAACGCGATCAACGCGGCGATCTACAAGGACCTGCGCTACGACCTGGAGCGCGATCTCGATCCTATTTCTCTGCTGGTCACGGGGCCGAACGTGCTCGTTGTGAGCGCCAAGGCCCTGCCTCAGGTGAGTGACGTGGCCGGCCTGCTGGACACCTTGCGCAAGCGGCCCGGCGAGATCAACTTCGCCATCACTGCGCCGGGCGGGTCGGCGCACATGATGACCGAGTTGTTCAAGTTGAGGACCGGCTTAGACCTCGTCGCCGTGCCCTACAAGGGCGCGCCTGACATGGCGCGCGCGCTGGTCGCAGGCGAAGCGCACGCGAACTTCAACAACCTCTCCAACATCGTCGGTCAGGTGCGCACAGGGGAAGTCCGGGTCATCGCTGTGACAGCCGAGGCGCGCAGCCCCTTGGTGCCGGGTGTACGCACGCTGATGGAGCAAGGCGTGGCCGACTTCGACACCCTGGCCTGGACGGCACTGTTCGCGCCGCGCGGGACACCCCAGCCCATCGTCGAGAAGGTCCTTGCCGCCTTGGCAAGCCTGCGTGGGCATCCGGGCCTGGCGGAGCGCGTCCGCGCGCAGGGCGGGCAACTGTTGTTGTCCGACTCGCAGGTGCTGCGACAGCGCGTCAACGCCGACATCGCGCGCTGGCGTGATCTGGCCTCCAAGGCCCAAATCACCGCCAACTGATCCCGGGCTGGCCCTGGGCGCGATGATGCGCCCACGAGCAGGGCCGCCACGGCCGGCGGGCGGTGCGCGGGGTTCCCCAGCGCGCGACCGCCCAGGGGGATCATGCACTGCGGCGCAATCGGAAGAAGGGCTTGCAGTCGGCCGGGCGGATGTCCGTGAGCGTGCCGCGATAGTGGCGCAGATCGTACGGTCGATAGGGATGGCGGGCACAGGCGGCCTCATCGATCTCGATGCCCAGGCCCGGCTTGTCAGGAATGACCATCCAGCCGTCTTCCAGCGTGAGGTCCTCGCCTGGCACGATCTCGGCGCGCCAGGGCACGTCGGTCGCCATCGTCTCCAGGACCATGAAGTTCGGAATGGCGGCCGCCAGATGCAGCGTCATTGCGTTGCCCACGGGTCCCATCGGGTTGTGCGGCGCAACGGGCTTGAAGGCGAGTTGTGCAAGCCAAGCAATGCGCTTGGTTTCCGCCAGGCCTCCGGCGTGGCAGACGTCGGGCTGCAGAACGTCCACCGCCTGTTTGGCAAGCAACTCCTGGAAGCGGTGCGGCTCGTAAAGTCTTTCGCCGGTGGCGACGGGGATGGGCGAGCCCCGCTTGACTTCGGCCATCGCGTCGATGCTGTCAGGCGGAATCGGCTCCTCGAACCAGGCCGGGCGAAAGGGGGCGAGTTCATGTGCCATCGCGATGGCTGTTGGCACGTCCAGGCGGCCGTGCCCCTCGATCATCAAGTCGACCTCGGGTCCGACGGCATCGCGCACGGCGCGGACGATGGCGATCGCCTTGCGCCTCGCCCGGCCGTCCATCTGCATCCAGGCGGTGCCGAACGGATCCCATTTCAAGGCGTTGAAGCCCATCGCCAGCGCGGCTTCGGCCTTGCGGGCGAATTCTTCCGGTTCACGGGCGCCCGTGAACCATGCGTTGGCGTAGCAGGACACCCGGGTGCGGTGGGCGCCACCGAGGAGGTGGTACACCGGCACACCGAGCGCCTTGCCCTTGATGTCGAGCATCGCGGCCTCGAGCGCGCTCAGGGCCGAGCGAAGCACCGGGCCTGTGCGCCAGTAGCTCTCGCGCAGCATGGTCTCGACATGATGCTCGACGGCGAACGGGTCCTGGCCCATCAGGGCGCGGCCGCATTCCTCGATCATGGCCGCGACAGCGCGTTCGCGCATCTCGAGCGTGCCTTCGCCCACCCCGGTCAGCCCGGAGTCTGTCTCCAGGACGACGAAGACAAAATTGGCGCGGAACGCGTCGACGACATGGGTGCGCAAGGCGGTTATCTTCATGGATCCTCTTGTTCAGTAAGGCAGGGCGGTTGATGGGAGGGCCACGCCAGGGTCGTGCCGGGCAGCCCGCTGGTTCCTGGGTCATCGACCACGAGCAGCGCCCCGTCAGCAGGGCCGGGTGCCTGCAGCCCGTACCGCGCAGTGGTGACGAAGAGCCGGTCCAGCCCGCAGCCGCCGAAGGCCGGGCAGGTGGGTCGCTGTGCCGGCAACTCGAGCCTGTGCAGGAGTTCGCCGCTGGGCGAAAGCACCAGGATGCAGGCCCCGTCCCATATCGCGATCCAGATGCACCCCTGGGCATCCACGGTCGCACCGTCGGGAACGGCGGAGTCGGGCAGCCCGTGTGGCATCGTGGCGAGGTCCAGCAGTTCGTGTGCCGAGCCGATGCTTCCCGTCGTCGGGTCGAAGGCGTGCGCCATCACCCGGCGGCGTCGGCTGTCAGCGAAGTAAAGAGTCCGTCCGTCCGGGCTCCAGCACAGCGCGTTGGGGCAGCCGACGCGCTCAAGGACCCGGCGTGGCGCAGTGCCCGGCGCGAGGCGCCACAAGCCACCCGTGAAATGTCCTTCCCACCGGTCGGGCATCGTGCCGACCCAGAAGGCTCCGTCGGGCCCCGGCTTGCCGTCGTTGCTGCGGTTGTCCGGGCAGTCCATCTCGAAGCGCATCGGCGCGGACAGCGCGCCGCGGGTGGGATCGACGCGTACCAGACCTTCCTGCAAGGCAACCAGCAGGCTGCCGTCCGCGCACGTGGCAAGGCTGCCAGGCTGGCTGGGTAGCACCAGGGTAGTGTCGCGCGCGGCGTCGGCTGGGTCCGTGCAGTGCAATAGGCGGCCCTTGATGTCGACCCACCAGAGCATGCCGCGCGCGTCATCCCAAAGCGGCCCTTCGCCAACCAGGGCTCCGCTCGCGCGCAGGATGCGTGCCTCTTTCACACGACCCCGCGCCATCGTTCCACCATGACCGATGCGCACCGCGCAGGGGCGCCAGCAGCAGGCGCATGCTGCCGCTTCAGCACCGCGTCCTCATCGCATCAGCATCCCGCCGTTGACGTCGAGCACGGCGCCCGTGATCGAGCCGCCCGCCTCGCTGGCCAGGAAGACGCAGGCGGCGGCGATGTCTTCGACCTGCTGCAGGCGACCCATCGGCATTTGGGCTGCCAGCGCGTCGATCCCGAAACGGCCATGGGCGGCTGCGGACATCGCAGTCTCGACCACGCCGGGTGCTACGGCGTTGACCGTGACGCCCAGCGGCGCGCCAGTGCGGGCCAGCGTCTTGGCCATGGCGTGCACGGCCCCCTTGGAGGCGGCGTAGCCCAGATGGCCCTTGAGGGCGCCCTGGTGGCCCACGACAGAACCCAGCAGGATGATGCGCCCGCCCGTGCCGCGTTCGCGAAAGCCTTCCATAGCCCGCTTTGCGCAGAGAAAGGTCCCTGTGACGTTGACGCGAAGCACTGCATCGAAAGAGTCCAAGGACGCCTGGAACACATCCTCGGCACGGGTGATGCCGGCTGCGCAGACCAGGATGTCCACCCTGCCTGCCGCGTCGAACACGCTGCGCACCTGCCTCTCATCGGTCACGTCGCAGGGCATGACCCCCGGTCCCGCCACCGTGTCAGCGCGGACGCCGCGCGCGCCTGCCGCCTCCATGGCCTGTGCGATTGCGGCTCCGATGGCTCCTGCGGCACCGGTGACCAGAGCTGTGCGGCCGGCCAGACCAAATGACGGGGGGGACACGGCCTGTCAACCCTTGCGCCTGGCGCAAGCCACGGCAGTCGTGCCACGAGCTGGCACCGTCGATTTGCATGCGGGCAACGCGGTGTCCACGAAGGAACTACAGATGCGCACCGCCGTCCACCATGATGTTCGCACCGGTCATGAATGCCGACGCATCGCACACCAGCATCACCGCCAGGGACGCGATCTCCTCGGCCGAGGCTGCTCGATGCATCGGGTTCGCCGCGTGAGCGAACGCGTCCCAGTGTCCAGGTTCCTGGCGGCGCCAGTCGCTGCGCGGTGTGTGCACGAGGCCCGGCGACAGCGTGTTCAGGGTGATGCCGTCGTCCACCCACACCCGCGCGAGGTTGCGCATGAGGTTGTGCTGCGCGGCCTTCAAGGCTGCATAGACCGCGAGATCCGGTGAGGGACGTTCCTGGTTGATGCTGCCCAAAGATACGATGCGACCGTACCGCTGGCGGCGCATGGGGCCATGCAGGCTTTGCAGCAGTTCGATGGTGGACCAGAAGTTGACATTGAACTGTCGCATCGCTTCTTCGTGCGTGAGCCCCGCCATCGGCTCGCGCTTCTGCACTGAAGCGCAAACGAACAGCCAGTCCACCGCGTCCCATTGCTCGAGCGCGCGCTCGGCGGTCCGTGCGCCGGCGCCAGGCTGTGTGAAGTCGAGGTCGATCAGCGTGGCGTGCACGCCGAGAGCGCGCGCCTCGGCATGCAGGCGGGCGCCCGCTTCGGGATGGCCCATGGCGCGGTCGACGGCGGAGCTGTGGTGGATGGCAACATCCGTCCCGCCCCGCGCGAGTGCACGAACGATGGCGGCGCCCACGCCCAGACTGCCCCCGGTGACCAGGGCGCGACGCGCGGCGGACTTTGCCGCGGCGTGTGTCTCTATGCAGAAGGGTTGCGGCATGACGAACCCGGACGTTCTTCAGGCGCCGTAGACCGCTCGCGGGAGTGCCAGCGACAGCCCGGGGACCAATGCGACGGCGATGACAGCGAGCGTCATGGCCAGAACGAATACCCAGATCCGGCGGTTCGCCGCCTCCAGCGACGCATGGCCTGAGCGGCATGCGACGTACAGCGTGACCCCGATCGGTGGCGTGATCCCGCCCATGACCGTGCACACGACGATCACCATGGCCAGTTGGATGGGATCCATCTGCAGCGCGCCGGCGAGCGGCACGAAGATCGGCACCATCACGACCATGACCGCAATGCCGTCCAACGCCGTCCCGAGCACGATTAGCACGGCGACGACCAACAGGATGACGACGACGCGGTACTCGATGACGTGGGCGATCAGCGTGCTGATCTGCTGGGGCAGTCCGGCCATGGCCAGGATCCAGCCCATCACCGCGCACACCGCGATCACAAACAGTACCAGCCCCACGTTGAGCGCGGTGTCGCACAGTGCCGCGAAGACCTTTTTCCAGTCGAGTTCCCGGTAAAGGAAGCCCAGGGTGCCGGCATACAAGACCAGTATGGCGCCTGTCTCCGTGCCGCTGAAGTAGCCCCCGACGATGCCCACCATGATGATGACCGGTGCGCCCAGCGGGCCGATAGCCCGGCCGGCGGCTGTCGCGAGGGACCGAAAGCCACCCCAGCGGCTGCGCGGGTAGCCGAAGCGGAATGCGTAGTACAAGACGCACAGGGCGATCGTCGCGCCGATCAAGAGGCCGGGAACGACACCGGCAAGGAACAGCTTGCCGATCGAGATGTTGGTCATCGAGGCATAGATGAGCATCACGATGCTGGGTGGGATGATGGGGCCGAGCGACGCGGCAGAGGCCACGATGCTCGCAGCCAGTCCTTCGTCGTAGCCCTGCTCGCGCATGCCGGGGATCAGCGTCTTTCCCAGGGCCGCGGCGTCGGCGGTTGCTGACCCCGACACGCCAGCGAGAAACACCCCTGCGCCCACGGCCACCAGCCCGAGGCCGCCCTTGATCCAGCCAAACAGGGCGACGCTCAGGCGGATGAGGCGATTTGTCACGCCGCCCAGATTCATCAGTTCGCCGCCCAGGATGAACAGCGTCACCGCGGTCATCGGGAATTTGTCCACCGCGTTCACGGTGCGCTGGGCAATGACCTCCATCGGCAGGTGCGGCAGGTAGCCCGCGAAGGTGGCCAGGGCGCCGAGGCCGATGGCGTAGGCGACCGGGACTCCGATCAGCGCCAGGACGGTCACAACCACAGCGAGGAAGAGGATCACAGCGCGCCCTCCGGCGTGGCGTGCAGGTGGTCCTGCCCCGGCTGTACGAACATGAGCAGGCAGAAGGCGAGGGTTGCGGCGCAGCCTGCCGGCAGCGCCAGATAGAAGAAGGCGACAGGTATCCCCAGCGCGGGGCTGAGCTGCTGCCACTGCGCGATGGACAAGCGTACGCCGTAGTGGAACGCGATGACACAGAACACGGCCACGGCGACGTGGACCAGCTTGTCTGCGACCCGCCTGCCCCGCACCCCCAGCCAGCGGTTGCTTCCCATCAGCATGTGCGCGCCACGGTGATAGCCGACGGCAGAGGCGAGAAAGACCACATACAGCTGCAGCAGCACCGCGACCTCCTGGGCCGGCGAGAAAGAGCGCTCCAGCAGGTTGCGGGCGCCGATGTCGGCCACCAGGACCGCAACGATGCCCCCAACGAGGCATCCGCACAGCCGCAACAAGGCCAGATCGAGCACCGCAGCGATGGCCGCAGCCGCCACGCTGCTGTTCTTCATCCCCATGCCTTGACTCAGCGCACCTTGGCGATCTGGTCCATCAGCGGCTTGGCCGTGCCTGCTGCATTGCCCAGCAAGGTGGGCCAGGCGGGCTCGAGCAGACCGCGCAGCGGTCCCTTGTCCATCGACGTGATCGTGAGGCCCTTGGCCTTCATCGTGTCATAGGCCTTTTCGCTCGCGGCGATCACCTCGGCGTTGCCCAGGCGTCGGAAGTCCGCACCGCAGGTGGTGATCTTTTCGCGGGCCGGTGCGGGTAGGGACTGGAAGCGGCGGTCGTTGATCGCGAGCATCATCAGGTTGTACATATGGCCGCTGCGCGCCACGTGCTTGCCCACCTCGTACACCTTGCTGTTGACCAGACCCTCGGTTCCTGCTTCCAGCCCGTCCACCATCCCGGACTGCACGGCTTGGTAGACCTCGCTCCAGTCGACTGCGATTGGTACCGCGCCGAGGGTCTCGAACATCCTGATCCAAAGAGGGATCGGCGGCGAGCGGAACTTCACGCCCTTGAAGTCAGCGACGCTCGTAAGCGGCTTCTTGACCGTCATGAAGTCCCGGAAGCCGTTGTGCATGAAGGAGATCGGCCGGATGCCGTGGTTCCTGACGAGCATGTCCGCCACCATCCGTCCAGGCTCGCCGTCCATGGCCCGCTCTGCGTGAGCCCAGTCCGTGAACTGGAACGGCAGTTGGAAGGCCCCAAGCTCCGGCTGTAGGTTCGACATGTAGGCGGTGTCGCTGACCGTCATGTCGATCGCGCCCAGCTTGAGTTGTTCGACGATCTCCTTTGCGTTGCCCATCTGCCCAGCCGGAAAGAAGCTGACTGCGAAGCCACCGCCGCGTTCCAGACAAGCCTTGAAACGGTTGATGACTGTGTGGTTCAGGGATCCGATCGCGTCGTGGCTCGCGATCACGATCTTGGTCTGAGCCCAGGCACCTGCTGAATACAGCAGGGCCGCTGCGGCGGTAGCGGCAGTGAGGACGAATCTGAGCATTTCACGTCTCCTTGGTCTCGGAGACTGAAGTTTATGATCACAAACAAATAAAAATCAATACTAAATGATCAAAAAATAATGATTGGCGAGTGCAAGTAACGCCTCAGGGTAGAGCCGCCGCCAGCACCCTGCGACTCTCGAAGCACCGACGTTGCCCCGTCAGCGGGTCGTCGAATGCGAGCTCGCGCGCCAGCAGTTGCAGCGGCGGGCTGCCGTCGTCAGGGGCATCCGGGTCCTGTGGCGCTTGCAGCACCGGGTAGATGCGATCGCCGACGATGGGCCAGCCCAGCGCAGCGAGCTGGGCACGCAGCTGGTGCTTGCGGCCGGTCAGCGGCAGCAGGCGCAGGTGGGCCTGCCCGCCGCGGCGCCCGATCAGCTCGATGCGGGTCTCGGTGTTGGGTTCGCCAGGCAAGACCTCCATCTGCATGAAGGCCTCGCCAGGGCGCTCCTGCAGCCGGTGGCGCGCCACGAGCGGCAGCGCCTGCGCCAGGTCGTCGCGCCAGGGCACGATGGCCTCGTAGACCTTGCGCACGCGGCGCTCGGCGAACAGGCGCTGGTAGGGGTGACGGGCGGCCACGGTCACGGTGAAGAGCATGACGCCGGCGGTCTCCAGGTCGAGCCGGTGCACCGGGGCGAGCGTGTCGATGCCGAGCTGTCGCCGCAGCCGCACGAGCACCGTCTCGTGCAGCCAGCGGCCGCCCGGCGTCACCGGTAGGCCGTGGGGCTTGTCGACGGCCACGAGCTGTTCGTCCTGGTGCAGCACCATGACCTCCCCGGCCACGCGCGGCTCGGCCGGCGGCTGACGCCAGTACCACAGCACAGCACCATGGCGGCAGGGCTCGGCAGGCCCGACGGCGCGGCCCGTCGCGTCGAGCACCTCACCGCGCGCCAGGCGCTCGGCCCAGTCGCTCACGCGCGGCAGGCGCTGGCGCAGGAAGTCGACGATCGTCGTCTGCGGCCCGGCCGCCAGCGCCACGCGGCTCGCGCACACGCCGTCGCGCATCGTCGGGGTCCAGGGTGGGCGGGGGCGGGCCATCGCGGTGGGTGGGCAGGGGCTGAAGAGGGCTGCATTGTTCCGTGAGCAGGCCATCAGGCCCGCCGGCCGGTTGCCTGCGCGTGCGACGCGGCTCCGACCTGGGTGGATCAGATCGACTGCGGTGCTGACGCCGGGGGGCGTCGTGGGCCGGTCGCGTCCGCGTCCGCTGCGGCCGGCACGGCGTCCACGGGCCTCGCCCCGGGGTGCTGGTGCGGGCCGCAGGAGCGGGGGCAGGGGCTTGCACATGGGTCGGTTACGCTGCGCCCACCGCACCCCGCCGCCTGCCCATGACCCCCGAGACCGCCGCCCTCATGGCTGACTACAACCGCTGGATGAACCAGCGCCTGTACGCCGCCGCGCTGACGTTGCCCGACGGCGAGGTCCGCCGTGACGCCGGCGCATTCTTCGGCTCGCTGCTCGGGACCCTGAACCACATCGCCGCGGGCGACACGATCTGGCTGCACCGCTTCGCCGGGTTGCCCGGCGACACGGTCCTCGGCCCCGGGCTGCAGGGCTGCCCCTGCCCCGAGTCGCTGCGCCAGCCGATGGCGTCTTCATTGGGCGCGTTGCAGGCCTACCGCGCCCGTCTCGACGACCTGATCGTGTGCTGGGCCGCCACGTTGACGCCTGCGCGGCTCGAGGCGGCGCTGGGCTTTCGCAGCCTGGCCGGGCAGGCTCGCACGATGAAGGCCGCGCACCTGGTGCAGCACTTCTTCAACCACCAGACGCACCATCGCGGGCAGGCGAGCACCCTGCTGTTCCAGGCCGGGGTGGACGTCGGGGTCACGGATCTGATCGGGGTCATCCCCGACGCGGCCTGACGGGGGCGGGCTGGTCCCGAGGGCGCCGCGCAGGCCGGCTTGCCAGCCCGTGCGGGCCATCGGCGTCAGCGGTGATGCAGCCCGGATCCGGCAGTTGACCGCTGGCTTTGGCGAGCCAGTGCCGGCCGCGTCTCAGAACGCGTCCAGCCGCCGCGCTCTCTCCAGCCGCCAGCGCTCGCCCGGATCCTCGGTGTCGAACACGGCTTCCAGCCTGGTCGAGGTCTCGTGCAGCGTGGTGTCCACAGCCACGCGCTTGTCGAAGACGAAGCACTCGCCCTCCCAGTCGCGCTCGGCGTCGGGCAGAGCGGCGAAGTGGTTCAGGATGCCGCCGTCGAGCTGCTTGACCTGCAGGCCCAGGCTGCGCATCCACGGCGCGGTCTTGTCGCAGCGGATGCCGCCGGTGCAGTACATGGCCACGGTGCGGCCCTCGGCGCGCCAGTGCGGCGCCTGCGCTTGCACGTAGGCGACGAAGTCGCGGAAGTGCCGCACCTGCGGGTCCACCGCACCCTTGAAGCGACCCAGGCGCCATTCGAAGTGGTTGCGGTTGTCGAGCACGACGACGTCGTCGCGCGCGATCAGCTCGCGCCAGGCGGCGGGGCTGACGTGGCTGTCGTCGCGCTCGTCGGGCTGCGGTAGGGTGTCCGAGCCGGGCAGGCCGAGGGCGACGATCTCGGGCTTGACGACGACCTTGTAGCGGCCGAAAGGGTCGCGCGCGCAGGGGCTGCGCTTGAAGGCCAGGCCGCGCGCCGCACCCTCCAGCACCGCGCCACTGCGCAGGGCTTCCTCGAAGGCCGCCACGGCCGGCGGCGCGCCCGACACGGCACCGTTCAAGCCCTCGGCGGCGACGACGATGGCGCCGTTCAGGCCCAGGTCCGCGCCAAGCGCGCGCAGCTCGGCCGCCGCAGCCGGCGCGTCGGGCAGCGGCACGAAGCGGTAGAAGGCGCTGTGGATGAAGGCGGGCGCAGTGGGGTCGGGCATGCTCGGATTGTCACCAAGGCCTGGCCCCTGGACCGCGCGCGCGCCCCTCGGTGCGTCGGTGACCCCGACGTCGCAGTCTCAGGGCCGCAGCCGCAGCACCTTGCCATCGGCGCCGTCGGTGACGATGTAGATCCAGCCGTCGGGGCCTTGGCGCACGTCGCGGATGCGCTCCTTCAGGTTCTGCAGCAGCCGCTCCTCGGCCACCACCTTGCGCCCGTCCAGTGTCAGTCGCAGCAGGCTCTCCCCGCGCAGCGTGCCCAGCAGCAGGCTGCCCTGCCAGCCGGGGTAGCGCTCGCTGGTGACGAAGGCCATGCCGCTCGGTGCCACGCTCGTGGGCACCCAGGTCCGCAGCGGCTGCTCGAAGCCGGCGCGCGGACCTTCCTCGCCGATGCGCGTGCCGATGCCGTAGTTGCGGCCGAAGGTCAGAAGCGGCCAACCGTAGTTGCGACCGGCCTCGACGACGTTGAGCTCGTCACCCCCCTGCGGACCGTGCTCGGTCATCCAGACCTCGCCCGTGGCGGGGTGCGCGGCGGCGCCCTGGATGTTGCGGTGCCCAAGGCTCCAGATCTCGGGTGCGCGCCCGGCCTGGCCGACAAAGGGGTTGTCCACCGGCACCGAGCCCTCGGGCGTGATGCGCACCACCTTGCCGAGGTGATTGCCTGCGTCCTGCGCGTCGTCCTTGCGCGTGAATCGGTCTCCCAGGCCGACATAGAGCGTGCCGTCACGGCCGACAACGATGCGTGAGCCGCAGTGCAGCGAACTGCGCACCTTGGGTAGCTGGCGGAAGATCACCCGCACGTCCTCCAGCCGTCCGCCCTCCAGCCGTCCGCGCGCCACGGCCACGCCGTTGCCGCCTTCGCCGGCCTCGGCGTAGGTCCAGTACAGGCGCCGGTTCTCGGCAAACTTGGGGTCGACGGCCAGGTCCAGCAGCCCGCACTGGCCGCCGGCGTCCACCGGTGGCAGGCCGGCCATCGGCGGCTGCGGTCGACCGTCGACGCCGATCAGGCGCAGCCGCCCGGCGCGCTCGGTCACGAGCAGGCGCCCGTCGGGCAGGATGGCCAGTGCCCAGGGGCTCGCCAGCCCGCGCGCGATGACCTCGGTGCGCGGCTGCGCGAGCGCGGGCAGGGCAAGGCCGCTGAGCAGAGCGGCGGCGAAGAGGCAGGTGCGAAGGAGGCGGGGCATGGGCGAGGGCAGCAGCAGGAGAGCGATGCCGGCGCGCTCGAGCACCGGTCTTCACGGGATCTTAGGAGCGCCGACCTGGCCTGGCAGCGCTGGGGCCATGAGACCCTGGGCGGTGAGAAACAGGCCGGTGTGCACGTCAGCCCGAGGCCCTCGAAGTGGCGCCGAATCGTGAGGACGCCGTGGTCCGCGCCGCAGCCCCATGCTGCATCGCGACCGGACCTCTTGCCTGCGGCCTGCGCCGTCGGGTGAACCAGGCAGGCACGGCCTCGGTGATCTTCGGTGCGTGAGTTGAGCGCGACTGGGCTGCGAACGCGCCCGGGTGGCCTGAGCGTAGATGCTTCAGCGCTCCAAGTCCGACAGACTCCTGGGAACCCTCCAAGGGCCGAAGCACCCGTCGGCAGCGAAACGCACTGCGGCGGGCCGCCGAGCATGCTCCGTCAGGGGCCTCGCCGAGTCGTATCATCTTCCCTTGTCATATTCCCCTTCAAGATTCCCATGGAAGCGGTGAACGTCAGCGGCCTGAAGAACAACCCGAGCGAAGCCCTGCGCCTCGCGCGGCGGGACGTCGTGGTGGTCATGAACCGGGACAAGCCTGACGCGCTGATGGTGGGCCTCGAGTCTTCCGGGGTGCTGGGGGCGCCTGGCGTGCGGCCTGCGCTGGCGACGGCGCTGTTTCGCGACGGGCATCTCTCGCTGGTGCGTGCGGCCCGCCTGGCCTGCATGAGCGTGGCCGACTTTGCAGCCCACCTGTCGCGCCTGGGCATTCCCGTGGTGAATCTCGACGCGAAGGAAGCCGAGCGCGACCTCGACACGCTCGAGCAATGGCTCGCCAGGTCCTGACCGACGCCAGTCCGCTCATCGGGCTGTGTCTCGTGGACGGTCTGTCCTGGCTGCACGCTCTGTTCGGCACCGTGTCGGTGCCGCAGGAGGTGTACGGCGAGGTGGTGGGTCGGGGCTTTGCAGGCGAAGAAGCGATCCGGCGGGCGAACGAGGCGGGCTGGCTCCTCCGCGCTGGCCCCTCGCCTGCCGAACCGGCCCTGCCCGACCTGGACGAGGGGGAAGCAGCATGCATCCGGCTGGGCCTGGCCTGTGCGGGCCCGACGCTGCTGCTGATGGACGAGCGCGCCGGCCGCGCGGTCGCTCAGGAGCGGGGCTTGCAGGTCGCGGGCACCGCAGCCGTGATCGGCATGGCCAGGCTGCGAGGTCTGGTGCCTGCGGCGACGCCGGTTCTCGAGCGCCTGCACCGGTCGGATTTCCGCATCTCGGCCGAGGTGATCAGGGTCGTGCTTCGCCGCGTTGGCGAGTAGGCAATCAACCGTGCGGCGGGCTGAGGCCCGCGCCACGGCCGTTCCCTCGGGGCACCGTCCGTGCTGGGGTGCAGCCCCTCTTTTCACCACATCTCCGGCGACCGGAGAGGGGCTGATCCCGCTCGCTGCAGGCCGTGGCCTGGATCAGCACTTCACTGCCTGCGCCCCGCCGGCTGCCCCATCTGCGCGGCCTGCTTCAACGCCTGCGTGACGATGCCTGTGGTGCCGGTGGCAAACAGGCGTGCGTCCCCGCCGGCGTGACGCGCCTGGCCCTGCGCCCACAGCGCGAGCACGCCTGGGCCCTTGCCCGCGGCGGCGACTTCGCGCACCACGTGCTCGATCACGGACTCCAAGGCTTTGCCCGCTGGAGTTCATGCGGCGTCTGTAGGCGCTGGTGCCGCGGCCGCGGTGGCATTTCACCAGGCTCCATGGTGTGCTGGCGCCCCACGCCAAGCCGCAGCCCACGCCACGCCATGATGCGTTTCTGGCCGCACACCGTCCCGGGATGCAGTGCCTCTGCCATGGCGGCAGTGCATGTCAGCGCACGGGTGCCGCACGACCGAAGCGCCACAGCGGCTTCGGCGTGGTGCGCGCTACAGTCGGCGGCATGGACAAACGTGAGATCAACCTGGGCTACATGAGCATGCGGCACGCGCCGCTGCCCGAACGCGCCGCCGTGGCGGCCGCCGCCGGCTTCGACGGGCTCGCGCTGCGCTGCGACCAGTGGCAGGCGATGCAGGACAGCGGCTGGGGCGCAGCGCGTGTGCGCGAGCTGCTGGCCGACCACCGGCTGCGGGTGAGCGAGATCGAGCCGCTGCGCTTCCTGCGCGACGATCTGCTGCAGGCCGCCTGCGAGATGGTCGAGGCCTTCGGTGCGCCGCGGGTGCAGGTCACCCCGCCGCTGGACGGCGGCCCGATGGACGCCGCCGAAGTGGCGCGCTGGCTCGCGCACGCCGCGGCCCGGCTGGCGCCCGCCTGCCTGGCGATCGAGTTCCTGCCGCCCACGCCGGTGCCCGACGCCGCTGCGGCCCAGCGGCTGATCGACGCCGCCGGCGGCCCGTCCAACCTGGGTTTCTGCGTCGACAGCTGGCACGTGTTCCGCGGCGGCGGCCTGGCCTCGCTGCGTGGCATCGACCCGCGGCGCGTGTTCACGCTGCAGGTCAACGACGGCCCGCTGCAGCCGACCATCGACGACTACATCGAGGACTGCCTGCGCTTTCGCCAGCCCTGCGGCGAGGGCGCCTTCGACCTGGTCGGCTTCCTGCGCGCGCTGCCGGCAGACGCGCCGATCAACGTGGAGGTGATCAGCGAAACCCTCGATCGCCGCCCGGCGATGGAGGTCGCGGCCCTGTTGATGGCCAGCACGCGCGACTGCATAGACCGCGCGGAGCACGGCGCCGGCCGCGCATGAGCGTCCCCCAGGGCCAGACGCTGTCCGACCCGGCCACTGCGCGGTGGCGCCACAAGACGCAGGCCGGCCCTGCGGTTTCTCGAGAGCCGCACGCGGCTTCGGAGGTCCTCAGTACTTCGTCCCTGCGTCCCCTGCCTGGGCCGCCTGGCGCAGTGCCTGCGTGATGATCCCGGTGGTGACGGTGGCGAACAGCCGGGCGCCCCAGGTGGTGTAGCGCGCCTGGTCCTGCGCCGACAGCGCGAGCACGCCCGGGCACTTGCCCGCGGCGGCGACTTCGCGCATCACGTGCTCGATGACGGCCTGGACCTCGGGATCGTGGATGCGGTTCTCGTGGCCCATCACGTGGGCAAGGTCGTTCGGGCCGACGAAGACCGCGTCCACGCCGTCGACGGCGGCGATGGCGCGCGCCTGCCGCGCGGCCTCGGGCGTCTCGATCATCACGACCAGCGCCAGGCCGTCGTTGCTGAGCTTGGTGTGGGCAGGGCCGCCGAAGGCCCCAAAGCCGGCCGCACGCGTGCTGAAGGCGCTGCCGCGCTGGCCGCCGCGCCCGCCGGGCAGCGGGTAGCGCACGCGCCGCACGATGGCCGCGGCGTGCTCGGGGCTCTGCACCATGGGGATCTGCACGCCGCAGGCGCCGATGTCGAGCACGCGCGGGATGTCGTGCTCCAGGCAGCGCACCAGCGCCGGGATGCCGGCCGCGCGCGCGGCACGCAGCATGTGCTCGGTGGTCTCGAGGTCGGCGCTGCCGTGCTCGTTGTCGATGATCACGGCGTCGAAGCCGGCGTAGGCGCACATCTCGACGATGGCCGGGCTGGGCAGGCCGTTGAAGATGGCGCGCACGGGCCGGCCGCTGCGCAGCATCTCGGGCAGGCGGGTGTCGATCGGGTGGCGGGGGTCCATGCGGGGTCTCCGGTTCTTGGTGGGGCGGCCAGTGGCCTTCAGCGTTGCGCGCGCTCGACGAAGCGCTTGGGCGCGACGTAGCCGTTGGCGTCGATCGCCAGATCCTGGCGTGCCGCGGATTCCACCACGCCGGCGTCCCATTCGATGCGCTTGCGCTGGTCGCCGGTGGTCAGCACGAGCGCGCGCGCCTCGGTGGTGCCCGGGTTGCGCAGCGTGCGCCAGGCCTCGGCCGGCACGGCGAAGCTGTCCCAGGCCGCCGCCTCGCCGTGCAGGCGGTAGCTGCGCTCGCCGGCCGTGGTCTCGACCGCGAGCTCCAGCACGCCGGCCTTGGCGATCAGCACCTGCTTCTCGCGCAGGCGGTGGCGAGAAACATGCCCGCCCGGCGGGATCCGCAGCCACTCGATGGACAGGCCGTGCGCGTTGGCCACCGGGGCCAGGGTGTTGCGGTCCTGGCTGATGCCCAGGCCGATGACCGGGGCGAGCTGCGCCCCGCCGCCCGGAAGCGCGCTGTCGAGGAAGCCGTGCGTCGACCAGGCGAGGTCGGCGTGGCGCACGATGCGCTGCGCCATCTCGGCCGGTGACCAGCGCCGCAGCGCGGCGATCTCCTGGGCCGTCATCGGCTGCAGCAGCTTCTCGTGCGGCTGCAGCGAGTCCCCGCGCGAAGCGTCGACGATGCGGTAGTCCTCGGTCAGGCGCACCCCGCGCTCGGCCGCCGCCGCCAGCGTGGTCGGTCCCCAGAGCACGCCGCCGGTGTGGTCGCCGCCCAGCGCCGTGAACATGAAGCCGTCGTCCACGCCGACGTTGGTGAAGCCGCGGTAGATCCACGTCGGCACCGAGACGATGTCGCCCTCGCCGATCTCGGCATGCAGGTCGTCGGGATTGAAGCCCCAGCGTACCTGCCAGGTGCCGCGCACGCAGATGAAGACCTCGCAGGTGAAGTGCATGTGCGCCGGGTTGGTCTTGCCGTGCGGCATCGACACCGCGCCCACCTGGAAGCCGTGCGGCTCGCGCAGGTTGATGGGCTGGTTCGGGTTCTGCGAGACGCCGGGGCCGATGAGCGCGTAGTTGTACTTGGGCGTGCACTCCGGGATGCAGTAGTCGACGAAGGCCTCGGTGGAGTAGCGCAGGCTGGAAAACGGGATGTGGCGTTCGGCCAGGGCCTCGGGGGTGATCATGCGGGGTCTCCGGAGACGCCGCGCGGCGGCGCGGCGAGCCATTGTGCAAGCAGGCGCGACAACTGCCGCGGGCGCTCGAGCGGGATGAAGTGACCGCAGCGCCGCAGCTCGAGCCAGCGGGCGTCGGGTCGGGTGGCGAGCAGGCGCTGCTGCTGAGTGCGCGGGCAGAGCGCGTCGTCAGCGCCGCTGACCACGAGCAGCGGCGTGGCGTGGGCCGCCATGGCGGCGTGACCCGAGGGCCGCAGCGCAGCCCAGGCGAACTGCGCCCGCGCAGCGGTGTCGGGGGTCGCGCCGGCCATGCGGTGGATCAGCTGCGCGTGGCGCGCGCGCTGTCGCCGCACGGGCAGGTAGACCGGCATCAGGCGGTCGACCACAGCCTCGGCGCCACCGTCCCGCCATGCCGTGCGCTGTTGGCGGCTGCGGCGCTGCGCGCGCCGGCTGGCGGGCTCGGCATTGCTGGCCACGAGCGCCAGGCGCTCGATGCGCTCGGGGGCCTGGCGCAGCAGCTCCAGCGCCAGCAGCCCGCCGAGCGAGAAGCCGCCCAGCGAGAAATGCGGCGGCAACTGCCGCAGCAGCCGCTCGGCCCAGGCGCTGACGTCGTCCCGCAGACCGTGCAGGTCGACGCATCGGATCCGGGCCTGGCCGCGCAGCGCGCGCGCCTGCGCCGCGAAGAGGCGGCGGTCGCACAAGGTGCCCGGGATCAGCACGAGCCACGGCAGGGCGGAGGCTTTCTCGGCATGCCCTGGCTCGCAGGTCGGGTGGCGACCTGCAGCGTGCCGCGCCACGGCGGCGCGCTCCTGCTCGGCGAGCCGTCCCGATCGCACCCGTCTGCGCACGTGCGTCGAAGACCGTTCTGGCGCGCGTCTCACAGGTGGCGGCCGCTTTCCCGGTCGAACCAGTGGGCGCGCTCGGTCTGCAGCTTGAGCCCGATGCGCGTGCCGGCGGCCACGCGCAGGGCCTTGTCGGCCTTGACGGCCACGAGCTGGCCGCCGACCTGCACCGTGACCATGGTGCTGTCGCCGAGCAGCTCGCAGGTGTAGACCTCGGCGCTCAGGTGCGCATCGTCCAGACCCGAGATCGCGATGTCCTCGGCGCGCATGCCCAGGGTCAGCGCGCCGTCGCGAGGCGCCTGCAGGCGCAGCGCGAGCCCGCCTTCGGCCTGCACCTGGGTGCCCGTGGCCTGCACCGGCACCAGGTTCATGGCCGGGCTGCCGATGAAGCCGGCGACGAAGGTGTCGGCCGGGCGGTCGTAGATGTTCTCGGGCGTGTCGAGCTGGCGGATCACGCCCTCGTGCATCACCGCCACGCGGTGGGCCAGCGTCATCGCCTCGACCTGGTCGTGCGTGACGTACAGCGTCGTCACGGCCAGCTCCTGCACCAGGTGCTTGATCTGCGAGCGCGCCACCAGACGCAGCTTGGCGTCCAGGTTGGACAGCGGCTCGTCCATCAGGAACACGCGCGGCTGACGCACGACGCTGCGCGCTAGGGCCACGCGCTGGCGCTGGCCGCCCGACAGCGCGCGCGGCATGCGCTTCAGATAGGGCCCGAGCTCGAAGCGCTCGGCCGCGCGCTGCACCCGCGCCGCGCGCTCGGCCGCCGGCACGCCGCGCAGCTTCAGCGGGTAGCCGATGTTCTGCTCCACCGTCATGTGCGGGTACAGGCCGTAGTTCTGGAACACCATGGCCACGTCGCGCTCGCGCGTGGGCAGCTCGTTGACGCGCGCGCCGTCGAAGGCGATCTCGCCCTGCGTGGGGTGCTCCAGCCCGGCGACCATGCGCATCGTCGTCGTCTTGCCGCAGCCCGAGGGGCCGAGCAGCACGAGGAACTCGCGGTCGGCGATCTCGAGGCTCAGGTCCTTGACGACCGCCACCGGGCCGAAGGACTTGTGGATGTGCTTCAGGGAGATGGTGGTCATCGCGGTGCAGGGGGCGGGCGTTGGTGCCGACGGGATGGGGGCGCGGTCAGCGCACCGAGCCGGCGGTCAGGCTGCCGACGAACTGCTTGTGCACCAGCAGCGACAGCAGGAACATCGGCGCGGTGATCAGGATGCCGCCAGCGGCCATCAGCTCCCACAGGTCGCCGCGCTCGGTGCGAAAGCCGATCAGCCCGATGGGCAGCGTCAGCGCGTTCTGCTTGCCGAGGATCAGCGCGAACAGGAACTCGTTCCACGTCAGCGTGAAGCTGAAGACGGCCGCGGTGATGATGCCCGGCAGCGCCGCCGGCACGACGATCTCGGCGATCACGCGCGCCCGGCTCGCGCCGTCGACCTGCGCCGATTCCTCGATCTCCAGCGGCACGGCATCGATGAAGCCCTTGATCATCCACACCGCGTAGGGCAGCACGATCGACAGGTTGATCAGCACCAGCGCGGTGCGCGTGTCCAGCAGCCCGAGCTGCTTGAACATCAGGAAGTAGGGCAGCACGACGATGGCCGCCGGGATGAACTGCGACGCGATCACCGTCAGGAAGATCGCCTGCTTGAAGCGGAAGTCGAAGCGCGAGAAGGCATAGGCGGCCATCGTGGCCATCGGGATCGCCAGCAGCACGGTGCCGCTGGCCACGAGCACGCTGTTGACGATCTTGGAGCCCAGGTTCCAGGGGTGCTGGAAGACGGTGCGCAGGTTCTCCAGCGTGGGCGTGAACGACAGCGCCGCGTCGAGCGAGTAGACGTCGCGCGGCAGCTTGAAGGCGGTGATGACGATCCACGCGATCGGCAGCACGATGGTGGCGATCAGCGTGTAGACGGCCAGCTCGCGCAGCCAGCCGGCCGCGCGCTCGGCCGCAGGCGCGCGGTAGCCCGCAACGGGCGGGGTGGACAGCGTGCCGGTGCTCATCGCTTGCGGAACAGCAGCCGCAGGTAGAAGCCCGACAGCGCCAGCAGCAGCGCGGTCAGCACCCAGGCCGCGGCGGCGGCGTAGCCCATGTCGTAGTAGTTGAAGGCCGTGTGGTAGACGAAGTAGGCCAGCGTCTGCGTCGAGGTGCCGGGCCCGCCGTTGGTCAGCGTGAAGATGGTGTCGAAGGCCTTGAGCGCGAACACGGTCTTCAGCACCAGCACGATGCCCAGCACCGGCAGCAGCTGCGGCAGCGTCACGTCGCGGAAGACGGCCCACTCCGAGGCGCCGTCCACGCGCGCGGCTTCCTCGGTCTCGGCCGGGATCGAGGCCAGGCCGCCCAGGATCACCAGCGTCATGTAGGGTGCCCAGTGCCAGACGTCCGAGGCGACGACGGCGATCATCGCCAGCGTGCGGTTGGCCAGCCAGACCTTGCCTTCGAGCGCGGGCACGACCTGGCCGATCAGGAACTGCGCGATCCCGAACTCGGGGTTCAGGAAGAAGCGGAAGGAGATGCCGATCAGCGCCGGGCTCATCACGAAAGGCAGGATCAGCAGCACCCGCGCCAGCGAGTTCACGCGCCCGGCGCGGCGCAGCAGCAGCGCCGCGCCGAGCGCCACCGCCAGCGTGGCGGCGACGTCGCTCGTGACGAAGACGAAGGTGGCCCACAGCGACTCGAGGAAATCCGGGTCGTCGGTGAACAGCAGCACGTAGTTCTCGAGCCCGATGAAGGGCCCGGGCTCGGTGCTCTTCGTCAGCCGCCACTGGCGGAAGCTCAGCACGAGGGCGCTGCCCAGCGGGAACAGCGCCATCGCGGCCACGAACAGCAGGGCCGGCGCGAGCAGCCACACGGGCGCGGGGATGCAGCGCAGCAGCTTCAAGGCTGGACTCCTGTGTTCATGGGTGCCTCACGCGCGGGGCAGCAGCCTCAGCCTCAGCCTCAGCCGCGCAGCGCGCGGCGTGCGCGCGAGGCAGCGGCTTCCAGCGCCGGCTTGACCTGCGCCTGCCCGGTGGCGATGTCGTTCATCGTCGCCTCGAGGATGTCCGACATCTGCGGCCACTGCGGGAACAGCGGCACACCGCGCGCACCCTTCAGACCCTCGTGCCCGGCGCGGTGCATGCCGCCGAAGCGCGCATTCACCTCGGCGTCGAGCAGGTTGGAGTTCTGCACCGCGACGACCTCGTTCTTGGTCCGGTCCAGCAGCACCGCGCGCTCGATGCCCGGGTGCGACAGCCAGGTCAGGAACTCCATCGTGGCGTCCTTGCGCTTGCTGTGCGTGTTGATGCCGTAGAACCAGGTGTTGGTATACGTCGTCGCCGGCTTGCCGGGCATGGACGGCAGCGGCGCGAAACCCACCTGCTCGGGCTTGAGCGTGGAGGTCTTGGGGTCGGTCAGGCCGGCATAGCGCCACCACCACACCGGCACCATCGCGCTCTTGCCCTGGGCCACGGAGTTGACGGCATCGGTCTCGTTGAACGAAGCCGAGCCGGCCGGCGCGACCTTGTGCTTCAGCAGCACATCGACGTAGGCCTGGGTGGCGGCGATGCCCTCGGCCGAGGCGAAGGCCGGGTTGCCCTGGGCGTCCAGCAGGTCGCCGCCCATGCCCCAGAGGTAGTTGATCCAGATCATCAGGTTCTGGCCGCCGGTCTTGCCGTAGTACATGGCCACGCCCGACAGGTCGCTGCCGGCCTGGACCTTGCGGCCGGCCTCGACCATGTCGTCCCAGGTGGACGGCGGCTTGATGCCCAGGCGGTCGAAGACGTCCTTGCGGTAGAACATCAGCTGCACGTGGCCGCGCAGCGGGAAGCCGAGGACGTTGCGGCCGGTGCCGTTGCCGTCGCGCGCGGCGCGCAGGTGCGCGTTCGGGTAGCGCGCGGCCATGTCGATGCCCTTGTCGGCGATGCGCGCGTTCAGCGGCTCGAACATCGGGTACAGCGAAGGGCCCCAGGCGTCCATCACGCTGAGCACGTCGTACTGGTCGGTCTTGGCCACCAGCTCGGCGGTGAGCTTCTCGCGCATGCTGGCGAACGGGATGTACTGGTACTTGACCTGGATGCCGGTCAGGCGCTCGAACTCCGGCAGCATGGCTTCGTGCGCGCTGAACTGCGGCGCGACGACGCTGAGCACGTTCACGGTCTGGCCCGCGAAGGGCCTGCCGGCCCGCAGCGCGGGGGCGCTCTGCGCGCGCAGCCCGGTGGTGGCGGCCAGGCCGGCGGCGGCTGCGGCCGCCTGGATGATCTGTCTCCTGTCCATCTCTCGCTCCTTCGTTCAGGTGGGTGGGTGGGGCGCCTGCCCCGGGGAAGCTGGAACCGTTGGGGGCCGGCGCGCCGAATCGCGCACGATCAGGCGTCCCGGCACGACGACGTTGCCCGGGGCGGTCTGCGTGCCGTCGCCCAGGGCCTTCTGCAGCAAGGCGACGGCCGCCTCGACCATGGCCGGCACCGGTTGCTCGAAGGTGGTGAGCCGGTAGCTGTCCCAGGCCGCCTGCGGCACGTCGTCGAAGCCGACGACCGAGACGTCCTCGGGCACGCGCAGGCCCAGCCGGTGGCGCAGCACGTCCATCACCGGGAAGGCCATGTTGTCGCTGGCGACGAAGACGGCGTCGGGTCGCTCGGCGGTGTCGAACAGGGCCAGCGCGGCCGCGCGCGCGCGCTCCGGGTCGTAGTGGCCGACGCCGCGCGCCCAGATGCGCAGCCCGCGCTCGGCCAGGCCGTCGCGCAAGCCCTGCTCGCGCTCGAGGTTGGTCGATGCGGCCTCCTGGCCGGCGATGAAGGCGATGCGGCGGTGCCCGCCGTCGGCCAGGAAGTGCGCGATCGCGCGCCCGCCGGCCACGTTGTCCGAGCGCACCGAGCTGACGCAGCCGCTGGCCGGACCGGCCATCACGCGGTTGAACAGCACCACCGGGATGGCGGCGTCAGCGCAGCGCTGCGCCAGCGGCGAGGACAGCGTCGTCGCCGCGAGCACGATGCCGTCGACGTGGTACTGCAGGATCTCGTGAACCACCGCATCGGAGTCGGGCTGGTCGTTGACGAAGAGCAGCACGTGGTAGCCGTCGCGTTGCAGCCGGGTGGCGAGCTGCTGCAGCGCCGCCGGGTAGAACAGGTTGCCGAGCTGCGAGAGCACCAGCCCGATGATGCGCGAGCGCTTGGTGATCAGGCTGCGGGCGTGGGCGTTGGGCCGGTAGCCGAGCAGGCGCGCGGCGTCCAGCACCTTGCGCCGCGTGTCGTCGGACACGCTGGCGCCAGGGGTGAAGGTGCGGCTGACGGCCGATTGCGACACCGCCGCGAGCCGCGCCACGTCCACCGAGGTGACCTGAGGCTTCACGGCAGGAGCAGAGGTGGCAGCGACCCGAATTGCATACGAATGCAATGTACGGTCAGACTGGGCCCCAGTGCATTGGGGTTTTCCCAAGGTTTTCCGCAGCGCGTACTTTGGTCAGGAGCCGGATGGGCTGCGATGCCGCGGCGCGTTCAGTGCTTGCATACCAATGCAATGCATGTCGGGCGGTCTGGCTGGTCGCGTGGTGGCGTGGCTGCGGTGGGTGCGGAGGTCGTTGTGCGCTGCGTGCGCTCTGTGGCCGCAGTGACCGCCGTGACCGCCGTGGCCGGCCCCGGGCCGCCGTTGGCGTCAGCGCGGCGGCAGCGCCTCCATGGTCTGCGCTGCCAGGCACAGGTCTTCCCAGGCCTTGGCCTTGTCGGGCAGGTTGCGCAGCAGGTAGGCGGGGTGGTAGGTGACGATGAGGGGCACCCCCTCGTAGCGGTGCACCCGGCCGCGCAGGCGGCCGATGGCCTCGTCGGTGCGCAGCAGCGCCTGGACGGCGAAGCGGCCCATGGCCAGGATCAGGCGCGGCTGCACGAGCGCGATCTGGCGCTGCAGGTAGGGCTCGCAGCGGCGCATCTCCTCGGGCTCGGGGTTGCGGTTGCGCGGCGGCCGGCACTTCAGCGTGTTGGCGATGTAGGCCTGCTGCGCCGGCTCCAGCGGCGGCTGGTCCGCGGGCGCGGCTTCGGCCCGTGTGAGGCCGAGCGCGCGCAGCATGTTGTCGAGCAACTGGCCTGCCGGGCCGACGAAGGGCTCCCCGCGCAGGTCTTCCTGCTCGCCCGGCGCCTCGCCGACGATCATCCAGTGCGCGCGCGGATGCCCGGCGCCGAAGACGGTCTGGCGACGGCTCTCGCACAGTCCGCAGGCGCGACAGGCCGCCACCGTGGCGCGCAGCGCCGGCCAGTCCAGCGTGGCGATGACCGCAGGCGCGGCGCCGACGGCCGGGTGGGCCTCGCCCTGGCGGGGCGCGGCGGCGTCGGGGGCGGGCGGTGGTGGGACGGCGGCAGGCTGCGCCATCCGCGACACCTCTCGAGGGGCCGCGGGCTCGAGCCGACGCTCTGGCAGGGGCGGGGGGCTGGCAACGCGTGCCGCGCCCGCCAGCGGCTTGGCGGACGCGATGGTTTCGCGAGCCGATGCGGCCTGATCGCTTCCTGGTGGGCCGGGGGTGTCCGCCGGCGTGTGGTCGGTCGCCCCGGCGTTCGCCGGCGGCGCGGGGCTGCGTGGCTGCAGCGGGCGCCAGAAAGGCACCCCCATGTCGCGCAGCATCGCCAGCCGTCGCTCATCGAGCGCCATGCGCATCCTCCCGCGTGCCGGCGCGGTTCCAGTCCTTCATGCCGCCGTTGGCCATGGCGTCGGCGGGCGCGTCGCGGTGCGTGCCCTCCAGCGACCGGCTCATCACCACGGCGTCCTCCCGCCGCGAGCTCGGGGCCGGGTAGTAGCCCCGGCGCATGCCGACCTCGGTGAATCCTCGGCGGCTGTACAGGGCGCGGGCGCGCGCGTTGCTCGCGCGCACCTCCAGCCACAGTGAAGTCAGCCCGAGCTCGCGCGCGCGCGCCTCGAGCCGGTCCATCAGCCGGTGCGCGAGACCGCGACCCTGGAAGGCCGGGGCGACCGTGAGGTTCAGCAGGTGCATCTCGCCCACGCCCGGCATCCCGAGGTAGTAGCCGAGCAGACTGCCGTCGTGCTGCTCCAGCAACTCGGCGGTGTAGCCGGCGGCCAGCGAGTCGACGAAGTTGCCCCGTGACCACGGGAAGCCGTAGGCCTGCACCTCGACGGCGAGGACGCGGTCGAGGTCTGCCGTGGACATCGGGCGCAGCAGCGTGCTGTCGTCGGTGGCGCCTGCCGACGACTTGCCGCGGGCCTGCACGGGCTTGTCCATCGCACCGTGCCGGCACTCAGAGGCCGAGAGGTTTTCCGCCATGGCCGGCAGGCATGGCAGAACGACCCGTCTCCAGGCGCGAACCGCAGCCACGCCGCGCGCCATGGCGATGACCTGCAACGACGAGACGGGATGTCGGGGGGGGCAGGGCGGGCATGGGGGAAAGACTCCGCGCCTTTCAGGCGGCTGCGCGCGCGGGCTGGCCACGGTGGATCGCCTGCACAGCCCGCTCGGCCGTGGTCAGCGCGACCTTGTCGCGCAGGTAGACCGGCAGCGCCTGCGCCGCCTCGACGGCGCCACCGTCGGCCCAGGCGGCTTGCGCCAGGCGCAGCAGCGCGGCGGCGCGGTCGTCGGTCTGCGCCTGACTTGGCAGGGCGCAGGCCAGCCCCGAGGCCGGCAGCAGGGCGAGCCCGGTGCCGGCCAGCACCGCCGGCACGGCGCCACCGGGCCACCACAGCGGGGGCAGCGCCTCGGGCGCGCACAGCGTCGGCGCGCAGACGACCGCCCAGCGCGCGCCGTCCCAGCGGTAGCGGGCGGCGTACAGCTCGCCCATGCGCGCGTCCATGGCCACACCGACGTCGCAGGGCGCGCCGTCGGGCGCGCTGCGGGCGCGCGCGTCTTCGGCGACGATGAGCAGGCTGTCCACCGGCAGCACCGGCAGGCCGGCGCCCTGGGCCAGTCCCTGCGCCACGGCGCAGGCGGTGCGCAGCCCCGTGAAGGCACCCGGGCCGCGGCCGAAGGCGATGGCGTCCAGGTCGGCCCAGCGCAGCCCCGCCTGGGCCATCTGCGCCCGCACGCGCGGCACCAGCGCCGCCGAGGCCTGGGCGCCGCCCTCGCCGTTCCAGGCGAGATGGCCTTGCGGCCAGCACAGGGCCACCGAGAGCGCCTCGGTCGAGGTGTCGAAGGCCAGCAGCGCAGCGGACATGCGGCGCAGTGTAGCCATGCGATCATGCCGGCATGGGTGGCTCCAGTGACGCGGCGGCAGGCCGGGTGCAGGTCAGGTGGTTCAAGGGTCTGGCGCTCGTGCGGTGGCTTGCGCCTGCGCGTTCGGGTGGTCCGCTCGGCGCGGCGATGGGCTTGCTGCTCGGGGCCGTGCTGGCCCTCTGGGCGGCCGGGGCCGGGGCGAACCCCGGCACGCTGCCGCCCGAGGTGCGCGCGGCGCTGCAGCGCGCGCGCGTGCCCGAGTCGGCGCTCGTGGCCGTGGTGCAGGAGGCCGGCAGCGGGCAGACGCTGCTGAGCCATCAGCCGCGCCAGCCGGTGAACCCGGCCTCGCTGGCCAAGCTGCTGACCACCTACGCTGCGCTCGACCTGCTCGGCCCGGCCTGGACCTGGGGCACGCCGGTGGCCTTCGGCGGGCCGGTGCGCGACGGCGTGCTCGACGGTGACCTCTTCATCAAGGGCAGCGGTGATCCCCGGCTCGTGCACGAGCGCCTGTGGCAGGCCTTGCGCCGCGTCCAGCAGGCCGGTGTGCGCGAGATCCGCGGCGACGTCGTGCTCGACCGCAGTGCCTTCGCGCCGGCGGATTCCACGCCGTCAGACTTCGACGGCGAGCCCTGGCGCCCCCACAACGTGCAGGCCGACGCGCTGCTGCTCAACCACCACGCAGCGATCTGGACCTTCCTGCCCGACACCGCGCGCGGCGTGGCGCGCGTGGTGGCCGACACCGACGGGCCGGGCGGGCCCGAGCGCACCGTGGCGCTGGCCCCGGGCCCCTGTGACGATTGGCGCACCGGGCTGCGCCTGCAACCGGCGCCCGCAGGCGAGGGCGGCTGGCGCTTCGGCGGGGTCTATCCGGCAGCCTGCGGCGAACTCGCCTGGCCGCTGGCCGACCCCGACCCGGCCGGCTACGGGGCCCGGCTGGTGGCGGCCCTGTGGCGCGAGCTGGGCGGCCGGCTGCAGGGCCGGGTGCGCGACGGGCGCATGCCCGCCGGGCTGAAGCCGAGCTTCGAGCTGCGCTCGCCGCCGCTGGCCGAGGTCGTGCGCGACATCAACAAGTTCAGCAACAACGTCATGGCGCAGCAGTTGTTCCTGACGCTGGCGCTGCTGCGCGAACCCAGCCAGCCGGCCAGTGCCGAGGCCGCGCGCCAGACGCTGCGGCGCTGGGTGGCCGAGCGCATCGGCGAGCCCGGCCCGGGCGAGTTCGTCATCGACAACGGTTCAGGTCTGTCGCGCCAGGCGCGCGTGAGCGCGCAGTGGCTCGCGCACCTGTTGCAGCACGCCTGGTCCAGCCCGGTGATGCCGGAACTGCTGAGCTCGCTGCCCGTCAACGGCCTGGACGGCACGATGCGGCGCTCGCGCGCCAGCGCCGGGCGCGCGCACCTGAAGACCGGCTCGCTGCGCGACGTCGCGGGCCTGGCAGGCTACGTGCTCGCCGACGACGGCCGGCGCCTGGTCTTCGTCGCCATCGTCCACCATCCCGGCGCCGGGGCCGCGCGCCCGGCGCTCGACGCGCTGGTGCAGTGGGCCTTGCGCGGCGCGCCTGCGCGCTGAAGAGACCCCCGCCGCCCGCGACCATCTTTGCCCGGCTTCACCGGGTCACCGCTTCACCGATCGCCCGCTCACCCCATGACCGAACTTCCCGCCTGGCACGACTGGATCGGCTTTGCCGCAGCGACGCTCACGACCGCGTCCTTCCTGCCGCAGGCACTGCTGACGCTGCGCACGCGCGACGTCAGCGGCGTCTCCCTGGGCATGTACAGCGCGTTCACGGCTGGCGTGGCGCTGTGGCTGGTCTTCGGGCTGAACCTCGGCTCCTGGCCGATCATCATCTCGAACGTGGTCACGCTCGCGCTGTCGATCGTGATCCTCGTCACCAAGCTTCGCGTCGAACGGGAGCGCAGGCGCTCCCGCCAGGACCGCGACTAGTCGTAGACCTCGGCATCGGGGTCGGTGGCCTCGAGCTCGTAACTGGCCGCGAGCATGGCGAGGCGACCGATCACGCCGTACATGTAGAAGCGGTTGGGCGCGCTCGCGCCGGGCTTCTCGCCCGGGCGCGGCAGCTGCTGGCTGTGGTCGAAGGCCAGCGGCACGAAGCTCGAGCCGGGGGCGTTGAGGTTCTCGTCGATGCCGCGCTCGGCGTGCACGCGGTAGAAGCCGCCCACGACGTAGCGGTCGATCATGTAGACCACCGGCTCGGCCACGGCGTCGTTGATGCGCTCGTAGGTCGGCACCCCTTCCTGGATGATGACCTCGTGCACTTCCTGGCCGTCCTTGATCACGCTCATCTTGTTGCGCGTGCGGCGGCTGATCTCGGCCAGTTCCTTGGCGTCCTTGACCATCATGATGCCCATGCCGTAGGTGCCGCTGTCGGCCTTGACGACGGCGAAGGGCTTTTCGGTGATGCCGTATTCCTTGTACTTGCGCCGCACCTTGGACAGCAGCGTGTCGACGTTGGTCTGCACGCACTCCAGGCCCGTGGCCTGCTCGAAGTCGACCTCGCCGCAGCGACCGAACAGCGGGTTGATCAGCCAAGGGTCCATGCCCAGCAGCTTGGCGAACTTCTTGGCCACTTCCTCGTAGTGCTGGAAGTGGTTGCTCTTGCGCCGCACCGCCCAGCCGGCGTGCAGCGGGGGCAGCAGGTACTGCTCGTGCAGGTGTTGCAGCACCTGCGGTATGCCTGCGGAGAGGTCGTTGTTGAGCAGGATGGTGCAGGGGTCGAAGTCCTTCAGGCCCAGGCGCCCGCGGTGGCGCACCAGCGGCTCGACGACGAGCTCGCTGCCGTCGGCCAGAGCGAGCGTCGTCGGGGCCTTGACTTCGGGGTCCAGCGTGCCCAGGCGCACGTTCAGGCCGGCCTGGTGGAAGATCTGCACCAGGCGCTTCACGTTCGTCAGGTAGAAGGTGTTGCGCGTGTGCTTCTCGGGGATCAGCAGCAGGTTCTTCGCCTCGGGGCAGATCTTCTCGATGGCAGCCATCGCCGCCTGCACCGCCAGCGGCAGCATCTCGGGCGTGAGGTTGTTGAATCCCCCCGGGAACAGGTTGGTGTCCACCGGCGCGAGCTTGAAGCCGGCGTTGCGGACGTCCACCGAGCTGTAGAACGTGGGCGTGTGCTCCATCCACTCGAGCCTGAACCAGCGCTCGATCGCCGGCATCGACTCCAGGATGCGCTGCTCGAGCTCGTTGATCGGGCCGGTGAGGGCGGTGATGAGATGTGGGACCATGACCCGATTCTAGGCACCGCCCGGTCCGCGGGCTTGTGGGCTCGCAAGACCGGCGGACCGGTGTTCTCGAAAACGCACGGGGCGGCCCGCAGGCCGCCCCGTTCAAAGAAGCCGGCGCAGCCCGCGACGGGCCGCGCCAGGGGTGTCACTTGTTGTAGGCCGTCTCGCCGTGCGAGGAGATGTCCAGGCCCTCGCGCTCCTCTTCCTCGCTCACGCGCAGGCCGATGACGAGGTCGACGATCTTGAAGGCGACGGCAGCCACGACGGCCGAGATGATCACGGTGTAGATCACGCCCTGGAGCTGGATCCATACCTGGGAGCCGATCCCGCCGAAGCCGCCGCAGGTGTTGGCCACGTAGTCGCAGATCCCGGTGCCGCCCAGGCTGGGCGCGGCGAACACGCCCGTCAGGATGGCGCCCAGGATGCCGCCCACGCCGTGCACGCCGAACACGTCCAGCGAGTCGTCGGCGCCGAGCATGCGCTTCAGGCCCGAGACGCCCCACAGGCAGATCGCGCCGGCCAGCAGGCCGATCACGAGCGCGCCGCCGACGCCGACGAAACCCGCGGCGGGGGTGACGGCCACCAGGCCCGCCACGGCACCCGAGGCCGCGCCCAGCATCGAGGCCTTGCCCTTGCTCAAGGCTTCGGCCGCGCACCAGCTCAGCACCGCGCCGGCCGTGGCCACGACGGTGTTGATGAAGGCCAGTGCCGCGATGCCGTTGGCTTCGAGGTTGGAGCCGGCGTTGAAGCCGAACCAGCCCACCCACAGCAGGGCCGCGCCGATCATCGTGAACGGCAGGTTGTGCGGCGCCATCGGCTCCCGACCGTAGCCCACGCGCTTGCCCACCATGTAGGCGCCCACCAGGCCGGCGACCGCGGCATTGATGTGCACCACGGTGCCGCCGGCGAAGTCCAGCGCGCCCTTGGCCCACATGAAGCCGGCGTTGGCCGTCACGGCTTCGAGCGACTTCGCGTCGGTGATCGCGTCAGGGCCGTCCCAATACCAGACCATGTGCGCGATCGGCAGGTAGCTGAAGGTGAACCACAGCACCGAGAACAGCAGCACGGCCGAGAACTTCATGCGCTCGGCGAAGGCGCCGACGATCAGGGCCGTCGTGATGGCGGCGAAGGTGCCCTGGAAGGCGATGAAGCTCAGCTCCGGGATCACCACGCCCTTGCTGAACGTGGCGGCCACCGACTCCGGCGTCACCCCCTTCAGGAACAGTTTGTCGAGTGTGCCGAAGAAGGGGTTGCCCGCGGTGAAGGCCGCCGAGTAGCCGTAGATCACCCACAAGACCGATATCAGCGAGAAGATGACCATCACCTGCATCAGCACCGACAGCATGTTCTTGCTGCGGACCAGGCCGCCGTAGAACAAGGCCAGGCCCGGGATGGTCATCAGGATGACGAGCATGGTCGACATCGTCATGAAGGCGGTGTCGCCCTTGTTCGGCGTGGGCGCGGGGGCTGCGGCGGCCGATGCCGGGGCGGCGGGGGCGGCGGCAGCGGCCGTGCCGCTCGCCGCCTCGGCAGGCGCCGAGGCTGCGGGGGCCGCCGCCGGGGTGGGCGCGGGTGCCGCCTGCGCGAGCACCGCCCCCGAGAAGCCCAGGGCCGCGAGGCCGAGGGCAAGCGTGGCTAGGAATTTCTTGATCATGGTCTGCTCTCGATCCGTCGGGGGTTGGGTTTCAGAGGGCGTCCTTGCCGGTTTCGCCGGTGCGGATGCGCACGACCTGCTCGAGTGCGGAGACGAAGATCTTGCCGTCCCCGATCTTGCCGGTGCGGGCCGAGCCCTCGATGGCCTCGATCACGCGCTCGACGAGTTCGTCGGAGACGGCGGCTTCGATCTTGACCTTGGGCAGGAAATCGACCACGTACTCCGCGCCGCGGTACAGCTCGGTGTGGCCTTTCTGTCGACCGAAGCCCTTGACTTCGGTCACCGTGATGCCCTGCACGCCGATGGCGCTCAAGGCTTCACGCACTTCGTCGAGCTTGAAGGGCTTGACGATCGCGGTCACCATCTTCATAGGTTTCTCCGTGAGGGGATGGGGAAAGGAGGTTTGACTACACCTGCACCTTTCGTGCCAGCGGTGCCCGACCTCCCCCGAACGGGGGACCCCATCCGGTTGCCCCCAAGGGCGTGCCGCGATAGCCGCCGACGTGCCCAGAATCGGTCGAGTGACCACTGGAAGACCACGATGACGCTGTCTCTCGTGATGAGCCGCGCCCTGGATGGGCTGGACGCACCCGCGGTGCGGGTGGAGGTGCACCTGGCCAACGGCCTGCCGAGTTTCACGCTCGTGGGTCTGGTGGACACCGAGGTGCGCGAATCGCGCGAGCGCGTGCGCGCCGCGCTGGCCGAGAGCGGCTTCGCCTTTCCGCACAACAAGCGCGTGACCGTGAGCCTCGCACCGGCCGACCTGCCCAAGGAATCCGGGCGTTTCGACCTGCCGATCGCGCTGGGCATCCTGGCGGCCTCGGGCATCGTCGACGCGCGGCGCCTGGAGGGCCTGGAGTTCGCGGGCGAGTTGTCGCTGGCCGGGGCGCTTCGGCCGGTGCGCGGCGCGCTCGCGCTGGCACTGGCGGCGCGGCGCGAGGGACACACGCGCGCGCTGGTGCTGCCAGGCGACAGCGCGGCCGAGGCGGCGCGGGTGCCCGGGCTGGACGTGCGTGCCGCTGCCCACCTGCTCGAGGTGGTGCAGGCGCTGCTGGCCGAGGCGGCGTCTGCACAGGAACCGGCAAATCTGCACCAGGTTGGAGCGAATCCAGCCGCTGAGTCCAGCGATTTGATCCAAGATGGTGCATGGTGGCAGGCTCTGCCTCGGGCCCGCCCGCCGGTCGGGCCGGCCGTCTCGGCCTTGGCCCCCGATCTGCGCGAGGTACGGGGCCAGGCAGGCGCTCGTCGCGCCCTCGAGATCGCCGCCGCCGGGCAGCACAGCCTGCTGCTCGTGGGCCCGCCAGGCACCGGCAAGTCGATGCTGGCGCAGCGTCTGCCCACACTTTTGCCGGCGCTGAGCGAACAGGAGGCCCTGGAGAGCGCGGCCGTCGGCGGACTGGCGCGCGCGGCGGCCGACGGCCCGGCCTTCGGCTGCCGTCCGGTGCGCGCGCCGCATCACTCGGCCAGCGCCGTGGCCCTGGTGGGTGGCGGCTCGCCGCCGCGGCCCGGGGAGATCTCGCTCGCGCACGGCGGGGTGCTCTTCCTCGACGAACTGCCGGAGTTCCCGCGCAGCGCGCTCGAGGCCCTGCGCGAACCGCTCGAGACCGGGCGCATCACGATTTCGCGCGCCGCACGGCAGGCGCACTTTCCGGCGCGGTTCCAGCTCGTTGCGGCCATGAACCCTTGCCCCTGCGGCTGGCTCGGGGCCTTTGCCGCCACCGGCCGCGCCTGCCGTTGCACGCCCGACGCCGTGGCGCGCTACCAGGGGCGGATCTCCGGCCCGCTGCTCGACCGCGTCGACCTCGTCGTCGAGGTGCCCGCGCTCAAGCCCGCGGAACTGCTCGCCGCCGCCGAGGGCGAGGCCTCGGCGGCCGTGCGCGAGCGCGTGCTCGGGGCGCGGCAGCGCCAGCAGGCGCGCCAGGGCGGGCCCAATGGCGCGCTCGACGCCGGTGTGCTGGCCGCGCAGGCCGAGCTTGAACCCGCCGCGCAAGCTTTTCTGCTGAAGGCCGCCGAGCGCCTGTCCTGGTCAGGACGGGCGCTGCACCGCGTGGTCAAGGTCGCGCGCACGATCGCCGACCTCGACGCATCCAGCGCGATCGGCGTGACCCACGTCGCCGAGGCGGTCCAGTACAGGCGCGGGCTGCCGGGCGGGTAGGCCATCGGGTCTGCGCGCGTGCGCGGCCGAGGGCGCCACCGACAGCCCCCCGAAAACCGCGGTGGCGACCTGCACGGCCCCTCCCTTCGCGCCCCTTGTGGCGGGGCGTTGACGGTGAGGGGATGATCGCCAAGGCCTGCGTGTTCTCCCCTGCGCCCGACCCCTGTACTCGCGTCCTTACCCGCGCTCCACCCGCGCCCGCCCGGCCTCGACCGTGAAGCGCGCGCTGCTGCGCACCGTGCTGGCCGGGTCGGCCGGCTGCTCGACGGCCCGCAGGTCCGCCTGCAGCCGGCGCTCGTCGAGTGTGAACAGCATGCTGCCGCGGTGCCGTCCGTCGCCGTGCAGCAGGTGGGGGTTGTGGGACAGCACGGCCTCCACGCGCGCCGGCGCCGGGCCGCGGCTCGAGATCGAGGTGCCGCAGAACTCGACGCCGGCCACCGGGCTGCGTGCGTCCTCGGGGTCGGCGTTCAGGTGGGCCACGTAGTGCGCGTGCACGTCGCCACCCAGCACCACCAGCCCCGGCACCCGCCGTGCCGCGGCCGTGCCCAGCAGGCGCTGGCGCGCCGCCGGATAGCCGTCCCAGCCGTCGGTCCAGGCGACGATCTGGCCGGCGCGGTTGCGCGTGCGGTGCGGTGCCATCAGCGTCTGTTGCGCAAGCAGGTTCCAGGGCCGCTCCAGGCTCCAGCCTTCGGCCAGCCACTGCTCCTGTGCGCTGCCCAGCAGGGTGCGCCGCGCATCGCGCAGCTCGGCGCAGTCGTCGACGACGACCGATCCCGAGCCGAACAGCCGCCCTGGCCGCGGGCAGGCCTGCGGGTCGCGGTGCTGGCGGTTGTCCACCAGCTGGATGCGCGCCAGCCGTCCCCAGTCCAGGCGCAGGTGCATCGGCAGCCCGCCGTCGCGCGGACGCATCGCCAGCGGCAGGGGCTGGTGCTCCCACCAGGCCTGGTAGGCGGCGGCGCGCTGCGCGGCGAAGTCGGTGAAGGGCAGCCCCCCCAGCAGGCCGGCGTGGTCGTTCTCGACTTCATGGTCGTCCCAGGCCACCAGCCAGGGGGCGGCCGCGTGCGCCGCCTGCAGCAGCGGGTCGGACTTGTACTGCGCGTAGCGCTCGCGGTAGCCCTCCAGCGTTGTGACCAGCCCACCGGCGATGCTGCGCACCGCCGCGCCCGGCATCGACGGGTACTCGTAGATGTAGTCGCCCAGGAAGAGCACGAGGTCGGGCGCGAAGGCGGCGACGTCGGCCCAGGCCGCCCAGTGCCCGTGCTCCCAGCGCTGGCAACTGGCGATCGCGAAGCGCAGCGTGGCGCGGGCCCCCGCGGCTGGCGCGGTGCGCGTGCGCCCGGGGGCGCCGCGCTGCCCCAGCGCCGTGAAGCGGAACCAGAAGGAGCGCCCGGGCTCCAGGCCCGCCGGCTCGGCGTGCACGCTGTGGGCCCAGGCCACTTCGGCGCGCTCGACGCCGCCCGCGGCGATCCGGCTGAAGGCTTCGTCGTGCGCGAGCTCCCAGGTCACGTCCACCTGTGGCGGCAGGTCGGGGCCGGTCAGGCGCGTCCACAGCACCACGCTGTCGGGCCGTGGGCAGCCCGAGGCCACCCCGAGCGCGAAGCGTGCCGTGTCGGCGCCGCGCGCCTGCCGCAGCCACCCCGGCGCACCGACGCAGGTGGCCGAGCCGGCCAATACCTGCGCCAGCCAGCGCCGCCGGGCCGGCATTCGTCGGGCGGGCGAGGCGTTCAAGGGGAACCGCTGTCCGGCGACCGGCTGGCGCGCCTCATTGCGGCGTCTGCGGTGCCCGCATGTACGAAAAGCCACCGTCGAGCACCGAGCCGAAGAATTGGGTCGGCGCCGCGCCAGCCTGCTGCAGCGAGGCCGCGGCCGCTGGCTGCGCCGCCGGCGCGGCGGTGGCGGCCGCCAGGGTCGCGATCGGACCGCCATCGTGCTTGCTCACACGGTAGCGCCAGAGTCTGACGTCGGCAGCCCAGAAGTCGGGCGCCAGACCGGCCTTGCGCTTGAGCGCGGCCATGAAGGCCTCGGGCTGCGGCAATTGCTCCCACACCTGGGGCAGGAAGGTCGCGCGGTGGCCGCGCCACTCGAGGATCAGGCCGTGCGTGCCGGGCTCGACGCCCTGCAGCGCCAGCGCCTGCGTGGGTGCGCCGGGCAGGGGCTCGGATGGCGACAGCACCGAGACCTCGAGCCGCAGCCCGGCCCATTCCTCGTGCCGCACCGGGCGGAAGCGCGGGTCGGCGAAGGCCGCCTGCACCGCGTTGTGGCGCACGTCGGTGTCGAGCGTGGTGACGGCCTCCAGCCGTCCGATGCAGCCGCGCAGGCGGTGCTGCGCATCGTGCAACGTCACGAAGGTCGAGCCGCGCTGCGTCAGGCCCGGGTGCGGGGGCTCGGCCAGCGCGGGCAGGCTCAGACGCTGCGCGATGGCGTTGCGTGCGCGCAGCAGCAGTGCCGCGCCCAGGCTGGCGCCCTCGTTGCCTTCCACCGCAGCCTGGCCGTCAGCCGCCGTCCGCCCGCCCGCCGGCCCCGGCACCGCGGGGATGGCGAAGGCGCCATAACCGACGACGCGGTCCTTCGGGCCCGCGGTGTCGCCGGAGTTGCACAAGCCCACCAGCGCCGGCTGCAGACCGCGGCGCCGCGCCGACAGCAGCGCGCCGTTGAGGCCGCGCGCGCCGCAGGCCTCGCGCGGGTGGATGTCGGTGGCGCGTTGCAGCACACGGTCGGCGGTGGCGCGGTCGATCCGCGTCGCGTCGTCGTAGGCGTGGAAGTGCGACAGGTCGGTGCTGATGACGAACAGGGTCTCGTCCCCGCCCCACAGCGCGTCCATCACGCCCGCGACCTCGTCGGGGCTGGCGTCGCCCACGGCCAGCGGGATGAGCGCGAAGCCTTCGCCCAGCATCGCCTGCAGGAAGGGCAGTTGCACTTCGAGCGAGTACTCGGGCGCGTGCGGCGCATCGTCGAAGACCACCTGAGGCAGCGCGCGCAGCGGCGCCATGCCTTCGTGGTCGATGCGCACCGCGCCCAGCGGCGTGGCATGGGCGACCGTGGCGGCGCTGGGTGCCGCGAGCCCGCGCACCGCCACCCGGTGCACCGGACCGAACAGCACCACGCGCCGGATCCGTGCCGCCACGGGGCCCAGCAGCGCATAGCCGCGCGCCGCCGTGGCGCCGGAATAGACATAGCCGGCATGCGGCACGACCAGGATCTTGGGGGGTGCGCCGGCGCCCGCCGCGTCGACGCGGGCCGGACCCAGGTGCCGCTCGAGCGCGGCCCGCAGCGCGGCCGGCTCGGCGGGGTAGAAGCTGCCGGCGACGGCGGGAGGACGGACGGCGGGCATGGTGTGAAGGGCGAAACGCACGAATTATCGGCGCGGGCAGTGCGCCCTCAACCGATGCCCAGGGGGTGGCAACGCCCGCGAACCCGGGTAAGCCCGGGTGCCGTCGGCGGCTGCGGGGTCGATGATCGGGACCTCACCATGAACCCCATCATCTACGCCATCCCCCTGTTCATGCTCACGATCGTGCTGGAGTTCGCGTGGGCCTGGCACCGTCACGGCAACCGGGTGGCCGGCGTGGGCGGTCGCCCGCGCCGCATCTACGACTTCGCCGACGCGATCGGCAGCATGCAGATCGGCATTCTCAGCCGCATCGCCGGGGCCTTCCCGCGGTTGCTGACGCTGGGCATCTATGTGCTGGTGTTCCAGCAATTCGCCGTGGCGTCCTGGGACCTGTCCAACCCGCTGTCATGGCTGGCGGCGCTGCTGCTGTACGACTTCTTCTACTACTGGAAGCACCGCGCCAACCACGAAGTGCGCATCATGTGGGCCGGCCACATCACGCACCACAACAGCGAGTACTTCAACCTCTCCACGGCCTTGCGGCAGTCGTCGACGACCTTCGTCTTCGACTGGATGTTCTACCTGCCGATGGCCGTGCTCGGCGTGCCGCCGGCGCTGTTCGTCGCGGTGGCGCTGATCGACCTGCTCTATCAGTACTGGGTGCATACCGAGCTCATCGGCCGCCTCGGCTGGTTCGACCGTATCTTCGTCAGCCCGAGCAACCACCGCGTGCACCACGGCCAGGACGACTACTGCATCGACCGCAACTACGGCGGCATCCTGATCGTCTGGGACCGCCTGTTCGGCACCTACGCCGACGAGCGCGACGAGCCCATCACCTACGGCGTGCGCACGCCGCTGCGCAGCGTGAATCCGCTGTGGGGCAACTGGCACCACTACGTGGCCATCTGGCACGACCTGAAGGCCGCGCGCGGCCTGTCGGCTCGGCTCGAGTGCCTGTTCGCTCCGCCGTCCGGCTGGTCCGGTCACCTGCCGGGCGCCTTCGCGGCGGCCGGGTTCGAGCGCTACGAGGTGCCGGTGTCCCGCGGGACGCGCACCTACGTGTTGCTGCAGCATGCGCTGAACGTGGTGCTGGTGTGCCTGTTCCTCTACGCCTTCAAGCAGTGGAGCGCATGGCAAGGAGCGCTGGCCGCCGTGTGGATGGTGGCCGCGCTGGCGGCACCGGCGGCCTTGATGGAGGGCCAGCGCTGGGGCCGCGGGCTGGAGGTGGCGCGCTGGGCTTGCGCGCCCGCGCTGCTCTGGGCTCTCACGGCGCCCGCCCTGGCCCTGGGCGGCACCGCGTGAGGGCCACGCCCATTCCCCGCAGACGCGTGCGGGGCGAGTGCCGCCGATGACCGCCGACGCGCTGTCGGACCTGGTGCTGGCGCTGGTGTGCGCCGGGATTGCCGCGCGCTGTCTGGGCGGCGCGCGATCGCGCCCCGGCATCGGCATCGCTGCGGTGCTGATCGGGCTGGCCGCCGTCCTCGGGGTGCTGCGTTTCTCGACCTGGGCGCCGTTCAACGAGGCGGTGCGGGGGGCGCACCAGTTCGCCTCGCTCGTGGCGGCGGTGGGCGGCTTCCCCCTGCTGGCCTTCAGCCTGCACCAGCCCGACAGCCCGCTGGCCACCCGGCTGGCCGGCGCGTGGTGGCTGGTCTTCGTGGTGGCCGGCGCCGGCGTGGCCGCAGTGGTGCTGGGCGTGAAGGTCTGGGCCCGGGTGGCGCCGCTGCTGAGCTGCGTCTGGATCGGCCACGCGGTCTTCTTCAAGCGCGCCGGCGCGCACCGGGTCGTTGGCGGGGCCGGGCTGGCCTGCCTGCTGGCTGCCTTTGCCGCCACGCTGCTGATGGCTGCGCCCGAGCAGCAACTGCTGGGCCTGTTCACGCGTGTGCAGTTGCTGCACTACCTGATGGCTGTGGCCTTGTGGCTGCTGGCCCGGGCCCCGCGCGCCGACGCTGCCGCTGTCGCCTCCTTGCCTGTGCCGCCACGCTGACCTGGGTGTCAAGTACCGGTCCGGGCGAGGCGCGCGCCGCGGCCTGGATCACCCGGGTGCGGCGTCCGGCCCAGGTTTGTCACCCTGAGCAGCCTGGCAGGCGCTCCGTCGCCTGGCGAGGCCCGCAGCGCCTGCCGGCCAGAGCCCGCCGGGGCGGTCAGACGATGGCGCCCTGCAGGCGCAGCCGCTCGCGCACGGCCTCGGCATCGACCTCGGTGGCTCGCCGCCCCTGCAGCGCCAGTGCCGCCGCCACACCCGCCGCGTGCCCCGAAGCGAAGGCCGTGCCCATCACCCGCAGCGAGCCGTAGGCGCCGCGGTCGGCGCCGACGGTGCGCCCGGCCAGCCAGAGGTTGTCCACGCCTTCGGCGCGCAGCGCGTCCAGCGGGATGTCGAACCAGCCTTCGCCGCCGATGGCGGCGATGCGGGCGTGGCCGGGGACGTCGTGGCGCTCGACGTTCCAGGCCGCGCGGGCGACGCCCGTGGCAGAGCGTCGGCCGGCCAGCGCGTCGGCCTCGCTGATCATGTGCCGGGCCTGCGGGTGGCGCGTCTCGCGGATGCCCAGTTGCGGCCCGGTGGCCACCAGGTGCGCGCGTTCGAAGCCCGGGTGCCCGCGCAGCGTCTGGACGAACAGCCAGGCGGCCTCGCGCCCGCGCTGCTCGGCCTCGCTCAGACTGGCGGAGTCCAGACCGTCGGTGACGACGTCGATGCCCATCCACCACAGGTCGTCGCTGCCGGGGATGCGCAGCACAAAGCCGCCGTGCGCACGCAGCGCCGCACCGGGCTGCTGCGCCAGCGCCTCGCGCGCCACCGCGCCGAGCATCTCGCGGTCGACCCGCAGTGCCGCGGGCACGCCGCCGATGCGTGCGCACAGCGAGGCCGCGTAACGCGGGCCGTCGGCGTGCAGCATCGGCACGCCGACGACGGCGGCGAGGTCGGCCTCGCCGCTGGCGTCGACATAGGCGCGGGCCCGCACCTCGAAGGCGCCGGCATGGTCGTGCGCGACCAGGCGCTGGATGCGCCCGCCACGCAGGCGCGCGCCGGTCACCAGGGCGTGCAGCCGGCACACGACGCCGGCCTCCCGCAGCATCAGGTCCAGTGCCCGCTTCGAGGCCTCGGGCGCGAACGGGATGACCCAGTTGCCGTTGGGTGACAGGCCCGGATCGACGGCCCCGCCCAGCCGCGACAGGCGTCCGAGGAAGTCGCGCCCGATGCCGCCCACCGCCCATTCGGGTTGCGGTCGCCGGTACAGGAAACCATCGTAGGTCAGCACCAGCGACTGCGTCGCCGCGCCGCCGAGGAAGCCATAGCGCTCCAGCAGCAGCACCCGCGCCCCGCAGCGCGCCGCCGCCACCGCCGCGGCCACGCCTGCCGAGCCGCCACCGACGACGGCGATGTCGGTGTCTTCGGTGCGGGGGGGCTGCTGCTGGGGCATCGGGAGGGGCTTCTGGATGGAGCGCGCATGATGATAGGTCGTGGTGACCACGGCCCGCCGGACGAGGCCTCCGCCAGCGGCCCCGAAGAGCGCCGCCCGCGTCAGCGCGACGCCAGCGGCACCGCCAGCACGCTGACGTAAGGGCGCGTCCTGCGCTCGGCGAAGCCGTCCACCAGCATGCCCACGCCGGCGTAGAAGACGAGCGCGATGCCCAGACCCTGCGCGAGGTCCGAAGCGGGCGCGAAGCGCAGCACCAGCCCCGCCACCCCGAAGGCAGCCCACAGGGCCAGGTAGTACTTCCAGGCGTTGTTGACCTTGTCCATGCGCCGGACCTCGGCGGCCTGCGTGGCCTGCGGGGCGGTCTGCAGCGCGGCCTGCAGTTGCGCCGCCTGCGCCGGCGCGCGGTAGCCCACCACGGCGCCCACGGTCGTCATCAGCAGGCCCATGGCCAGACAGGGGATCGCCACGCCGCGAGCGAAGGTGTCGGGGTGGTCGGTGAGCAGCCAGATGCCGAAGACCAGGCTCAGCAGCCCACCGGGAAGGATGAAGACGAGGGCCTCGATCTTCTCGCCCTGGAAGTAGACCTGCATGGCCTGGAGCAAGGGCAGCGTGGCGTCGGTCGTGTTCATGCGGGGTGGCCTGCGGTGGGGCGTGATGCGTGTGAGGGCGTCGTGCGCTGGTTCATGGGTGCGTTTGCAACGGTGATCGCGCCTGCCGGCGCAGGCTCTCGGGCGTCTGGCCGGTCCAGTCGCGGAACGCGCGATAGAAGGAGTTCGGCTCCTCGAACCCGATGAGGAAGGCGATCTCGGCGGCGGGCAGCGTGGTCTTCTCCAGGTAGTGGCGCGCCAGCGCCTGGCGCGTCTCCTGCAGCACCCGGCTGTAGGTCAGGCCCTCGGCCTCGAGCTGACGCTGCAGCGTGCGTCGGCTCATGGCCAGCTTGCGTGCCACCGCGTCCATCGTGGCCAGCCCGCCGGGCAGCGCCTCGAGCAGGCCCGCGCGCACGCGCGCACCGACCGTGACCGAGGCCTGCAGCTCGGCCAGGCGGGTTCGCAACTCGGGCTCGAACGCCGCCCACATCGACTCGTTGGAGGTCAGGAAGGGCCGCAGCACGTCCTGGCGGTCGAACAGGATCTCGTGCGCCGGCCCGCGCCCGATGCGCACCCCGAGGAAGTCCTCGTAGGCCTGCGCTTCGCGCGGGGGCTCGGCTGTTTGCACGCTCCAGGGGCGGATGTCCTCGCGGGTCCCCAGGCGAGCCAAGGCCACGAAGAACAGCAGTTCGGTGACGATGAGCGAGGCCGGCGGGCGTGGCACCTCGTCCAGCCATGCCAGGCGCAGCGCCACGTGCGGGCCTGGTTCCTGCACGGACAGCCGCATGGGCGCCACGAGCGCCTTGTAGCGCGCGATGCGCTGCACCGCGGCGAGGAAGTTCGGGCTGCACAAGGCCGCGAACAAGGGCGGCGAGAAGGTCTCGGTGCGGATGGCCTGGCACAGGCGAAGCGGCAGCAGCGGGTCGCCAAGCTCGGCCTCGAGCCCCTGCCAGAAGCGGTGGAAGTCACCCGCCTCGAGCCGCGCCGCTGGCCGCGCCAACAGGTCCTCGGGCAGCCCGGCGCGGCGCAGGACCGGGCCTGGCGCCACCCCCAGGTCTTTCAGCAAGGGGCGCCAGGTGGTGTCGAGCGCGTAGCTGATGGCGGTGTTCATGCTTCCGGGCAGGGCGGATTCAGCCGGCGGATGCGGCGGCCGGTGCCCGCGCGATGCCGAATTGCGAGCGTATCGCGCCGAGGAAGGTCGCGTCGTCAGCGGCCCGGCGTGTCGCGAGCAGGTGCTGCGCATCCGCGCCGGCCTCGTAGCGCAGCCGGTCGCGGCCATCGGTGGCAGCCTCGAAGATGACCTCCGCCACGGTCGTGGGCTCGGACGCCGCGGCGGCCATCGGCCCGAGCGCCCCGAGCAGGGCCTGCACCACGGGCTGGTACTCGGCGAGCGCCGGGTCGTTGCTGAAGTCGAAGGAGCGGCCGGCGAAATCCGTCTTCACCATGCCGGGCTCGATGAGCTTGACCTGCACGCCCAGCGGCAGCAGCTCGTAGTGCAGGGCCTCGGACAGGCCCTCGACGGCGAACTTCGTGCCGTGGTACAGCGTGCCCAGCGGAAAGGTCAGCCGGCCGCCGATCGACGAGATGTTGACGATGACGCCGCTGCGCTGGCGCCGCAGGTGCGGCAATACCGCCTGGGTCGTGGCGATCAGGCCGTGAACGTTGACGTCGAACTGGCGCCGCACCTTGCGCATCGGCGTGGCCTCCAGCGGGCCGTAGGCGCCATAGCCGGCGTTGTTCACCAGCACGTCGATACGGCCGAAGCGCGTCAGCGCCGCGCCCACCGCCGCCTGGATCGAATCCTCGTCCTGCACGTCCAGGCGGGTGACGAGCACGCGCTCGAGTTGGGCGAGCCCGTTCTCCTGGGATGGCGAGCGCATCGTCGCGACGACGTTCCAGCCCCGGGCCTGGAAGAGCTGCGCGGTGGCCCGGCCGATGCCGCTCGAGCAGCCGGTGATGAAGACGGTGGATGTCATGGGCAATGGCCTGTTGCGAAACCGTCACTCTAGGCGGCGCAGCCTCGAGCGGCACCATCGTCTTGCGCCAAGTGACTATCGGAATGCGCCATCACCGTCGGGTCGAGGGCACGGTCGAGCGGCCTGGCGGAACGGCCGGCTTGCCGGCCCGGGCCCTGGGGCGCGCAGGGCGGGGATGGGGGATGGGGAGACTCTCTGCCTCTCAGGCCAGCAGCGAGGGCAGCAGGGCCATGTCCGAGAACACCGCCGCCACGCCGGCGCGGTGAAACGCCTCGGCATCGCCTTGCGGCACATAGGCGAACACGGTGGCCCCGGCCGCCAGGCCGGCGGCCGCACCGGTCAGCGTGTCCTCCACCACGGCGCAGCGCTGCGGCGCGGCAGCCAGCGCGGCGGCTGCGGCCAGGTAGACGTCCGGGTGCGGCTTGGACCGCGGCATCTCGTGGCCGCTGAAGATGCGGCCGTCGAAGTAGCGGTACAGCCCGACCTTGCGCAACTGCAGTTCCAGCTTGGGGCGGTCGGCGCCGGAGGCGCAGGCGATGCGCGCGTCCAGCCGTTCGTGCACCGCGTGCACGGCCGCCGGCGCGCCAGGCACGACGCACAGTTCCTGCGCCAGCGCCGCATTGCGCTGCGCCCGGAAGGCTGCCAGCCACTCCTCGGTCAGCGGCTGGCCGGTCTCGCGCTCGATGAGGGCCCGTTCGTCCTTCACCGTCTTGCCGACGAAGATGCGCATGCACTCGGCCTGGCTGAGCTGCCAGCCGCGCTCGGCGAGCATGTCACGCAGGACGCGGTTGACGATGGGCTCGGAGTCCACCAGCACTCCGTCGCAGTCGAAAAGCACGGCTTCGAATCTCATGGGCTGCGATTGTCCGGGCGCCCGAGGGTTCCCCGGCGTGGGCGGGGGGGCGAATGCATCGATGAGCGCATCGGCAAGGCGGGGCGGTCGCCGGGACGCTCACGCTGCGCTGACCCGCGCCCCGGCCGCAATCGTCGCCGGCGCCGCATTCAGGGCCTCGATGGCCAGCCCCGCGGCCTTCTTGTAGGCGGCCATGAAGGCCTCGCGCTCGGCCGGCGGGATGACGGTGTCGATGTCGTCGAAGACGCCGCCGCAGCGCTCGTCCACCAGGTTCAGCAGGCCGAAGGGCCCGGCGCCGCGGTTGCGCAGCACCAGGGCCGAGACGGGGGCGCACAAGCGCGCGTCGTAGGCCTGCAGCGCCTGCGGGCCCAGGCCGCGCCCCACCAGGCAGGCGCCGAGCACGCGCGCGTCGACGATGGCCTGTGTCGCGCCGTTGGAGCCGGTGGGGTACATCACGTGCGCCGCGTCGCCCAGCAGCGCCACCCGGCCGTCGACCCAGGTGGGCACCGGGTCGCGGTCGATCATCGGGTACTCGAAGATCTCGGCCGCGCCGCGCAGCATTGCCGGCACGTCGATCCAGCCGTAGTCCCAGCCCTCGAAGTGGCCGACGATGTCTTCGACGGCCACGCGCCGGTTCCAGTCGCCGCGCGTCCAGCCCTCGCGGTGGTCGACCGTGATCTCGGCGATCCAGTTGATCGTCGCCAGGCCGGTGGCCGGGTCCGGGCGCGAGATCGGGTAGGTGACCACGCGGTGGCGCGCCGTGCCCAGGCCGACGAAGGAGGCGCCGCTGCGCACCGGCACGCCCGGCGTGACGCCGCGCCACAGGAGGGCGCCGCCCCAGTGGATGGGCGGCTGCTGCGGGTGCATCTGCGCCCGTACCGCCGAGTGCAGGCCGTCGGCGGCCACCAGCAGCGCGCCGTCGAACTCGAGCCGCTCGCCGGCGCGCGTCTCCACCAGCGCGGTGACGCCGTCGGCGGCCTGCCGGTAGCCGGTGACGCGGTGGCCGGTCAGCACCGCCGCCTCGCCCAGGCGCTGCTGCACCGCGCGCAGCAGCATCATCTGCAACTGCCCGCGGTGCACCGAGTACTGCGGCCAGCGGTAGCCGGCCTGGCGCCCGCGCGGCTCGGCGTAGATCTCGCTGCCGTTGCGGCCCACCAGCGCCCATTCGCGCGTGGGCACGCCGATCGCGTCCAGCGCGGCCTCGTCGAAGCCCAGGTCGAAGAGCTCGCGCACCGCGTTCGGCTGCACGTTGATGCCTACGCCCAGCGGGCCGATCCGGCTCACGGCCTCGAAGACGCGGCAGGGCACGCCGATCTGGTGCAGCGTCAGGGCCAGGGCCAGGCCGCCGATGCCGCCGCCGGCGATCAGGACGGGGCGGGTGTGAAGGGGGAGCGGGGATCTCATGAGCGTGGATTGTGGCGGGGTGGCCGGCGCACAATGCCCGCGCAGGCCGAGCCCGGCCCCCGCGCACCTTGAATCGCCATGAAGACCGACGACCTGATCGCCATCGACATCCACACCCACGCAGAGGTGTCGTGCTGGAACCCCTTCGACAACTACGGCGAGGAGTACGACCGCGCGGCCGACAAGTACTTCGGCTCCGACCGCCGGCCCACCATCGCCGAGACGGTGGCGTATTACCGCGAGCGCCGCATCGGCCTGGTGATGTTCACGGTGGACAGCGAGAGCCAGCTCGGCCGGCGCCGCATCCCGAACGAGGAGATCGCCGAGGCGGCCCAGGCCAACGCCGACATGATGATCGCCTTCGGCTCGATCGACCCTCACAAGGGGAAGATGGGTGCGCGCGAGGCGCGGCGCCTGATCGCCGAGCACGGCGTGCGCGGCTTCAAGTTCCACCCCACGGTGCAGGGCTTCCTGCCCTACGACCGCATGGCCTGGCCGCTGTACGAGGTGATCGCCGAGCACCGGCTGCCGGCCATCTTCCACAGCGGGCACTCCGGCATCGGCAGCGGCATGCGCTGCGGCGGCGGCCTGCGCCTGCAGAACAGCAACCCGATGCTGCTGGAGGACGTGGCGATCGATTTCCCCGACATGCAGATCGTCATCGCCCACCCCAGCTGGCCCTGGCAGGACGAGGCCCTGAGCCTGGCGCTGCACAAGCCCAACGTCTGGATCGACCTGTCGGGCTGGAGCCCGAAGTACTTCCCGCCCCAGCTGGTGCAGTACGCCAACACCTTGCTGAAGGACCGCATGCTCTTCGGCAGCGACTTCCCGCTGATCACCCCCGAGCGCTGGATGAAGGACTTCGACGAGGCCGGCTTCAAGGACAAGGTCAAGCCGCTGATCCTGAAGGACAACGCGATGCGGCTGCTGAAGCTGGGGGCGCACGCCGGGGCGTCAGGAAACGGGGCGGCCTGACGCGTCAGATTGGCTGGACGGCACGGGGCTTCCCGCCGACGGGTAACCGCCCGGCGCCGCGCAAGTGCGCGATCAGGCGCTCGCACTGCGGTGAGCGCTCGGACTCGTGGGTGGCGAGGTACAGCCTGGACGCCTTCTCCAGTCCGACGAGTCGCCGGTAGACGACGTGAGGGAAGGCCAGGATGCGCGCCGATTCCGGCACGACCGCGACCCCGAACCCCGCTTCCACGAGCCCGAGGACCGCGTGGATGGGCGAGATCTCCTGCACGACGTCGGGGACGAAGCCCGCCTGCAGGCACAGCGCGGTGACTTCGGAGTGAAAACCGCTGCCTTCGCGCTGGAACATCACGAAGGGCCGGCGCGCGAGGTCGGACAGCCTCATCGGGCTGACCTTGCCGGCCGCCTCGGTGGCATGCATGGCGACGACGAAGCCTTCCTCGTGCACCTGCGCCAGCGACACGCCCCGCCCCGCAGGTGCCAGCCGGGTGATGCCGGCGTCCACGCGTCCGTCGGCGATCTGCGTGATCTGGTCGTCGGGCGCCAGGTTGCGGATCGTCAGGCGGATGTCCGGATGCTCTTCGCGAAACAGTTGCAGTTGCCGCGGCAGGAAGCCGAACATCGACCCGCCCGACAAGGCCAGTGACAAGGCGCCCGCCTCCCCCCGGCCCGCGGCTTGGCCGAGCGCCATGGCGCGGTGGGCCGCGTGCAGGGCCAGCCGGGCCTCGTCGAGGAACACGATTCCGGCCGCGGTGGGCCGGGCGCCGTCGGCCCGGCGCTCGAACAGCTTCAGCCCGAGCGCGGCTTCCAGCTCGGCGATTCGCTGAGACAGCGGCGGCTGGGAGATGCCCAGTCGGGCCGCCGCCCGGCCGAAACCGCCTTCGTCCGCGACCGCCAGCGCGTAGCGAAACAGACGCAGGTCGGGCCGCGCTGGCTGTGCCGCAGGAGCATGAGCGGGCTCAACATTCTTTTTTGGATATGTCTTGACCACGTAAATGATATTAGACGATATGCGCTGGCGCGGCTACCGTGAGGACCTTCGCAGACTGCAGAGGACCTCGCCATGACGCTGAGTCGACGCCGCTTCCACGCCTGGGCCACGCTGCCGCTGGCCGCCCCCTGGGTCGCCCGCGCGCAGGGCAGCAAACCCCTGCGCCTGGTCATCCCGGGGCCGCCGGGCGGCGCCTCGGACATCATCGCCCGCATCCTGGAGGGCGAGTTGACGCGCCTGCTCGGGCAAACGCTGGTGATCGAGCCCCGGCCCGGCGCGGGGGGCAACGTCGCCACGGAGATGGTCGCCAAGGCCCCGCCCGACGGCCAGACCATCCTTTTCGGCGACATCGGTCCGCTCGCGATCAACGTGTCGCTGTATCCCTCGCTGCGCTACGACCCGGTCCGGGACTTCGAGCCGATCGCCAAGGTTGCCGTGTTTCCCTGGATCGTCGCCGCGCACCCGAGCCTGGGTGTGCGCAGCCTCGCGGACCTTTTCGAGCTCGCCAGGCGGACCCCGGAGGGCCTGCCCTTCGCCACGCCCGGCCAGGGCACGCCGATGCACCTGACGGGCGCGATGCTCAGCAAGGTCAGCGGGGCCACCTTCCGCCACGTCCCCTACAAGGGCGGGGGGCCCGCCACCATGGACGTGCTGGCGGGGCATGTGAAGCTCGGCATCGTCGGCCTGCCGCCGGCGATTCCCCACGTCAAGACCGGCGCCTTGATCGGCATCGGCGTGAGCACCGGCACCCGGGCTCCCCAGCTGCCCGAGGTTGCGACCCTGCAGGAAGGCGGGATGAAGGACTTCGATGCCGGCGTCTGGTACGGCTTTCTTGCGCCGCGCGGCACCCCGCGGGCGGTCGTCGACCGGATCAACGCGGCCACGCGGGCGGCGCTGAGCAACCCGGCCGTCATCGAGAACCTGGACAAGCGTGCCGTGGTCCCTGCCTTTTCGTCGCCCGAGGCGTTCAGGGCCTTGATCGAGGCCGAAGGTCGGCGGTGGGGCCCTCTGGTGAAGGCCTCCGGCGCGACGCCGGAGTGAGCGCAGCATGAAGATTCGCGCCATGCGCTGCGCGGTGGTGCACCGCGCCTACGACGGGTCCACCCGCAACACCCGGCACGCCTGGAACGGCAAGAACTACGTGCTCGTGCAACTCGAGGCCGACAACGGCTGCCGCGGCCTCGGCGAGATGTATTGCGACGGCGGCGGATCGCCCGAGGTGGCGCTCGCGGTGCTGCGGCACGAGGTCGGCCCCCGGGTGCTGGGCAGGGACCCGCGCCGTCCCGCTGCGGTGACGGCCGCGCTGCGCGAGCATTACGCGCTCAGCGCGCGGGGCGGCGTGACCTCGATGGCCATCTCGGCGGTGGACATCGCGCTGTGGGACATGATGGGCAGGCAACTGGGCCGGCCGGTTTTCGAATTGCTCGGCGGCCGGCAGGCGCACGTGCCGGTCTACGCGTCCGGGGGCATGTACGGCGCCGGCCGCACGCCCGACGCGCTGGCCCGGGAGATGGCGCAGGCGCAGCGCCAGGGGCTGCGCGGAGCCAAGGTCAAGGTCGGCGGGGCATCGCTGGAAGAAGACGTGGAGCGGGTGGCCCGGGTTCGCGAGGCGCTCGGCCCCGGCGTCCCGCTGATGGCCGACGCGATGTTCGCGCCCGATCTCGAGGGGGCGATCGCGCTGGCCCGGGCGCTTGCGCCGCTGGACCTGCACTTCCTCGAGGCCCCGACCGCGGCGCAGGATGTCGACGGATGGGCCGCGGTGCGGCGGCAGACCGGCGTTGCGCTGGCCGGCCCCGAACTCAGCGACGATGTCGGCTTGATGCGTCGGCTGCTCGAGGCGCAGGCGCTGGCCTACCTGCAGTTCGACGTCACGATCGCCGGGGGGCTGGGCATGGGGCGCGACCTCGCCGCGCTGGCGCGGGTCCATTGGCGCGACATCACGCTCCATTGCGCCGCGTCGGCCGTGGCCACCGCGGCCAGCGCCCACCTCGGTGCCGGCGTCGGCGGCTGCGACGGCCTGGAGTTCCACGTCATGCACGACGGGCTGAGGGATCGCCTGTGGGCCTGCGGCTGGCGCCTGGACCAGGGCCGCTTGATGATCCCGGACCGCCCCGGGCTGGGCATCGATCTCGGCGACGAGGAGCAACATCTGCTGGAGGCTGACACATGCTGCGAGGTCTGAACTGGGGGCACCGGCGCGCCAGGGGCCCGATGGACGCAGTGGCCGCCGAACTGCCCGCTGCGCTGGGCTTCGAGCTTCACTGGGACCAGCAGACGCTGGGCGGGTTCGAGCACGGCCTGACGCCGGCGCTGATGCAGCGCTACGACCTGGTCGTCTTCGACCACCCCTTCTGCGGCGAGATCGCGCAGCAGCAGATGTTCCTGCCGCTGGAGGACGCCTGTGGCCCGCTGGCAGCGGCCGACTGGGCCGGCGCGTCGCTGGAGAGCTACCGCTACGCCGGCCACCTGTGGGGCCTGCCCATCGATGGCGCCACGCAATGCAGCGTGTACCGCGCCGATCTGCTGGGGGAGGCGGCGCCCGCGCGCTGGAGCGAAGTCATCGCGCTCGG
>JAIXWM010000109.1 GCA_027491255.1 Rubrivivax sp. | reverse complement strand
GCGCACCCCGCCATCAAGACCTTGGAACAAGCCTGCGGTGTCTGGTCAACGACGCCGGGGGATCAGCAAAAACCGCCTCCTGATCGTCGAATAGAAGCGGTTCCTGACCAGCGCTCACAAGCGAGACCGAATCGGTCGCGATGGCGCCCTGCACGCAGCAATTACTGTCTAAATTGAGGGAATTTTGATGGGAATCATCGACAGCACAAGTCACACACTTCACTGCAGCGCATGCAACATTGAGGAGACCAAGAAGGTTTTGGATAAAGGCTCTGGATGGAGCGGATCTTCTTGGCAGTCGAGCGCAGCCTTTCAGAACTTCGAAACTCAGTGGGAAGGTGGAGGCAAAGCTGAGCCCACGCTTCTGTCTGCCAAGTGCCGACATTGCAATTTGATCGTCAAAAGCGCTCGAAGCCACGTTGGGCTATGAGACGAACGTAGCACCACTGGTGCAATCGGCCACAGTGGTGCGCACGCCTGTTTGGCTTGGACTGCGCGGACGATCGACCGAAGACAATGGAGTCATCTTCAGGAGGCTGCATGTTTGGTCAGAAAGCGATCGAGGTCCTCGGCTATTACGTGTACGGCCTGTTCGATCCAGCAGATCCGGCTTGGCCCTTCTACCTGGGCAAGGGTCGCGGCAACCGCGTCTTCCATCACGTGGCCGGCACCGAGAAGCTTGGACCAGACGACCTGATGTCACTGAAGCACGACCGCATCGCGAAGATCAAGAAGTCTGGCGCTGATGTCATTCACAAGGTCATTCGCTTCGGTCTGTCGGAAACGGAGGCGCTGAAGGTCGAGGCTTCTCTCATCGACCTGGTCAACCACATCAAGCCTGGCCACCTGACAAACATCGTCTCGGGTCATGGCGTCGCGGAGAGCATCCTTGCCACCGCAGACCTCGAGTTCGCTTTGAACGCCACCGAACTGGAGAGCGAGGAGCCGCTGCTGCTGATCAAGATCGAACGAAAGTGGGGAGAGCTTCTCGACGGCAAGAACCGCAGCCCCAGTTCGATCACCAGGCCTGAGATCTTCGACGCCGTCAAAGGCGATTGGGTGGTGTCTGTGCCCCGTGCCAAGAGTGCCAAGTGCGTCCTTGCGGTGGCCCGTGGCCTGGTTCGGGGTGTATTCGTTCCAGCTGACTGGGTGGAAACCAACGCGGAGAACCGCAAGCGCATGACCGGCGAACTGGGTGACGGAGGTCATGGTGACTTCGTGGGGAAGTCGGTCGCGCACCTGGCGTCCATGGGCAGTCAGAACCCCATCCGATACCTCAGGTGCTGAACGAGACAGAGTCGGGCGAGCCGTTGCGGCCGGCGCCATGACCCGCTTTCAGGGGCTCCACCGAGGTGAAATCACCCAGGGCATCCACGGTGTGACGCCCGCCCAACGGGCCCTCCAGGAAATGTTCAGGCGAAAATCGCGTTTCAGGCCGAAATGCAGCCTCGAAAACGGGGCTCGGGCCCCGAAATTCAGCCGACCAAGATTTCCGCTGTTTCTGACGCCAGAAGACTGAAAAACTCAATGACGACAAGGACTTGCGTTGTTGGCTTGTCCAACCACGTCGCTTCTTGTTGGTTTCTCTAAGTAATCCCGCCCCGCCCGAAGAAACAAGGGGCCCCGAGGGCCCCTTCGTTTTTTCAGGAGCTGCGATGACGGCGGCGCCGTCATCGCAGAGATGCCCGTCAAAGCGACAAACGCTGCCGCGCCAGCGCGTACTCCCGCTGCATCCGCGCCACCATCTCGGCCGCCGGCACGACGGCCTTGACCGCCCCGATGCCCTGGCCGCAGCCCCAGATGTCCTTCCAGGCCTTGGTCGCGCCGCCGGCGAAGTTCATCTTGCTCGGGTCACTGACCGGGAGGTTGTCAGGGTCGAGCCCTGCGTTGCGGACCGACGGCTTCAGGTAATTGCCATGGACGCCGGTGAACAGGTTGGAATAGACGATGTCGTCGCTCGTGCTCGCGACGATGCACTGCTTGTACGCATCGGCGGCTCGCGCCTCCTGCGTGGCGATGAAGGCCGAGCCGATGTACGCCAGGTCCGCCCCCATCGCCTGCGCCGCGAGCACCGCATCGCCAGTGGCGATCGAGCCGCTGAGAGCCAGCGGGCCGTCGAACCATTCGCGGATCTCCTGCACCAGCGCAAACGGGCTCTTCACGCCGGCATGACCGCCAGCGCCGGCGGCCACGGCGATCAATCCGTCAGCACCCTTGTCGATGGCCTTGTGGGCGAAGGTGTTGTCGATGATGTCGTGCAGGACGATCCCGCCCCAGCCATGGACGGCCTGGTTGATCTCAGGCCGCGCGCCGAGGGACGTGATGACGATGGGCACCCGGTACTTCGCGCACACCGTCATGTCGTGCTCGAGCCGGTCGTTGGTCTTGTGCACGATCTGGTTGATCGCGTACGGGGCCGCGGGTTGCTCCGGATGAGCCCGGTCCCAGGCTGCGAGGGTCTCGGTGATCTCGGCCAGCCATTCGTCGAGTTGCGAGGCGGGACGCGCGTTCAACGCCGGCATCGAGCCGACGATGCCGGCCTGGCACTGGGCGATGACGAGCTTTGGGTTGCTGATGATGAACAGGGGCGAGCCGATGACCGGCAGGCGCAGCTTGTCGAACAAAGGGCTCAGACTCATCAGAAGGCCTCCAGCGCCATCGCGGTCACAGCCTCGGCACCCTCGCAGATGCTGTCGCGCAGCGCAGTGGCGCGGTTGAGGATGTGGTCTCCGTAGAACCTGGCGGTCACGATCTTGGCGCGCATGGAATCAGGGTCCTCGCCCGCCGCGAGTCGCTCCTCCGCGACGATCAGCGCGCGCGCCATCTGCCAGCCCGCCATCACCGTGCCGGCGAGCATCAGGTAGGGCACGCTGCCCGCGAAGACGGCATTCGGGGCGGCCTTGGTCTGGCCGGCCACAAAGCGTACCGCGTCTTCGAAGGCCTCGCGCGCCGAACCCAGGCGCCGCGCCATGGAGCGGCAGGCGACGCTGTCACGGGCCAGCAGATCGGCCTCGGTCTGTGCGATTCGCGCGGCAATCGCGAGCGCGTTGCGCCCGCCGTCACGTGCCGTCTTGCGGCCGACCAGATCATTGGCCTGGATCGCTGTGGTGCCTTCGTAGATGGAGAGGATCTTCGCGTCACGCAGGTACTGCGCCGCGCCGGTTTCCTCGATGAACCCCATGCCGCCGTGCACCTGCACTCCCAGGCTCGCGACTTCCTGGCTCATCTCGGTGGACAGACCCTTGACCAGGGGCACCATGAACTCGTAGAAGGCCTGGTTCTCCTGGCGGACGCCTGCGTCCGGGTGGGCCTGCGCAGCATCGTAGGCGGAGGCTGCGACCATCGCCAGCGCGCGGCAAGCTTCGGTGTGCGCGCGCATGGTCATCAGCATGCGGCGAACGTCGGGGTGATGGATGATGGGCGCTGCAGCGGGCAGCGAACCGTCCACCGGCCGGCTCTGCACCCGGTCACGCGCGTACTGGACCGCCTTCTGGTAAGCCCGCTCGGCCAGCGCGATGCCCTGCACGCCCACCGCAAAGCGAGCTGCGTTCATCATCACGAACATGTACTCGAGGCCGCGGTTCTCCTGGCCGACGAGGTAGGCGATCGCTCCGCCTTCATCACCATACTGCAGCACTGCGGTCGGGCTGGCCTTGATGCCGAGCTTGTGCTCGATGCTGACGCAGCGCACGTCGTTGCGGGTGCCGTCGGCCAGCACCTTGGGGCAGATGAACAGCGAAATCCCCTTGACGCCCTCGGGGGCACCACTCACGCGCGCAAGCACGAGGTGGACGATGTTGTCCGCCATGTCGTGCTCACCATAGGTGATGTAGATCTCGGTGCCGGCAGGCTCGTAGCTACCATCAGGCCGGGGCTCGGCGCGTGTTCGCACGAGGGACAGGTCACTGCCGGCCTGCGGCTCGGTCAAGTTCATGGTGCCAGTCCAACGGCCCTCGATCATGGGCGGCAGGTAGGCCGCCTGCTGCTCGGGCGAGCCGGCAGTCAGCAAGGCCTCGATCGCGCCATCGGTCAGCAGAGGGCACAGCGCGAAGCTCAGGTTCGCGCTGTTGACCATCTCGATGCAGGCGGTGTGGATCAGCTTGGGCAGGCCCTGTCCGCCGAACTCCACCGGGTGGTGCAGACCTTGCCAGCCGCCTTCGACGAACTGGCGAAACGCCTGCTTGAACCCGGGAGTGGTGCGCACCTCGCCATCGATCCAGGCCGAGGGCTGGCGGTCACCCTCCCAGTTCAGCGGCGAAACAATCGACTCGTTGAACCTCGCGCACTCCTCGAGAACCGCGGCCGCCGTATCAAGCCCGGCTTCCTCGTGCCCGGGCAACGCGGCCACCGCCTCGAGGCCTGCGAGTTCCTTCATCACGAACAGCATGTCCTTGACAGGAGCGCGATAGGTCATGGTCACTGGTCCTGCCGCCGCAATGGGCAGTCGGTGGTTGGGGGGAAGGATGCAGGGCTTGGCGCAGCGGCCAAGCCCTGGGCACGTTCAAAGGCTGGAGACGAGTTCCGGAACCGCAGCGAACAAGTCGGCCTCGAGCCCGTAGTCGGCCACGCTGAAGATCGGCGCCTCGGCATCCTTGTTGATCGCGACGATCACCTTGCTGTCCTTCATGCCGGCCAGGTGCTGGATCGCGCCGCTGATGCCGCAGGCCACGTACAGGCTGGGTGCCACGATCTTGCCGGTCTGCCCGACCTGCCAGTCGTTGGGGGCATAGCCCGCATCCACGGCCGCACGGCTTGCGCCAAGCGCAGCGCCGAGCTTGTCGGCCAGGGGCGTCAGCACCGCAGCGAACTTCTCGCTGCTCCCCAACGCACGCCCGCCCGAGACGATGATCTTCGCCGAAGTGAGTTCCGGTCGCTCGAGCTTGGCGATCTCCGCGCCGACAAAGCTCGAAGTACCCGCGTCAGCCACGGCGGCCACCGCCTCCACCGTGGCGGCGCCGCCCGTGACCGCGGCCGCGTCGAAACCGGTGGTGCGCACGGTGAGTACCTTCACCGCGTCCGTGCTCTGCACCGTGGCGATCGCGTTGCCGGCGTAGATCGGACGCTCGAAGGTATCGGACGAGACGACCCGGGTGGCGTCGCTGATCTGCGCCACGTCGAGCAGCGCGGCCACCCGAGGAGCGACGTTCTTGCCGCCGGCCGTTGCCGAAAACAGCAGGTGGCTGTAGCCGCCAGCCACCGCCAGCACCTGCGAGGCCACGTTCTCTGCGAGGCCGTGCGCCAGCGCCGGCGAGTCGGCATGCAGCACCTTTGCGACGCCTGCGATCTGCGCCGCCTGTTGCGCCGCCGCAGCGGCGTTGGCACCCGCCACCAGCACATGAACATCGCCGCCGCACTGAAGCGCGGCCGTGACGGTATTCAGGGTGGCAGCCTTGATCGATACGTTGTCGTGTTCAGCAATGACGAGTACGCTCATGTCCGGCTTCCTCTCAGATCACCTTGGCTTCGTTCTTCAGCTTGGCCACCAGCGCGGCCACATCGGGCACCTTGACGCCGGCGCCGCGCTTGGGCGGCTCGCTGACCTTGAGCGTGCGGATGCGTGGGCTCACGTCCACGCCCAGATCCGCCGGCTTGAACACGTCCAGCGGCTTCTTCTTGGCCTTCATGATGTTGGGCAGCGTGACGTAGCGTGGCTCGTTCAGGCGCAGGTCCGTCGTCACGATGGCAGGCAGCTTCAAGGCGAGCGTCTCCAGACCGCCATCGACTTCGCGAGTCACGCGCGCGCTGCCGTCTGCCACCTCGACCTTGCTCGCGAACGTGGCCTGCGGCAAACCAGCCAGCGCCGCCAGCATCTGCCCGGTCTGGTTGCAGTCATCGTCGATCGCCTGCTTGCCCAGGATCACCAGACCCGGCTGCTCGCGGTCCACCAGCGCCTTCAGCAGCTTGGCCACGGCGAGCGGCTGCAGTTCGTCGGCGCACTCCACGAGGATCGCACGATCGGCGCCGATCGCCATCGCCGTGCGCAAGGTTTCCTGGCATTGCGACACGCCGCAGGACACGGCCACGATCTCGCTGGCCACGCCTTTCTCCTTCAGGCGCACCGCCTCCTCGACCGCGATCTCATCGAACGGGTTCATGCTCATCTTGACGTTGGCGATGTCCACGCCCGTGCCGTCGGTCTTGACGCGCACCTTGACGTTGTAGTCGACCACCCGCTTGACGGGGACCAGCACCTTCATGGGAGATTGCTCCTCGGGGAATTGACGTTAACGTAAACCCGCATTCTAGGGTCGCGCCATCGCCTGCTGCGCCACACGAGCACCGCGCTCCACGTCGACCCGTGCCAGCACGAGCCAGCCGACGACAAAGAACAGCCCGGTACCCAGGATCGCCACACGATGATTGCCACTCGTCACCCAGGTGACGATGCCATAGGTCAGCGGCCCGACGATGCTCGACAGGCGCACCGCGAAGGTCCACAGCCCGAAGAACTCGGCCAGACGGTCGGGGGGAGACAGCAGACCGGCCATCGCGCGGCCGGCCGACTGGCTCGAGCCCATGCACAAGCCTGCCAAGACCGCCGCAGCCCAGAACAGCCCCGGCCCGGAGGCCGACGCAGCCAGCAGCGTCATCACGATCCAGCCCGCCAGCGTGATCCTCAGCGCTCGCCGGTGACCGATGCGGTCCTGCCAGTTGCCGAACACCAAGGCCCCAACCGCGGCGGCAATGTTGACCAGGAAGACCAGGAGCATCGTTTCGATCTGCTGGAACCCCAGCACCTCGGCGGCATACACCGCGGCCAGCGCAATCACCACCGAGATGCCAGCCTGGTAGGCGACGGCGCAGGCCATGAGCCATGCAAAGTCCTCGTAGCGCCGTGCTTCGCGCCACGTCTGGCGCAGGCGCGCGAGCGACGCGCCCACGCCGGCTTCGCCAACGCCACGGGGTTGCGACTGCGCACGCTCACGCAGCAGCAGGAAGGTCGGCAGGCTGGCCAGCGCGTAGACCGCGGCGGTCAGCAGCATCGTCACCGGGACGAAGTGCGTGGCCGGCAAGGAATGGCTCTGCGCCCACAGCACGTAGCCCAGGCCCAGCCCCAGGGACAGCATGCCGCCCAGATAGCCGAAGCTCCAACCCCAGCCCGAGACGCGTCCGAGCGCCTCCCGGCGTGCCAACTCGGGCAGAAAGGCCGCGATCAGCGATTCGCCGACGGCATAGAAGAAGTTGGACAGCACGATCGCGACCACTGCCAACCACAGCGCCCCGGGCCCCGCCCAGATCAGGGCCGCAGTGGATGCCACGCACCCCACCGTCGTCAACGCCAGCAAGCGCTTCTTGACCCCGCGCAGATCGGCGTGTGCACCGATGGCGGGCATCAGGAACATCACAAGCAGGCTCGAGACCGCCAGCGTGGATGTCCAAGCCAGCGTCGCCCAATCGGCCCCACCGGCCACGACACTGACGAAATAGGCATTGAAGACCGCCGTCAACACCACGGTGGTGTATCCGGAGTTGGCGAAGTCGTACATCGCCCAACCCAACACCTCACGGCGGCGGACCCCATCGTTCAAGTGTTGCGCGATGCTCAAGGCGGCTTCCCCCGGTGAGTGCCGCAAGCCGACGGCACGTGGTGCCCGGAGCGGGGCTCGAACCCGCATGCCCCTTGTCGGGGGCGGCGGATTTTAAGTCCGCTGCGTCTGCCGATTTCGCCATCCGGGCGACGCCTGGATTATGTCGGCGCACAACGGTATCGCTCTGGTCAAAGGTTGATACATGGACGAACCAGACCCGGGCCGAGCAAGGGCGGACAACGATGCGCAGGGCCGATCGTGATCAGGCTTGCGCCAAGGCACACGCCAGGGTCCCCCCGTCTCGCACTGCCCTCGCAGAGCCTCGGCGCAGCGACGGCCCAACTCGAGATCGGTCGAACGCATGGTTCGGGCGTTGGCTGAAGCAGCGCTGCCCAAATGTGAAAGCGTCTGGCGCGGACAGTTGCGGGCTGCCTGCACGCATCAATCCAACTGCACCTCGACCAGCTTCATCCGCCCTGTGGAGCCCAGTCTTATCTGCACGGCTGATCGCGAACATCGGAAGTGCTTCGCTACCAGAACGACAAGTTCCGCGTTGGCTTTGCCGTCGATCGGGGGCGACTTGATTTCGGCTGTCCAGACACCGTCCTCGGAAGGCGTGAGCACAGAGACCCGCGCTTGCGGCTTGACCTTGACCTGGAAGGTCTGCAACGCCAGGGACTCACGAGCGCGCCTCACGGGAATGCTGTGCCAGCGGCAGAGTGCTCTTCCCGTCCTTTGCCAAGGTTGGAGAAGAGCATGTCAGACGCCCAACGAACCGGCAACAAAAGACCCACCACCGCCATGTCGGCGGTGCATATGTGCTGGAGGCGCGGCCCGGAGTCGAACCGGGCTAGACGGATTTGCAATCCGTTGCATAACCGCTTTGCTACCGCGCCTCGGTCATGCTGCTGGCAAAAGGGGAAGCCTCGGCTTCCCCTTTGCTGCGGCCACAGGGGCCACCGTATCTGGAGCGGGAAACGAGTCTCGAACTCGCGACCTCAACCTTGGCAAGGTTGCGCTCTACCAACTGAGCTATTCCCGCGTGAGCCTCGCAGTATAGCGCAATTTGCGCCATCCACCGCAACGCCAAAAATCATCAATGCGGCAAGGTGTCACTACCCGCCATGGCGGCAGCGGGCGCAGCGACGTCCGCGGAGACCACCGGCGCGGCCGGCGCCTCCTCGTCGGGCAGCGGCGCGGGCACTGACTTCAAGGCCACTTCGAGCACCTTGTCGATCCAACGCACCGGCACGATCTCGAGCTGGTTCTTCGCGTTCTCGGGGATGTCTTGAAGATCCTTGACATTTTCTTCGGGGATCAGCACCGTCTTGACGCCGCCTCGCATGGCGGCCAGCAGCTTCTCCTTCAAGCCACCGATCGCCGTGACCTCACCGCGCAGCGTGATCTCGCCCGTCATCGCAACGTCGGCGCGCACCGGTATGCCCGTGAGCGCAGACACAAAAGCCGTCGTCATGGCAATACCTGCACTCGGACCGTCCTTGGGCGTCGCACCGTCAGGCACGTGGATGTGGATGTCGCGTTTGTCGAACATCTCGTCCTTGATGCCCAGGCGGCGGGCGCGGGAGCGCACCACCGAGCGCGCCGCCTCGACCGACTCCTTCATCACGTCACCCAGCGAACCGGTACGGATGATGTTGCCCTTTCCAGGCATGACCGCAGCCTCGATCGTGAGCAGGTCACCGCCCACCTCGGTCCAGGCCAGGCCCACGACCTGCCCGACCTGATCGGTCTTCTCGGTGCGGCCGAAGTCGAACTTGCGCACGCCCAGGAATTCGTTGAGGTTGTCCTCGGTGACCTGGACCTTGCCCTCGTACTTCTTGAGCTGGATGCCCTTGACGACCTTGCGGCAGATCTTCGAGATCTCGCGTTCGAGCGAGCGCACACCGGCTTCACGCGTGTAGTAACGCACGATCCCGCGGATGGCGGCCTCGGTGACCTCCATCTCTTCGTCCTTGACACCGTTGTTCTTCTGCTGCTTGGGCAGCAGGTAGCGCTGGGCGATGTTGAGCTTCTCGTCCTCGGTGTAGCCCGCCAGGCGGATGACTTCCATCCGGTCCAGCAGTGCTGGAGGGATGTTCATCGAGTTCGACGTCGCCACGAACATGACGTCGGACAGGTCGAAGTCGACCTCGACGTAATGATCACTGAACGTGTGGTTCTGCTCAGGATCCAGCACCTCGAGCAGTGCCGAGGACGGATCGCCGCGGAAATCCATGCCGAGCTTGTCGATCTCGTCGAGCAGGAACAGCGGGTTGCGCGTGCCGATCTTGCTCAGGCTCTGCAGCACCTTGCCCGGCATCGAGCCGATGTAGGTGCGCCGGTGACCACGGATCTCGGCCTCGTCGCGCACGCCGCCAAGCGCCATGCGCACGAACTTGCGACCCGTGGCGCGCGCCACGCTCTGCCCGAGAGAGGTCTTGCCCACGCCGGGCGGGCCGACAAGACAGAGGATGGGCGCCTTGACCTTGTCGACGCGCTGCTGCACCGCGAGATATTCGAGGATGCGCTCCTTGACCTTTTCCAGCCCGAAGTGGTCCTCGTTCAACACGCCCTCGGCGTGGCCGAGATCGTGCTTGATCTTGGTCTTCTTGGCCCAGGGCAGGTTGACCAGGACGTCGATGTAGTTGCGCACCACCGTCGCCTCGGCCGACATCGGCGACATCAGCTTGAGCTTCTTGAGCTCGTTGTCGGCCTTCTTGCGCGCCTCGTTGGGCATGCGCGCGGCCTTGATCTTCTTCTCGAGCTCTTCGAGATCGGCACCCTCCTCCCCGTCGCCGAGTTCCTTCTGGATCGCCTTGACCTGCTCGTTCAGGTAGTACTCGCGCTGGCTCTTCTCCATCTGCCGCTTGACGCGGCCGCGGATGCGCTTTTCCACCTGCAGGATGTCGACCTCGTGCTCGAGCAGCTCGAGCAGCTTCTCCAGCCGCTTGGCAACAGGGAACAGGTCGAGCACCGACTGCTTGGATTCCAGTTTCAGCGGCAGGTGTGCCGCGATCGTGTCCGCCAGACGGCCCGGGTCGTCGATACCGGCAATCGAGGTCAGGATTTCGGGCGGGATCTTCTTGTTCAGCTTGACGTACTGGTCGAACTGCTGCGTGACGGCGCGGCGCAGCGCCTCGATCTCGGGGCTGCCCTCCCCTTGGGGTGGCACGGGTGTGACATCGCCGACGAAATGCTCACCGGTATCGCGGATTCGCTGCGTGCAGGCGCGCTGGACACCCTCGACCAATACCTTGACGGTTCCGTCGGGGAGTTTGAGCATCTGCAGGATGCTCGAGACGCAACCGACCTCGAACATGTCCTCCGGCTTGGGCTCGTCCTTGCCGGCGGCCTTCTGCGCCACCAGCATGATCTGACGGCCGGCCTCCATGGCTGCTTCGAGGGCCTTGATCGACTTCGGCCGGCCCACGAACAAGGGGATGACCATGTGCGGGAAGACGACGACGTCGCGCAAAGGCAGGAGCGGCAACGTCAGCGGCTCGGCGGGTAGCAGGGGATGACCTGACATGGGATTCCTCACTTTCTCCAGACCGAGATGGGGTCCGGGGCAGCGAATGCAAGGCAAGCGTGGATCCGAACGGACCCCTGAGCCAGGACAGACGCAGACAACGCGTCAAGCACTGGCCTTGGCCTGCTCACGGTAGACGAGGAGCGGTTTTGCGCCTTCCTCGACGATATGCTCGTCGATCACGACCTTGGCGACACCGTCCAGGGTGGGCAGTTCGTACATGGTGTCCATCAACGACTGTTCGACGATGGATCGAAGGCCGCGGGCGCCGGTCTTGCGCGCCAACGCCTTGCGCGCGATCGCTCCCAGCGCAGACGGGCGAATCTCGAGTTCGATGCTGTCCATCGCGAACAGCTTCTGGTATTGCTTGAGAAGCGCATTGCGCGGCTCGGTCAGGATACGAACGAGCGCGTCCTCCGTCAGTTCACCCAGCGTCGCCACCACGGGCAGGCGGCCCACCAATTCGGGGATGAGCCCGAACTTGATGAGGTCCTCGGGCTCGACCTCGCGGAAGGTGTCGGCAGCCCGCTTCTCGGACTTGCTGTGCACGGTGGCTGCAAACCCGATGCCCGACCTCTCGGTGCGGTTCTGGATCACCTTCTCCAGACCATCGAATGCGCCGCCGCAGATGAACAGGATGTTGGTCGTGTCGATCTGCAGGAAGTCCTGGTTGGGATGCTTGCGACCGCCCTGGGGCGGCACGCTGGCCATCGTGCCCTCGACGAGCTTGAGCAGGGCCTGCTGCACGCCCTCGCCGGACACGTCGCGTGTGATGCTGGGGTTGTCTGCCTTGCGGCTGATCTTGTCGATCTCGTCGATGTAGACGATGCCGCGCTGGGCGCGCTCGATGTCGTAGTTGCAGTTCTGCAGCAGCTTCTGGATGATGTTCTCGACGTCCTCGCCCACATAACCCGCTTCGGTCAGCGTGGTCGCATCGGCGATCACGAAGGGAACGTTGAGCAATCGGGCCAGCGTCTGCGCCAGCAGCGTCTTGCCCGAACCCGTCGGGCCGATCAGCAGGATGTTGCTCTTGGCGAGTTCGACGTCGTCCTTGGAGCCGCCGAGGTGCTTGAGCCGCTTGTAATGGTTGTAAACCGCGACCGCGAGCGTGCGCTTGGCCAGTTCCTGGCCGATCACATACTGGTCGAGCGTCTGCTTGATCTCGCTCGGGAACGGCAGGTCAGACCGCGCCGCACGCCCGACCGCCGACTCTGCGGGCGCCTCGTCGCGAATGATGTCGTTGCACAGTTCGATGCACTCGTCGCAGATGAAGACCGACGGACCTGCGATCAGCTTCTTGACCTCGTGCTGGCTCTTGCCGCAGAACGAGCAGTAAAGAACTTTCTCGCCCGAAGCGCCTTTCTTGTCGGCCATGAGGATGTGCGTGCTCGCAGAGTTGCCAGAGGGATCCGGTCATGATAGACCATCTTGGCCCCAGGCTTGGCTGCGGAAATGGGCCCACAAGCAGCCCCTTCGCGCTCTTTCAGCCTGGTCGTCGCTCGAGGACTTGATCGATCAGCCCGTAATCCTTTGCCTCGGTGGGCGACATGAAAAAGTCGCGCTCCATGTCGGATTGGATCTTCTCCAGCGTCTGGCCCGTGCGCTCGGCATAGATGCGGTTGAGCTGCTCGCGGGTCTTGAGGATCTCGCGGGCATGGATCTCGATGTCGGTGGCCTGGCCCTGGGCACCGCCCGACGGCTGGTGGATCATGACGCGCGCGTTCGGCAATGCTGCGCGCTTTCCCTTGGCCCCCGCCATCAGCAGGAAAGAGCCCATGCTCGCGGCAATGCCCAGGCACAACGTCGAGACGTCGGGCTTGATGAACTGCATCGTGTCGTAGATCGCCAGCCCCGCGCTGACGCTGCCGCCGGGCGAGTTGATGTAGAGGAAGATGTCCTTGTCCGGGTTCTCGCTCTCGAGGAACAGCATCTGGGCAACGACCAGGTTGGCACTCTGGTCGTTGACCGGTCCCACGAGGAAGACGATGCGCTCCCGCAGCAACCGACTGTAGATGTCGTAGGCGCGCTCGCCGCGGCCGGACTGCTCGATGACGATGGGCACCATGCCCAGGCCGGTGGTCTCGAGTGCGCTCATTTGCAAGTCCTTCCTGCGGTCAGGCCGCAGCCATCAGTTCGTCGAAAGGCAAGGTCTTGTCGACGACCTGCGCCCGCGAGAGCACGAATTCAGTGACGTTGCTTTCAACGACGAGCGCCTCGACCTCGGCCATGCGCTGCCGGTCGCCGAGGTAGTAGCGCATGACCTCGGACGGTTTCTCGTAGCTCTGGCTGATCTCTTCGATGTGCTTCTGCAGTTGATCGGGCCGGGCCTGGAGTTGGTGGTGCCGCACGATCTCCGAGACCACCAGGCCCAGACGCACTCGGCGCTCGGCCTGCGGCTGGAAAGCGTCCTCGGGAATCGGCACGGATTCCGGATCCTTCACACCACGCTGCTTCAAGTCGGCGCGCGCGGATTCCACGAGACGTTGCCGCTCGGCGTCAACGAGGGCCTTGGGCAGATCGAGTTCGGCTGCCTGCAGCAGCGCATCCATCACCGCGCCCTTGTTGCGGGCACCGACGCGAAACTTCACCTCGCGCTCGAGGTTGCGCCGCACGTCCGCGCGCAGCGCGTCGACCGTGGCGTCCTTGATGCCCAAGGAGCCCACAAAATCCTCGTCGACCGCCGGCAGCACCGCGACCTCGACCTTCTTCATGGTCACCAGGAAGTCGGCCTCCTTGCCGGCGACTTCCTGGCCCTGATAGTCGGCAGGAAACTGCAGCGGGAAGGTCTTGCTCTCGCCGACCTTCATTCCGCGCACGGCCTGATCGAATTGCGCCAGCATCTGGCCTTCGCCGATGACGAACTGGAAGCCCTCGGCCCTGCCGCCGGCGAACGGTTCCCCGTCGATCTTGCCCTCGAAGTCGATCGTGACGCGATCGGTTTCCTCGGCACCTTCGGCGGCAGGGCGCTGGTTGAACGAACGGCGCTGGCGACGCAGGATCTCGATCGTGCGATCGATGGCCGCGTCGGTGACCTCGGTGGCCACACGTTCGATCTGGCGCGCAGAGAGATCGCCGACGCGGACCTCGGGGTAGACCTCGAACGTGGCATCAAACGCAAGTTGGCCATCGGGCGCCTGGTCTTTCTGAGAGATCTGCGGCGTGCCAGCCACGCGCAACTGAGCCTGGCCTGCAGCGTCGGCGAAGGCTTTGCCCACGCGATCGTTGATGACCTCGTACTGGACCGAATACCCGTAGCGCTGCGTCACCACGGACATCGGCACCTTGCCGGGCCGGAAACCATCGGCCTTGACGGTGCGCGCCAAGCGCTGGAGTCGGGACTTGACCTCGTTGCCGATCTCGGACGCCGCCAGCGTCAGAGTGATGCGGCGCTCGAGCTTGCCGAGGGATTCGACGTTGACGGACATGAGCGTGTCTCTGTGGGTTTGTTGCAAATTCGTCGCATGGTGCGCGGGGTCGGACTCGAACCGACACGGGGTCGCCCCCGTCAGGACCTAAACCTGGTGCGTCTACCTATTTCGCCACCCGCGCAGACTGGGCGCCAGAGCCGCTTTGAAGTTCGGCTCCAACTTGGAAAACCATCCATTTTATCGCCCCGGGCCTGAGTACGCCCGTGCGGTGCCGGGTTTGGTTCTCCCGCCGGGGGCGCGACAATGGCACCGTGGGTGTGGAGCACTACGAAAACTTCCCCGTGGCCTCGGTGCTGTGCCCGCCGCGGATCCGCGCCGCTGTCTTGGCCATCTACGGATACGCGCGCACGGCGGACGACCTGGCCGACGAGGGAGACGCTCCTGCGGCGCATCGACAAGCCCAACTGCAAGCCTACAGGGACGACCTGCGGCGCATCTATGCCGGTCAGGCGCCGACACCGCGCTGGGCGCATGTCTTCGCCCCCTTGCAGCGCGCCATCACGCAGCATCGCCTGCCGCTGCAGCACCTGGAGGATCTGCTCGACGCCTTCCTGCAAGACGTGGGCAACCCGCGTTATGCAGACCGCGAGCAACTGGTCGACTACTGTCGGCGTTCAGCCAATCCCGTGGGACGCCTGCTGCTGCACCTGTACGGACTGGCCGACGAAGACGCGCTGCGCCGCGCCGACTGCATCTGCACCGCGCTGCAGCTCGTCAACTTCTGGCAGGACTGCAGCGTCGACCTGCCGCGGGGCCGTGTCTACCTGCCGGCCGCGGACGCTCGGCACTATGGCGTCGACCTGGGCGAGCCTGCGCTCTTGCGCGACAGCCCTGCGACCCAGGCGATGCTGCGCGAGTTGTGCGCCTGGGCGCGCCAGACCATGCTGGACGGCGCAGATCTCGCCCTGCAGCTTCGCGGTCGCGCGGGCTGGGAACTGCGCCTCGTGGTGCAGGGGGGACTGCGGATCCTCGAGAAGATCGAGCATGCGGACTACCGTGTCCTGAGCCACCGCCCGGTCATCGGTGCCCGGGATATGCTGCCAATAGCCTGGCGGGCGTTGACAATGCGGCATCAGGGCAGCCCGACCGGGAGCATCGAGTGACGCCGCAGCAGTATGTACAGGACAAGGCAGCGCGCAGCGGCTCCAGCTTTTACTACGCATTCCTCTTCCTGCCGCCCCAGCGCCGCGCTGCCATCACCGCCTTCTACGCCTTTTGCCGCGAAGTGGATGATGTCGTCGACGAGGTCAGCGACGCGGGCGTGGCCGCCGTAAAGCTGGCCTGGTGGCGCGACGAGGTCGGCCGCGCCTACGAAGGGCGCGCCGGGCACCCCGTGACGCAGGCGCTGATGCCGCTGGCGCCCCTTTTCAACATCGAGAAGCGCCATCTGATTGCAGTGATCGACGGCTGCGAGATGGACCTCAGGCAATCGCGGTTCCTCGACTATCCAGGCCTGGAACACTATTGCCATCTCGTGGCCGGCATCGTTGGCGAGGTCGCGTGCAACATCTTCGGCCGCAGCAGCGACAAGACCGTCGCCTACGCGCACCGCCTGGGCCTGGCCATGCAATTGACCAACATCATCCGCGACGTTGGTGACGACGCGCGCCGCGGGCGCATCTACATCCCGACAGCGGAACTGCGCCAGTTCGAGGTGAAGGCGCAGGAGTTGCTCATGCGCGAGTCGCCCTGGGGCTACAGCGAGCGCTTCGAGGCACTGATGCGCTTCCAGGCCGCCCGCGCGCACCGCCTCTACGACGAAGCTCTGGCCCTGTTGCCATCAGAAGACCGTCAGCCCCAGAAGCCCGGGCTGATGATGGCCAACATCTACCGCACGCTGCTGCGTGAGGTCGAGCGCGGCGGCTTCCGCGTGCTGCACCAGCGCATCTCGCTGACCCCGCTGCGCAAGCTGTGGATCGCGGCACGTACCCAGTGGCGGTCGGCCTGAGCACGCCGGCGCCGCTCGTCGGCAGGCTACAGACGCCCAGCGCCGCCAGTCGCACCGCGGCGGTCATCGGGGCAGGCTGGGCCGGGCTGGCCGCCGCGGTGGGCCTGACGCAGGCGGGCCTGTCGGTCACCGTGTTCGAGATGGCGCCGGTACTCGGCGGGCGGGCGCGCACCGTCGTCAGTGCCCGCCACCGTGGCGACAACGGCCAACACATCCTGATCGGCGCCTACCGCGCAAGCCTGGACCTGATGCGCCAGGTCGGCGTCGCGCCTGAAGAAGTCCTGCTTCGTGCACCGTTGTCGCTGCAGGACGCCCATGGCCGCGGCTTGCGCCTGACCGACGGAAACGCAGCGCTCGCCTTCGCCCGCGCCGTCCTGGGGTTGCGCGCGTGGCCGCTGACCGAACGCCTGGCCCTGCTGAGCCGCTGCGCTGCATGGGCTGCCATGGGCTTTCGTTGTGATCCTGCTCTCAGCGTGGAACGCTTGTGCAGCGGTCTGTCGCCCGCCCTTCGGACTGAACTGCTCGAGCCCTTGTGCGTCGCTGCGCTGAACACGCCAGCCCATGAGGCCAGTGCCAGTGTCTTTCTGCGCGTGATCAGGGACGCGCTCATCGGCGGCCCTGGCTGCGCCGACCTGCTGCTGCCGCGTGTGCCGCTGGGTTCGCTGCTCCCGGACGCCGCGGCGCACTGGCTCGAATCCCGTGGCGCCCAAGTCATACGGCGCGCCCGGGTTCAGGCCCTGGATCGACGTGACGCGGGCTGGGCGGTGGACGGTCGGGCCTTCGACACCGTCGTGGTGGCCTGCACGGCCAGCGAGGCAGCACGGCTCGCCCGTCCCCACGCACCGGACTGGGCCAGCCTCGCGGACGGCCTGCGCCATCAGTCCATCCTGACCACCTATGTGCAGTGCGACGACGCGCGCTTCAGGCACCACCCGATGGCACGCCTGGACAGCGGCCCGGCGCAGTTCGCCTTCGACCACGGCTGGCTCAGCGGGACCCCCGGGATGTTTGCCTTCGTCGCCAGTGCAGCCGACTCCTGGATGACGAACGGACTCGCAGACGCCGAAGCGGCTGTGCTCGCCCAGGCACAAGCGTTGTTTCGCACTTGCGGGGCGCACGGCTCGCCACGCGTGGCACACAGCGTCTGCGAGCGCAAAGCCACGTTCGCGTGCACCACCCGCCTGCGGCGGCCGCCAGCGCGCATCGCGCACGCCCTGTGGGCCGCGGCGGACTATGTGGCTGGTCCCTACCCCGCCACTTTGGAGGGCGCGGTGCGCAACGGTGTCGCTGCAGCACGTGCCGCAGCCGAGCCGGCTGCAGACGCCCCTTGACCATCAAGCGCTTTCGCGATGCAAAATCGAGTGTCGCCCAGTGATATGGACTAATGAACAAGAACGACGCCTCGACCCCCGCCATCCAAGTGCTGGAACGCACGTTCGCCTTGCTGGACGTGCTCGCCCGGCACCAGGATCCAGTGCCTCTGAAGACGATCAGCGAAGAGACCGGTCTCCACCCGTCGACCGCGCACCGAATCCTCAACGACCTGGCGATCGGACACTTCGTAGACCGCCCCGAGGCCGGCAACTACCGCCTGGGGATGCGTCTGCTCGAACTGGGCAACCTGGTCAAGGCCCGCTTGGACGTGCGGGAGGCCGCGATCGGGCCCATGCGTGACCTGCACCGCGTGACTCAGCAACCGGTGAATCTCTCGATGCGGCAGGGAGACGAGATCGTCTACGTCGAGCGCACCTACAGCGAGCGCTCAGGCATGCAGGTCGTGCGCGCGGTCGGTGGACGGGCGCCGCTGCACCTGACATCGGTGGGAAAGCTATTCCTGGCCGCCGACGACCCGCAGCGTGTACGCGCCTACGTCACCCGCACTGGACTGGTCGGCCACACACGCAACAGCATCACCGATCCCAACCGCCTGGAACGCGAACTCGCCGCCGTGAGGGCTCAGGGCCTCGCGCGTGATGACGAGGAACTCGAACTGGGCGTGCGCTGCATGGCCACCGGCATATTCGACGACCAGGGCAAGCTGATCGCCGGTCTGTCGATCTCAGCCCCTGCGGACCGTCTGGACGAGGCCTGGGCGGACAGGCTGCGAACCACCGGCAGGGAGATCTCCAAGGCGCTGGGCCACCGCGGAGCTTGAACAGGAGCACCGACCTTCACCCACGCGACGGCGGGCGGACGGCTGACCCGTCACCGGCCAGGAGAAGACCAATGGGCGGAGGAGGCTGGGGGCAGGGAGGCCGACACCCAACTGCGAAGGCGCTCAGCATCACCGATGCGGGAATACCTTCCAGCCGAATCAAGCAGCACCATGATCAACTGACGCCCGGCCAACTGGGCCTGCATGACGAGGCACCTGCCCGCTTCGGAGATGTACCCCGTCTTCTGCAGCCCGATGTCCCACCCCGGGTTGCGGATCAGGCCGTTGGTGTTGCGGAACTCCAGTTCCCGACGACCGACAGCCACGCGAGCGTCGCTCGAGGTCGAGAGCTCGCGGATGAGCTGATGCTCCGACGCCGCCTTCACCAGCACGATCAAGTCCATGGCGCTCGATTGATTGGCGCTGGACAGGCCTGTGGGCTCGACATATCGAGTCCGGTGCATGCCCAGCGCCAACGCCTTGCGGTTCATCGCCTCGACGAAGGCGGCCATGCCGCCCGGGTAATGACGACCAAGCGCATGCGCAGCCCGGTTCTCGGAGGACATCAAGGCAAGATGAAGCATCTGCCCACGGGTCAGTTCCGTGCCCACATGCAACCGGGATCTGCTCCCCTTCTCAGTGTCGACATCCGCCTGGGAAATGGTCAGCGGCTCGTCCAGAGGCAGCCTGGCCTCCACCACGACGAGCGCCGTCATCAGCTTCGTGATCGAGGCGATGGGCAGCACCGCTTCAGAGTTCTTGCTGAACAGGATCTGGTCTGTCTCCTTGTCGACGACCAGCGCCACGCTCGACCTCAGGTCGAGCGGGTCAGGCGTGCCATGCAGCCCCGCCATCTGCCCGAATGAAAGCCGCGCCGGCGTGTCATCAAACTTGCTGGAGACAGCCACGGGGCGTGGCGTGGCGCGCACCGATCCCCGCACGCGAGCGCGGTCAGGCCGCGCAGCCTTGCGCTTCGCGGCTCCCGCGCGCTGGGTGGCATTCTTCGAATCGCTGACCCGCTCGGAGGTCTTGCCCTGGGCATGAGCGGGAGGAGCAACAGTTGCAGCCAGGGTGACCCAGACCGATACGGACAAGGCTCCCGCCAACCATCGCTTGAACAAATGACCCCGCGCCATGCGACCTCCAAAACCGCCATGCAGTGTAGAAGAGAGGGCCGCCCGAAGCAAGATCAAAGACTTGCGCAGATCACCTCAAAACGCACTTCAAACCAGACTCAGCCCTGGGCCGCCACGCGTTCAGTCTTGCTGCGCAGCTTGTTCAAGGCCGCCAGGTAGGCCTTGGCAGACGCCACGACGATATCCGGGTCGGCCCCGACACCGTTGACCACCCGCCCGCCCAGTTGGAGGCGCACGGTGACTTCCCCTTGGGACTCGGTACTGCCCGAAGTGATGGCGTTGACGGAATACAGCAGCAACTCCGCGCCCGAGGACAACTGCGACTCTATGGCCTTCAGGCTGGCGTCGACCGGACCGTTTCCGTCGCATTCCGCCCGCAATTCCTGCGACCCGGCGGCGAAGGTCACACGGGCATGCGGCCGCTCTCCCGTCTCGGAATGCTGGGACAGCGACAGCAGTCGAAAGTACTCTTGCTCAGCCGTGACGCTCTCGTCGCCGACGAGCGCGATGATGTCCTCGTCGAAGATCTCGCTCTTGCGATCAGCCAGGTCCTTGAAGCGTGTGAAGGCCGCATTGACCTCCGCTTCGGATTCAAGCTCGACGCCCAGTTCCTGCAAGCGCTGTTTGAACGCATTGCGTCCGGACAGCTTGCCCAGCACGATACGGTTGGCCGACCAGCCCACATCCTCGGCACGCATGATCTCGTAAGTGTCGCGCGCCTTCAGGACCCCGTCCTGGTGAATGCCCGAGGCATGGGCAAAGGCATTGGCGCCCACCACGGCCTTGTTCGGTTGCACGACGAAGCCCGTGGTCTGTGCCACCAGCCGTGACGCCGGCACGATCTGGGACGCGTCGATGCCCACCTGCAGTCCGAAGTAGTCCCGGCGCGTACGCACAGCCATCACCACCTCTTCGAGGGAGCAGTTGCCCGCGCGCTCTCCCAGGCCGTTGATCGTGCACTCGATCTGCCGGGCGCCGCCGATCGTCACCCCCGCCAGCGAGTTGGCCACCGCCATCCCCAGATCGTTGTGGCAATGGACCGACCACACCGCGCGGTCGGAACTGGGAACGCGTTCGCGGAGCTTGCGGATGAACTCCCCATACAACTCAGGGATGGCGTAACCCACCGTGTCGGGAATGTTGATGGTCGTGGCGCCCTCGGCAATGGCGACCTCGACGACCCGGGCCAGAAAATCGGGGTCGGAACGGTAGCCGTCCTCGGCGGAAAACTCGACGTCAGCGCACAGGTTTCGAGCAAAACGCACCGCCAGCCGCGACTGCTCGAGCACCTGCTCGCGCGTCATGCGCAGCTTCTTCTCCATGTGCAGGTCGCTCGTTGCGATGAAGGTGTGGATACGCGCGCGTGCTGCGGGTCGCAGCGCTTCGGCCGCACGGGAGATGTCACGATCGTTGGCCCGCGCGAGCGAGCACACGGTGCTGTCCTTGATGGCCGCGGCGATTGCTCGAACGGCCTCGAAATCCCCGTTGCTCGACGCCGCGAACCCGGCCTCGATGACATCCACACACAAGCGCTCGAGCTGGCGCGCGATGCGCAACTTCTCCTCGCGTGTCATCGAGGCCCCCGGCGACTGCTCGCCGTCGCGCAAGGTGGTGTCGAAAATGATCAATTTGTCAGACATGCTTCTTCTCCTGGGTCCTTGCACGCAGCCGGATCGGGACTCACCAATGAAAACGGCCCGCTGCAGTGCGCTGGGCGGGCCGTCGATCCGGAAAAACGAAGGAAAACGATCAACCCCCTGGCAGTGAGCAGGTTCCTAGCGCTAGGGGTTGAACGTTCGAACGGTTCATACCAAATCAATGTAACACAGCCGGCACCACGGACGGTGGCGCGCACCACCAGCGCAAGACGGGGCCGCAGGCAATGCAGCGCGGCAGGTGGTAACCGCGAGTCCGTCGCCGGCTCACTGATGCAGTCCGCGCTCGTCGGGTTCGTCAGTGGATGTGGCGATCACGCTGACCGGCGCGCCCTTGGCCTTGCGGTAGGCGTAAACCACATAGCCCGACACCCCGTAGGCGCAGAACAGCAGGAACAACGCGATCGGCGGATGCACGCTCACCGCGGCGATACCCAGCGCCACGGCAACGATGACGACAAACGGGACCGTGCGACGACCACCCACCACCTTGAAACTGTAGTAAGGCAGGTTGGTCACCATCGTCAGTCCGGCAAACAGCGTCACGCCCAGGGCCGTCCAGGCCAGCCAGTCGAGCTTGTAGGCGTTGCGGTAGCCGGCATCCTCCATCACGAAGATCAGACCGACGACGAGCGCCGCCGCTGCAGGGCTGGGCAGCCCCTGGAAGAAACGCTTGTCGACGACGCCGATGTTGGTGTTGAAGCGGGCCAGACGCAGCGCAGCACCGGCGCAGTAGACGAAGGCAGCAACCCAGCCAATCTTGCCCAGCCCCTTCAATGCCCACTCGTAGACGATCAGCGCCGGTGCGAGCCCGAAGCTCACCATGTCGCACAGGCTGTCCATCTGCTCGCCGAATGCGCTCTGCGTGTTCGTCATTCGCGCGATGCGGCCATCCAGGCCATCGAGGACAGCAGCGCAGAAAATACCAATGGCTGCTGCCTCGAAGCGAGAGTTCATCGCCATCACGATGGCGTAGAACCCAGCAAACAACGCCGCGAGCGTGACCGCGTTGGGCAGGACGTAGATGCCCTTGCGCCGCGGCCTTGGGGCCTCGGCGCCGCCCTCCTCGGTCGGTTCCGGCGCGCTGTTGCGCATCAGTTGCGGCTCTTGTCGACGAGCTTGTTGGCCTTGATCCAGGGCATCATGGCGCGAAGCTTCTCACCAACGACCTCGATCTGGTGCTCGCCCATCAGCCGGCGGCGCGACATCAGCGTCGGCGCGCCAGCACGGTTCTCGAGGATGAAGCTCTTGGCGTACTCGCCGGTCTGGATGTCCTTGAGCACCTCGCGCATCACGCGCCGGGTCTCGTCGTTGACGATCTTCGGTCCGGTCACGTACTCGCCGTACTCGGCATTGTTCGAGATCGAGTAGTTCATGTTGGCGATGCCGCCCTCATAGATGAGGTCGACGATCAGCTTGAGCTCGTGCAGGCACTCGAAATAGGCCATCTCGGGCGCATAGCCAGCCTCCACCAGGGTCTCGAAGCCGGCCTTGATGAGCTCGACCGTGCCGCCGCACAGGACGGTCTGTTCGCCGAACAGGTCGGTTTCGGTCTCTTCACGGAAGTTGGTCTCGATGATGCCGGCCTTGCCACCACCGTTGGCTGCGGCGTAGCTCAACGCCAGGTCGCGCGCCCTGCCGGAGCGGTCGGCGTGAACCGCGATCAGGTGCGGCACACCGCCGCCCTGCGCGTACGTGCTGCGCACGGTGTGACCGGGCGCCTTGGGCGCAACCATCCAGACGTCCAGATCGTCGCGCGGGACCACCTGGCCGTAGTGGACGTTGAAACCGTGCGCGAAGGCGAGCGAAGCCCCCTGACGGATGTTCGGCTCGACATCGTTCTTGTAGACCGCAGCGATCTGCTCGTCGGGCAGCAGGATCATCACGACATCCGCGCTCTTGACGGCCTCCGCCACTTCCGCCACCTTCAACCCGGCCTTCTCGACCTTGGCCCAGGACGCGCCGCCCCGGCGCAGACCGACCGTGACCTTGACACCGCTGTCGTTGAGGTTCTGGGCGTGGGCGTGGCCTTGCGAGCCGTAGCCGACGATCGTGACATTCTTGCCCTTGATCAGGCTCAGGTCGGCGTCTTTGTCGTAGTAAACCTTCATGGGAATGCTCCAGGGGGACGGGTTCAGACTCGGAGGATGCGCTCGCCGCGACCAATGCCGCAGGCACCGGTGCGGACGGTCTCTAGGATCGCTGCGCGGTCGACCGCAGCGATGAATGCGTCGAGCTTGGCCGAGTCGCCCGTCAGCTCGATCGTGTAGGTCTTCTCGGTCACATCGATGATGCGGCCACGGAAGATGTCGGTCATGCGCGACATCTCCTCGCGTTCCTTGCCCACCGCGCGCACCTTGATCAGCATCAGCTCACGCTCGGTGAAGCTGCCCTCGGTCAGATCAACGACCTTGACGACCTCGATCAGCCGGTTCAGATGCTTGGTGATCTGCTCGATGATGTCGTCGGAGCCGGTGGTCACGATGGTCAGGCGCGACAAGGAGGCGTCCTCGGTCGGGGCAACACTCAGGCTCTCGATGTTGTAGCCGCGCGCCGAGAACAGCGCGACCACGCGTGAAAGGGCGCCGGGCTCGTTCTCGAGCAGCACCGCGATGACATGTTTCATGGGCTTCGTCCTTCGCGCCTTCCGACCAGTCCGCGGGTGAGCGGAAAGGCTTGGGCAGCGACCTTCGATATGGGGGGATTGGATGGAGTGCCTGTGGGCGGCGACCGGCGATCCGACTGCAGGACAGGGTGACGTCCTGAAGCAAGCGCCGGCCGCAAGCCGTCACAGATCTTCGGAACCGAGCAGCATCTCCGTGATGCCCTTGCCCGCCTGCACCATGGGCCAGACGTTCTCGGTGGGGTCCGTGCGGACGTCCAGAAAGACGGTCCGGTCCTTCAGACGGATGGCCTCCTTCAACGCCGGCTCCACGTCCGCAGGACGCTCGATCTTCAGGCCGATATGCCCGTAAGCCTCGGCGAGCTTGACGAAGTCCGGCAGCGCATCCATGTAGCTGTGCGAGTAGCGGCCACCATAGTCGAGCTGCTGCCACTGCCGCACCATGCCGAGGTAGCGGTTGTTCAAGGAGATGACCTTGACCGGCGTGTTGTACTGCAGACAGGTCGACAGCTCCTGCAGGCACATCTGGATCGAGCCTTCGCCCGTGATGCAGAAAACATCAGCATCCGGCTTGGCCAGCTTGATGCCCATCGCGTAAGGCAACCCCACGCCCATGGTGCCCAGGCCCCCGGAGTTGATCCAGCGACGCGGCTCGTCGAACCCGTAGTACTGCGCCGCCCACATCTGATGCTGGCCGACGTCGGAAGTGACGTAGGCATCCGTGCCGCGGGTCAAACGGTGCAGCGTCTGCACCACCATCTGCGGCTTGATGACTTCGCTGCTGTCGCGGAAGTTCAAGCACTGGCGGCCACGCCACTCGTCGACCTGCGCCCACCACGCCTGCAGCGCCGCCGGATCAGGGCGCGTGGTGGCCTCGCGAATCTGCGCCGTCAGGTCCTGCAGCACGTCCTTGACATCACCAACGATGGGGATGTCGACCTTGACGCGCTTGGAGATCGACGAGGGATCGATGTCGATGTGGATGATCTTGCGCTCGACCGAGGCGAAGTGCTTCGGATTGCCGATCACACGGTCGTCGAAGCGCGCACCGACGGCCAGCAGCACGTCGCAGTGCTGCATGGTCATGTTCGCCTCGTAGGTGCCGTGCATGCCGAGCATGCCCAGGAACCTCGGGTCGGACGCCGGAATGGCGCCCAGGCCCATGAGCGTGTTCGTGCAGGGGAAGCCGAGCATGTCCACCAGCGCGCGCAGCTCGGCGCTCGCCTCGCCGAGGATGACACCCCCTCCGGTGTAGATGTAGGGCCGCCGGGCCGACAGCAGCAGTTGCACCGCCTTGCGGATCTGACCCGCATGGCCCTTGCGCACCGGGTTGTAAGACCGCATCGAGACCGTCTCAGGGTAGTGAAACGGTGCAGCCTTGAGCGACACATCCTTGGGTACATCGACGACCACCGGCCCCGGGCGCCCGCTGCGCGCCAGATGGAAGGCCTTCTTCATCGTCTGCGCGAGCTCTCGCACGTCCTTGACCAGAAAGTTGTGCTTGACGATGGGACGGGTGATGCCGACCGTGTCGCATTCCTGGAAGGCATCGAGCCCGATCGCCGCCGTCGGCACCTGACCGGTGATGATGACCATCGGGATCGAGTCCATGTACGCGGTGGCGATGCCCGTGACGGCATTCGTGACACCCGGGCCCGAGGTGACCAGCGCCACGCCCACATCACCGGTGGCGCGCGCGTAGCCGTCGGCGGCGTGCACGGCGGCCTGCTCGTGGCGCACGAGGACATGCTCGATCGTGTCCTGCTTGTACAGCGCGTCGTAGATGTACAGCACCGCTCCTCCGGGGTAGCCCCAGAGGTACTTGACGCCCTCGGCCTGCAGGCAGCGCACGAGGATTTCCGACCCGTTCGGGTCGTCGGTGGGAGAGTTCGATTGCGCCGATGCGGCGCGCTTGACTTCCGCGGCAGACATGTCCATGGGAGAACCTCTGTGAATTTCTCTGACGAAAAACCATCGGTGCACCTCGGTCGCACCCTCGTGAGGCGGCTTCGGTACCTGCGCGATCAAAACTCCGCGGCCTGCTGTCGGGCCCGCGGTTCCAGACCGGATTCGCTTTAGGCGAAAGCGCTGGATTATGTCATCCTCCCAGATCACGGGCTCGATGACCGCTGCAGGCCGGCCCATGGCACGCCGGTGGGATACTGAACGGGCAGGCGCCGATGGAGCTGTCGAGTCGGTCCTCCAGCCTGCTGATCGAATCCTCACCGTGCCGCCCACGATGCCTGTCGCCCCCTCATCCGCCCTGCCAGATGCTGCGTGGCCGCCAGCCCCCTTGCGCAGACGCCTGCTGAGCTTTGTCTACGAGGGGGTGCTCCTCTTCGGAGTCGTCATGGTCGCCGGCTTTGTGTACGGCACCTCGACGGGACAGCGCCATGCGCTGCACGGGATGCATGGCCTGCAGGCCTTCGTCTTCCTGATCCTGGGTGTCTATTTCGTGGGCTTCTGGACCCGCGAGGGGCAGACGCTGCCGATGCGCACCTGGCACATCCGCCTCGTCGATCGTGCCGGCAAGCCCCCTGGTTTGGCGCGCGCCAGCGTCCGCTACCTGCTGTGCTGGGTCTGGTTCCTGCCTGCGCTGGCGGCCGTGCGCCAGTTCGAAATCCACACGGGCGGGCCCGTCTCGATGGCCCTCCTGGCAGGCGTGATGGCTTACGCCCTTCTCGCATTTCTGTCACGAGATCGGCAGTTCCTGCATGACCGCCTTTGCGGAACCCGCCTGGTGGACGTCCGTCCGACACGAAAGGCGAGCGTCATCGCACCGGGAGCTTGAACGTGAGCCTCGACATCTTTTCAGTGTGCGTCTACTGCGGCTCCCGCACCGGGTTGGATCAAGCCCACGCCCGCGCGGCGCGTGAAGTCGGCGCGCAGATCGGTCAGCGCGGCTGGCAGCTCGTCTACGGCGGCGGCAAGGCGGGCCTGATGGGCGTGGTCGCCGATTCGGTGCTCGAGCACGGCGGCCGCGTCATCGGCGTGATCCCGCGTATCCTGATGGAACGCGAGGTCGGTCACCGCGGGCTGCACGAACTCCACGTCGTGGAGACCATGCACCAGCGCAAGCAGATGATGGCCGAGCGTGCTCGCGCCTTCCTGGCCATGCCGGGCGGGATCGGCACGCTGGAAGAATTGTTCGAGGTCTGGACCTGGCGTCAGATCGGCTACCACGACCAGCCCGTGGGCCTGCTCAACGTCGGCGGCTACTACGATGCGTTGCTGGCGTTCCTGCAACGCTCGGTGGATTCGGGCTTCCTGGCAGCGGCGCAATTGCAAGCGCTGGATGTCGACCACCGCCCGCAAGAGCTGCTCGACACGCTGCATCGGCGGGCCGCCGGCGCTGCGGGCGCCGACGACTACGCCCGCATCTGAGGGCCGGTCTCAGACGGCGGATTCGTCGGTTTCGCCGGTGCGGATGCGCACCACATGCTCCACCGCCGTGACAAAGATCTTGCCGTCACCGATCTTGCCCGTCTTCGCCGCGCGCACGATGGACTCGATGCAGCGATCGACTTCGGACTCCTTGACGACGACTTCGATCTTGACCTTGGGCAGGAAGTCGACGACGTACTCCGCACCCCGGTAGAGTTCGGTGTGGCCCTTCTGGCGGCCGAATCCCTTGACCTCGGTCACAGTCAGTCCGGAGACGCCGACCTCGGCCAGCGCCTCGCGGACTTCCTCGAGCTTGAAGGGCTTGATGATGGCGGTGATCTGTTTCATGGGCGGTTGAGGGTTGTGATGTCGGCGGGCCAGTGTAAGCACGCCTTCAGGCCCGAAACCTGGAGGTGATGGGATATCGCCAATCGCGGCCGAAGGCCCGGTGCGTGATGCGTATGCCCACGGGCGCCTGGCGCCGCTTGTACTCGTTGACCTTCAGCAGGCGCGTGACGCGCTCGACGTCGGCACGCTCGTAGCCGGCGGCCACGATATCCTCGATGCTGCGGTCCTCTTCCATGTAGCGCTCGACGATCGCGTCCAGGACCTCATACGACGGCAGGCTGTCCTGGTCGGTCTGGTTCGGCCGCAACTCGGCCGAGGGTGCGCGCGTGATGATGCGCTCCGGGATGACCGGCCCCGTCGAGCCGTCGGCAAGCGCCGTGGGCTGGTGGTTCTTCCAGCGCGCGAGGCGGTAGACCAGGGTCTTGGCAACGTCCTTGATGACGGCAAAGCCTCCCGCCATGTCGCCATAGAGCGTGCAATAGCCGGTGGCCATCTCGCTCTTGTTGCCGGTGGTGAGCACGATCGCACCGGTCTTGTTCGACAAGGCCATCAGCAGCGTGCCACGCACGCGGGCCTGGATGTTCTCCTCGGTCGCGTCCTCCGCCAGCCCGACGAACTGCGGCGCAAGCCCGGCCCGGAACGCCTCGAACATCGGCGCGATGGAGATCTCGTCATAGCGCACGCCCAGGCGCGACGCCATGTCTCGGGCGTCGATCCAGGAGATGTCGGCCGTGTAGGGCGAGGGCATCATCACCGCGCGCACGCGCTGCGGGCCCAGGGCATCGACGGCCACGGCCAGCACCAGCGCCGAGTCGATACCACCCGACAGCCCGATCAGGACCCCCGGAAAGCCGTTCTTGCCTACATAGTCACGCACGCCGCAAACCAGCGCCTGCCAGGCCTGCGCCTCGGGTTCCGGCACGGGCGTGATGGGCCCGGACACGGCGCCGCCGGGCTCGACGTCGACGAGCAGGAGGTGGGGCTCGAACATGGGCGCCCGCGCGCCCAGACGGCCGTGCGCATCGACGGCGAACGAGGCACCGTCGAAGACGACTTCATCCTGGCCGCCCACGAGATGGGCGTACAGCAGCGGCAGACCGGTGGCGCGCGCGCGCTCGGCCATGCGCTCCTCACGCTCGAAAGCCTTGTCAAGATGGAACGGCGAGGCATTGAGAACGCACAAGGCCTGCGCGCCGGCCGCGCGCGCCAGCGCCGCCGGCTCGTCGAACCAGGCGTCCTCGCAGATCAGCACACCCAGGCGCACTCCGCCAGCCTCGAACACGAGCGCCGGCGCATCTGTCTCCCGGCCGGATACGAAATAGCGCCGCTCGTCGAATACCTGGTAGTTCGGCAACTCGCGCTTGCAATAGGTACCCAGCACCCTCCCCTCGCCCAGGACAGAGGCGGCGTTGAAGCGACGCGGTACCGACAGCGAGCGCGATTGCAGGTCGGGCACGCCGGTCTGGCGCATCGGGTGGCCGACGACCACGCGCAGGTCGGGCATGTCGGCCAGATCGTGAGCGAGCCCGCAGAGGACGCGCTCGCAGGCGTCCATGAAGGCCGGGCGCAGCAGCAGGTCCTCGGGCGGGTAGCCGGTCAGGCAGAGCTCGGGCGCCAGCAGGACGGCAGCACCCCGCGCGTGGGCCCGACGCGCCGCATCGGCTACCAGACGCGCGTTTCCTTCGAGGTCACCGACCACCGGATTGACCTGGGCGATCGCCACCCTCAACATCCTGCTTCCTCCAGGGCCTGCCGGCCCATCAGGATCTGCGCCCCGACCAACACGGCGGCCGCGTCATCGCGTCAGAATCCACTGTGGACGATTATCACCTTCGGGTCGACGAAGACCCCCATGCCATCGACGGTGCCGCCTGGGACCATCTGCTCGATGGCCAACCCCAGCCGACGCCTTTCCTGCGCCATGCCTACCTGGCGGCCCTGCACCGCTCGGGCAGCGCGGTGCCGGACACGGGCTGGACCCCGCGCCTGCTGACCCTGTGGCGCGACGGCACGCTGCAAGGCGGTGCCGCGCTGTACCTGAAAAGCCATTCCTGGGGCGAGTACGTGTTCGACTGGGCCTGGGCCGACGCCTACCGCCGCCACGGCCTGAGCTACTACCCGAAGCTGCTGGGCGCCGTGCCCTTCACGCCGGTGCCAGGCACGCGGCTGATGGCACGCGACGACGCCGCCCGGCATGCGCTCGCAAGCGCAGTGCGTGCGTTCGCGCAGGAGGCGTCGCTGTCGTCGGCGCACCTGCTCTTCGTCGACGACGCAGACCTGCGGGTCCTGCGCGCCCAGGGATGGCTGCTGCGAGAAGGCGTGCAGTTCCACTGGCAACGCGACAGCGCGCAGCCCTGTGCCAGCTTCGAAGAGTTGATCGGCCGCCTTCAGCGCCACAAGCGCAAGAACATCCAGCAAGAGCGGCGCCGCGTGGCCGAGGCCGGGATCACCTTCACGGTCCACGAGGGAAGCGCCATCGGGGAGCCGCTGTGGGACTTCTTTCACCACTGCTACACAAGGACCTACGCCGAACACCAATCCGCCCCCTACCTCACGCGCGCGTTCTTCGCCGAGATGGCGCGAACCATGCCCGAGCACTGGCTGATGTTCGTAGCCTGGCGTGACGGCGCGCCGGTGGGGTCCTCATTGATCGCGATCGACACGCAGCGCCGCGTGGCCTTCGGCCGCTACTGGGGCTGCGTGGAGCACGTGCCCTGCCTGCACTTCGAGGCCTGCTACTACCAGCCGCTGGCCTGGTGCGTCGAACGTGGGTGGGAGCGCTTCGAGGGCGGCGCGCAGGGAGAGCACAAGATGGCGCGCGGACTGCTGCCCGTGCGCACCTGGTCGGCCCATTGGCTTGCCGACGAACGCTTCGCAGGTGCGGTGGCGGACTTTCTCGAACGCGAAGGCGGCGCGGTGGACGCCTACCTGGACGAACTGGGGGAGCGCAATCCCTTCAGGCGCGGTGCTTCGCCGACCAGTTGACCATGCCGAGGCTGATCTCGGCACGCGCGCTGTCGGGGCCCTCCCAACCAAGCACCTGGACCCACTTGCCTGCCTCCAGGTCCTTGTAGTGCTCGAAGAAGTGCTGGATGGTCTTGAGCCGCATCGGGTTCAGGTCCTCGGGCTTCTTCCACTGGGTGTAGATGGACAGGATCTTGTCCGTCGGCACCGCCAGCAGCTTGTTGTCGCCGCCGGCTTCGTCGTTCATCTTCAGCACGCCCAGCGGCCGACAGGTCACCACCACGCCAGGAATCAGCGGCACCGGGGTGATGACGAGCACGTCCACCGGGTCGCCATCGTCGGCCAGCGTCTGCGGGATGTAGCCGTAGTTGCAAGGGTAGTGCATCGACGTGGCCATGAAGCGATCGACGAACAGCGCGCCGGTCTCTTCGTCCACTTCGTACTTGATCGGGTCGGCGTTCATCGGGATCTCGATGATCACGTTGAACTCTTCAGGTGCCTTGGGGCCAGGGGAGACGTTGTGCAGGCTCATGAATGCGGTGCTCGCAGAAAGGCAGGCCCGTCTGGCGCACCCGCCAGACAGGCGGGCGCACGGGTCACCTAGGGAGAACCCCGATTCTAGGTCGGCCCCTTGCGATCGGCTGACACTGCGCGGCGTCAGGCTGCGCAGCCGCAGGAAAACACCGTCACGCCCCGGGTTGTTCATCCTTTAGTATCGGCAGGTTCCTCGGTGGGGGATGGCGTCGTGTCGTGGACACGACGTCGGGCACGTTCGAAGACCCCGAAAAAAGGAGTTCTCCAGATGTCGACATCGATGGCGCTGTACTTGGCGCTGGCTTGCGGCCTGCTGGCCGTGATCTACGGATTCATCCAGCGCAGCTGGATCCTGAGCCAGGACGCGGGCAACGCGCGCATGCAGGAGATCGCCGGCGCGATCCAGCAGGGCGCGGCCGCGTATCTCGGGCGGCAGTACCGGACGATCGCGATCGTCGGTGCGGTGCTGTTCGTGCTGATCCTGATCGCCCCCGGGCTCGGCGTGAAGACAGCCGTAGGCTTCCTGCTCGGCGCGGTGCTGTCGGGCGCCTGCGGCTTCATCGGGATGAACATCTCGGTGCGCGCCAACGTGCGCACCGCGCAGGCCGCCACCAAGGGCATCGGCCCGGCGCTCGACGTCGCCTTCAAGGGTGGCGCGATCACCGGCATGCTGGTCGTCGGCCTGGGCCTGCTGGGGGTGGTGCTGTTCTTCTGGTGGATCACCGGCGGCGGCCAGATGCCCAAGGGCGACACCACGCTGTCCAGCGTGCTCAAGCCCATGCTCGGCGTGGCCTTCGGCTCCAGCCTGATCTCCATCTTCGCGCGCCTGGGCGGCGGCATCTTCACCAAGGGCGCCGACGTCGGCGCCGACCTGGTGGGCAAGGTCGAGGCCGGCATCCCCGAGGACGACCCGCGCAACCCCGCGGTGATCGCCGACAACGTGGGCGACAACGTGGGTGACTGCGCCGGCATGGCTGCCGACCTGTTCGAGACCTATGCCGTGACGCTGATCGCGACGATGGCGCTGGGAGCGATCGTGGTGCTGAGCGCCCCGATGACCGGCGTGGTCTACCCGCTGGTGCTGGGCGGCGTGTCGATCATCGCCTCGATCATCGGCTGCTACTTCGTCAAGGCCAAGCCCGGCATGACGAACGTGATGCCCGCCCTCTACAAGGGGTTGGCGGTCTCCGGCGTGCTCAGCCTGATCGCCTTCTTCTTCGTGACGCAGGCGATGTTCCCCGAGCCCATCAAGGTCGCGGGCGACAAGACGGTCTCGGCGATGGCGCTGTTCGGCACCTGCGTGATCGGCCTGGTGCTGACCGCGGCCATGGTCTGGATCACCGAGTACTACACCGGCACGCAGTACAAGCCGGTGCAGCACGTGGCGCAGGCCTCGACCACCGGCCACGGCACCAACATCATTGCCGGCCTGGGCGTGAGCATGAAGTCCACCGCCTGGCCGGTGATCTTCGTCTGCATCGCGATCTGGTCTGCCTACGCGCTGGCCGGCCTGTACGGCATCGCGATCGCCGCCACCTCCATGCTCAGCATGGCCGGCATCATCGTCGCGCTCGACGCCTACGGCCCGATCACCGACAACGCCGGCGGCATTGCCGAGATGAGCGAACTGCCCGACAGCGTGCGCGCGGTCACCGACCCGCTGGACGCCGTGGGCAACACGACCAAGGCCGTGACCAAGGGCTACGCCATCGGCTCGGCCGGCCTGGCGGCGCTGGTGCTGTTCGCCGACTACACGCACGCCCTCGAGGCGCGCGGCATGTCGCTGGCCTTTGATCTGTCAGACCACAAGGTCATCGTCGGCCTGTTCATCGGCGGCCTGATCCCCTACCTGTTCGGTGCAATGGCGATGGAGGCCGTCGGCCGCGCCGCCGGCAGCGTGGTGGTCGAGGTGCGGCGCCAGTTCCGCGACATCAAGGGCATCATGGAAGGCAAGGCCAAGCCCGAGTACGGCAAGGCCGTCGACATGCTGACCACGGCCGCGATCAAGGAGATGATGATCCCCAGCCTGCTGCCCGTGGTCGTGCCCGTCCTCGTGGGCCTGTTCCTGGGCCCGGCCGCACTCGGCGGCCTGCTGATGGGCACCATCGTCACCGGCCTGTTCGTCGCCATCAGCATGTGCACCGGCGGCGGCGCCTGGGACAACGCCAAGAAGCTGATCGAAGAGGGCTTCAAGGACGAGAACGGCGTCGTCCACCGGAAGGGCGGCGACACGCACAAGGCCGCCGTCACTGGTGACACCGTCGGCGACCCCTACAAGGACACCGCCGGCCCGGCCGTCAATCCGCTGATCAAGATCATCAACCTGGTGGCGTTGCTGATCGTTCCGCTGTTGCCGATGACCGTACCGGCCAAGGCGCCGACCGCCCCCGCGGCGGTGACTGCTCCCGCTGCGGCAGCCCCGGCACCGGCTGCCAGCCCCGCTGCGGCGGCTGCGCCCGCAAGCGCTGCGTCGAACTGAGTTGCAGGCCCCGCGACGCCAGCCCGGCGCACGGGCTGGTGCGCTGAATCAGCCCCGCCCCCAGGCGGGGCTTTTTTCTTGCGCGGCGAAGATGCGTCAATCCTCCCGAAATACCGACCCGGCGCGGCGCCGGTGAACATGGTTGGCAGCTAAGCTTCGAGGGCCATCATGACCAGCCGCCCCGCCGCCCGGAAACCGAAAATACTGCCGCTGCAGCGTGTCCTGCTGACACCGTCGGCACTGCAAAGCGCCGGCCTGCCCGCGTTGGCGCTGGTGGCTGTGCTGCTGGCGATGCTGGCGCTGGCGCTTTGGGCCGCGTGGCGCTGGCTCGAGCCGATTCCTGCCAGCCGTCGCCTCGTGCTGGCCACCGGGCCGGCACAAAGCGCCTACGAGGCCTTCAGCCGCCGCTACCAGCCCCTATTGGCGGCTCAAGGCGTGCAGATCGAGCTCAAACCCACGCGCGGCGCGCAGGACAACCTGGCCTTGATCGGCGACCCCGATTCCGGCGTCCAGGTCGCCTTCGTCCAGAGCGGCATCGCGGCTACGGAGCGCGACCGGTCCCTGGTGTCGCTGGGCACGGTGGCGCTGGAACCCCTGTGGGTGTTCTACCGGCGAGCCAGCGTGCCGGCCCTGCGCTTGCCGCGCCGCGCCGCGCCCACTCTTCTGGCGCAACTCGCTCCCTGGCGAATCGACATCGGCGCAGAAGGCGGAGGATCCGCGCCGCTGATGCGGCAATTGGCGGCGGACCAGGGCCTGCCGACATCGAGTCTCGTCCAGCGCGAAGCCGAGGCGGTCCAGCGTGTTCTGGCGCTTGTAAGGGGTGAAGTGGACGCGCTGGCGCTGGTCTCGGCGGCCGATGCCCCTTTCGTGCGCTATCTGCTCGCGACACCCGAGGTGGGTCTGTTCGACTTCGCCCATGCCCAAGCCGCCGCCCGACGCCTCGGACACCTTCGGCCCCTGGTGATGCCGCGCGGCGTGATCGACCCGGCCGCAGACAGGCCGCCGCGAGACTTGCGCATGGTCGCCGCCACGGCCTCGCTCGTCGTCAGGGGTGACCTGCACCCGGCGCTGATGCAACTGCTTCTGCAGACGGCCCAGAGCGTGCACGGCGAGGCCGGATGGTTTCATCAGGACCGGGAGTTTCCCCGCGCCGAGACAGGAACATGGGCACTGGCCGCGACCGCCGAGAGGCATTACCGGGAAGGCCCGCCGTGGCTGCAGCGGCACCTGCCCTTCTGGCTGGCGACCTTTGTCGACCGCATGTGGATCGTGCTGCTGCCGCTGCTGGCGGCACTGGTGCCCCTGTCCCGCCTCGTGCCACCGGTCGTGACCCTGCGCTTGCGCTCGCGCATCTACCGCTGGTACGCCGATCTCAGGCAACTGGAGGAGGCCGTCGAGCAGCCGCAGGCGGATGTGCAGGCCCTGGTCGAGCGTCTGGACCAACTCGATCACCAGACCGGGCGCATCGCGGTGCCCCTGTCGTTCACCGGCGAGTTGTACGACCTGAGGGCCCACATCGAACTGGTGCGCGAGCGGCTGCGGGCCCGAGCGCAGGAGCCACAGGCTCGCGTGTAGCACGCCCGTCACGGGCCTGCCGACCACGCACATGGTGCAAGGCAGGCGCGCACCGAGCGGGCCCGCCGCTGGCCGCAACAAGGCGCCGAGCCGTCCCATGCTTTCTTCTGTTCTGGCTTGGGCGGGCAGGCTGGGCGCTACCCGCCCTCGGGCGGCTCAGAACCCGACAGCCGTGAATCGCCGCAGACCGACCACGGCTCGCAGACTCCCCGCGTTTCAGCCCGCCAAGCGCTTCGCCCAGGCCGTTGCATCGAAACCTGACGTCACGCTACCGTCGGCCCACTCCACCACCGGGCGGCGGATCGCGCTCGGATGCGCCAGCAGCAGCGCACAGGCGCTGCTGTCGTCCGCCACCGCCAGACGCAGCGCCTCATCGAGCTTGCGCCAGGTCGTGCCCTGGCGGTTGACAAGGTTCTCGTGGCCGAGCACACGCAACCAAGTCTCGAGACGGCCCGCCGGCACGCCCTGACGCTTGAAGTCGTGAAAGACGACATCGACATCACGTTCCAGCAGCCAGGCCCGGGCGCGCTTGACGGTGTCGCAGTTCGGAATGCCGTAGAGGGTGATCATCGCCTGAGGACACCTCACAGCGAGGCGAGCTTCAATGGTTTGGGGAAACCTTCGATGCGGCGGCCCTTGCGCGCTCGTCGCCCGACGTAGGTGGCCAATGCCGACGGCCGCAGATCCTCCTCCTTGGGCTTGCCGCCACGGCCCAGCCCGACGATGCGCAGGGCCTCGCCGAAGCTCGTCACCGACACCAGAGGCGCGTCCTTGTCGACGTCCATCAGCGTCAGGCCCTTGCCGCCGCCGGACTGCAGCTTCAGTTCGTCCAGCCCGAACACCAGGAGTCGCCCATCCGCAGCCAGACAGGCCACCTGGTGATGCGAGGGCTGCACCGAGGCCGGCACCAGCACCTGGTCACCGGGTTCCAAGGTGAGGAAGGCCTTGCCGCCCCGGTTGCGACCATGCAGATCACCGGCCAGAGCGATCAGCCCGAAGCCCCCGGAGCTGGTCAGCAGCAGCCGGGTGTCGGCCGGCCCGGCGTGGTACCACGCCGGCTGGGTCCCGGACTCCAGATCGATGAAGGTCGTGATCGGTGCACCGTCACCTCTTCCGCCCGGCAGGCTCGACACCGCGACGCTGTAGGCGCGTCCGTTGCTGCCCAACACCGCCAGGGTGTCGACGCTGCGGCAGGCGAAGAAGCTGCCCAGCCCATCACCCGGCTTGAACTGCAGCGTCGCCGGGTCGACCTCATGACCCTTGAGTGAGCGCACCCAGCCGCGCTGGCTGACGACCACCGTGACGGGCTCGTCGATGACGCGTACTTCGACGACCGCCTTGCGCTCCTCCTGCACCAGGGTGCGTCGATCGTCTCCGAAAGCCTTCACGTCGGTCTCGATCTCGCGGATGACCAGGCGCTTGAGGGCCGTCGCGCTGCCGAGGATGTCCTCGAGCCGGGCCTGGTCCTCGCGCAGTTCCTTCAACTCCTGCTCGATGCGGATCGCCTCCAGGCGTGCGAGCTGGCGCAGCCGGATCTCGAGGATATCCTCGGCCTGGCGTTCACTCAGGCCGAAGCGCTCCATCAGGGCGGGCCTCGGCTCGTCGGCGCTGCGGATGATGCGGATGACCTCGTCGATGTTCAGCAGCACGAGCTGCCGGCCCTCGAGCACGTGGATGCGATCGAGCACCTTCTGCAGACGGTGGCGCGAACGTCGCTCCACCGTGGCCTGGCGGAAACGGCCCCACTCCACGAGCATCTGGCGCAAGCTCTTCTGCACGGGGCGTCCGTCCAGACCCACCATCGTCAGGTTGACGGGCGCACTGGTTTCCAGACTGGTGTGAGCCAGCAGAGTGGTGACGAGATCCTGCTGCGCGACAGCACGGCTCTTGGGTTCGAACACCAGGCGCACCGGCGCTTCCTTGCCTGATTCGTCGCGCACGGCCTCCAGCACAGCCAGCACGCTGGTCTTGAGTTGCATCTGCTCGGCCGACAGCGCCTTCTTGCCGGCCCTGACCTTGGGATTGGTCAGCTCTTCGATCTCCTCGAGCACCTTCTGCGCGCTCGTGCCGGGAGGCAGCTCGGTGACGACCAACTGCCACTGGCCGCGGGCCAAATCTTCGATCTTCCAGCGCGCCCGCACCTTCAGGCTGCCCCGGCCGCTGGCGTAGGCGGCCCGGATGTCGGCCGCCGGGCTGATGATCTGGCCGCCGCCGGGGTAGTCCGGCGCGGGCAACAGGTCATGCAGCGCGTCGTCGGACAGGCGCTCGTCGCGGATCAGCGCGACGGCCGCGGCGCCCACCTCGCGCAAGTTGTGGCTCGGCACCTCGGTGGCCAGCCCCACGGCGATGCCGCTCGCGCCGTTGAGAAGCACGAAGGGCAGGCGCGCCGGCAGCAGGCGAGGCTCCTGCGTCGAGCCGTCGTAATTCGGCTGGAAATCGACCGTGCCTTCGTCGATCTCGTCCAGCAGCAGGCGCGCAATCGGCGCCAGCCGCGCCTCGGTGTAGCGCATCGCCGCGGCGCCGTCACCATCGCGGCTGCCGAAGTTGCCCTGGCCGTCGATCAGCGGGTAACGCTGGCTGAAGCCCTGGGCCATACGCACGAGCGCGTCGTAGGCGGCCTGGTCGCCATGCGGGTGGAAGCGGCCGAGGACGTCGCCCACGACACGGGCACTCTTCACCGGCTTGGCGCCGCTGGCGCCGGTGTAGGCCAGACCCATGCGCTGCATCGAATACAGGATGCGGCGCTGCACCGGCTTGCATCCGTCGCAGACGTCGGGCAGCGCACGGCCCTTGACCACGCTGAGCGCGTACTCCAGATAGGCGCGCTCGGCGTACTCACCGAGCGCTACGGCGTCGCCCGGATCTGACGTAGTCATCGGTGGAGGATCGAAAAGGTCTCTCATTGCACAGCAGGACAGCCTGATCCGGCGCGGCGCGGCCGGACCCCAGGCAAGGACATCACAGGGAGATCGGCACCTCGAAGCGCTGCCCACGCACGGAGAACACCGCCGTGCGCCGACCGATCATCTCCAGCCGCAGCACCGGTGACAGCGCATCACCCTCGCGCAGAAGGACGCCGTTGACGAGCAGTTGCCGGCTGCCGGGATCGGCTGACTGCACCCACCCACTGACCAACAGCGGCGGGACGTCGCGCTGCAACTCGGCAGGCAGGTCGCGCACGCGGGGCAACGAGGCGGGAGCAGCCGGTGTGGCCGCCGCAATGGGGGGCGGGACTGCTGTGGGCGAACCGGAAACCGCGCCGGCCTGTCGCGGACCGGGGCTCGGTGCAGCCGGCTCCTGGGCAGCGGAAGCCGGCCGCCGTGACGGGGGTGAACCCGACCCTGCAGCCTTGGCCTGGCCAGAACCCGTGCCAGAGGGGGCGTCGACCCCGCCGCGGGACTCGGCACGGGGCGCAGCGCCGGTGGAGGCAGGCTTCGCCCGGGAAGACGATTCACCCTCGCCAGCGCTCTTCTGCCTGCTCGAAGCGGGCGTGGACTTGCCGTCGGCGAAGACCGTGGCCGACGGGCGCTGATCGCGAGCCGGACTCACCGGCACAGGCGCGTCGCCCGCCTTGGCGTCCGGTGCAACCGGGCGAGACACCGGAGCTTCCCGGCCGGCACTGACACCGCCCACCTGCCCATTGCCCCCCCAGGACTGCGATGGCAGGGTTCCACCTGCACCGACACCCGCGGCAGGACCCGTCGCCGCAGGCACGGGTGGCGGCGGGGGCGCGCTGAAGACGAAATGCCTCAGAAGCGCGTAGCCGGCAAAGCCGATGGTCAGCCCGATCGCCGCGGACCACAGCAATCCCAGACGGGACGTCGACTGCTCCGACGACCGGCTCGTCGCGGCGGCGGCTGCCGAAGGCTCGCTCAACAGCGGCACTTCGCCGCGGTGACGATCGGCCTCGGCACGGCGCATCGCCTCGAGGATGTACGACATCGTGGCCCTCTCAACGCGGCAGGCGCTCGCCTGCTCCAGCCATGGACGATCCGGAGACCAGCGTCGCAGTGACCTGTGCCGTCCCGCTCTGAGCGGTGGCAGCCGCGCTGCGGGCTTCGCCACGAACGAGCCACCAACCCAGCAAAGCCAAGACGAAGACTGCCGCGGCAACCGCTGCGATGCGCGCCTTGCCCGACGGCGGCCAGGCCCCCTTCAGAAGCCTGGGAGCGGAAGCTGCGTCACTGCTCGACACGTCAGCGCCATTGACCTCCTCCCATGCCTTCTGCACGGTGGCGGCGTCGATCACGGACGCACGCACAGAGTAGGCGCCGAGCAGCGCGCGGTCGCAGACGCGGTTCACCTGCCGCGGCACACCCCGAGTCACGCGAAAGATGCGCTTGTGCGCCTCCGCGTCGAAAGGCACCACGCCGCCCAGCCCCGCAAACTCCATCCGATGACGGATGTAGCGCACCGTCTCGTCCTCGGACAAGGGACTCAGGTGGTAGCGCGCGATGACACGCTGGGACAACGGTTCCATGCCGGGGCCGGCCAGCAGCCGGCGCAGTTCGGGCTGTCCGATCAGGACGATCTGCAGCAGTTTGCGCTCGTGCGTCTCGAGGTTGGTCAGCAACCGGAGTTGTTCCAGCACGTCTGCCCCAAGGCTCTGCGCCTCGTCGATGATCAGCACGCAATGCCGGCCTCGAGAGTGGTTCAGCAGCAGGAAGCGGCGCAGGGCGTCGACATAGCGCTTGGTGCTGCGGCGCAGGGGCGGCTCGACACGATCGGGCCACGTCGCACCGTGCGTGATTTCGATGGCATGGGCCGGAAACATCGCCTCGCCACCAGACGCCGACCCCGTGCCCGACCGCAGGCCGTCGGGTCCCTCGAGCGGGGGCGGGGCGACGCCCTCGCCCTGCGGCGCAGCGCCCTGAGCGCTCGCCGCGGGTGCTTCGGTCGGAGCAGCCGCAATGTCAGGAGCCGCAGGGGCTGAGGCCTTGGGCTCCAGGTCCGCCATCTTGATGCCAAATTCCTCGCAGATCGAGGCCAGCATCTCGTCGGCGTTCTGACGCGGATTGAGGATCCATGCCACCCGGACATGCGACGGCATCTGCTCGAGCAGGCAGCGGCTGACCGTGGTCTTGCCCGCGCCGATCTCGCCAGTCAGCAGGACGAATCCTCCACTGCCGCCCTGGACGCCGTAGAGCAGGTGCGCCAGCGCTTCGCGATGGCGCTCGCTCATGAACATCGCCCGAGGGTCGGGGGCGATGGAGAAAGGCTCGCGCTGCAAGCCGAAGAAATTCTGATAAAGACAGGTCGGCACGGCCGGGTCGGCGCCGTCGCCGCCGACCCGCGTCATCGGAATGGAGGTGGCCATCGCCATCGTGGCGGTCAAGCGGCGCGCGCCAGTCCTGGGCTTGTTCGCGCCTGCGGGTGCCTTCGCGAGCTCGGCGGGCTTGGCTGGCCGAGTGGCTTTTGGCACGGCGCCAGCCTTGGTCGCCTTGACCGTCTTGGACACCTTGACGTCCTTGACCGGCTTGGCGGCGGCGCCAGCTGCGCGTCCCGATTTCGTGCCCGTCGAAGCCGTGCCGGCGCGCGCCTTGCGAGCCGGCTTGGCCGCCGCCTGGACTTGTGCAGCCTCGCCCGCCGAACCAGCGGGGCTCGGCCCGCCGGAGGACGGCGCCTTGCCCACCCCGGCGGCTGTCTCCCCATCTGCGGCACGTGGGTCAGTGGCATCCATCATGCGATCTCCGCGCCGGCCTCGCAGCCCAGGCCCAGACGGGCCTGATACTCGCGGTCCAGCATGCTCATCACGATCAACGTATCGTATCCGTCGACGCCCCCCAGACGCACCCGCACGCTTTCGCGCAGGCGCCCCTCCTCGACGAAGCCCTCGCTCGCGTAGAGCCCCAGCGCGCGGGCATTCAGCGACTTCACGTCGAGCCAGAAGCGGTGCGCGCGCAGGTCGCCGAAGGCCATGGCCTTAAGTTGGCGCACGCAGGCCCGACCCACACCGCGCCCCTTGTCCTGCAGCACGATGCGCTTGAGTTCCACGCTGCCATGCGGGTTGCGACAGCCCTGCAGGATCACGAAGCCGCTGCGCTCATACGCGCCCCCGGACTCGACGATGAAATGCCGGAAGTCCGGAAAACGCACCGCGCCCTCGTGCTGGGTGCGTTCCCAGGGGGTGATGAAGGGCAGGTTGCGCGGATCGTGCTCGACCGAGACGACGAAGTCCAGGTCCGACAGCATCGTCGGGCGCAGGCGCACGCGCGGCGCGACCGGAGCGAGCATCAGATGTCCACCTCGACGGCGTCGCCGTGCACTTCCATCAATTCGCGTCGTGCAGCTGCCTCGCCCTTGCCCATCAGCCGCGTCAGGCTGCGCGTGACGGCGTCGAAGCCGGCGCCACCGAAACCCACCTGCAGGAGGCGTCGCGTCTCGGGGTTGAGAGTGGTCTCCCACAACTGCTCGGCGCTCATCTCCCCCAGTCCCTTGAAGCGGCTGATGGACCACGAGCCCTCGCGCGCGCCCTCCTTGCGAAGCTTGTCCAGCGTGGCCTGGAGCTCGCCCTCGTCGAGCGCATAGATCTTGGCGGGCGGCTTGCGCCCTCGCGCAGGTGCATCGACACGGAACAGCGGCGGCTTGGCCACGTAGACATGCCCACGCTCGATCAGACGCGGGAAATGGCGGAAGAACAGCGTCAGCAGCAACACCTGGATGTGCGAACCGTCCACATCGGCGTCGCTGAGGATGCACACCTTGCCATAGCGCAGGCCGCCGAAATCAGGCTCGTCGCCCGGGCCGTGCGGATCGATGCCCAGTGCGACCGCGATGTCGTGGATCTCGGTGTTGGCGAACAGTCGATCGCGTTCGACCTCCCAGGCGTTGAGCACCTTGCCGCGCAGCGGCAGCACGGCCTGGGTCTCCTTGTCGCGGCCCATCTTCGCGCTGCCGCCGGCGGAGTCGCCCTCGACGAGGAACACCTCATTGAGCATGACGTCGCGACTCTCGCAGTCGGTCAGCTTGCCGGGCAGCACGGCCACTCCGGAGCCCTTGCGCTTCTCGACCTTCTGGCCGGCGCGCTGGCGTGCCTGAGCCTGGCGGATCACGAGCTCGGCCAGGCGCTTGCCGTGCTCGACGTGCTGGTTCAGCCACAGCTCCAGGGCGGGCTTGACATAGCCCGACACCAGGCGCAGCGCATCGCGGCTGTTCAGCCGCTCCTTGATCTGCCCCTGGAACTGCGGGTCCAGCACCTTGGCAGAGAGCACGAAGCTCGAGCGCGAGAACACGTCCTCGGGCATCAGCTTGACGCCCTTGGGCAGCAGCGCGTGCAGTTCGCAGAAACCCTTGACGGCAGCGAAGAGCCCGTCCTTCAGGCCCGACTCGTGCGTGCCGCCCGCCACCGTGGGGATCAGGTTGACATAGCTCTCACGCAGCGTCGAGCCGTCTTCGGTGAAGGCCACGCACCAGGCAGCGCCCTCTCCCTCGGCCACGCTCTCGGCCTCGCTGCCGCTGGCGTACTGCTCGCCCTCGAACATGGGAATCAGGGGCTCGGACGCCAGCGACTGATGCAGGTAATCGCGCAGTCCGCCCTTGTAGAGCCAGGTCTGCGTCTCGGGCTCGCGCGCGCCCGACTTCTCCGTGGCCAGCGTCACCGTGACACCGGGCATCAACACGGCCTTGCTGCGCAGCAGGTGCAACAGTTCACCCCGCGGCAACTCGGCGCTGTCGAAGTAGCGCGCGTCGGGCCACACGCGCACCGTCGTGCCCTGTCGCCGGTCGCCCACGGCACGTTCGCGTGCCACCAAGGGCTCGATCACGTCGCCGCCCGAGAAGGCCATCCGGGCCACCTGCCCATCGCGGTACACCGTCACCTCCAGGCGCCGGGCCAGCGCGTTGGTCACGCTCACACCCACGCCGTGCAGGCCGCCGGAAAAGCTGTAAGCGCCGCCAGCGCCCTTGTCGAACTTGCCGCCGGCGTGCAACCGGGTGAAGACGATCTCGACCACCGGCACCCGCTCCTCGGGGTGCAGGCCGAAAGGGATCCCGCGGCCGTCGTCCTCGACGCTCACCGAGCCGTCGGCGTGCAGCGTGAGCGCAATACGCCGGCCGTGACCGGCCAGGGCCTCGTCGGCCGCGTTGTCGACCACCTCCTGCACCATGTGCAGCGGGTTGTCGGTGCGGGTGTACATGCCCGGCCGCTGCTTGACGGGCTCGAGGCCCTTGAGCACGCGGATCGAGTCTTCGGTGTAGCGGGGCGCGGGCTTCGCAGTCGGCATGAACCCACATTGTCCCCGACAATCCAAGGATGAGCACCCTTCTTGGAGATGGCGGTCGCCTGACGATGACCCGCGTCCTGCTGTGCGGCGCCATCGTCCTGACGCTGTCAATGGGCATACGCCACGGTTTCGGCCTCTGGCTGCAGCCGATGACGATGGACCGCGGCTGGACGCGCGAGGCCTTCGCCTTCGCGATGGCCGTGCAGAACCTGGCCTGGGGCCTGGCGGCGCCGCTGGCGGGGGGCCTGGCCGACCGGCACGGCGCAGCGCGTGTGCTGATGGTGGCCACCATCGCCTACGCCGCAGGTCTGGCGGGCATGGCCTTCAGCACCACGGGGACAGGCCTCGTGATCAGTGCCGGGTTGATGATCGGTGTGGCGCAGGCGGGCAGCACCTACGCGGTCATCTACGGCATCATCGGACGCAACCTGCCCGCCGAACGCCGCTCCTGGGCCATGGGCGTGGCCGGCGCCGCAGGCTCCTTCGGGCAATTCCTCATGGTGCCGGTGGAGAACGCGCTGATCGGCAACCTGGGTTGGCAGGCTGCGTTGTGGGTGCTGGCAGTGCTGGTGCTGCTGATCCTGCCGATGGCGCTGCTGTTGCGCGAATCATCCGCGGTGATGCGGCATGCCGGGGGCAGCAGCGGCCAGAGCGTGAGGGCGGCGCTGCGCGAAGCATTCTCCAACCGCAGCTTCCAGCTCGTCACGGCGGGCTACTTCGTCTGCGGCTTCCAGTTGGCCTTCATCGGCCTGCACCTGCCGAGCTATCTGAAGGACCAGGGCCTGAGCCCCGGCGTGGCAACGATCGCGCTGGCCATCGTCGGCCTGTTCAACGTCATCGGCACCTATGCCGCCGGGACGCTCGGGCAGCGTCTGCCCAAGCGCTACATCCTGAGCGCCATCTACGGGCTGCGCTCCCTGGTGATCGCCCTCTTCCTGGCCGCACCGCTGACGCCGTGGAGCGTGTACCTGTTCGCCGCCGCGATGGGTCTGCTGTGGCTGTCGACCGTGCCGCCGACGACTGCGGTGATCGCGCAGATCTTCGGCGTGCAGTACATGTCCATGCTCACCGGTTTCGCCTTCCTGAGCCATCAGGTCGGCTCCTTCCTGGGGGCGTGGCTGGGCGGCAGGCTCTACGTGGCACTCGGCAATTACGACTGGGTCTGGGCCCTGTCGATCGCGCTGGGCATCTTTGCGGCGCTGGTCAACCTGCCCGTGCGCGAAGCGCCGCTGGCCCGAATGGCTCCGAGGGCGGCATGAACGGCATCCGCCTGCGACGCGGCATCGGGCTCGCAGCGGCTGGCCTGACCCTGGCCGGGGTCTTCCTCGCCTACCTCGACCCGCATCTGGCCGTCGAACTGGCCAACCGGGTCTGGGGCTGCTTCTGAGCCTGGAGATGCCCCCCGTGCTCCTGGCCCCCTCCGACTGGGTGACTCGCTGGGCGGAATCGCTGCCGGCGGGCAGCCGGGTTCTCGACCTGGCCTGCGGCAGCGGAAGGCACGTGCGCTGGCTCGCCGAACGGGGGGCCCGCGTCACGGGGGTCGATCGCGACGCCGCAGCCACCGGGCCTCTGCGAGCATGCGCCGAGATCATCGTTGCCGACATCGAGACCGGCCCCTGGCCGCTCGAGGGCCGGCTTTTCGACGCCGTGATCGTCACGAACTACCTGTGGCGGCCGCTGCTGCCGCGCATCGTCGCCAGCGTCGGCCCCGGCGGGGTGCTGGTCTACGAGACCTTCGCTCGCGGCCAGGAAGCCCTGGGCCGTCCGGCACGGCCGGAGTTTCTGCTCGAACCCGGCGAGTTGCTTCGCGCCGCCACAGGGCTGCACGTGCTGGCCTACGAGGACGGCCTGCTGGAGCCCCCCCGGCGCCGCGTCCAGCGGCTGTGCGCCTGGCGCGGTGACCCGGCGAGGATCGATGCCCTGCCCCTGCTCGGCCCCGCAGCCGTACCCGCAGCGCAGCCGGGCGATCGCCGCTGCCCCTGACCCGCCCCGGACCCGCCCGCTACACTTGCGGGTTCACCGCAGGGATTCCCGCATGAAACCCATCGTTGGCAGCATCGTGGCGCTCGTCACGCCCATGCACGAGGACGGCAGCGTCGACTACGACGGCCTGCGCGGCCTGATCGACTGGCACATTGCCGAAGGCACCGACTGCATCGGAGTCGTCGGCACGACCGGAGAGTCACCCACCGTCACGGTGGAGGAGCACTGCGAGATCATCCGCGTGTGCGTGGAACACGCCCGGGGACGCGTGCCCATCATGGCCGGCGCCGGAGCCAACTCCACCGCCGAGGCCATCGAACTCACCCGCTACGCAAGTCGCGTGGGAGCCGACTGCACGCTCCAGGTGGTTCCCTACTACAACAAGCCCTCGCAGGAGGGCCTGTACCGCCACTTCCGAGCCGTGGCCGAGGCGGTGGACCTGCCGGTGGTGCTGTACAACGTCCCCGGGCGGACCGTGGCCGACCTGCAGCACGACACCGCCATCCGTTTGGCACAGGTGCCCGGCATCGTCGGCATCAAGGAAGCCACGGGCAACATCGAGCGCGCGGCCTGGCTGATCAAGCACGCGCCGCCCGGTTTCTCCATCTACTCCGGCGACGACGGCACGGCCGTCGCCCTGATGCTGCTCGGTGGCCACGGCAACGTCAGCGTCACCGCCAACGTCGCGCCGCGGCAGATGCACGAGATGTGCATGGCCGCGATCGCCGGGGACGTCCAGCGCGCCAGGGCCTTGCATCTGCAGTTGCTGCCCCTGCACCGCCAGCTTTTCTGCGAGCCCAGCCCGGCCCCCGCCAAGTGGGCGCTGGCCCAACTGGGCCGCTGCAGACCGACCGTGCGACTGCCGCTGACCGAACTCACGGCGGCGGGGCAGGCTTGCGTGAGCTCGGCCCTGCGTGAAAGCGGGCTGCTGGCATGATCGCTGCGGTTTTCCCCCTGCCGCTCCCGCCTCAGCGCGCCTCGGAAAAGGTGGTCCAGTGAGCCGCTACGCTTTCAGTCATGGCCCCAGCTCTCGCACCCCGGCGCTTGCCGCCGTGTGCATCGTCGCCTGGCTGGCGAGCGGCTGCACGGCGGTCCAGCAAATCACCGAAGAGCGCAGGATCGACTACCGCAGCGAGGCGGTCAAGACCGCCAACCTGGACGTACCGCCCGACCTCACACAGCTCAACCGCGACGGCCGGTTCCAGCCGCTGGCCTCGGGCACCGTGAGTGCGAGCAGTCAGACAGGCGCCACCGCGGCCAGCCCGCCGGGAGGCGCGGCCGCGGTGGCCCTGACCGCCTTGGGCGATTTCCGCATCGAACGCCAGGGGCAGCAGCGCTGGCTCGTCACGTCCCGCAGCCCGGAGCAACTCTGGGAGCAGGTCAAGGCCTTCTGGCTGGGCTCGGGCTTCACCTTGGACGTGGAGAACGCGCAGGCGGGGGTGATGGAAACCGCGTGGGCCGAGAACCGGGCGAAGCTGCCGGATGACGTGATCCGCAGAACCCTGGGGCGGGTCTTCGAAAACCTGTACTCCACTGGCGAGCGCGACCGCTTCCGCACCCGGCTCGAACGCACGTCTGGCGGCGGCACCGAGATCTTCATCTCGCATCGCGGGCTTGAAGAGGTCTACACCAGCGCGACGCAGGAGCGTACCGCCTGGCAGGCCCGGGCTTCGGACCCGCAACTCGAAGCCGAGTTCCTGACCCGGTTGATGATCAAGCTGGGCGCCTCCGAGCAGAGTGCCCGCCAGGCTGTGGCCCAGACGCCCGACAGCCCCCCCGCGGCACGCGTGGTCGCCTTGTCGGGTGCGACGACTCTGCAATTGGAAGAAGGGTTCGACCGGGCCTGGCGGCGCGTCGGCCTGGCGCTGGACCGCAGCGGATTCACGGTCGAGGACCGCGACCGCGGCGCAGGCCTGTTCTTCGTCCGCTACATCGATCCGGCCCGCACGGCCATCAGAGAAGATCCGACCCTGCTCGACCGCCTGCGCGGGCGCAATGCGGAACCGAAGATCGAACGCTACCGCGTGCAGATCAAGGCCGAGGGCACAACCGTGACCGTGTCTTTGCAGAATGCGCAAGGCATCGCAGAGTCCGGGGCTACTGCGACCCGAATTCTGGGCCTGATCGCCACCGACCTGCGATAAGTCCTTGGGCAAGCGCCCATGGCTTGAGTCGCCCGGCCGCCGCGATGCGGCCTTGATGGGCCGAGATCCCAAGGTGCCCAGACGAAAAAGCCGCCCGAGGGCGGCTTTTTCTCGAGGCTCAAGCGATCACTTCGATGCGGGAGCGGCAGCAGGCGCGGCGCCGGAAGCAGCAGCGTCGGAGGGGGCAGCGGCAGGCGCGGGCGCGGGCGCGGGGGCAGCAGCGGGCGCGGGGGCCGGGGCAGGCTGCTCCTTCTTGCCGCAAGCAGCCAGCGAAACGGCAGCCACCAGTGATGCGAGCAGAAGCGACTTCTTCATCTTGTGTCCTCGGTCTTTGGAAGGGTAATGGGGTTCCATTCTCGCAAAGCCCCAATCCGGTCTGGGCTGGCCTTGCGATGACTGCGGGTGGATTCCCGGCGTCAGCCCGTGATTATAGAACCTCCTAGGAAATACCCTAGTCAAGATCGTCACCGAATTGCGGACTCATCCATCCCGATTCGATCCAATCATTGACCACGTCCGCTGCACCGGCGCTGAGCAGGCTCATGTCTGCCATGCTCAGCGACCGCCTGTCGGCCAGTTTGCACATCAGCCGCCGGTCGCGGCCGGACGCACGGAAGGACTCTCCATTCAGGTAGAGGTGCTCATCGTCGTACATCATGCGCGAGCGTGCATCGAGCCGAACGCCGCACCGCGCTGTGGACGGACGCTGCATCGGCTCGAACCAGACGTTTGCCTTGGGCTCCGTCAGCGACTCACCGAGCGCCACGTCCAGCACACGACGCGCACGCAAAGCCCGTTCGACCTCGCGCTGGGCATACGCCTGCAGCGAGGGCGGCACACGGGCAGGCGTCTGCGTGGCCGCCTGCGACGGATCGCGGTACAGACGGACTGAATCGCGGGCTTCTGCCTGCGACAGGCGACCCAGCAGGTCGGCGGCCAGTTCCGGGCCCGCGGGCGCACGAAAGCCTATCGAACAGGTCATGCACTCGCCTTCGGCGACACCGTCGTGCGCCCACCGGGGCGGCAGGTAGAGCATGTCGCCGGGCTCGAGCACCCACTCGGCCTCGGGCTCGAAATGGCTCAGGATCTTCAGCGGCAATCCCTCGACCAGCGTACCGTCCCCGGGACGCGCGATACGCCAGCGGCGTCGCCCGTGTACCTGCAGCAGGAAGACGTCATAGGAATCCAGGTGCGGACCGACACCGCCCTGATCGGTGGCATAGGACAGCATCAGGTCGTCCAGGCGGGCGTCCGGGACGAAACGGAAACGTTCGAGCATGGCCCGGGCCGCGGGCACGTGCAGGTCCAGCCCCTGGACCAGCAGCGTCCAGCCGAGCTCGCGCAGCGGCGGCAGCGCGCGGCGCGGCAGCGGCCCTCGCCGAAGCGTCCACGCGTCGCCCTGCCGCGCCACCAGGCGCGACTCCACGTCTTCGCTCGCAGCCAGCGCGAACAGACCGGCTCGGCGCAGCGGCGGCTGGACCGCAGGCCAGGCCTGGCGCACGAGCAGCGGTCGTCTCTGCCAGTACCCGCGCATGAAGCGCGTGGGCGAGAGACCGCCGAGCAGCGCCGTCGGTGCATCAACATCCATGCGCGATTGTGGCCTGTGCGATCATCCCTGCATGATCATCACCAAGCCCTGCGTGGTCACGCTGACCTGGATCCTGAGCGACGGCCAGAACCATCGCCTTGACGCGCTGGAGGAGCCCACCGAGTTCTATTTCGGCGGCGAGGACCTGCTGCCCAAGGTCGAGGAGGCGCTCGAAGGCCAGGAGGCCGGCTTCGAGACCCACCTCCACCTGGAGCCGGAACATGCCTTCGGCGAATACGACTCGCAACTCGTGTGCTTCGAAGACCGCCGGCTCTTTCCCGACGGCGTCGAGCCGGGCATGCGTTTCGAGGGCCTGCCACCGGGCAGCGCCACCCCCGACATGCCCGCCGACAGCATCTATACCGTCACCGAGGTCTATCCCTCGCACGTCGTCCTCGACGGCAACCACCCGCTGGCCGGGATGGCCCTGCGGCTGGCGCTGACCCTACACGACGTGCGCGAGGCCACACCCGAGGAGGTCGCCGCCGGCAGCGTGGGCAGCGACCTCGTCTCGGTGCTCGACATCGCCCCGCCGGACTCGCCGCTGCACTGATCCTGCCGCTGCGGGGCGCAGTCGGCGACGCTGCCCCGGCCTGCGCAGAGACAGTCTCACCCCTTGCCGGTCGAGCCGAAGCCGCCCTCGCCCCGCGCCGATGCGCCGAACTCGTCGACCCGCCTGAAGGCGGCCTGCACCACGGGCACGATCACCATCTGGGCGACGCGCTCCAGCGGCTGCACCGTGTAGGCCTGGCTGCCGCGGTTCCAGCAGCTGACCATCAGCGGGCCCTGGTAGTCGCTGTCGATCAGGCCGACGAGGTTGCCGAGCACGAGCCCGTGCTTGTGCCCGAGCCCCGAGCGCGGCAGCAGCACCGCCGCGAGGCCAGGATCACCGATGTGGATGGCCAGCCCCGTGGGAATGAGCATCGCCTGGCCAGGTTCGACCAGCAGCGGCACATCGATGCAGGCACGCAAGTCCAGACCGGCGCTGCCGGGCGTGGCGTACTGCGGCAGATGTCCGGCGACACGCTCGTCCAGCACCTTGACGTCAATCGTGGTCATCTTCAGGCCTTGCAGGGTCGGATGGGATTCACAGCCGCTGCGCGATCTGCGCCACCAGCGCGCGCGCAAGGCTCAGCTTGTCGGCACGCGGCAACTCGAGCTCGCCGCGGGCGTCCACCAGCACGAGCGCGTTGTCGTCACGGCCGAAGGTGGCGGGGCCGTGGTTGGCCACGATCAGCGGGACCCCCTTGCGGATGCGCTTCTCGCGCGCGTGGCGCAGCACGTCGTGGCTCTCGGCGGCAAAGCCCACGCAGTAGGGTCGCTGCGCCGGCGGCAGCCGGGCCACCGCGGCCAGGATGTCGGGGTTCTCGGTCATGTCGAAGGACGGCACGCGGCCGCTGCCGTCCTTCTTGATCTTCTGCTCGGCGGCCGCGACCGGCCGCCAGTCGGCCACCGCAGCGGTGGCCACGAAGATGCCGTGCGCGCAAGCCAACGGCAGCACCGCGTCGTGCATCTGCAGCGCGCTGCGCACGTCGATGCGCTGCACCCCGGCCGGGGTCGGCAGGTGCACCGGGCCGGCGACGAGCGTGACCTCAGCGCCGGCCTCGGCGGCGGCGCGGGCGATCGCAAAGCCCATCTTGCCGCTGGAGAGGTTGGTGATGCCGCGCACGGGATCCAGCGCCTCGAAGGTCGGCCCCGCCGTGACGAGCACGCGCCGGCCGGCCAGCACCTTGGGCTGGAAGAAGGCCACGACAGCGTCGCGCAGTTCCGCAGCTTCGAGCATCCGGCCGTCGCCCGTCTCGCCGCAAGCCTGGGCGCCATGCCCCGGGCCGAGCAACAAGGCACCGTCGCTCACGGCCTGCGCCACGTTGCGCTGCGTGGCCGGGTGCGACCACATCTCGCGGTTCATCGCCGGGGCGAGCAGCAAGGGCACGGCACGCTCGCCACTGCGCGGCCGCGCCAGGCACAGCAGCGAGAGCAGTTCGCCCGCCCGCCCCTGGGCCAGTTGGGCGATGAAGTCAGCACTGGCGGGAGCGACGACGATGGCATCGGCCTCTCGTGAGAGGTCGATGTGCGCCATGTGGGCCGCCGGCCGCGCGTCCCACTGACTGGTGTACACCGGCCTGCCGCTGAGGGCCTGCATCGTCACCAGCGTGACGAACTGCAGCGCCGCCTCGGTCATCACGACCTGCACGGAGGCACCCGCCTTGACCAGTTCGCGCGCGAAATCGGCAGCCTTGTAGCAGGCGATGCCGCCGGACAGGCCGAGCACGATGTGCCGGCCGGCAAGCACAGGCGCAGGGTCGGTGTCGGGGAACGCCTGTGGGGAGATGTCGTTCATGGAGCCTCCGTCGGGAACCTCGCTCAAAGCACCGCAGCCTGCGCGCGGGCCGAAGCGGCCACGTCAGGCCGCCCCATGGCACTTCTTGAACTTGCGGCCACTGCCGCAGGGGCAGGGGTCGTTCCGTCCGGGTTCGCGCTCCACGCGCCGGGGCGCCTGCGGCGGCGGATGGTCCAGCCACCAGACACGCAGGTCCTGTACAGCCATCAAGGTGGCGTCGATCAACTCGTCGCGCGTCGGTGGATCGCCTTTCCAGTGCTTGCCCACATGGAGCCGAAAGGCCTCGCTCGCGGGGTCGACCATGAGAATGGCGATCGACTCCACCGCCTCCACGCACCAGGCTGCGCGCTTGTCGCGCCGCGAGGGTTCGGGCCAGTCCGCCGCGAAATCGTCGAGAGCCCGCATGAAACCCTCGGCCCACAAGGCCCCCGTCTGCAGGCGCTGCGCCTGTGCCTCGTCGGCATGGCCCTCTTCGACCACCTTGCGCCGGGCCGCGTCGTCCCACAAGCCCATCAGCGGCGCCAGGCGCAGGGTGTCGGGCTCGTCCAGCAGGGCGTCGGGAGAAAGGTCCTCGAGGATCTGGTCGAGTCGCCCCTGCAACGCCGCGCGCGCCTGCGCCTCATCCTGCGGGTCGGCGAAGACGCGCTCGAAGGCGTCGCCGCACATCTTCGGCAAGACTTCGTCGAGCGGAATGCGCCGCCAGCTCGCCGCGACAGCCGTCAGGTAACCATCGCTGGCCTCGGCGTCGAGTTGATACTCGAACCCCGAAAGCCGGCCACACACCTCCTCGAAGGCCTGCATCACCGGGTCTGGCAGGTCCTCGGCAGCAGTGGCCAAGGGCTGCGGGGGGTTCAGTTCTTCAGTCACGCGTCCAGTTTCGCATGAGGGCACCGTCTGTGGCGGGGTCCCTGTGGCCTCGGACGCGCTCAGGACAGCACCCGAGCCAGGCCCCGCAACGACCAGGCCATCACCTCGGGGCCGTCGGCCTGCGTGGCCACGCGGGTATTGGGGCGGGCGCGGGCCGGCACGCGGAATTCGCACACCGTCATGCCGCGGGTCAGACGGCCCTCGAGTTCGACGTCCACATGCGCGGGCTCCAGGGCGAACAACTCCGGGCGCGACAGCCAGGCCACCGGCGTCGGGTCGTAGACCGCCATGTGCGTGCCCCCACGCCGACGCGCGATGCCGACATAGGCGTCCAGGTGATCGGCAAACAACAGCGCACGCTCAGTGCCGAGCGCGCGCACCGCGCGCACATGCTCGTCGCCCACCAGCACCTGCCGGCACACGTTCAGCCCGAACATGACCACAGGCACGCCGGCGCCGAAGACGCGAGCCGCGGCCTCGGGGTCGGCGTGGATGTTGAACTCGGCCACGGCCGTGGTGTTGCCACGGTCGGTGGAGCCGCCCATCAGCACGACGGCCTTCAGCAGCGCCGGCAGGTCGGGCGCGGCGTCGAAGGCCGTCGCCAAATTGGTCAGCGGCCCGAGGGCCAGCAGCGTCAGGCGGCCGGGCCGGGCTCGGGCCGCATCGATCAAGGCCTGCACCCCATGCGCGGCGACGGGTTGAGCCCGCGTCAGCGGCAGCGCACGGCCGGCGGTGGCCATGGCCGTCTCTCCGAGCACGTCCTGCGCCGTCACCGGGGCCTGCACGAGCGGGCGCTCGCAGCCCGCATGCACCGGCACCGTCCAGCCGTGCAGCGCCCGGATGCGCAGCGCGTTCGCCAGTGTCTGGCGCAAGGGCGCGTTGCCGGCGACCACGCTGACCCCCACGAGCTTGAGCCCGGGCTCGGCCTGCAGCAAGGCCCAGGCCATCCAGTCGTCGAAGCCGGGGTCGGTGTCGAGCCAGATCTCGGTGCTCATCTGGACCTCCAGCGCCTGGATGCGCGCGGCCCGCCTCTGGCCAGGAATGACGAGTCCCAGGATGCCCCGGTGGGCTCTCGAGAAGTCGGGCCGGTCTTGGCCTGCACCGACGATGGAGGTGTCGGGTGGCGACGCATCACGCCCGTGCTGCAGGCGGGATCACCGCCGCTGCAGCCACGTCGAGCCCGACACTGACCGCCGCGCCCTCGACCCAGGCCGGCACCGAGGCCGGCGCACTGCCCTTGAGCTTGCCGTGCGCCGTCTGCACCAGGTACTCGACGTGCTCGCCGAGATAGCTGCGCGCGAGCACGGTGCCGGGCAGGCCGCGCTCGCCAGCGGCTCGCACCGGTACCGACTGCGGTCGCCAGGCCAGGTGGGTGGCGCCCGCGGGCCAGGGCAGCGGCAGGCCGGCTGCAGCGTCGAACAGGTTGTCACACCCCATGAACGATGCCACGAAGGGCGTCGCCGGCCGGTGCCAGACTTCCTCGGGCGTGCCGCATTGCTCGATGCAGCCGGCGCGCATCACGACGATGCGGTCCGACAGGCTCAGGGCCTCGTCCTGGTCGTGCGTCACGTAGAGCATCGTGATGCCGAGCAGGCGCTGCAGCCGGCGCAGCTCGGCGCGCATCTCCACACGCAGCTTGGCGTCCAGGTTGGACAGCGGCTCGTCCAGCAGCAGCAGGCGCGGCCGCAGCACGATGGCTCGCGCAAGCGCCACACGCTGCTGCTGCCCACCCGACAGGTTGGCCGGCAAGCGTGACGCGAAGTCCTCGAGCCCGACCGAGCGCAGCGCCTCGCTCACCCGCGCTTGCAGCTCCGGTGCCGGCACCTTGCGCAGGCGCAGCCCGAAGGCGACGTTCTCGAAGGCGCTCAGGTGCGGGAACAGGGCGTAGGACTGGAAGACGAGCCCGATGTCGCGCCGGTTCGCCGGCACGCGGGTGATGTCCTGCCCTGCCAGCACGATACGGCCGGCCTGCGGCGCGAGCAAGCCCGCCACAGCCCGCATGGTCGTCGTCTTGCCGCAACCCGAGGGCCCGAGCAGGGAAACGAGCTCGCCACGGGCCACGGTCAGGTCCAGGTTCCGGACGGCGGCGCCGGCCTTGCCGTAGGCCAGCGTCAGGCCCTGCAGTTCGAGGTGGTGCTTCGGGTCGGCCATGGGCGTGACAGGGGCGGCGCTTCCGGGGTCAGACGTACTTGCTGATGCCCAACACCTTCTCGGTGAGAGCCACCAGCACGATGGTGAAGACGACGAGCAGCGTCGACAGCGCTGCGATCGACGGGTCGTAGCTCGTCTCCATGTAGGCCATCATCTCGATCGGCAGCGTGCTGACGCCGGGCCCGGTGAGGAAAAGCGAGACCGGCACCTGGTTGAACGAGGTGATGAAGGCGAGGACGAAGGCCGCAGCGACGCCGGCGCGGATGTTGGGCAGCACCACCTTGAAGAAGGCCTGCAGCCGCGTCGCCCCGAGCGTGACAGCGGCATCGTCGATATCGACACGCAGGTTGGCCAGGCTGGAGGAGACGACGCGCACCGTGTAGGGCAGCAGCAGCGCCGTGTGCCCCACGAGCAGGCTGGCCGTCACCGGCAGGTCGTACAGCAGCACCATGTGGTTCAGCAGTGCCAGGCCAACGATGATGCCGGGCACCACCAGCGGCAAGGTCAGCGCTGTGCGCACCCACTCCCGCCCGGGCACCTGGAAACGCGACAGCGCGTAGGCCACCGGCACGCCGAGTGCAAGCGCGCAGAAGGTGCTGCCGAAGCCGACCCACAGACTCGTGGCCAGGCTGCGCTGAAAGGCCTCGACCTCGAGCACGTGGAGCACCCATCTCCACGAGTAGGACTCGGGCGGGAATTTCAGGCTCTCTCCCCCGCTGAAGCCAGCCAGGAAGATGACGACGAAGGGCCCGACCAGGAAGGCCAGGGCCAGCACCAGCACGAGCAGGGCGCTGCGCGAGAGTCGATTCACCGCGCCACCCTGCGCAGACCCTGGTTGACGGCGATCGTCGTCACCAGCAGCAACACCGCGATCACACTGGCCGCCGGCAGGTCACCGGCGACATTGACCTTCTGGTACAGCAAGGTTTCCAGCATCAGCACCTTGGGCCCGCCCAGCATGGCAGGCGTGATGTAGGCCGTGACGCAGCCTGTGAAGACCAGCGTGCCGCCGATGATGAGGCCCTCCTGGGTCAGCGGCAGCACGACGCGGGTGAAGGTCTGCCAGCGGCTGGCACCCAGCGTGTGCGCGGCCGCCAGCACGTCCGAAGGCAGGTTCTCCAGCGCCGAGACCAGCGACACCAGCATCAGCGGCATCATCAGTTGCAGCAGGCCGACGAAGACCGCCGCCTCGGTGAACAGCATCTGCACCGGCTGGTCGATCACACCGGCGCCGACGAGCGTGGAGTTCACCACGCCGTTGCGCCCGAGCAGCACGATCCAGGAATAGGTGCGCGCGATCGGCGAGACCATCAAGGGCAGGATGACCAGGCCTGTGAGCAGCCCGCGCCACGGCGCCGGCACGCGCACCAGCGCCATGGCCGCCGGGTAGCACACGAGCGCGCTGACCAGCGTGGCCAGCCCGGCCAGCTTCAGCGTGCGCCAGTAGACCTGCTGATGCAGCGGATCGGCGAAAAAGGCCGTGAAACGCCCAAGCCCGGGAACGCCATCGACGTGGAAGGCACCCGCCAGCAAGGCCAGCACCGGCAGCAGGAAGAAGACCGCCACAAAACCCAAGGCTGGGGCAAGGAGCCACCAGGTGACGCGGGTGCGGACCACGGACGTCGGCAGGCGAATGGAAGATGCGCTGCTCAGGGCAGCGCGACCATACGCAGCCCCAGATGCTGCCGAACCCTCACTTGGCGATCACCCGGTTCCAGGCGTTGACCCAGTTCGCGCGCTCGCGCGCCACCATCTCCGGCTTCATGATCACCAGGGAGTCGATCTGCGCCTTGCCGTAGGTCAGCGCGTCCTGCACGTCGGCGCGCGGCTGCGCGGTGCGGTTGATCGGGGAGTCGACCAGGTCGTTGGCGAGCGCAGTCTGCACCTCCTTGCCGAGCCAGAAGTCGATGAGCTGGTGCGCGAGGTCGGCGTTCTTCGTGCCCTTGACGATGGACATCGTGTTCAGCACGCCCACCTGGCCCTCGCGCGGCACCACCCACTTCAGCGGCTTGCCGGTCTTCACCAGGTTGGACCAGCTGAAGCGCCCCACCGGCGCAACCCAGGCCTCGTCCTGCGCGAACATCGCCGTCATCTGTGCCGTCTGGGCGTAGTAGGTGACGACGTTGTCCTTCAGCTCACCGATCTTCTTCATGCCCGTGGCCATGTCGGCACCGCCGCTGCCGCCCCAGGCACGGTCGGCCATGAACAGCTGCGCCATGCCCTGCTGACCGGTGATGTTGGCCAGCATCAGGTGGCCCTTCAGATCCGGACGCCAGAGGTCCTTCCAGCTGGCGACCTGGGCGCTGGGCTTGTCGGTGCGCACCACCAAGCCGATCGAGTAGACGGTGTAGGCGATGGCCTCCTTGTTGCCCAGCGGGTCGCGGCCGAATTCATGGACCTGGTCCAGGTTCTTCAGGCGCGCATGGTCGATCGGCTGGAACAGGCCTTTGGCGGAGGCCTCCTGCGCGAGGAAGTCGCCAACCTGGACGACATCGACGTTGGGGTTGTTGCGCCGCGCCTCGAGCTTGGTGATGCGCTCGGCGGCATTGCCCGTCTCGAGCACGATCTTGCAGCCGCACTGGGCCTCGAAGGGGTCGAAGACGTGCTTCTTGAGCAGCGCGCCGTTGAAGCCGAAGGTCGACAGCACGAGGGTGCGGGTCTGGGCCAGGGCCTGGCCGGCGCCCGTCGCGAGCGCGGTCGCCAGGACGGCAGTGGCAACGGTGATCTTCCTGGTCATGACAGCCTTTCTGATGATGCGGAACGCGGCATGTGGTCAGTCAGTCACACGCCCGATCACGGATTGTGCCGCTCAGACACGCTCGCCCACCCAGCCTGCCACTGCAGCCAACGCCTTGGGCAGCGCCGCGGCATCGGTGCCGCCGGCCATGGCCAGATCGGGCTTGCCGCCACCCTTGCCGCCGACCTGCTGGGCGACGAAGTTGACCAGTTCGCCGGCCTTCACCTTGCCCGTGCTGTCGGCCGTGACGCCGGCAGCGAGCTGCACCTTGCCGCCATCGACGGCAGCCAGCACGATGGCCGCCGTCTTGAGCTTGTCCTTGAGCTTGTCCAAGGTTTCGCGCAGGGTCTTGGCGTCGGCACCCTCCAGCGTGGCGGCCAGCACCTTCAGGCCCTTGACGTCGACCGCCTGAGCCAGCAGCCCGTCACCCTGCGCCGAGGCCAGCCGGCCCTTCAGCGCCGCGATCTCCTTCTCCAGGCCACGCATCTGCTCGAGCACCGCAGCCACCCGCGAAGGCACCTCGGCCGGCGTGACCTTCAGCGAACCCGCCACACCCCCCAGGGTGGATTCCACCTGCTGCAGGTAGGCCAGCGCGTTGTCGCCGGTGACACCCTCGACGCGTCGTACGCCGGCCGCGACGCCGCCCTCGGCCACGATCTTGAACAGCCCGATGTCGCCGGTGCGCTGCACATGCGTGCCACCGCACAGCTCGCGCGTCGAGCCGATGTCGAGCACGCGCACCTCGTCGCCGTACTTCTCGCCGAAGAGCATCATGGCGCCCACCTTCTGCGCCTCGTCGATGGGCATCACGCGCGCCTGCGTGGCAGCGTTGGCCAGGATCTCGGCGTTGACAAGGGCCTCCACCTGGATGATCTGCGCATCGGTCACCGGCGCATGGTGCGAGAAATCGAAGCGCGTGCGCTCGGCATTCACGAGCGAGCCCTTCTGCTGCACGTGCGCGCCCAGCACCTCCCGAAGCGCCTTGTGCATCAGGTGCGTGACGCTGTGGTTGCGCATGGTGCGCGCGCGGCGCTCGCCGTCGACCCGGGCGACGAAGACATCGCCGAGTTCGACCTCGCCCTCGACGATGCGGCCCTGGTGCCCGTGCACCGCCGCCTGCACCTTGACCGTGTCCTCGACGACGACGCGGGCGCGCGCGTTGCGCAGCTCGCCGGTGTCCCCGACCTGGCCGCCGCTCTCGGCGTAGAAAGGCGTGTGGTCGAGCACGATCACGACGTCGTCGCCGGCACGGGCTCGAGTCACCGCCGTGCCCTCGACGTACAGCGCCGTCACCTTCGAGTGCTCGCATACCAGGTGCTCGTAGCCATGGAAGGTGGTCGCGTCACCGCTGTACTCCAGGCCGGCGGCCATCTTGAACTTCGCCGCGGCGCGCGCCTGCTCACGCTGTCGGGTCATCGCGGCCTGGAAGCCCGCCTCGTCGACGCTGACGCCGCGCTCGCGGCAGACGTCGGCCGTCAGGTCGAGCGGGAAGCCGAAGGTGTCGTGCAGCTTGAAGGCCGTCTCGCCGTCGATGCCCTGCCCGGCCGCCAGCGCCGATTCCAGGATCTCCATGCCGTTGGCAATGGTCTGGAAGAAGCGCTCCTCCTCCTGCTTCAGCACCTCGGTCACACGCACCGATTCGCGCCGCAGCTCGGGGTAGGCCTCGCCCATCTCGGCAGCCAGCGGTGCCACCAGCTTGTGGAAGAAGGGCCGGCGCGCGCCCAGCTTGTAGCCGTGGCGGATGGCGCGGCGGGCGATGCGGCGCAGCACGTAGCCGCGGCCCTCGTTGCCCGGGATCACGCCGTCGGTGACGGTGAAGGTGCAGGCGCGGATGTGGTCTGCGATGACCTTCAGGCTTGGCGTCTGCAGCGCGATGGAGGCACTGCCGCCGGACGCGGCCACCGCGTCGCGGGTGTGGGCCAGCAGGTTGGCGAAGAGATCGATCTCGTAGTTGCTGTGCACGTGCTGCAGCACCGCGGCCAGCCGCTCCAGGCCCATGCCGGTGTCGACGCTGGGCTTGGGCAGCCGGTGCATCGTGCCGTCTTCGGTGCGGTTGAACTGCATGAAGACGTTGTTCCAGATCTCGATGTAGCGGTCGCCGTCCTGCTCGGGGCTGCCCGGGGGGCCGCCCGCGACCTCGGGGCCGTGGTCGTAGAAGATCTCGGAGCAGGGGCCGCAGGGCCCGGTGTCGCCCATCATCCAGAAGTTGTCGGACATGTAGCGCCCGCCCTTGTTGTCGCCGATGCGCACGATGCGCTCGGCGGGCAGGCCGATCACCTTGAGCCAGATGTCGTAGGCCTCGTCGTCCTCGGCGTAGACGGTGGCCCAGAGCTTGTCCTTGGGCAGCTTGAAGTGCTCGGTCAGCAGCTCCCAGGCGTAGGCGATGGCGTCATGCTTGAAGTAGTCGCCGAAGCTGAAGTTGCCCAGCATCTCGAAGAAGGTGTGGTGGCGCGCGGTGTAGCCCACGTTCTCGAGGTCGTTGTGCTTGCCGCCGGCGCGGATGCATTTCTGCGCGGTGGCAGCGCGCGTGTACGGGCGCTTGTCGAAGCCGAGGAAGACATCCTTGAACTGGTTCATCCCGGCGTTGGTGAACAGCAGCGTCGGGTCGTCGCCGGGCACCACCGGCGAGCTGGCGACGACGGCGTGGCCCTTCGATTCGAAGAACTTCAGGAAGGTGGAGCGGATGTCTGCGGCTTTCATGCGGGGCTCGGGGCTGACTTCTTGAGGACGCGGGTGGTTCGGCAGGCGGCGCGCCGGGGCTGTGCCTGCCGTCGGAAAGATCAATCGAGGACGGTCACTCCTGCGCGCCGCGCGGCGGCGGCCATCTGCTGGTCCAGTGTGGCAAGCGCGCAGCGCCGCAGCACCGCCAGCTCCAGGTAGGCAGCGTCGTAGGCCGTCAAGTCGTGGGCGTGGGCCGCCAGGTAGCGCTGGCGCACGCCAAGGTCGGACACGGAGGACGTCTCCACGCCGAACAGCTCGAGACGGGAACACACCGCCTGCACGTCGGCTTCGGCCAGGCGGCCGCGGCGCAGACCGTTGCGCAACGCGTTGGCCACCTCGACGGGCCAAATGCCGGGCGCGAGCAGGCGCGCATCGACCACCTGGGCCACGCTGCGGGGCCGGGTCTCGTCGGGCATCACCATCGCCAGCGTGTAGGAGCAGTCGAGCACGATCACCGACGTCCCTCGCGGATCCAGTCGATGATCTCGTCGCGCGTGATCACGCCGGTGCGGCGCACCATGGCCTGGCCGATCTCCTGCAGCTCGGCCAGGGCCTGACGGCGCTGCTGCACCAGCTCGGCCGACACGCCGTCGATCGGCACCAGCTTGGCCACCGGCTTGTTGTGCCGCGTGATCACGACCTCTTCGCCGCGCTCGGCGCGGGCGACGAGTTCGGACAGGTGCGTCTTGGCTTCGAAGAGACCGATGGTTTCCATGGCCGTTGGGCGCGGCTCGAGCGCTGGTTGTTTCAACCAGATTCTATCGACTGCGCCACGGGGAAGGCCGTTGGAGCCACCGGCGACCCCGCAACGCCTTAGGATTACGGGTTTTCCACCTGACAGGACCGTACTCAATGGCCTCCGCCCTGAAGACGAGCGCCCGCTTCCAGTGGGACGACCCGTTCCACCTGGACGCCCAGCTCAGCGACGACGAACGCGCCGTGCGCGAGGCCGCGCAGGCCTACTGCCAGGACAAGCTGGCACCCCGGGTGCAGCTGGCCTTCCGCAACGAGCACACCGACATCGCCATCTTCCGCGAGATGGGCGAACTCGGCCTGCTGGGCCCGACGATCCCCGAAGCCTACGGCGGCGCCGGCCTGAACTACGTCAGCTACGGCCTGATCGCGCGCGAGGTCGAGCGTGTCGACTCGGGCTACCGCTCCATGATGAGCGTGCAGAGCTCGCTCGTGATGCTGCCGATCTTCGAGTTCGGCACCGAGGCGCAGCGCCAGAAGTACCTGCCCAAGCTGGCACGCGGCGAGTGGATCGGCTGCTTCGGCCTGACCGAGCCCAACCACGGCTCCGACCCCGGCAGCATGATCACCCGTGCGCGCAAGGTGCCCGGCGGCTACAGCCTCAGTGGGGCCAAGATGTGGATCTCCAACTCGCCGTTTGCAGACGTCTTCGTCGTCTGGGCGAAGGATGACGAGGGCTCGATCCGCGGCTTCGTGCTCGAGAAGGGCTGGAAGGGCCTGAGCGCGCCGGCGATCCACGGCAAGGTGGGCCTGCGCGCGTCAACCACCGGCGAGATCGTGATGGACGAGGTCTTCTGCCCGGAAGAGAACGCCTTCCCCGAGATCCGCGGCCTCAAGGGCCCATTCACCTGCCTCAACAGCGCCCGCTACGGCATCGCCTGGGGCGCACTCGGCGCGGCCGAGGACTGCTTCCATCGCGCGCGCCAGTACGTGCTGGACCGCAAGCAGTTCGGCCGGCCCCTGGCGGCCAACCAGTTGATCCAGAAGAAACTCGCCGACATGCTGACAGAGATCAGTCTCGGGTTGCAGGGCTGCCTGCGCCTGGGCCGCATGAAGGACGAAGGGGTTGCCGCGGTGGAGATCACCTCGATCCTGAAGCGCAACTCCTGCGGCAAGGCGCTGGACGTCGCGCGCATGGCGCGCGACATGATGGGCGGCAACGGCATCAGCGACGAGTACGGCGTCGCGCGGCACCTGGTGAATCTCGAGGTCGTCAACACCTACGAGGGCACGCACGACATCCACGCGCTCATCCTCGGTCGCGCGGTCACCGGCATCCAGGCTTTCCAGTGAAGGGGACGGGCCCGCACCTGCGGCAGCCCACAACAAAACGGCCACCCGAGGGTGGCCGTTGCGATGTCTGGAGCGGGTGAAGGGAATCGAACCCTCGTATGAAGCTTGGGAAGCTGCCGTTCTGCCATTGAACTACACCCGCAGAAGAATGAATTGTAGCGAACCGCCGCGCGCGCCGATCCGCAGCTACGTGCTTCGTGCCGGCCGCATGGGTAGCGGCCAGGTGCGGGCACTGCAGGAACTCGGCCCACGCTACCTGCTGCCCTTCCAGGAAAGCATGCCCGACTGGACCGCCGTGTTCGGCCGCACCGCGCCGCGCGTGCTGGAAATCGGCTTCGGGATGGGAGCTGCCACCGCCGCGATCGCCACGGCGCGACCCGACATCGACTTCGTCGGCGTCGAGGTCCACGAGCCTGGCGTCGGCGCGCTGCTGCGCCAGATCGGTGAGTTGGGGCTGCACAACCTGCGCCTCGTGCAGCACGATGCCGTGCAGGTGCTCGATCGAATGATCGAGCCGCAGTCGCTGGCCGGCATTCACGTCTACTTCCCCGACCCCTGGCACAAGAAGCGCCACCACAAGCGCCGCCTGATCCAGCCGCCCTTCGTGGCCCGGCTCGCCTCCCGCCTCGCGCCGGGCGGCTACCTGCACTGCGCCACCGACTGGGAGCCGTACGCCCAGCAGATGCTCGAAGTCCTGAGCGCCGAGCCGCTGCTGCACAACACCGCGCCCGGCTATGCGCCCCGACCCGGGTGGCGCCCGCTGACGAAGTTCGAACAGCGCGGCCTGCGGCTCGGACACGGGGTGTGGGATCTGCTGTTCCGCCGGGCCTGAACGGCTGAGAAGCGGTGGCAGGCTCGCCCCCCCGCCTCAGCGTCTGGTCTTGGCTTGCACGGCGGGCCTGGGGGAAAGCCGCTCAGGCCTTCCACTCGACCCAGCCGCCCCAGGCTGTTACCAGCACCACCGCGCCGAAGGCGATGCGGTACCAGGCAAACACCGTGAAGTCGTGCGTGGACACGTAGCGGATCAGCCAGCGTATGCACATCCAGGCGCTGAAGAAGGCGAACACCGTGCCCACGGCGAACATCGGCAGGTCCGCCACGTTCAACAGCGCGCGCTGCTTCCACACCGAGTAAGCGCCAGCGCCCATCAGCGTCGGGATGCCCAGGTAGAAGCTGAATTCGGTGGCGCAGCGGCGCGAGAAGCCGAAGACCATGCCGCCGATGATGGTGGCCCCCGACCGGCTGGTGCCCGGGATGAGCGCCAAGCACTGCACCAGCCCCACCTTGAGCGCATCCAGGCCGCTCATGTCGTCCACCGTCTCGACGCGTGCGCGGCGCCCACCCTGCAGGTCGCGCTCGCCGAAAAGGCGGCGGTGCCGGCGCTCGACCCAGAGGATGATGATTCCGCCGACGATGAAGGCGGTGGCCACCGGCACCGGGTGGAAGAGGTGCTTCTTGACCAGTCCGCCGAAGGCCAGACCGAGCACCACAGCCGGCACGAAGGCGACGAGAACGTTCGCCACGAAACGGCGCGCCACCGGGTCATACCGGAGCCCGGCCACGGTGCGTCCGAGTCGCGCGCGGTACTCCCAAATCACGGCCAGCATCGCGCCGGTCTGGATGGCGATCTCGAAGACCTTGACCGTCTCGCCGGTGAGGTTCAGCAACGAACCGGCCAGGATCAGGTGTCCCGTGGAGGAGATGGGCAGGAACTCGGTCAGGCCTTCGACGATGCCCATGAGGGCGGCCTTGACAAGGAGGGTGGGATCCAAGGGGGCGCTTTCTTCGCGAGGGTGGCACCGCCCAGGCCGTCCGGGCGGCGCTTCGAGCCTGCCCAGACGCAGGACTCCACAAACCAACCGCATGATAAGAGCGGCGACCGCTCGCGCAGCCGTTCGAGCGGTCGAACCGTCGTTTACGTCGGCGCAACATTGGCGCAGATACCCCGTGCTACATTGAGTTTCAGCATTTCGGGCCGCTGATGCACGGGCGTGTTTCGCGCCTTCCCCGCTTTTCTCTGCCCGCCCTTTCCCGCACCGATGACCCGCAGAATCCGCTGGCTGATCGCCGTCGCCCTGGTTGCCGCGCTCGGCGCCGCCGTCTTCAAGCTTGCAGTCGAGCGTCGCGCCGCCAGCGCCGCGGCGCCTGCGGCCAGCGGCAGTCGGGCCACCGGCCTGGAACTGACCGAGGCCGATGTCGTGACCGCTTCCAGCGTGACCTTGAGTCGATCGGTCGAGGTGTCAGGCTCGGTGCGTGCGGTACAAAGCGCATTCGTCAAGGCGCGCGTGGCGGGCGAGATCGTGCGCATCGGCGTGCGCGAGGGCGAGGCGGTGCGCGCGGGTCAGGTGCTGGTCGAACAGGACACGACCGAACTCACCCTTCGGCTGCGCCAGGCCGAGTTGCAGGCGGCCTCGGCGCGCTCGCAGCTCGAAATCGCTCAGCGCGCGCTGGCCAACAACCGCGCGCTCGTCACGCAGGGCTTCATATCATCGACCGCGCTGGAAACGTCGGTCAGCAACGAATCGGCAGCCCAGGCCAGCATGCTCGTGGCCCAGGCAGCGGTGGACCTTGCCCGCAAGGCGCGTGCCGACGCGGTGCTGACGGCCCCGATCGCCGGCCTGGTCGCGCAACGGCTGGCTCAACCCGGGGAGCGGGTGTCGGTGGACGCGCGCATCCTCGAGATCGTCGACCTCACGCGGCTCGAGGTCGAGGTCGCACTGCCCCCGGAGGATGTCGTGGCGCTGACGGTGGACCGGCCGGCAGCGCTGCGCATCGACGGCATCGACGGTGAGATCCCCGCCCGCGTGGCGCGCATCAATCCCAGCGCGCAGACCGGCGCCCGCACCGTGGCCGTCTACCTCGCCATCGACAGCCCGCCCGGGGCGCGCCAGGGCCTTTTCGCGCGCGGCCGCATCCTCGTCGACGAGCGCCAGGCGCTGGCGCTGCCGCCCTCGGCCGTGCGCACTGACCGCGCCCTGCCCTACGTGCTGGCGCTCGAAGGCGAGCAGATCGTCGCTCGCACCGTGCGCACGGGCGTGCGGGGCCGCACCGGCGCTGTGGAGGCGGTGGAAGTGCTCGAAGGCCTGGTGCCGGGTGCTCGAGTGCTCGCCGGCAGCGTCGGTGCCGTCACCGAAGGCACACGCTGGCGTCTGACCGCCGCAGCAGCGAAACCCGCGCCAGCCGCTTCGACGCCGCGCTGACGGCGCGACCGGCCAGCGCATCCTTGCCGCCTTTCCTGTCGACAACCCGCCGCTGAGCGGCCCAGGCCATGTGGTTCACCCGCGTTTCGATTGCCAACCCCGTGATGGCGGTGATGGTGATGCTCGCTTTCGTCGTGCTGGGCCTGTTCGCCGTGCAGCGGCTCAAGGTCGACCAGTTCCCGAACATCGAGTTCCCCACCGTCGTCATCTCCACCGAATACCCCGGCGCCTCGCCCGAGATCGTCGAAATCGAGGTCACGCGCCGCGTCGAGGAGGCGGTGAACACCATCGCCGGCATCAGCCAGCTGTTTTCGCGCAGCTACGAGGGCACCTCGGTCGTGATCGTGCAATTCAACCTCGACGTCGACGGCCGCAAGGCGGCCGAGGACGTGCGCGAGAAGGTGGCGCTGGTGCGCCCGCTGCTGCGCGCCGAGGTCAAGGATGCGCGCGTGCAGCGCTTCGACCCCACGTCGCGGCCGGTGTTCACCCTGGCACTGACCTCGCCCGACGGCTCACGCTCACCCACCGAGCTCAGCAACACGGCCGAGCAGCTGGTGAAGAAGCGGCTGGAGAACGTGCGCGGCGTCGGCTCGGTGGCGGTGGTGGGCGCGCGCAAGCGCGAGATCAACATCTACCTGAAGCCGGCCGCCATGGAGGCCTTCGGCGTCGGCGTCGACCAGGTCGTCTCCGCACTGCGCACCGAGAACCGTGACCTGCCCGCCGGCGCGCTGCGCACGCGCGAGGCCGAGCGCGTGGTTCAGATCGAAGCGGCCGTGAAGACGCCCGCGGAACTGCGCGAGATCGTCGTCACCCGCCGTGGCAGCCCGCCGCAGGCGGTGCGGCTCGGGCAGGTGGCCGACGTCGTCGACGGGCCCGAGGAGGTGGAATCGCTCGCGCTCTACAACGGCGTGCGCATGGTGGCGCTGGAGGTGGTGAAGAACCAGGGCGACAACACGATCGAAGTGGTCGACGGCCTGAAGAAGGCGGCGCAGGCCCTGCAGCGCGAGCTGCCGCCCGGCATGAGCGCGGAGGTGGTGCGCGACAACTCACGCCCCATCCGCGTGGCCGTGGCCAATGTGCAGCGCACACTGGTGGAAGGCGCGCTGCTGACGATCGCCATCGTCTTCCTGTTCCTGAACTCCTGGCGCTCCACCGTCATCACCGGCCTGACCTTGCCGATCGCGCTGGTGGGCACCTTCTTCTTCATGGAACTGTTCGGCTTCTCGCTGAACATGGTGACGCTGATGGCGCTCAGCCTGTGCGTGGGGCTGCTGATAGACGATGCGATCGTCGTGCGCGAGAACATCGTGCGCCACGTGCAGATGGGCAAGAGCCCGCACAGGGCGTCGCTGGACGGCACGCAGGAGATCGGGTTGGCCGTGCTGGCCACCACCTTGTCCATCGTCGCCGTCTTCCTGCCCATCGGCTTCATGGGCGGGATCATCGGCAAGTTCTTCCACGAATTCGGCATCACGATCGTCGCTTCCGTGCTGATCTCCATGTTCGTCAGCTTCACGCTCGACCCGATGCTCAGCTCGGTGTGGCACGACCCGGCGATCGACCGCGAGGGGCAACCCTTCGTGCCGCGCACGCTGTACGACCGCACGCTCGGCCGTCTGACGCACGCGTTCGACCGCTTCCAGCACCGCCTGGGCGAAGGCTACGTCGAGGTGCTGGCATGGTCCCTGAAGCACAAGCTCGCGACGCTCGGCCTGGCAGCGGCCACGCTCGTGGGCAGCGTCGCGCTGGTGCCCCTGCTGGGCACCGAGTTCGTGCCCAAGGCCGACTACTCGGAGACGTCGGTCAGTTTCTACACCCCGGTGGGCTCATCGATCGAGGTCACCGAGGCGCGGGCACGCCAGGTCGATGCCATCCTGCGCGAGCTGCCCGAGGTGCGCTACACCGTCACCACCATCAACAGTGGGCAGGCCCAGGGCCGCATCTACGCCAGCGTCTATGTCCGCCTCGTGGACCGCAAGGACCGTGAGCGCAGCGTCGACCAGATGTCGGTCCCGCTGCGCGAACGACTGGCCGCGGTGCCGGGCATCACGGTCACGCACGTGGGCCTGCTGGACGGCGTCAGCGGCTCCAAGCCCATCTCGCTGTCGCTCCAGGGGCCCGACCTGCGCGAATTGCAGCGCATCACCGACCGATTGCTCCAGCAGGTGCGAACCGTGCCGGGCCTGATCGATGTGGACACCAGCATGAAGGCGAGCAAGCCTGTGGTGGCCGTGGAAGTCCGGCGCGACGCCGCCGCCGACGCCGGGCTGTCGGTGGGTGCGGTCACGTCCACGCTGCGCAGCCTCGTGGCAGGCGAAACCGTGGGGCAGTGGCGGTCGGGCAGTGACCAGACCCACGACATCAAGGTTCGTCTGGCACCCCAAGACCGCGAAACACCCGAACAGCTGCAGCGCCTGGGCATCGCGGCGGGCACGGGCGCCGACGGCTCGCTCCGTATCGTGCGACTGTCGCAGGTGGCGGACTTCGCGCCGTCGCTCGGCCCGAGCCAGATCAACCGCCGCGACATGAACCGCGAGGTCGAGATCACCGCCAACACCGCCGGACGATCGATCGGCGAGGTCTCGGCAGACGTACGCAAGATGCTGGAAGCCACGCCGCTGCCGCCCGGCTACACCTACCGCTTCGGCGGCTCGACCAAGGACATGCAGGAGAGCTTTGCCTACGCGCTGTCGGCCTTGGCGATGGCGGTGATCTTCATCTACATGATCCTGGCCTCGCAGTTCCGCAGCTTCCTGCAGCCAGTCGCGCTGATGGCCTCGCTGCCGCTGACCCTGATCGGTGTGGTCCTGGCGCTGCTGCTGTGGCGCAGCACCCTCAACATGTTCTCCGTCATCGGCATCATCATGCTGATGGGGCTGGTGACGAAAAACGCCATCCTGTTGGTGGACTTCGCCAACCGGGCCCGGGAAGACGGCATGGAGCGCACGCGCGCCCTGCTGGAAGCGGCACGCGTGCGCTTGCGGCCCATCCTGATGACCACGCTGGCCATGATCTTCGGCATGGTGCCGCTGGCCTTCGCCATGACCGAGGGCAGCGAACAGCGGGCGCCGATGGGGCAGGCCGTCATCGGCGGCGTCATCACCTCATCGCTGTTGACGCTGGTGGTGGTCCCGGTGATTTACGTGTATATCGATGATCTCGTCGCCTGGGCGGGCCGCCGCTGGCGCGCCGCGGCCAGCGCTTCGGTGCACGGGCAGGGGGGATCCTAGAATGATGACCCTGACGATGTGATAACCATCGCCAAGCGCACCTACGAGACACAGCCGAGCCATGAACGTCGAACAAGCCCGCTTCAACATGATCGAGCAGCAGATCCGGCCGTGGGACGTGCTCGACCCTGCGGTGCTGGCCCTGCTCGGCCGAGCGCGCCGCGAAGACTTCGTGCCGGCGGCGCACCGCGCCCTGGCCTTCGTCGATACCCAGGTGCCGCTGAAGGAAGGCGCTGCCGCAGGCGCCTGCATGCTCGAGCCCAAGGTCGAGGCGCGACTGCTGCAGGAACTGGCACTCCAGCCCGGCGATCGTGTGCTCGAGGTCGGTACAGGCTCGGGATTCATGGCAGCCCTGCTGGCGGGCATGAGCGGGCAGGTCATCACCCTCGAGATCGACGCCGCCCTGTCACGCCAGGCCGAGGAAAACCTGTGTCGCGCCGCCATCACGAATGCGCGTGTCGTGAACGCCGATGGCCACGCCGGCTGGGCCGAGGGCGGCCCCTATGACGCCATCGTGCTGTCAGGCTCGGTGGCCGAGGTGCCTGCGGCCTTGCGCCAACAACTCAAGCCCGGGGGACGGCTCGTTGCCATCGTGGGAGACCTGCCCATCATGCGCGCCCGCCTGCACACGCGCGGCCACGGTGAAGGCTGGTCGCATGTCGACCTGTTCGACACCGTCGCTCCGCGGCTGCTGCACTTCGGGGAACCGAGCCGCTTCCGCTTCTAATCCACAGGCCGTCAGGGCATCGTTTCGCCGCCAGCCCGCGATCACCACCGATCCGACAGAGGAACCTTTCCATGCAGCGCACAGCCCACCTGTCCACGCTTTCGAAAACGCGTCGGACCAGCCCGGGTCTTTCCAGCCCGACCGGGCGGCTGGCGGGCAGCAGCCTGGCTGTAGGCGCGCTTTCGCGCGCCGGACTGGCCTTGGCGCTCGTCCTGGGCGGCGCGTCGGCCCAGGCGCAGGGGCTGCTCGAGCTGTACGAGGCGGCGAAGAATTACGACGCCGCCGTGCTGTCCGCCCGTGCACTCGCGCGCTCGGCCGAGTTCAAGGCCGCCCAGAGCGACGCACTGATGCGGCCCTCGGCCACCGCCACGGGCCGCGGTGACATGACCAACCGCGAGCGCGTGCTGGGGATCGACGGCACCGACAACAACGTGAACGCTCGCGTGGACGCGCGCTACCCCTTGTTCAACCGCGGCAACCTCGCAACCGTGGAGCAGGCGCGCAAGACACTGGAATCAGCCCAGGCCGACCTCAGCGCCGCCGAACAGGACCTGATGGTGCGCCTGAGCCAGGCCTATTTCGACGTGCTGGCATCGATGGACGCGCTGGGGACCACCCGCGCAAGCAAGGTCGCCATCACCGAGCAGCTCGCCTCTGCGCGCCGGAACTTCGAGGTGGGCACGGCAACGATCACCGACGCGCGCGAGGCGCAGGCCCGTTTCGACCTCGTGACGGCGCAGGAGATTGCCGCCGAGAACGACCTGCGAACCAAGAGCATCGCGCTGGACCAGCTGGTGGGCCGCAGCGGCGTTGCGCCGCGCCCGCTGCCGCCCGCGGCCGCCCTGCTAGCCACCGAGCCGGCCGATCCCGAGGCCTGGGTCGGCCTGGCCCTGGGCGCCCATCCAAGCGTGCGCAAAGCCACGCTGGGCTTCGACATCGCACGCCTGGAGTCCGCCAAGGCCAGCGCCGCCGCCCTGCCCACCGTCGATGCCACCGGCGCCTATTCGGTGAACAAGGCGTACGGCAGCCGCCCGATCACAGCCGGCCAGGTGTCCACGGGAACGCTGGGCGTTCAACTGAACTGGACCCTGTACAACGGCGGCTTGACACAGAACCGCGTTCGTGAAACCGCCGAGCTGGAGATCAAATCCCGCAACGACCTGGACGCCGCAAGACGCACGGTGTCCCAATCCACCCGCCAAGCCTACTTCGCGGTGCAATCCGGTTCCGCCCAGGTCAAGGCCCTCGAAGCCGCAGAGGCCTCTTCCCGCCTGGCCCTGGAAGCCACGCAGGTCGGCTACCGCGTCGGGGTGCGCGTCAACCTGGACGTCCTCAACGCCCAGACCCAGCTCTTCCAGACACGGCGCGACCTCGCCAAGGCGCGCTACGACGTGCTCATGGGGGGCTTGCGCTTGAGGTTGGCTTCGGGGCAGTTGAAGGTGGAGGATCTGCAGCAGGTCAATTCATTGCTGGAGCGATGAGTTCCGATAACGCCATCACCTTCTGAAGCCATGATCAAGAAATCCAGAATCTTTTTGACTTGCCGCTAGTCAGCATGCCTAAGATAGTTATAGGGGTTCCAGTCTACAACGGCTTCACTTTGATAAGGGAATGTCTACAGAATCTCGCTGCCCAAACACTCTGCGACTTTTCCGTAATCATCTCTGACAACGCATCGAACGACGGAACTTCTGATATTTGTTCGGATTTCTGCAAGCAAGATCAAAGGTTCAAACATATTCTGCAACCGACGACGGTGCCGGCCAATGATAACTTCAATTTTTTACTGAGTTTAGTTAATTCTGAATATTTTGCATTTCGTGCTTATGATGACTTATCCAGCGAGGATTGGCTCCAAACCCTGTTTGACTTACTTGAGCAGTCTCCTAGCTCAAGACTCGCAGTTGGCAATATAGTTCAGACCTTTGCACCCCCCAAGAAAGAAAGATTTTTTAAATATCCATCAAATTTGTGCTCAGGATATTTTAATCCCACGATCCACATCGTCGCTCAGATGTTTCTTGGGCACGCCTCTTGGTTTTATGGCCTTTGGCGAACAAAGGACCTCAAAGATAGCTACAGCAGAGTTATGAAAATGTACACCGATCCCTGGGGATCGGACCATTTAATTGTACTTGACGCGATATTAAATGAGGGCGTTGTAGGGACATCTCGCGGCGCAAATTTTATTCAGCGGATCCTCCCAACCCCTCGATACTATGTAAAAAAAAATAGGCCAGAATTTATCGAAATGACTATCCGCAACCGGAGATTTCTTGATTCGGCCAAGAGAATTCTGCAAGAATCCCCATCATCCCTATCGGAAAGTGCGTTACTAACTCATATGATGAAGTACTATACGCTGCATAGATGCCATGGACCAAGAAGATTAGCCCAAGCCCGCCTCAAAGCCATTCTGAAGACACTCCGATATTAATTATACACGTCAAGTAAAACATCTTAATTAATTTACACACCGATCGCATCCAAATAACGATTGTGCACGAACCATTTATCAGTATTATTATCCCCACCTTGAATCGCCCCTCACTTCTGAGACGTGCGTTAGCCTCCATTCCTCCGGACATACTTAATTTGATCGAACTCATCATCGTCAATGACAGTTCCCATACACCGACTTTAAACTGTACACCAGCTTATCTACAAACGAACCCAAATACTAAATTCATTAATAACTCCGGAGTACACGGCCCCTCTGGAGCAAGAAACTTTGGCGCCATCAACTCCAATGGCAAGTTTCTACTATTTCTCGACGACGACGATCAATTTGTTTGCGATTACATATCAAACCTTTGGAATTATCTGAGATCATCGAGTGATACGCAATGGGGCTTCGCAAAAATACTATTACTATCTGAAATAGTAAAAAATCCCAACTATAAAGCAAAAGGTGTCGGTCAGTTCATACACTTGAAGGACAGACCCCAGAAACATCATTTGAGCGGATTGGGATATGGGTTTTGGATAAGGCGCTCATTATTCATGTCGATAGGCCTATTGGACATCGAATTAATTACCAATGAGGACACGGAATTCTGCGTCCGGCTGCTTTCAAGAAAAATTTATCCGCACATATATACCGCTTACGGTGTAATTATTGACGACACTCCGAAAGGAAGATTACATGAACAGGACTCAATAACAAAGACTTCGAGCAATCAGCTCCGAGCAAAGAATTTCGCCCTAATTCTTCAAAAGCATCACGAATTCTTAAAGTTGAATAGGCAACTTAGAAACCATCTACTAATGAGGCAACTGAAGATGTTATCTAAATCTGGCCTCAATTTAAAAGACCTCACCATCGCCCTAAAAACATCAAATCCGCTGCTAATAATGTACTTCCTTTCCAACTGCATCATGTATAGCCTACGAGATTGGACACGAAAACATATTTAAAAAAGCTTTTCGCAATATAGAATATCTCTATGATATTATCTTGCACACTCTTGATTGGAAACCCGCCTCAGCCGGGCTCACCCCATGAGACACCCTGTGTCAACCCCCCACCGTTTTGAGCAGGATTTGAGCGCTGCCATGGCGAGCAGAGTCGTAGGGCTTGCGGTCCGTCCAGGCGCGCCAGATGATGCGCAGCCAAGCCCGGCTGAGGATGCGGATGGCGTGGGGATGATCACAGCCGCGTGCTCTGGCCTTGGCGTAGACGCTGGCGGCCCAGGCGCTGGCGTGACGCGAGTTGTCGGCCATGCAGGTGAGCGCTGCGCGCAGCCGGTGGTTGCAGGCCCAGCGAAATGTGACGGCCTTGGACTTGCCCGAGGCGTAGGTGACCGGCGCGACGCCGGCTTCGGCCGCGAGATGTTCGTCGCTGTCGAAGCGCTCGCGCACACTGCCCAGCTCAGCCAGGATCTGGGCAGCGCAGATGCGCCCTGCGCGGGGGAAGCTCATCAGGATGCGGCCGTCGTCGATGGAACTGACGTGGTGCTCGATGCGGCTGCTCAGCAGCCGGATCTGATCGACCAGTCGATCCAGGGTGCGTGCCAGACTGAGCGCCAGCTCGCCCTTGGCCTCCATCTCCGATGGGCCCACAGTGATGGCGGCGGCTTGATGCAAGCGAGTCAGCAGTTCTTCGGCACTTCGCCGGCCGCTGTAGGCATGCTGGGCGCAGAAGGCGGCCATCCGCTTGGGCCCCAGGCGAGCTGCGGACTCGGGTGTGGGATAGCGCTGGATGAAGGCCAGACCGATGGGCGAGTCGACATCGGCGAAGACCTCCGCGGCGCCGGGCCAGAAGGATTGGAGCAGGCTGCGCAATTGGTTGGCCAGCTGCACGCGGGTGGCCACGAGATCGTCGCGCCCACGCACCAGGGCGCGCAGCGCCCGGATGTCGTCGCTCTGCGGCGCCAGCGGCTTGAAGCGGTGCCCGTCGGTGCGCAGCAGGTCGGCCAGCAAGTAGGCATCACTAGCGTCGCTTTTGCCGCCGTGGCTGCGGTAACGCGGTCGGGTGGCCTTGACAACGTTGGGATGGATCGGCACGACCGTGAAGCCGGCCTCCAACAGCGCGTCGACGATCAGGCCCGAGGGGCGCTCGATGGCCACGGTTGTTGCGGCAGCGCTGCGCAGCCGGCGGCAGAGCTCGGCCAGGCCGGCGGCATCGTGGCTGACTTCGAACTGCAAGTGCATGCTGCCGTGCTCGTCGATGACGCACGCAGCGTGGGTTCGGCTGGCCCAATCCAGCCCGGCAAAGCGGTTACTCATGGACAGACTCCTGCAAGTTGCGGTAAGACTTACCGTGTCGGAAGGCCCGGCGGGTCGCTCACTGATCGGCGCTCCTGGCTGGACACCTTGGCGCTACACCCTGTAGCCCGTCTGGGTCTTCCGGCACCCCGAGGGCTGCGGGTCTCATGGGGGCCGTCGAGCGGCCAGCTACATGGGCAGTCACCCCAGGGGCACGGAAGTCGGAACGAAACATCGGCGCAAGGCGTGCGTCGAGTCAAGAACCCGACTGGCCAACGCAGGTGTGAAGAACACGGGTTGCCCACCGCGGCGGTCGGTCGGTTCGTCGCAAGCGCCGACCGACCGCCGCCGTGGACAACCCTGCGCTGTGCCATGCCAACGTCCTCAAACAGCCGGAGGGTAGTCCAGTGAGCTACTGACCTCATAACCTGAGCTCTCCTGACGACGGAGAGACACGATGTCCAGCCACAAGATCCAGTTCCAGCCCAGCATGTCGATCCCCGAATTCCTGCGTCACTTTGGCACTGAAGCGCAGTGCGCCGAAGCTCTGAAGCGCGCGCGTTGGCCCAGGGGCTTTCGCTGCCCGCGCTGCGACGACGGGAGGCACTACCTCGTCAGCCAGGGTGCCCGCAAGCTGTTTCAGTGCATCGGCTGCCGGCACCAGGCTTCGGTGACTGCCGGCACGATGATGGAGCATTCCAAGCTGCCGCTGACCACCTGGTTCCTGGCCATCCATCTCATCAGCCAGGCCAAGACGGGGATCTCGGCGCTGGCGCTCAAGCGCGATCTCGGCGTGAGCTACCCCACCGCTTGGCTGCTGCACCAGAAGATCAACCGCGCCATGGCCGACCGGGAAGCCGTCCACCTGCTGGACGGCGCGGTGCAGCTGGACGACGCCTACCTCGGTGGAGAGCGCTCTGGGGGCAAGGCGGGCCGCGGCTCTGAGAACAAGGTGCCGTTCGTGGCGGCGTTGTCGCTGGATGAAAGCGGTGGGCCAACGCACTTGAAGCTCGACGTGGTCAGCGGCTTCACCTCGCAGGCGATCGGCAAGTGGGCTAAGACCCGCCTGACGCCCGGCTGCGTCGTCCTCAGCGATGGCCTGAGTTGCTTCGCCGCCGTCACCGACGCCGGCTGCATCCACCTGCCCCGGGTGGTGGGCACCCTCAAGCCGAAGGACCTGCCCGAGTTCAAGTGGATCAACACCGTGCTGGGCAACCTCAAGACCACGCTGTCCGGCGCGTTTCACGCGCTGAAGTACCGCAAGTACGGCCAGACCTACCTGGC
>JAIXWM010000099.1 GCA_027491255.1 Rubrivivax sp. | reverse complement strand
CGGGTAGCCGAGGAAGCTCGCCTGCACCGGCGCGCAGCGCTCGGCGAAGATGCCGGGGCGGGAATCCTGGGTGTGGCCCTTGAGGTCGACGGCGATGTCGATGCGCAGTTCGCGCGACAGGCGGCCGATCTCGACGTCGCTGTGGCCGGCCACGTCGATGAAGCGCGTGAAGGCGCGGCTGACGCGCCGGCGCATCGCGTCGTCGGCAGGCGGGCCGAATGAGAAGCCGTAGGTCTCGAAGCGCTCGCGGTCGTGCGACTCCAGCATCTCGGCGATCAGGGCGCAGGTGGCGTGGCTGCGAAAGTCTGCGGAGTAGTAGCCCACGCGGATTCGACGGTTCGGCTCGCGTGGTGCCAGCGGCGCGAGCGTCGGCGAAGCGCCGCAGCGGGCTTGCACATAGGTCTCGGCGGCCTGCCGGTGCAGGGCCGGGTCGTCGACGAGCGCGAGCAAGGGGAAGGGCGCGGTGACCCGCCGACCGTCGGACACGCCGTCCACGACCTGTACGAGGGCCTCGTACAGGCCGGCCCATTCGCCGGCGTACATCTTTGCGTGCAGGGCCTGGCCGAGAAGGAAGTCGTGGTCGGGCCGCGCCCGCAGCGCACGCTCGAAGCTGTCCACCGCCTCGTCCGAACGCCTGAGGCCCGTCAGGACCACGGCGCGGTTGTGCAGGCAGGCCGGGTCGTCTGGTTCGATGCGCAGCGCGGCGTCGTAGCTGGCCAGCGCCTCGTCCAGGCGGCCGAGGGTCTGCAGGACCGTGCCGTGGTTGTTGCGGGCAGCCGCGTTGTCGGGTTGCAGTCGGATCGCCGCCTCGTAGCTGGCCCGGGCCTCTTCCAGCCGGCGCAGGTGGGCCAGCAGGCTGCCCCGCAGCGCCAGGGCCGAGGCGTCGTCGGGGCGCAGGTGCAGCGCCTGGTCGCAGCTGGCCAGCGCGGCATCGAACCGGTGCAAGGCCTGCAGTGCCTCGGCGCGGGCCTTGAGCGCCTCCACGTCGCCCGGGTCGCGGCGCAACACGGCTTCCCAGCAGGCGAGGGCGTCGCCTTCACGGCCGAGCCGGCGCAACGCCAGGGCGCGGCCGCGCAGGGCCTCGGTGTGGTCGCTGCGCAGGGCCAGGGCCTGGTCGTAGCCGGCGAGCGCCTCGTCCGGGCGCCCCAGCTGGAGCAGGGCATTCGCCCGGTTGCAGCAGGCCTGGTGGTCGCTCGGGTCGACCTGCAGCGCCTGGTCCAGGGCCTGCAGCGACTCCGCGTGCCGGCCCAGGCGGCCGAGTGCGGCGCCAAGCGCCATCCAGCCGAAGGCGTGGTGCGGGTGCTGGCGCGTCAGTTCACCGGCCAGGGTGATGGCGGTCCCGTCATCCCCCTGCTCGAAGGCCGCAGCCACTTCGAGCATGCGCTCGCGCGCGGGTGTGGACAGCGGCGCGCCGCTCACCGCCCGACCCCGGGCGCAGCTCGAGGCCGGGTGGGTGCCAGGCAGCGCGCCCAGGGGCTCGCAGCGTCAATCTCCACGTCGTGCATCGAGCCGTATCGTCGCATCAATCTCGACACGGACTTCAGGAAACACGAGTTCGCGCACGCCCACCAGTGTGGAGGCGGGGTAGGGCGGGGCGAAGACCTCCCGGCGGGCGCGCCCCACCGCGTCCTTGTCCGCGATGTCGGTCAGGTAGACGACAAGCTTGACCACCTGGTCCAGCCCGCCGCCGGCCGCGGCCGCGAGCGCGGCGATCTTGCGCAGGCACTCCAGTGCCTGCGCATGCGCATCCATCGCCTGCGCGCGGCAGGCCGGGTGGGCGGTGACGCCGCTGATGTAGAGCTCCTCGCCCACGCGCAGCGCGTTGGACCAGGTGGCGCCGGGAGGCTCGGGGAGCGCGGCGCAGCGGACGTGCTCGGCCCGCTTCAGGGTCGGGGGCTCGGTCATGGCGGGCGTCGACCTGATCGCTTGCTACGACGGCCGCTCAGGCCACCGCCTTCACCTGCACCGCCCTGCCGCCCCCCAGCGCGTCGATCTGCTGCTGTGCGAGCTGGCGCAGGTGGCGGCGCAGGCGCACGATGCCCATGTCGTGCTGGTACAGCATCTCGCGCTGGTTGGCGTCGGGCTCCATGTCCTCCATCATCTCGCGGTCCTGCTCGAGGACGGCCCAGTGCCGCGCCTCGAGCCGGTTGCGGTAGAGGAAGCGCCAGGTGTCGCGCTGCCAGCCGCTGACCTTGCGGCAGCGCCAGTGGAAAACCGCCGCCAGCCGCGGCGAGATCGGCGTGTAGCTGCCGATGATGATGAAGTTGCCGCCCGGGCCACCGGTCTTCGGGTAGGGGATCTCCAGCCGCATCCAGTGCACGCCGGTGTCGCCCCATTCCGTCCAGTCGAAGTTGACGTCGCGCTGGCCCTCCTTCTCGAAGACGAAGCCGTGCTCGGTGTCGCGCACGCGGAACTTCGCCGTCGCGTCGCCCTCGGCCATGGAGTGCGACTGCTTGTGCAGGAAGGTGCCGTGCATCGGGTCGATCACGTTGTCGAGCACGTAGCGGTAGTCGCCCTTCCATTCCGTGTAGCAGAGGAAGTGCGAGTACTCGGGCGATTCCAGCTCCTGCGGCAGTACCAGGGGCGGGGCCTCGGCCACGTTCTCGTGCGCGTTGTAGAGCCAGATCGCGCCGTGGCGCTCCTGCACATGGAAGCTGCGCACGCAGTTCAGGCCCTCCATGCGGCTGCCAGGGCTGCCCGGCACCTTGGTGACGGTGCCGCTGTGGTGCACCTGCACCCCGTGGTAGGGGCAGGCGATGCGGTCGCCCATGATCACGCCGCGCGACAGCGGCGCGCCGCGGTGCGGGCAGTGGTCTTCGAGCGCGTGCAGCGTGCCGTCGGCCTCGCGCCAGAGAGCGAGCTTCAGCCCGAGGCGGCGCAGCGACACCGGCTGCTCGCGCACGAAGTGCGAGGGGCAGACCGGGTACCAGAGGTTCTTCAGGCCGATGGCGAGCAGTTGGTCGGGCTCGGCGGGCAGGGCGTGGGGGTTCATCGGGTTTGCTCCTTCGCGCGGCGGGTGCGGGGGGCGGGCGGTCAGTGGCCGAGCCGGGCCATCAGCGCCTGGAAGCTCTCGGCTGTCCAGGGCTCGCCGTTCGGCGCGTTCGGGCCGCTGCGGTTCAACGCCGCGACCAGACCGTCCAGGTCGTGGACGCCGGCGCCGAAGGCGCGCTCGATCGCGTCGCCGAGCAGGCTTTCGTAGGCCGTGGGCGCGCGCTCGCGCGCCTGGTGCGGGTTCAGGTAGCGGTCGGTGGGCAGGTCCATGGGTGTGGGTCCGGGGAAGGGGTCGCAGGGGGAAGGTGCGCGGCTCGGAAGCGGAGTTTCAGCTTCTCACTGCCCGCCGGCGCGCACGCGGGCGCGGATGCGTTCGCGCACCGGCACGAAGTCGTAGGTGGGGTAGCACTCGGTGCTGAAAACCCCCCAGCCGCGGCGCTCGAGCTCCAGGTTGAGCATGGGCAGCAACTGAGGCGGCAGCTCCAGCGTCGCGATCTGGCCCAGGCCCATGGCCACGGTCCACGAGACGATGCGCACGCCCGGCGGCGGAAAGGCCTCCCACCAGTCGCTGGCTTTCAGGCGCGACTGCACGTCGTCCAGCGTCAGCCCGGGGTGGTGCTTCAGCAGCAGCGTCACGAGCAGCGTTGCGCCGTCGGCCGGTGGCGCGGCAGCCGGCTCGGGTGCCGGGGAGGGGGCGGGAGCGTTCATCGTCGGCGTGGTCTCGGGGGCTGCCTCACTGGGCCGTGATCTTGCGGCTGCGGATGATCTGCGCCCAGGTGGCCGTCTCGGCGCGGATGTGCGCATCCAGCTCGGCCGGGCTCATCGGCCACAGCGTCAGGCCCTGGGCGGCCAGGGATTCGCGCGTGGCAGGCACCTGCAGCTGGGCATTGAACTCGCGCGCGAGCTGCTGCACGATGGCCGGCGGCGTGGCCGCGGGGGCCAGCACCGCATACCAGGAAGGCACGACGACGCCTGCGATCCCCTGCTCGGCCAGCGTCGGGATCTCCGGCGCGGCGGGCGCGCGCGTGCTGTCGGTCAGGCCGATGGCCACCAGCTTGCCGCTGCGGATCTGCGCCAGCACGCCCGGCAGGTTCGAGAACATCAGCGGCACCGTGCCGCCGACGACGTCGGTCAGCGCCTGCGAGGTGCCCTTGTAGGGCACGTGCAGCAGGTCGGTGCCGGTCTGGATCTGGAACAGCTCGCCGGCCAGGTGCAGCCCGCTGCCCACGCCAGGCGAGGCATAGCTCAGCGTGCCCGGGCGCGCCTTGGCCAGCACCACCAGCTCGCGCGCGGTGCGCACGTTCAGGCCGGGCGTGGCCACCAGCAGGTTGGGCGCCTTGGCCAGCATCGCGATCGGCGCGAAGTCGGCCTGGACGTTGTACGGCAGGTTGGGCAGCAGTGTCGGGTTGATCGTCAGGTTGCCCGCCGGGATGACCAGCAGCGTGCGGCCGTCGGGTGCGGCGCGCTTGACGGCCTCGATGCCCAGGTTGCCGTTGGCGCCGGGCCGGTTGTCGACCACGGCCTGGCCACCGTGGCGTTCCTGCAGGCCGGTGGCGAGCAGCCGGGCCAGACCGTCGACCGGACCACCCGGCGGGAAGGGGGCGACCAGGCGCCAGTTGCCGGGCAGCGTCTGCGCGGCCAGCGGGGCGGCTGCGGCGGTGGCTGCAGCCGCGGCGAGCAGGGCCAGCCAGCGGCGGCGGTCTGGTCGGTTCGATGCCGGGAGTGTCGTGCCGGGTTTCATCGCTTCTCCGTCAGGAACTTGCCCCCCGGTGCCTCGGCCGGGCCCTTCTGGCGGCGGGTGTGGCCGTCCAGGCCGCCGGCCACCGCCCATTCGGCGAAGACCGTCGGCCCGGGTTCGAACTCGCGTGGCTGCCAGGCGCCGGTGAGCTGGTCCTCGTCGGCGTAGTACTCCACCAGCGCGCCGGCGGGGTTCTGGAAGTACCAGAAGTAGGCCGAGGAGATCGGGTGCCGGCCCGGGCCGAGCTGGGTGTCCCAGCCGCAGCGGCTGAAATGCAGGCCGCCGCCGAAGACCTCGTGGATGTCGCGCACGGTGAAGGCGACGTGGTTCAGCCCGGCCTTGCCGTGCGGCAGTTGCAGCAGGAACAGGTCGTGGTGCCCGCCCTCGGGCGCGCAGCGCAGGAAGCTGCCGCGGCCCGGGTAGCGGTCGCTCGGCACGAAGCCCAGCGCCTGCGCGTAGTGGCGCTCGGTGGCGGCGACGTCGCGCACGAAGAAGACCACGTGCCCGACCTCGACGGGGCGGGCGCGCTCGTACATGGGCGCCGGCTGGTCGATGCGGCCCTTGCGCGCCCAGGTGTTGGCCTCGGCGCAGGGCAGGTCCAGCGGGCGCTTGGTGCTGACCTGCACCTTGTAGGCCAGGCCATTGGGGTCGGTGGCGCCGACACGGTGCCAGCCTTCGGGCGTGGTGATGTCGGTGAACCCGTCCAGCCCGCGCAGACGCTGCGCCACGGCCTCGAGCGCCGCCGCATCGCCCACCCCCCAGACCACCTCGCGCAGCGTCGGGCCGTCCTCGATGGCCGGCGGCAGCGCGTGCCGGGCCGGGTCGGCGACGACGACACGGCAGCCGTTCAGGCACTCGAACGTCAGGCGCCCGGGCTCGTCACCCACCAGGGCCAGCCCCCAGTCGGTGAAGAAGCGCCGGCAGGTGTCGAGGTCGGCGGCGCCGTAGGTGATCTCTTCGATGCCGAGGATGGGGCTCGTCATGGGTGGTAGGCTTTCGTGGAACGGTCCGGTGTGCTCCCCTTCCCCTGGTGGGGGAGGGCTTGGGGGACAGAGGCTGAAGTCGCGCGAGCTGTAGCCATCATCGAGCCCACGGCAGCGGCTGCTCGTTCAGCCCCCAGTACAGGCTCTTCTGCTCCATGTACTGCAGGATGCCCTCGCGCCCCTTCTCGCGGCCCAGGCCGCTGTCGCGCCAGCCGCCGAAGGGGGTGCTGATCGAGAACAGCTTGTAGGTGTTGATCCACACCGTGCCGGCCTGCACCGCGCGGGCCAGCTTCCAGGCGCGCTGGAAGTCGCGCGTCCAGATCCCGGCGGCCAGCGCGTAGACGCTGTCGTTGGCCTGCGCGATCAGGTCCTCGTCGTCGTCGAAGGGCAGCACCAGCAGCACCGGGCCGAAGACTTCCTCCTGCGCCAGGCGCGAGCGGTTGTCCAGGCCTTCGACGATGGTGGGCTCGTAGAACCAGCCGCGCTCGTACAGTCCGCCCGCGGGCCGGCGCCCGCCGCACAGCAGCCGGCCGCCGTCGTCCAGCGCCGCCTGCACGTGGCGCTCGATCGAGGCGCGGTGCGCGGCGGTGATCAGCGGGCCCATCTGCGTGCGCTCGTCGGCCGGGTCGCCCAGGCGCAGCCGGCGCGCGCCCTCGACCAGGCGAGCGACGAACTCGCGCTGGATGCGCCGCGCGACGAACAGCCGCGAGCCGGCGATGCAGCTCTCGCCCGAGGAGCTGAAGATGCCGTAGAGCACCCCGGCCACCGCGTGGTCGAGGTCGGCGTCTTCCAGCACCATGGTCGGCGACTTGCCGCCGAGTTCCAGCGACACCGGCATCATCTTGTCGGCGGCAATCCGCGCGATGTGGCGCCCGGTGGCGGTGCCGCCGGTGAAGGCCACGCGCCGCACCAGCGGGTGGCGCGTGATCGCGTCGCCGATCACCGAGCCCTTGCCCGGCAGCACGCTGAGAAGACCCTTCGGCAGGCCGGCTTCGTCGCACAGGCGCGCGAGTTCCAGCGCCAGCAGCGGCGTCACCTCGGCCGGCTTCAGCACCACGGCATTGCCGGCGGCCAGGGCTGGAGCCAGCTTCTGCGCCTCGCTGGCGATCGGCGAATTCCACGGCGTGATCGCGGCGACCACGCCCATGGGCTCGTGCACGCTCATCGTCAGGTAGGGCCCGCGCGAAGGCGTGATCGCCTCTTCCAGCGTCTCGCAGGCGGCGGCCATGTACTGGAAGGTGCCGGCGGCGCTGGCCACCAGCGCGCGCGTCTCGGCGATGGGCTTGCCGTTGTCCTGGCGCTGCAGCTGCGCCAGGCGCTCGGCGTCGCGGCGGATCAGCCCGGCCACGCGGTGCAGCACCGCGGCGCGCTCGTGCGGCTTGGCGCTCCCCCAGCCGCTGGCGCGCCAGGCGCGGTGCGCGCCCTCGATGGCCTCGTCCACGTCGGCCGGCGTGGCGGCGCGCAACGCGGCCACGGCTTCGCCGGTGGCGGGGTAGCAGGTCTCGTAGACCTCGCCACTGCCGGGCCGCCAATGGCCGGCGATGCACAGGTCGAGCAGGGCAGGAGAGCTCATGATCCGTTCCGGCGTCAGAGTCGAGGGGATTTTCCGCCGGGCCTCGACGGCGCGCCGCCAGGAGCGCGGTCCCGGCCCAGGCCCAGGCCGCAGCCGTGGTGCGAACCGCAGCGACGATTCGCAGGGACGAGACAGCGCGTCTTCGCGCGCAAGGCAGGCATGGGGGACAGACTCACCGCTTCTCAGATGCTGAAGGGTTGGACGCGGTTGCGCAGGGCGCGCGCCACGCTGTAGACCACCAGGGCCGAGGTCTTGGGGTTGGCGGGCAGGGTCTTGCAGCGCAGCGTCAGCTCCAGGCTGCCGAAGGCGCCCTCGGCCTCGATCTGGTGCACGTTCTGCTGCACGGCGGGGTCGGCGAACAGGCGCACCTGGGTGCGGTCCAGCCCCAGGCCGGCCAGCGCCAGCGTGGCGGCGACGTTGGCGTTCTTGGGGTACAGCGTGGCCGCCTCGCGTGCGCTGCCCTCGAAGATCAGCGCCTCGGATGACAGCGCGGCGAGGTCCACGCGCTGCTCGGCCGGGGTGCCGCGCCAGGCCAGCGGCGGCTTGCGTCCACGGTAGCAGACGCGGTCCAGCCCGCCCAGGCGCGCCGCGGCAAGGGCGTCGATGGCACCGACGGCGCCCGGTACCAGCTGCACCTGGGTGCCGCCGGCGCGCGCGGCGACGTCCAGGCGCTCGGGCAGCCCCGGCGTGGCCAGCGCGCCGACCGAGGTCACCACGCAGGGCACCCCCTGCGCCAGGGCGGGCAGCAGGTGTTCCTCGATCGCGGCGTGGCCTGCGCATTCGACGACGATGTCGGGGCGGCCTGCCTGCAGGTCGAGCCCGGACGCCGCCTGCGTGTGGAGCAGGCCGTGGCCGGCCAGCCAGTCCGCCGCGCGGCCGAGCGAGCCCGCATGCACGACCACGCGCTCGAATTGAAGCGTGGCGTCCTCGCGCAGCAAGGTCAGCACGCCGCTGCCGATGGCGCCCAGACCGATCATCGCCACACGCAGGGGTCTCACGGCCGTGCGTCCCGAAGGCAGGATGGAAGCTTGGACGGCGTCATGGTCGTACTCGCACGGCTCGTGCCGTGGTCAGCCGCTGGCCTTGGCCGCACCCGAAGCCCCGGCCTTGACCGGCGGCCCGGCGAAGGCGGTGGCGAAGGCGCCCACGCGCGTCATGTCCACCTCCACCAGCAGCGGCCCGCGCCCGCCCGGGGGCCGCGCCGCAAAGGCTGCGGCGGCATCGTCTGCCGAATTCACGCGCCGGTAGGCCACGCCCATGGCCGCGCACAGGGCCTCGAAGGCGGGCGTGTGCAGGTCGACGTAGCAGCGGCGACCGCCGTACTGCGCGTCCTGGATGTTGCGGATCACGCCGTAGCCGCGGTCGTTCATCAGCACGATGGTCAGGTCGGCCTGCTCCTGCACCGCGGTGGCAAGCTCGCCGACGTTGAGCGTGAAGCCGCCGTCGCCCGCCAGGCACCAGGTGCGGCGGGGCGCGCCGACTGCGCCTTCGGCAGCGGCCACGGCTTCGCCGACGGCCGCGCCCACCGCCATGGCCAGGCCCTGGCCGATGCCGCCGCCCGTGGCGTGCACGCCGTCGCGCGGGCCGGCGAGCCGCAGCTCCCGGTTGCCCCAGGTGCTGTTGGAGACGGTCACGTCGCGCGCCCACAGGAAGGACGGGCCCACGGCCGCCTGCAGCGCGCGCACCACGGCGCTGTAGGGGCCCAGCCCCTGGTGCAGGCCCTGCACCGCGGCCGCGTGCGCAGCGCGCAGGTCCGCGGCGAAGGCGGGGTCGACCGCGCGAGCACTGGCGGGCAGCGCTTCCAGCCGGTCGGCCAGCCCCTCGAGCGCGAGCGCCGCGTCGCCGCAGACGAACTGGTCGCAGGCGTAGCCGCGGCCCTCGGCGGCAGGATCGGCGTCGATGCGGTAGTGCGGGCGCGGGAGCTTCAGCGCGTATTTCAGCGTCTCGTTGCCGCGCAGGCGCGAACCGACGACCAGCAGCGCGTCGCAACTGCCGTAGAAGCGCTCCACCGGTGCGTGCAGGTTGTAGGCGCCCAGCGACTGCGGGTGGTCCTCGGGCACGATGCCGCGCCCCTGGGTGCTCGTGACCACGCCGAAGCCGAGCGCGAGCAGGCGTTGCACCGCCGCGCCGGCATGGCGCGCGCCGCCGCCCAGCCACAGCAGCGGCCGCCGCGCGCCGGCCAGGCGCTGCGCCAGGGCGTCCAGCGCGGCGGGCGCCGGCACGGCCACCGGCACCGGCAGAGGCGACAGGTCGGCCGGCACCGGCACGGTCGCGGCCTGGATGTCGATCGGGATCTCGACGCTGACCGGTCCGCGCGGTGCCGTCATCGCCGTGCGCACCGCGAGCTTGAGCGTGCCCAGCGCGGTGTCGGCGCTGCGCACCCGGAACGCCGCCTTCGAGATGGCCTTCAGCATCGTCAGCTGGTCGGGCGCCTCGTGGATGTAGGCCAGGTCGCGGTCAAGGTAGGGCGTCTCGATCTGCCCGGTCAGGTGCAGCAGCGGCGTGCCCGCGGTCAGCGCCTCCACCATCGCGCCGGCGGCGTTGCCTGCCGCGGTGCCGGTGGAGGTCAGGCACACGCCCAGCCCACCGCTGGCGCGCGCCTGCGCGTCGGCCATGTTGCAGGCCCCGGCCTCGCCGCGGGCGGGCACGAACCGGACCGCGCCGCGCTGCGCCATCGCATCCAGGATGGGCATGTTGTGGATGGAGATCACGCCGAAGGCGCAGCGCACGCCGCAGGCTTCGAGGAAGGCCGCGGCGACGGCGCCCACCGTCATCGTGGCCGTGGCGCCGGGGGATCCGGCTGGAGAGGGGTCAGGCATGGCGCGAGTGGCCTCCGGAGACGTCTAGATGGGTGCCGGTGATGTAGGACGCGGCCGGGCTGGCGAGGAAGACCAGGGCTTGCGCGGCCTCGTCGGGCCGGCCCAGGCGCGCGAGCGGGATGTGCTTGCTGCGCGCGAGCTGCCCCGACCAGGCGTCCCAGTCCTGGGTGCGGTCGGCGCGCGCCTCGAAGCGGCGGCGCCACTGGCCGGAGTCGATCAGGCCGACGAGGATGCCGTTGACCCGCACGCGCTGGGGTGCGAACTCGGTGGCGAGCGAGCGCACGAGGTTCACCACTCCGGCGCGCGCGGCCGAGGTCGCCACCATGTGCGGCTCGGGCTGGCGCGCGAGCAGGGAGTTCACGCACACCACGCCGGCATCGCCGAGTGCGGCGGCCTGGCGTGCGAGCTGCGGCAGGAAGGCGCGCGTGGGGTGGATGATGGAGAAGAACTTCAGCCGCAGTTCCTCGGTCCAGGCCTCGTCGCTGGTGTCGGCGAAGGTCGAGACCCGGCCTTGGCCGGCGTTGTTGACGAGCAGCGCCACCGGCCCGAGCGTGGCCTCGACCTCGGCCGCCCAGGCCCGCACCGCTGCCCCGTCGAGCACGTCGCAGGCGCGCGCCAGCAGGCGGGCTGCGGGATGGCGCGCGCGCAAGGTCTGCTCGGCGCGCTGCAGGCGCTGTGCGTCGCGGCCGTTGATCGCGACCGCCGCGCCCCGGGCCAGCAGCAGCGAGGCCGTGGCCAGGCCGATGCCCGAGGAGCCGCCGGTGACGGCGGCCACGCGGCCGGCCAGGTCCTGGGGAGCGGGGGGGAGGGGGGCGGTGTCCATGAGGCGGTGAGGTTCAGGGCGTCGGTCTGGCTCGTGGTCAGGCCGCGCTGCGCCGCAGGGGCACGACGCGGGCGTCCGCGCTCGGTGCCTGGTGGTCGAGAAGGCTGGAGAGTTCGGCCGCGGCGGCGCACACGCGCTCCAGCAGCAGGTCCGCCGCCGGCTCGTCCAGCAGATCGCTCGGCACCGTGATGCCCAGGGCCGCAACCACGTGGCCGGCGGCGTCGCGCACGGGCGCGCCGACGGTGGCGATGTGGGCCTCGAAGAAGCCGCGGCCGACCACGTGGCCGCGCTCGCGCACCGCCTGGGTCATGCGCTGGAGCTCGGCCACGCTGGCCGGCGTGCTCGCGGTGTAGGTCTGCAGCCGGTCCTCGGGGTAGAGGGCGCGCAGCGCCGCCTGGTCGAGGTCGGACAGCAGCACGTGGCCGAAGACGGTGGCGTGTGCCGGCAGCCGCGTGCCGACGCTGACCGTGCTGCTGAAGGGCCGCGGCGGCGCGACCTTGGCGACATAGACGATGGAGCGGCCGTCGCGCACGACGAGGTTGCTCGGGTAGCCCGTCTGGTCGCACAGGCGCTGCAGCAGCGGCGTGCCGAGCTGCGTCAGCTCCAGCGAGGCGAGGTACTCGAAGCCCAGGCGCAGCACGGCCAGCCCCAGGCGCACGGCGCGGCCGCCGTCGGTGCGCTCGACGAAGCCCAGCGCCTCCAGCGTGTTGAGGATGCGAAAGACCGTCGAGCGCGGCAGGTTCAGCCGGCGCGCGATCTCGGGCGGGGTCAGGGTGCGCGTGCTGCGGTCGAACAGGCCGAGCAACTGCAGGCCGCGCTCCAGCGCGGGCACGGTGTAGCGGTCGTCGGCCGCGGTCGGCATGGACGGCGCCGGGTCGGCGGCCCGCGCCTGTGCGGGGGCAGGGTGTCGGGGCGTCGTCGCCTCGGCACCCGCGGCGGCTTCAGCGTCCACGGTGCGCATGCTGGTGCTCCCCGGAACGCTCACCGCCCGCCCCCCGGGCCCGCGCCGAGACCGGCCGCAGCCGCCGCGGTGCGCAGCCGCTGCGCCACGGCGCGCGGCTGCTCGATCGCGCACAGGTGACCGGCATCGGCAATCTCGCCCACCGCGTCGGGCGCGACGCCGAAGGCGGCGGCAAGCAGGCGCACCTTGGCCGGGGGCGTCACGCTGTCCTGCGCCCCCACGTGCACCCAGGTCGGCACCGTCAACGGAGCCTGCCGGACGAGCGAGTCGCCGCACAACAGTTCCACGGCCTGGCGGTAACCGGGCTCGCGCAGCTGCGCCATGTTCCACTGCGCCCAGTCCCGAGCCTCGGCGCTGGCGTCGGGGCGCAGCAGCTTCGGGCCGCGGGTGGCGGCGAGCCCGGCGATGCCCAGGGCCTGGAGCGTGGACAGGCGCTCGTGGCGAACGCGCGCGCGCTCGGCCTCCTGGCCCGGCGTGCCGTAGCCCCCGGCCGGGCACAGCAGCACCAGGCCTGCCAGCCGCGCCGGCTGGGCGCGCGCCTGCGCGGCGGCCACGAGGGCACCGAGCGAGTGCCCGACCAGCAGGCAGCGTTCGATCCCGAGCGCGGCGAGCGCGGCCTCGAGCCGCGCGGCGTAGGCCTCGGCGCGCGGCGCCGGGTCGGCCAGGGATGTCGAGCCGCCGTAGCCCGGCGCGTCCCAGGCGACGACGCGGTGGTCGTTGGCGAGCTCCCGCGCGCACGGCAGCCAGGAAGCTGATGCCGAGCCGATGCCGTGCAGCAGCACCAGGGTCGGCGCCTGCGCCGGCCCGCAGCTGCGCAGCCGCACCACGGCGCCGTCGCCGAGCACGATGTCACGCGCCGGGAATTCGCGCTCCAGCGCCGCGAGCCAGGCGGGCGCGTCGGCCGAGCCGGTGCCGGCCGCATGCGTCGGCGTGTCGGTCAAGGACATCGGAGGGGGGCGGGTCGCGAAGAGATCTGGGAGCGCCTGCGCCCGTCAGCGCTTGATCTTCGCCAGCGGGCTGTCGGGCGGATAGGTCGGCGTGATGGGCTTGGCCGCGCCCAGCATGACGCACATCAGCGCGTCCTCGTCGCCGATGTTGTGCTCCTCGCGGTAGACCCCCGGGGGCACCGACACCAGGTCGCGCTCGTTGAGCACGGTCTCGTAGCGCTCGCCGTCCTTCTCGATCACGAGCTTCATCTTGCCCCGCATGACGAAGAAGATCTCCTCGACGTCGGTGTGGATGTGCGAGGGCCCGATGTGGCCGGCCGGGATGACCATGGTCGAGAAGGTGAAGTGGCCCGCCGGGACGGTGTTGCTGTCCTTGGAGACGCCCGTGCCGCCGGTGCCCACGTAGCGCATCTGGGCGCGCCGGTAGCGCGGGTCCACCTGCTCCTGGAACTTCAGCGCGTCCCAGTCGTAGCGCCGCGTCGCATAGCGCGCGACGCGCGAGTTCATCCACTGTTCCAGGCTCGCCCCCTCGGGGCGGGCCCAGGTGGATTCGGCGCCGGTGGGTGTGGCGTTGTCGCTCATCGTGTGTTCCTCGAAGGTGCGGGATCGGGGCGGCGCGGCGGGCGCGCTCAATGCATGACGAAGCCGCCGTTGACGGTCAGCGTCTGGCCGGTGACGAAGCGGGCCAGACCGGACAGCGCCCAGACGACGCTGCCGCTGACGTCCTGCGGCTGCTGGGCGCGCCGCAGCGCGCGTTGGTTGACGTAGAGCGCGTGCCGTTCGGCCGGCACGTACTGCGTGGCCTCGACCTCGACCAGGCCGGGCGCGATGGCGTTGACCGTGATGCCGTCGCCGCCGAGTTCGCGCGCGAGCGAGCGCGTCATCGCGATCACCGCGCCCTTGCTCGCCACGTAGGCCAGCAGGCGCGGCGCGCCCCACAGGGCGGTGTCGGAGGCGAGGTTGACCACGGCGCCGCGACCGCTGGCGGCCAGCGCGGCGCGGCAGGCGCGCGTCATGAGCCAGGTCCCGCGCACGTTGACGTCCATCACGCGGTCCCAGGTCTCGATCGCCAGCGCGTCGAAGTCGCGCCCCCCGGAGTCGGTGACGGCGCCGTTGTTGACCAGCCCGTCCAGCCCGCCGAGCGCGGCGACGGCCGCCTGCGCGCAGGTGTCCACCGACGCCGGGTCGGCCAGGTCCAGCGGCAGCGCCAGCACCTCGTGGCCCTGGTCGCGCAGGGCCGAGGCCGCCTGCTGCGCCCGTTCGGCGCGCAGATCGGCGATGACGACGCGCGCGCCCGCGGCGGCGCAGGCGGTGGCGAACTCCAGCCCGAGCCCGCGCGCGCCACCCGTGACGAGGACGCGATGGTCCGCCAGAAGGCCCGCAGCTGCGGGTGCCGCAGTGGGCGTGCGGGCGGGAGGGGGAGCGTCAGACGGTGGCATGTTGCGCCTTCGGCAGGTAGTGCAGCACGCGCCGCTCGGCCCACACGACGGCGCCGTAGGCCACGATGCCGATCAGCGTGAGCATGATGATGGTCACGAACACCGCTGCCGTGTTGCCCTGGCCTTCGCTGCTGACGAGCAGGAAGCCCAGACCGAGATTGCCGCCGACGAGCTCGCCGACCGTGACGCCGATCACCGCCAGCGTCGAGCCGATGCGCAGCCCCGAGAACAGCGCCGGCATCGCCGACGGGAACTCGACCAGGCGGAAGATCTGCAGCCGCCGTCCGTTGAGCGTGCGCACGAGGTTGATCATGTCCGGGTCCACGGTGCGGATGGCCGACAGCACGTTGACCATGATCGGGAAGAACACGATCAGGATGGCCACCAGGATCTTCGGGTAGACCGTGTAGCCCAGCCACATCACGAACAGCGGCGCGAAGGCCACCTTGGGTGCGATCTGCAGCGCCAGGATGTAAGGAGACAGGATGGCTTCGGCCGAGGGTGACAGGCCGAGCGCCACACCGACCACGACCCCCAGCAGCGCGCCGAGCGCGAAGCCGACCACGATCTCCAGCGCCGTGATGCCGGAGTGCATCCACAGGTCGTCGGCCGCCATGCGGCGGAACTCGACGACCACGCGTTCCAGGGACGGGAGGATGAACTCCGGCATCCCCAGCATCCCCGGGCCCCACTGCCAGGCGGACAGGAAGACGACGAGCACGATCAGGCTGCCGAGCCAGGCCTTGCGATCCATCGCTTGGGTTCCAGGGTGCGGGAGCGGGGTTGCAGCAACCGTGCGTCCAGGCTCAGCGCCCGGTCACGAAGCGGTTGGTGTACAGGTCGTCCAGCGGCGTGGACTTCGGCACCACGCCCTCCTCGACGTAGAACTTCTGCACCGCGTCCAGACGCGCGCGGTCCATCTCGCCCAGCGTCCTCTGGCCGGCGTAGACGTACTGGCGCTGCAGCGCGAAGGCGCGTTCCAGCAGCGCCTCCTTGCCCTTGTACTCGGGCACGGCCTGGATGAAGGCGTCGATCGAGCCCTTGGGGTCGTCCATCATGAACTTCAGCCCGCGCAGGGTGGCACGGACCACCTTCTGCACCGTCTCGGGCCGGGTGCGGATGGCTTCGTCGGAGGCGATGATCGCCTGCGCCATGCTCTGGAACAGCTCCGCCGGCGAGATGATGTTGACCTTGGCGCCCGCTTCTTCGGCCGAGGCGATCCAGTCGGCGGTGCCGGCCATGGCCTGCGCCTTCTTCGACGCGAACAGCTGCCACACGCCCGCCGGGCCGGCAGCTTGGATGTTGGCGTCGTTCTTGTTCAGGTCGACCTTCTTCATGCTGCCCAGCAGCGCGTAGTAGGTGGTGTCGGTGTAGGCCAGCACGGTGATGGTCTGGCCCTTCAGGTCCTTGACCGTCTTGATGGGCGAGTCGGCGTGCGTGGCCAGCAGCATCAAGGAGCCGCCGCCGAGCACCGCCACGGCCTTCACCGGCACGCCGTTGGCGCGCACGATCAGCGGCGTGTCGCCGATGGCGCCGCCCATCAGCGCATTGCCGGCGCCGACCTGCTTGGCGACGTCGACCCCGCCGCGCGCGAGCACGAACTTCAGGCGCAGCCCCTCCTGGGCGTAGAAGCCCTTGGCCGCGGCGATCTGCCAGGGCGCGAAGGCCGGCAGGCTGGGCGGCGCCGGCATCAGGTAGGTGATCTCCTCGAGCGCGCCCTGGGCCTGGGCGGCGAGGCAGGTGCCGGCGGCCAGCAGGGCCACGGCGGCCCGGCGCGTCGTGCTGAACATCGTGGACATGGGAGTCTCCTCTCGGGGCGTTGCGGGGTGGGGAAGGCGGGATGTCGCGGGAGCAGGGATCTCAGTGCGTCAGCGCGTCGCTGGCGCCGACCTTCAGCAGTTCCATCAGGCGCGCGACCAGCGGGCCGACCTGCGGCAGCGTGCGCCGGCGCAGCGGGTTGTCGCGGTCCGGCAGGTCGACGGTGATCTCCTCGATGATCGTGCCGGGGCGCGCGCTCATCACGAGCAGGCGGTCCGACAACGCCACGGCCTCGACCAGGTCGTGGGTGATGAACAGCGCGGTCTTGCGCTGCTCGGCCAGCATCTCGGCCAGGTCCTGCTGCAGCACCATCTTGGTCTGCGCGTCCAGGGCGGAGAAGGGCTCGTCGAGCAGCAGCACCTCGGGCTCGATGGCCAGCGTGCGCGCAAGCGCGGCGCGCTGGCGCATGCCGCCCGAGAGCTGGTAGGGGTAGTGGTCGCCGAAGCCCTGCAGGTGGCAGCGCGCGAGCAAGGCATCGGCCACGCGCCGGCGCTCGGCGGCGGGGCGGCCGGCGATCTCCATGCCGAGCTCGACGTTGGCGCGGATGCTGCGCCAGGGCATCAGCAGGTCCTTCTGCAGCATGAAGGCCACCTGCCGCATCGGCTTGGTCACGCGCTGCCCGCCGACGAAGACCTCGCCCTCGGTGGGCAGGTACAGCCCGGCCCCCATGTTCAGCAGCGTGCTCTTGCCGCAGCCCGACGGACCGATGAGCGAGACGACCTCGCCGCGGCGGACCTGCACGTTCACGCGCTGCACGGCCCACGGCGCGGGCTCGGCGCCGGCTCGGCCGCGCGGCGCGAAGCGCTTCGAGACGGCGCGGAACTCGATTTCCAGCGGTGCGGCGACGGTTTCAGGCACGGTGGACGACGTCTGAATTTGTTTCAAGTACGAAACGCTGATCCATTGCTGGAACAACAGAAGCATCCTAACATCGGTAGCCCCCAAAATGGAAGCCCTGGAAACGGAAATCCCATTCCGGGGTCGAGCAGCGCCTCCCGGGCGACCGGGCAGACTGCGGCCGTAGCGGCAAACCTTCACCCCATCTCCCAAGGACAGCCCCGCGTGGAAGTCATTCGCCTGAGCCAGTGGTCCGACTTCGTCGCGCTGACCGACGCGCAGCCGGGCTGGGCCTTTCGCGGCGAGGTCTCGGCGCAATGGCCGCTGGTCAGCTCGCTGACGCGGCGGCTGCAGACCTTCTGCGAGGACCGCTCGCTGTGGCCGCTGCGCGAGGAACGGGCGCTGCGCATCTTCCGGCGCAAGGCGCACATCTACCTCGCCGACCGGGTGGCGCTCGACGACGACCTGCGCTGCCTGGCCCTGATGCAGCACCATGGCGCGCCGACGCGGCTGCTGGATTTCACGAAGTCGCCCTACGTGGCGGCCTTCTTCGCCCTGGAGGACGCGGTGGGTGACGCCGCCGTGTACGCGCTGAACACGCCGGCGCTGTGGTCGGCCGCGCCGGCCTTCGACGCGATGCTGGACCGCCACCGCATCGACCCGCGCGAGCGCGGCAACTACGAACGCTGGTTCCTGCGCAACCGCTGGCCGGTGGTCTGGTTCGGCGAGCCGCGCGAGATGGACCGGCGCCTCGTCGCGCAATCGGGCCTGTTCGTCCTGCCGGGCGTGCTGGACATGCCCTTGGACGAGATCCTGCGCGGCTACCGCGCCGACGAGCCGCTGCTCGTCAAGTACGTGCTGCCGCGGGCCATGCGGGCGGCGGCGATGCAGGCGCTGTACCGCATGAACGTGACCAACGCCTCGCTCTTCCCCGACCTCGACGGCCTGGCCCGCTCCACCGCCTACGAGCTCGAGGTGGTGTGGGAGCGGCTGATCGAGGAATTCCGGGGCCGGGAGGCCGAAGACGGCTCGGCGAGCGAGCGCTGAGTGCGCGGGCGCGCGTCGGAACGGCCGGTGTTCAGGCGCCGACCTCCGCCCAAGGCTCAGCCGCCCACCCACTGCCGCACGCAGGCCAGCACCTCGCCCACGGGGTCGTCTGCGTCGCAGGCGACGACGGTGCGGTCGGGCATCGACCGCAGCCAGGTGAGCTGGCGCTTGGCGAGCTGGCGCGTGGCGGCGATGCCGGCCGCGCGAAAGGCCGCCCACGCGGCGCGGTCGTCCTCGAGTGCGGCGGGCCGCTGCGCCGACGGCCGGCGCTCCAGGGCGTCCAGCGCTTCGAGGGCCTGGCGGTAGCCGACGCAGCGCATCGACGGCATGGCGGGGTCCAGGTCGCCGCGCGCGCGCAGGCGCCGCACCTCGTCGAGCATCCCGCCGGCGAGCATGGCATCGAAGCGCAGCGCGATGCGCTCGTGCAGCCAGGCCCGCGAACGCGGCTCGAGCGCGATCAGCCGCAAGCGCAGTCCGTCCGTGGCCGACGCCCCGCCGGTGGGTGAAACGCCGTCCGGCGCGGCCGCGCCGGCGTGGAAGGCGGACAAGGGCCGGCCGGTCAGGTGCCAGACCTCGAGCGCGCGCTGGATGCGTTGCGCGTCCATGGGCTTCAGGCGCGCGGCGGTGACCGGGTCCACGCGCGCCAGCGCGGCGTGCAGGGCCAGCCAGCCCTCGGCCGCGGCACGGGCGTCGATCTGGGCGCGCAGGGTCGCGTCGGCCGCCGGCATCGCGTCCAGGCCTTCGCGCAGGGCCTTCAGGTAGAGCATGGTCCCGCCCACCAGCAGCGGCAGCGCGCCGCGCGACTGGATCTCGCCCACCCAGCGCCGCGCATCGGCGACGAACTGCGCCGCCGAGTAGCGTCCGGTCGGCTCGATCAGGTCGATGCCGTGGTGCGGCACCTCGGCCTGCTCGGCCGGCGTGGGCTTGGCGGTGCCGATGTCCATGCCGCGGTAGACGAGCGCGGAGTCGACACTGACGATCTCCACCTTGACGGCCGAGGCCAGGGCGCGCGCGACGGCGAGCGCAGCCGCGCTCTTGCCCGAGGCCGTCGGGCCGGCCAGCGCGACCGGGGTCAGGTCGGGCGTGCCAACGGCGCGGGAGAGGGGTGGCGATGAGGGGGACATCGGACGCGGAGCGGGCTTCACGGGCTCAATCTGACGTCACCGGGCTGGGCGTTTGCGGCGCTTCGCCATGCCTTTGCACCAGCGTCCAGGCGGCCGTGGCCGTCAGCACCGCCATCAGCCCCTGTGTCAGCGTCAAGGGGTAGACCGTGTCGCCCAGCACCTGTCCGAACCACAGCCCCAAGGCGAAGGCCAGTGCGGCCGTCAGAAAACCCGACAGGGCCGACGCCGCCCCGGCATGGGCCGGGAACGGTCCGACCACCGCAGCCTGGGCGCAGGGCTGGTGCACACCGTGGCCGAACATGAACAGCGCGTGCGGCAGGGCGATGGCCCACGGCCCCACGACGCCGGCCAGCGACAGCCCGGCCAGCAGCAGCCCGCCGCTGAGCGTCCAGCCGGCGGCGCGACCGACGGCGCCCCGCAGCCCGTGCCGGCGCAGCAGGCGGCGGCCGAAGAAGGTGCCGCACAGGTACGCCAGCGACGAACTGGTCAGGAACAGGCCGTAGCCGGCGCGGGACGTGCCCAGCACCTCGATGTAGACGAAGGGGCCGCAGGCCAGGAAGGTGTAGAGCCCGCCGTAGGTGAAGCTGGTCAGCAGCACCCAGGCCTGGAAGGTGGGGTGGACCAGGATGCGCATCCAGGTGCGCGCCATCTCCGCGGGCACCAGCGCGCGCGGGTTGGGCTGGCGCAGCGTTTCCGGCAGACGGCTGGCCACGACGGCCAGCGCCACCGCAGCAAACACCCCCGTGGCCGCGAGCGCCGCGCGCCAGCCACCGACGCTGGCCAGCAGGCCCCCGACCGCCGGGCTGGCCAGCGCGATCATCCCCAGGCCCGACATGCTCTTGGACATGAGGGCCGCTCCCTCGCGCGGCCCGTGCAGGTCGCGCAGCAGCGCGCGTCCGCAGACCACGGCGGCCGCCAGCCCCACGCCCTGCAGTGCGCGGCACAGCACCAAGACCTCCAGGCGCGACGCGAGGGTGCCTGCCAGGGTTGCAAGCACGTACAGCCCGAGTCCGCCCAGCAGGACGGGCCGCCGGCCCCAGCGGTCCGAGGCCGGGCCGAGCAGCAACTGCCCGAAGCCGAAGGCCAGCAGCAGCACCGACAGCGTGAGCTGGCTCAGTCCGACCGCGCCGCCGAACTCGGCCGCCAGCGCCGGCAGGGCCGGCAGGTACAGGTCGGTCGACACCGGCTGCAGCCCCAGCAACAGCGCCAGCGCCAGCACGAGCGTGGCCGGGGCGGGCGACGGCCGGCCGGGCGCCGGCGAGGGCCGCCCGGCGGGATCAGAAACGCTCATCGTCGCGCAGGTAGCGCCACTGACCGGCCGGCAGCTTGCCGAGAACGACGCTGCCGATACGCACGCGCTTGAGCGCCACGACCTTCAACCCGACGAGCTCGCACATGCGGCGGATCTGGCGCTTGCGCCCTTCGCGCAGCACGAAGCGCAACTGGTCCTCGTTGGCCCAGCTCACGCGTGCCGGGCGCAACTGCTGACCGTCGAGCTCGAGCCCGTGGCGCAGGCGCTCGATGCCGTCGGCGGCAAAGGCGCCGGGCGCGAGCGGCTCCACGCGGACGAGGTATTCCTTCTCGACGTCGGAGTCCTCGCCGATCAGGTGCCGGGCGACGCGTCCGTCCTGCGTCAGCACCAGCAGGCCGGTGGAGTCGATGTCGAGCCGGCCCGCCGGGGCCAGACCGCGGGCATGGCCGGGATGCCAAGGCAGTCCGCGGTCTTCGGTCCAGCGGTGCGCGGGCGTCACGAGCGTGACGGCCGGAGGGTGGCCGTCCTCGGCCTGCGCGCTGACATAGCCCAGTGGTTTGTGCAGCAGGATGGTCACCCGGCGTGCCTGCTCCTGGCGCGCCGCCGGGTCGACCGTGATCGTCTCGTCGCCCCGCACGCGCTGGCCGAGCACGGCCAGGCGTGCGTTCACCCGCACCCAGCCGGCCTCGATCCAGGCGTCGGCCTCGCGGCGTGAGGCGATGCCGCGTTCGGCCATGACCCGCGACAGGCGCGGGCCTTCGGTCGAGGGCGCGGCGCCGGCGGCCGGCGCGCCGCCCTTCGGCGCCTCGGCCCTGGCATGAGGGGGCATGGGCGCAGGGCCACGCGGCGCCGGATGCACCCCTGGCGGTCGACCGGGATGGGGGGCCCGTGCGTCGCGGGCGTCCCGCGCGTCGCGAGGGTCGCGGGCATCCCTCGGGGAACGAGGGTCGCGGCGGTCCCTCGAAGGAGCCGTGTCGCGGGCATCCCGGGCGGAACGAGGGTCGCGGGCATCCCATGATGAGCGGGGGCCGCGGTCGCCCCTCGCGGTGCGGGCGTCGCCGGCATCCCTCGGCGGGCGCGGGGCGTCGGCATGCCGCCGGGCCTGGGGGGCGCGCGTCTCGTTCGAACTGCGCGGGTCGTGGGCGCTTCGCGGCGGGCGTGGGGCCTGGTCTTTCCTCGAGGCTTGCGGGCCGCGCGCATCCCTCGAACGGCTGGGGTCGGGCGTCTTCCTGCCCTCACCCGGGCGGGGGGCGGCGGCTCGCGGCGCCCATTCCGGGGGGGCGGCAGGGGCCTCGGCCGGGCCGCGGGCGCTGCGTGGGTCACCAGCGGGGCCGCGGTGCGCCGCTGGCGAAGGTTCCGCTGTGCCGCCTTTCTCGGGGGGGCGCGATCTGCCGCGTGGCGGGCCCGCGGCACTGCCGCGCACCGGGGCGCGGCGCGGGTCGCGGGCGGGGGCGCCGGACTTCAAGCCAAGTTTGCGACGATCGTTCATCGCCGGGATTGGACCACGCAGCGAACCGAGCCGGACCGCATGTGGCGCCGGTCTTGGCCCTGCCGTCCACCGGTCTGATTTGCGCCGTTCATCGGCCCGGCACGCACTGGCAGCCGGGTCTGACCGCGCTGGCCGTCGGCCCGCTCAAGGTGTGCGCAACGGGGCGGCAGCGGGGGCCCTGAACGCCGCGCAGGGGTCGGGCCGGGAGTGTGGCTGCGTCAAGACGCGCTGGTCGAAGGCGAGCGTCGGATCGCCGTCTTCGACCACGCCGATGGCCTGGCTGCGTGCGCGCGTCGCCGGCGTCAGCCACACGGGCACGCCGACGTCGGTGCGCACATGGCCGTTGCCGGCCAGCAGCACGGCGCCCCGCTGCGCATGGGCCTCGAGGGCGCGGGCCATGGCCTGGTCGCGGGCCACCTGGGCCAGCGCCATGCGGCGTGCCAGCGCGGCCCCGACCTGGCCGCAGTGGCCGTCCTCCACGAGCGCCGCCAGCCCGGCGAGCACGGCCTCGGGCACGCCGGGGTCGAAGCCGCGCGCGGCCAGGCCCTCGCGCATGACGGCGCGCGCCTCGTCGCGCGAGACGTTCGCCGCGACGATGGGCAGGCCGTGCTGCAGTGCCATGTCGACGAAGGGGCGGTAGAACGGCCAGTGCCAGCCGGGCCCGCCGATGCGCGCGATCAGCGTGTCGGCGTCGAGCGCCGGCTGCGCCGCCCGCAGCGCGTCGAGCTCGGCCTGGCGCTCGCGGTCGAACTGCTCCATCACGAGCGCCGGGCGGGCGCCGCCCGCCAGCAGCGCGGCAAAGGCCTCGGCGCGCAAGGCGTGCTGCTGCGGGTGGTCGTGCACCTCACCCAGCAGCACGATCGGACGCTCCAGGCGCAGCGGCGCAGGCGGGGTGGTGGCGGCGGCGGGCGTGGCGGGCGTGGCGGGCGTGGTGGGTGTGGCGGGTGTGGCGGAAGTGGCGGACGCCGCTGTCGCGGGCCTGGCTGCGGCTGCCGGGGCGAACGAAGGCGCGGGTGCCGTCGCGGCGGCGTGCATGGGGCTGCCGGGATCGTTGCGCCCGGGTGCGGCCAGGACGTCCCCCGCGGCGCACGAGAAGGCCCCCAGCCCGGCAGTCAGGGCGGCGGTCCACAGCCAAGGGGCGCGGCGTCGTTGCATGGTCTGTAAGCGATTGCGCAGGAGGCCTGTGCCGCGATCGTCAGCGCCCGCGCAGGAACAGGGCGTCCAGTTCCTTGACCGAGAGCTGGCGCCAGGTCGGCCGGCCATGGTTGCAGGTGTCAGCGCGGTCGGTGGCCTCGATGTCGCGCAGCAGCGCGTCCATCTCGGCCAGCGTCAGGCGCCGGTTGGCGCGCACGGCGGCGTGGCAGGCCATGGTGGCGAGCAGGTCGTCGCGCGCGCGCTGCACCGCGCGGCTGGCGCCGACCTGCTGCAGCTCGGCCAGCACCGAGCGTGTCAGCTCGGTCAGGTCGGCGTCGGGCAGGGCTGCCGGGCGGCTGCGCACGGCCAGGGTGCCGGGCCCGAGCGCGTCCACGTCCAGGCCGAGCGCGAGCAGGGCCTCACGCTCGGCCTCGACCGTGGCGACCTCGGCCGCGTTGGCTGCAAATGTGTGGGGCAGCAACAGGGGCTGGGCGGGGACGCTGGGGGCGTCGGCGGCCCCGCGCTTCAGGCGCTCGTAGACGATGCGCTCGTGCGCTGCGTGCATGTCGACGATGACCAGACCGTGGGCGTTTTCGGCCAGCACGTAGATGCCGCCGACCTGGCCGAGGGCGCGGCCGAGAGGCCAGGTGGCGTCGCCCTGTGGCCTGGACGTGGCATCGCCTTCTCCTCTCCGCGAATCCTGCGCTGCGAGGGGGGCGGCGCTGAAGCCTCGAGCCGCGTGGGACGGGTCGGGGGTTCCTGACGAAGGCGCTGGCGCGCCGGACATCGTCTCCGCTGCAAGGGGCCGCGCCGGCGGGACCGCACCTGGCTGCGGCCCATCCCCGCGGGGCAGGGCGGGCGTGAATGGGGCCGCTCCGGGCGAACGCTCGTTCCAGGCCGTCTCCCGCGTCGGCCCGCCCTGTGGCGGAATGCCCTGTGGCGGGCTGCCCGGGCCGTCGCGGCGCCCGCTGCCCGCACCCAGCAAGGCCTGCCATGCGGACACGCCGCCGGAACCTTCCTGGGACAGGCTCTGCTGCTGCCAAGGCGGCGCAGCCTCCTGGGCGCGCGGGGGGCGCGCCGGGGTGTAGACCCAGCCGGTGCGCTGGCCTGGGGCCGAGGGCAGCGCCGTGCCTGCGCCGGCGCCCCCGGTCGCCGCGGCGGCGCTGCTGTCTGCGCCGTGGGCACCGTCTGCTGCGCCCACGCCGTCGGCCGAGCCCACGCCGTCGGCGCCAGCGCCCCGCGCCCGCGACGGCGCCAGTGCGTTCTCGACCGCGCGCCGCACGGCCTCGTGGATGGCGCGGCCGTCGCGAAAGCGGACCTCGACCTTGGTCGGGTGCACGTTGACGTCCACCAACTCGGGCGGGATCTGCAGGAACAGCGCATACGCCGGCTGCCGGGTGCCGTGGAGCTGGTCCTCGTAGGCCGCGCGCACGGCGTGGGACACCAGGCGGTCGCGCACGAAGCGGCCGTTGACGAACAGGTACTGCAGGTCGGCGCGGGAGCGCGCCTGTTCCGGTTGGCCGGCGCGACCGAGCAGGCGCAGCGGACCGGTGGCGCCCTCCACGGGCCGGCTCGCCTGGAGGAACTCGCTGCCGAGCACGTCGCCCACGCGCTGCTCGAACACCGCCGCGCGCCATTGCGCAACCAGCCGGCCCTCATGCCAGACCGCGAAGCCGACGTCGGGCCGCGCCAGCGCGTGCCGGCGCACGGCCTCCAGGGCGTGGGCGAACTCCGTCGCGTCGGTCTTCAGGAACTTGCGCCGCGCCGGGGTGCTGAAGAACAGCTCGCGCACCTCGACCGTCGTGCCGATGGCGCGCGCCGCCGGCGCGAGCTCGCCGCTGCGTGCGTCCAGCCGCCAGGCATGCGCGGCGTCGCGCGTGCGGCTGGTCAGCGTGAGCTCGGCGATGCTGGCGATGGCCGCGAGCGCCTCGCCGCGGAAGCCCATCGTCAGCACGTGCTCGAGCTCGGCCAGGCTCGCGATCTTGCTCGTCGCGTGGCGCCTGAGCGCCAAGGGCATCTCCTCGGGGGCGATGCCGCCGCCGTCGTCCTCGACGACGATGGCGCGCACGCCGCCCGCCGTCAGGCGCACCGTCACCTGCCGGGAGCCGGCGTCGAGCGCGTTGTCGACGAGTTCGCGCACCACCGACGCCGGCCGCTCGACGACCTCGCCGGCGGCGATCTGGCTCACCAGCTCGTCGGGGAGCTCGCGGATCGGCCGGCGCGGTGCCGGTGGCGCGGTGGTTTCGGCCTCGGCCGCAGCGACCGGCGGCGCGTCGGGCCGGACGGCGTCGCCGGGCGGGGCCGGGTTCGGTGTGGCTTGATCCATCGCGCCGATTCTAGGAAGCGCCCCCGGATAATCCCGCGCATGGACTTCGTGCTTTTTCTCGTGGACTTCATCCTGCACGTCGACCGTCACCTGGCGGCATTCGTGCAAGCCTACGGTGCCTGGGTCTATGCGTTGCTGTTCCTGATCGTCTTCGTCGAGACGGGTGTCGTCGTCATGCCCTTCCTGCCCGGCGACTCGCTGCTCTTCGTCGTCGGCGCGCTGTCCGGCGCGGGCCTGATGAGCCTGCCGCTGGTGATCGTGCTGCTGCTGGCGGCGGCCATCCTCGGCGACCAGTGCAACTACCTGATCGGCCGGCGGGTCGGCCCGCGTGTGTGGGGCTGGGAGCACAGCCGCTGGTTCAACCGTCGTGCCTTCGAGCAGGCCCATGCCTTCTACGAGCGCTGGGGCGGGATCACCATCATCCTGGCGCGCTTCATGCCGTTCATCCGCACCTTCGCGCCCTTCGTCGCCGGCGTGGCCGATATGAACCGCCCACGCTTCACGGCCTACAACGTCGTCGGCGCGCTGATCTGGGTGGTAGGCCTCACAGTGGCGGGGCACCTCTTCGGCAACCTGCCCTTCGTGCAACAGCACCTGAGCAAGATCATCTGGGCCCTGATCATCGTGCCGGGGCTGATCGCCCTCTTCGGCGCCTGGCGCGCGCGCCGGGCCGCGGTGGTCTGACCTCCGCGACGCCGTTCCTCCCCCATGCCCGTCTGCCGAGACAAGACACCCGGGCGCGTCGTTGCGATTCCGCGCGGCAGCCCGGGCTGCGGCTGCGGTTCGCGCCCGGGTCCGTGGCGTTTGGGCGCGATCCTCGGGCATGGCGCACAAGCGTTCAGGCCCTGACATCTTCCACCCTCTGCGATGCCCGGCTCCCGGCTGACGAAGCGACTGCCAGCGCGCGGGTCCGACCCGGCTTCCCTGGCCGCGCGCGGCGGCGCGTCCGCCGTCCTGCCCGACCCGGCCGGGCTGGTGCTGCTGGCCGAGATCGCCGATGCTGGCAGCCTCAGCGCGGCCGCGCGCGCGCTCGGGACAACCCAGCCCGCCCTGACCAAGCAACTGCGGCGCCTGGAAGAGGCCCTGGGCGCGCCGGTGTTCGAGCGCAGCGTTCGCGGTGTCCAGGCCACCCCCGACGGCGCGGCGCTGCTGCCGCGCGCGCGCTCGATCCGGGCCCAGCTGCGCCAGGCCGCCGAGGAGGTCGCCCAGCGCCGCGGCGCGCGCGAGGGCCGGCTCGTCGTCGCGCTGTCGCATTTCGCCACGCTCGTGCTGCTGCCGCGCGTGTTGCCGGGCTTTCGTCAGCGCTGGCCGGGGCTGAGCTTGACCATCCTGCCGCCACCCTTCGGTCTGGAGGGCCTGCGCGAGGGCCGACCGGATTTCGCCGTCATGTCGATGCCGGCCGAGCGCATCGGCAAGGAGTACCGCGCCCGCGCCCTGTGCGCGACCCGCGTCGCGGTCGTCGCGCGCGCAGACCACCCGCTGGCCGGTGCGCGCACCCTGGCCGAACTCGCGGGCGCCGATTGGGTCCTGCCGTCACCGGACAGCGCCATCGCGCGCGGCCTGACGAGGGCCTTTCTCCAGGCCGCCCTGGCGCCGCCACGCTGCGCCGTCGGTTGCGAGACGCTCACCGGGCTGGAGGTGCTGGTGCGGCACGGCCATCTGCTGGGTGCGATGCCGATGGAGGTGTACGAGGCGCGCGCGGCGGCGAGCGGGCTGGTGCGCGTGCCCCTGGTCGAGCCAGTCGATGGCGCGCGCGTGGCCTTGCTGCGCTGGGCCGACGCCATGCCCACCCCGGCGTCGGCCGACCTCGAGGCCGCGTTCGTGGAGGCCGCACACGGGCTGGCGCGCGAGGGCGTTGGCGGCTGAGCACTCCCAAGGGCCGGGCTTCGCCGGGCCGGCCCCTGCGGGGCGCGAGAAAGCGTGGTCCGCCCTGGCGTTTTCCCGAGGCCTGACCGGGTCCCGTGCGCAGGCTGCAGAGCTCAAAAAGCGCGGACTTGGCGTTTCTGCTCATGCGTCGCACAAGCCCAGGTCTGGCATGGCCGGACGGCTGGGAAGCGCGCTGCGCGGGCCGTGTCTCGATCAGGCGCTCGCCAGGCTCTTGGCCGGCTCTCGTGTAACCTTGAACGCTGCCTCGAGGGGCCACCGGCATGTTCGCCTGGATCCCGCCGGGCCTTTCTCGATCAACCCCACCGGACACCCCTGCCCATGACCTTGACGCTGAAGAAGCCCGCCGCCGGCACCGTTCCCATTCACCTGACCGACCGCGCGTCCTTCGAGGGCCACGCCAGCACGCTGCCAGCGGCTGCGCGCCAGTGGCTGCGGGCCTGCGGGTTCAGCGGGGCGCCCGACACCTGGGCGCTGGTGCCCGGGCCCGACGGCGAGGTGCAGTCGGCGTGGGCCGGCGTGCGCTCGGCGTCGCATCCTTATGCGCTGTCGGCGCTGCCCAAGGCGCTGCCGGAGGGACGCTACCGCCTCGGCGATGGGGGGCTGCAGGCCGACCCGCAAGCCGCGGCGATGTCCTGGGCCCTGGGGGCGTATGCCTTCGCACGCTACAAGGCGCCCAAGCGCGCCGCTGCGGAGCTGATGCTGGCCCCGGGGCTCGCGGCGACCCGCGGCGCGCTGCTGGCCGCCACGATCGCCGCCACGCGCGACCTGGTCAACACCCCGGCCGAGGAGATGGGCCCGGCCGAGCTGGCGCAGGCGGTGAAGAAGGTGGCGCGCGCGCACGGCGCCAAGGTGCGCGAGGTGGTGGGTGACAAGCTGCTGGAGGCCGGCTTCCCGGCGGTGCACGCGGTGGGCCGCGCGTCGACCCGCGCGCCGCGACTGATCGAGCTGAACTGGGGAAACCCCCGCCACCGGCGCCTGACGCTGGTGGGCAAGGGCGTGTGCTTCGATTCCGGCGGGCTGGACATCAAGCCCGCCGACGGCATGCGCTGGATGAAGAAGGACATGGGCGGCGCGGCCAATGCGCTGGGCCTGGCGGCGCTGGTGATGGCAACAAAGTTGCCGGTGCGGCTGCAATTGCTGATCCCGGCGGTGGACAACGCCATCGCCGGCAACGCCTTCCGCCCGGGCGACGTGTTCCGCACCCGCAAGGGGCTGCATATCGAGATCGGCAACACCGACGCCGAGGGCCGGGTGATCCTGTGCGACGCGCTGGCTTACGGCGCCGAGGGCGAGCCCGAGCTGATGATCGACCTGGCCACGCTGACCGGCGCGGCGCGGGTGGCGCTGGGGCCGCAGTTGCCGGCGCTGTTCACGCGCCGAATGGACCTGGGGCGGGAACTGGTGGACCGCGGCCTGGCGCTGCACGACCCGCTGTGGCAACTGCCGCTGTGGCGCGACTACCACGGCAGCATCGAAAGCGATATCGCCGACATCGTCAACACCGGCAAGGGCCCGATGGCCGGTGCCATCACGGCGGCGTTGTTCCTGGACGATTTCGTGCCTGAGGGCATGGACTGGGTCCACGTCGACCTCTTCGCCTGGAACGACGCCGCCCGCCCGGGCCGCCCGGTGGGCGGCGAGGCGCAGACGATCAGGACGCTGTTGGCCTATCTGGAGGCGCGCTTCGGCCAGGAGGGGTGAGGGTGTGACCCCTGGGGCCGCCGGCCGGGCCCGGTCGGCGGCGACGGCCTCAGCGACCCGTCGGGCGCAGCGCCAGCCACAGCGCCCCGGCCGAGCAGGCCATGGCGCCGAGCTGGGCCGGGCCGAGCGGCTCGCCGTGGACGATGGCGCCCGAGATCATGGCCACCACGGGCACCATCACCGAGGACAGGCCCGCCACCTGCGCCGGCAGCAGCCCGACGATGGAAAACCAGGCCACGTTGCCGATGGTCATCGGCATCCAGGTGACATAGGCGATCGCCAGCAGGCTCTGCCATGAGGGCATGAACCACGGGCCCTCGGCGAGCACGAAGGCGGCGGGCACGATGGGCACGCTGGACAGGACCAGTTGCCACCCGGTGAGCACCAGCGCGGGCGCGCGCGGCGGCCGGCGCTTGAGGATCAGGGTGCCCGCGGCCCAACCGATGGCGGCCGTCAGACCGAGCGCGAAGCCCGCCGGCGCGTCGGCGTAGGCGGCCACGCTGCGCCACATCAGCAGGCCGACGGCGCAGGCGCCCAGCCCGAGCGCGGCCACCAGGCGCCTCGAAAGACGCTGGCCCAGGAAGAAGAAGCCCATCAGCGCCGCCCACAGCGGCATCGTGAATCCGAGGATGGCCGCCTGCCCGGAAGGCAGCAGGACGGCGGCGTAGGCGCTGGCGACATTCCATACCGTCAGGTAGCAAATGCTCGCGGCAACGACGGTGGGCCAGTCCTCGCGCGGCAATGCCAGTGACAGCCCGCGCGCGCGCGCCACCGCCAGCAGCGTCAGCCCGGCGGCCGGCAGCGCGAAGGCGCGGAAGGTCCACACCGAGACCTCGGCCAGCGCGTAGGGAAACACCGGCCAGTTGGTGCCCCACACCAGCGTCAACACGACGAGCAGCGTGATCGCGCGGGCGGGGATGGGCTGGCTGTGTGCGGGCACGCTCGGGCTCGAAGGCGGGCCCGTGGGCGGACCGGATCGATCAGGGGTCATGCGGCAAGTGTCGCGGCAAAGCGCCGGCCAAAGCTCGGGCCTTGCTGTCCGGGTCACGAAGCCGGCCCGCCCGGGCAATGGCCTTCAGGTTCGCCGGCCTTGCGGGACCGGGACGGCCTTCGGGTCGTCTTCCCCGCCCTGCCATGGCTGGGTAGAGGGGCTTGACAGCCGTGCCGCTGGCGCCCGACCAGCGGCGTGGGGCTGCAAGCCCCCTGATGCGCTGCGGTCAGCGCCGCGCCGACGCGGCCACCAGCGGTCGCAGGCGCGGCCAGACGTTGTCCAGGATGCGGGCGTGGGCCTCGGCCGTGGGGTGGATTCGGTCGGGCTGGAACATCGCGTAGGGATCGGGGCCGTCGGCCACGCCGGCGAGCAGGAAGGGCACGAGCGCGGCGCCCTCGGCGCGCGCGACCTGGGCGAACAAGGCGGCGAACTCCTCGCTGTAGGCGCGGCCGTAGTTGGGTGGCAGTTGCATGCCGGCGATCAGAACTCGCGCGCCTGCGGCCTTGGAGGCGCGTGCCATGTCCACGAGGTTGGCGCGTGTGGCGGTGAGCGGCAGGCCGCGCAGCGCGTCGTTGCCGCCGAGCTCGAGCACGACGACGGCCGGCTGGTGGCGCTGCAGGAGCGCGGGCAGGCGCGCGCGGCCACCGGCGGTGGTGTCGCCGCTGACGCTGGCGTTGACGACGCGCGCGGCGATGCGCTCCTGCTGCAGGCGCTGCTGCAGCAGCGCCACCCAGCCGGCGCCGCGCGCGATGCCGTACTCCGCCGACAGGCTGTCGCCCACCACGAGCACCAGCGGGGCCTGCGCCGACGGCGGCAGTGAGGCTGGAGCCGTTCCCGCAGGCGCCCCTTGGGCGGCGCCCGTACCCGAACCCGAACCGGAACCGGAACCGGAATCGGAACCGGAACCGGAACCGGAACCGGAACCGGAAGCCGCAGCCGGCTTGGTGCCCGTGCCCGCCCCCGCCGCCGACCCCTGGGCCCGCGCGGTGGTGAGCGGCATCAGCGGCACTGCGGCAAGCGTGGCGATACATTGCAAGGCTGCGCGCCGGCCGCAACGCTGCGGGGGCTCACAGGCCCCTGGTTTCGGGCCGCCCGAGCCAACTTCCACGCCGAGCTCGATGCTGCGCGCTCCGCACCTGCCAGCGTCCTTCACCCTGTCATCCCGCATGCCCGACCCCATCATCGCCGTGCGTCACGTCAGCAAGCGCGTGACCGATTCCACCGGCACGCTCACGATACTGCATGACATCGATTTCGCGCTCGCGCCGCGCGAGTCGGCCGCCATCGTCGGGGCCTCCGGCTCGGGAAAGAGCACGCTGCTGTCCTTGATGGCCGGGCTGGACGTGCCCAGCGAGGGCACGGTGGTCCTGGACGGCACCGACCTGTTCGCGTTGGACGAGGATGCGCGCGCCGCGGTGCGGGCGCGCAAGCTGGGCTTCGTGTTCCAGAGCTTCCAGTTGCTGCCCAACCTGACGGCGCTGGAAAACGTGATGCTGCCGCTGGAACTGCTGGGGCACCCGGGCGCGCGCGCAGCCGCCACCGAGATGCTGGGCCGCGTGGGCCTGGGCGCGAGGCTGTCGCACTACCCGCGCGTGCTGTCGGGCGGGGAGCAGCAGCGCGTGGCGCTGGCGCGTGCCTTCGTCGTGCAGCCGGCCGTCCTGCTGGCCGATGAACCCACCGGCAGCCTGGACTTTGCCACCGGCGAGAAGGTGATGGCGCTGATGTTCGAGATGAACCGGGAAGCCGGCACGACCCTGGTGCTCGTGACGCACGACCGTGAGATCGCCGCGCGCTGCGACCGGCAACTGCGCATCGAGGCGGGGCGGCTGGCCGCCCCCGGCCTCACTGGCTGAACTTGTAGTCCGTCCGGGCCGACTTGCGCAGCTTGTCCTGGAACTCCTGCAGCCTGGTCTGCTCGAGACGCTGCATGATCTGCTCCTTGACTTCGTCGAAGGCAGGGAACTCGGCATCGCGCGTGTCGTCGACGCGGATGATGTGGAAGCCGAAGCTGCTCTTGACGGGTGCGTCGGTCATCTCGCCCTTCTTCAGCGCGGCCATGGCCTTGCCGAACTCGGGCACGTAGGCGTCAGGCTTGGCGAAATCCAGGTCGCCGCCGCGCTCGGCCGAGCCGGGGTCCTTGGAATTCTTCTTGGCCAGGTCCTCGAACTTGGCGCCCGCCTTGATCTGGGCGATCAGGGCCTTGGCCTCTTCTTCCTTCTCGACCAGGATGTGGCTGGCGCGGTACTCGGTGCCGCTGGCCTGGGCCTTGAACTTGTCGTATTCGGCCTTGGCGTCGGCATCCTTGGGCGCGTTCTTCTTGCGGAAGTCCTCGAAGAGTTCGCGGATGAGGATGCTCTGGCGCGCCAGTTCCATCTGGGCGCGGTAGCTGTCGGTCGCGCCGAGGCCGCGCTTCTGCGCTTCCTGCGCGAAGATCTCGCGCAGGACGACCTGGTCGCGCGCCTGCTGCTCGGCCCCCGGGGGCAGCTGCTGGCCGGAACGCGCGGCCTGCTGCAGCAGCGAGTCGACGCGCGACTTCGGCACGGCCTTGCCGTTGACGATGGCAATGTTCTGTGCCTGCGCCAGCACGGGCACGGCGAGGGCCACGACGGTGACCAGGGTGGCAAGGCGCAAGGCGGGAGACTTCGGCTTCATGGTCTGAGGCTTTCGCAGGGGCAGGGCAGGGGGGTGGGAAGGGTGCCTGGTGCAGCGGTGCCGCACTAGGGTGCGCGGGCGTCGATGGCCAGCGCGTGGATGCCATGTCGCATCCATTCTCCTAGGGCATCATAAACGAGGCGATGCCGAGCCACCGGCGCAAGGCCGGCGAAGCGGGGGCTGCGGATGCGCACCGAGAAGTGGCTGCCCTCGCGCGCGCCGGCATGGCCGGCGTGCAGGTGGCTGTCGTCCTGCACAGCCAGTTCGGTGGGCGCGAAGGCGGCGCGCAGGAGCGCCTCGAGCTGAGAAGCCGTGGGGCGGGTGGTCATGGCGTGGGAGGGCTGGGGCTGGGGCTTGGGCGGCGGGCCGCCACCCTTCAGCCCTTGGGTTCGAAGTCGATCGACGCCGAGTTGATGCAGTACCGCTGCCCCGTGGGCGCCGGGCCGTCGTCGAAGACGTGCCCGAGGTGGCTGCCGCATCGGTTGCAACGCACCTCCACCCGCACCATCCCGTGGCTGTGGTCCGCCACGCGCTCGATCACGCCATCGGCCAGGGGCTGGGAGTAGCTGGGCCAGCCGCATCCGGCGTCGAACTTGCTGCCGGCGTCGAACAGGGGCTCGCCGCAGCCGACGCAGCGGTAGCGCCCGGGCTCGAAGTGGTCCCAGTAGCGGCCGGTGAACGCGCGCTCGGTGGCGGCGCGCCGTGCCACCTGGTATTGCACCGGGTCGAGCTCGGCCCGCCACTGCTCGTCCGTTTTGCGGACTGCGTAGCGCGGATCGTCGTGGTCGTGCGGCGGCGGGTTGCGGCGAAAGGGATTCATGGGGAGGTTGTCAGGGTGTGGACGACAAGACGGCAGATCCAGAATCAGTCCGTATTGTCGGAGCGTGCGCAGAGCCCCGCCTGCCAGCGCTGCCATCGCTGGTCAGGCGGGCGCCGCCTGCCGGACCCGCCGCGCTGGTGTCACACTTCTGCCCGCGCCGGCGCGGGCGCCGCCGAGGCAGTGTGCGCGGGCGCCGAGCGCCCAAGCCAGGGTGCGCCCGACCGCCATCACGATCGTTCCAGGATTCCAGGAGACTTTTCCATGCTCGGATTGATGCAGGACCAACCGCTGCTGATCTCGTCGCTGATCGAGTTCGCGGCCCGACACCACGCCAATGCGGAAATCGTCTCGCGCAGGGTCGAAGGCGACCTGCACCGCACCACCTACCGCGAGGCTGCGGCGCGCGCGCGCCAGGTGGCCAATGCGCTGGACCGCCTGGACGTGCCCTTCGGCGACCGTGTGGCCACGCTGGCCTGGAACGGCTACCGTCACTTCGAGTTGTATTTCGGGGTGTCGGGCAGCGGCCGCGTGCTGCACACGCTGAACCCGCGGCTGGCGCCCGACCAGGTGGTGTGGATCGCCAACCACGCCGAGGACCGGGTGCTGTGCTTCGACATGACCTTCCTGCCGCTCATCAAGGCGGTATGGAAGAACTGCACCACGGTGCGCCACTGGGTCGCTTTGTGCGATGCCGGCGCGCTGCCCGCCGACACCGGCATCGAGGGCCTGGTCTCCTACGAGGAGTGGATCGCCCCGCAAAGCACGACCTACGACTGGCCGCAATTCGACGAGAAGAGCGCGGCCTCGCTGTGCTACACGAGCGGCACCACCGGCAACCCCAAGGGCGCGCTGTACAGCCACCGCTCGACCGTGCTGCACGCCTACGGCGCCGCGCTGCCCGACTCGATGGGCCTGTCGGCGCGCGACAGCATCCTGCCCGTGGTGCCGATGTTCCACGTCAACGCCTGGGGCCTGCCCTACGTCGCGGCCATGACGGGCGCCAAGCTCGTCTTCCCCGGGGCGGCGCTGGACGGCAAGTCGGTCTACGAACTGATCGAGGGCGAGGGCGTGACGATGGCCGCGGGCGTGCCCACGGTGTGGCTCGGCCTGCTGAACCACATGGCGCCGGCGGGGCTGCGCTTCTCGAAGCTGAACCGCACGGTGATCGGCGGCTCGGCCTGCCCGCCGGCGATGATCAGCGCCTTCAAGGACCAGTACGGCGTGACCGTGCTGCACGCCTGGGGCATGACCGAGATGTCGCCATTGGGCACCGTGTGCACGCTCAAGCTGCCGCAGCAGGCGCTGCCGCCACAGCAGCAGATGGCGGTGCTGGTCAAGCAGGGCCGTGCGGTCTACGGCGTCGAGATGAAGATCGTCGACCCCGACGGCGGTGAACTGCCCTGGGACGGCCAGTCCAGTGGCGACCTTTACGTGAAGGGCCCCTGGATCATCTGCGGCTACTTCAAGGGCGAGGGCGGCGACCCGCTGGTGGGCGGCTGGTTCCCCACCGGCGACGTGGCCACGATCGACCCCGACGGCTTCATGCAGATCACCGACCGCAGCAAGGACGTCATCAAGTCCGGCGGCGAGTGGATCAGCTCGATCGACATCGAGAACATCGCGATGGCGCACCCGGCGGTGGCCATGGCTGCCTGCATCGGCGTGCGCCACCCCAAGTGGGACGAGCGCCCGCTGCTGGTGGTCGTGCTCAAGCCGGGCGCCCAGGTGACGCGCGAGGCGCTGCTGGCTTTCTACGACGGCAAGGTGGCGAAGTGGCAGGTGCCTGACGACGTGGCCTTCGTCGACGCGATCCCGCTCGGCGCCACGGGCAAGATGCAGAAGATGAAGCTGCGTGAGCAGTTCAAGGACCACCGCCTGCCGACGGCGTGAAGCCCCGTAAAATCGAACGATCGTTCTATTTCCACCGACTCCAGGAGACGCTCGATGAGCGCCAGTTACGAAGTTCGCGGCCCTGTGGCCGTCATCACGATGAGCAACCCGCCGGTCAACGGACTGGGCTACGACACGCGCGTGGCCCTGGCCGCGTGCGTCGAGCGCGCCTGGGCTGACTCGGCCGTGCAGGCGATCGTGCTCACCGGGGCGGGCAAGGCCTTTTCGGGCGGCGCCGACATCCGCGAGTTCGGCTCGCCCAAGGCGGTGGCCGAGCCCAACCTGCTGTCGCTGATCAAGATGCTGGAGTCTTCGCCCAAGCCGGTGGTCGCGGCCATCCACAGCGTGTGCATGGGCGGCGGGCTGGAACTGGCGCTGGGCTGTCACTACCGCGTGGCCGCGCGCGGGGCCAACATTGCGCTGCCCGAGGTCAAGATCGGCCTGATCCCCGGCGCCGGCGGCACGCAGCGTCTGCCGCGCGTGCTGGGTGTGGAGACGGCACTGAACATGATCGTGCAGGGCGACCCGGTCAAGAGCGAGGTGCTGGCAGCGCTGCCGGGGCAGAAGCTGATCGACCGCCTGGCCGAGGGCGACGTGGTCGAGGCTGCCTGTGGCCTGGCCGAGGAGGTGGCTGCGCGCCGCCCGCTGCCGCGCGTGCGCGACCTGCCGCTGGCCCACCCCGATGCCGACGCCTACTTCCAGTTCGCGCGCAACACCGTCAAGGCGATGGCGAAGAACTTCCCGGCGCCGCTGAAGTGCGTGGACGCGGTGGAGGCCGCGGTCAAGCGCAAGTTCGACGACGGCATGGTGCTCGAGCGCGAGCTGTTCATGGCGCTGATGCTCACGCCCGAGTGCAAGGCGCTGCGGCATGCCTTCTTCGGCGAGCGTGCGGCCAGCAAGATCCCGGACGTGCCCGAGGACACGCCTGTGCGCCAAGTGGCGAAGGTGGCCGTGATCGGCGCGGGCACCATGGGCGGTGGCATCGCCATGAACTTCCTGAACGCCGGCATCCCGGTGACCATCCTGGAGACCAGGCAGGAGGCCCTGGACCGCGGCCTGGCCACGATCCGCAAGAACTACGAGGCCCAGGTCAAGAAGGGCAAGCTCAAGCAGGACAAGTACGAACAGCGCATGGCGCTGCTCGCGCCCACGCTGAGCTACGCCGACATCGCCGACGCCGACCTCGTGATCGAGGCCGTGTTCGAGGAGATCGGCGTCAAGGAGCAGGTCTTCCGCCAGCTCGACGCGGTGGCCAAGCCGGGGGCGATCCTGGCGTCCAACACCTCCACGCTGGACGTGGACCGCATCGCGTCGTTCACGCAGCGGCCGCAGGACGTCGTGGGCATGCATTTCTTCAGCCCGGCCAACGTGATGAAGCTGCTGGAGGTGGTGCGCGGCGCGAAGACGGCCAAGGACGTGCTCGCCACCGTGATGCAGGTGAGCAAGAAGATCCGCAAGACGGCGGTGGTGTCCGGCGTGTGCGACGGCTTCATCGGCAACCGCATGATCGAGCAGTACAGCCGCCAGTCCGGCTTCCTGCTCGAGGAAGGCTGCACGCCCGCCCAGGTGGACCGCGCGGTCGAGAAGTTCGGCTTCGCGATGGGGCCCTTCCGCATGGGCGACCTGGCGGGCAACGACATTGGCTGGGCCATCCGCAAGCGCCGCTACACCGAGAAGCCCGGCCTGCGCTACAGCAAGACGGCCGACCTGCTGTGCGAGATGGGGCGCTTCGGCCAGAAGACCGGCGCCGGCTGGTACGACTACGCGCCGGGCAAGCGCGACGCCATCCCCTCCCCGGTGGTGGTGGAGATGATCGAGAAGCACCGCGCCGAGCTCGGCATCCAGCCGCGCAAGATCTCCGACGAAGAGATCGTGCAGCGCCTGGTCTATTCGCTCGTCAACGAAGCGGCGAAGATCCTCGAGGAAGGCATCGCCAGCAAGGCCAGCGACATCGACATGGTCTACCTCACGGGCTACGGCTTCCCGCTGTGGCGTGGCGGCCCCTTGTGCTGGGCCGACCAGCAGGGCCTGTTCAACGTGGTGCAGTCGATGAAGCGCTTTGCCGCCAACCCGCGCGACGACGGCGAGTTCTGGCAGCCCGCGCCGCTGCTGGCCAAGCTGGTGGCCGAAGGCAAGACCTTCACCTGACGCCACCGCTCTCCTACGCACACCACACCCCCGCCGAGGACTTCCCATGACCCGTGCCGTCATCGTCTCCACCGCACGCACGCCCCTGGCCAAGAGCTGGAAGGGCGCCTTCAACATGACCCATGGCGCCACGCTCGGCGGCTTCGCGGTGGCCGCGGCGGTGCAGCGCGCCGGCATCGACGGCGCCGAGGTCGAGGACGTGCTGATGGGCTGCGCCAACCCCGAGGGCGCGACCGGCGCCAACATCGCGCGCCAGGTGGCGCTTCGCGCCGGGCTGCCCATCACGGTCAGTGGCGCGACGGTGAACCGCTTCTGCTCCAGCGGGCTGCAGACCATCGCGATGGCCGCGCAGCGTGTGGTGGCCGGCGAGGGCGACGTGTACGTGGCCGGCGGCGTGGAGAGCATTTCCTGCGTGCAGCAGGAGATGAACCTGCACATGCTCGAGGATTCCTGGCTGAAGGCGCACAAGCCCGAGATCTACTGGCCCATGCTGCAGACGGCCGAGATGGTGGCCAAGCGCTACGGCATTCCCAAGGAGCGGCAGGACGAGTACGGCGCCGGCAGCCAGCAGAAGGCCTGCGCGGCGCAGGAGCGCGGCGCCTTCGCCGACGAGATCGTGCCCTGCACGGTGACCGCCGGCGTGGCCGACGCGGTGCTGGGCCTGCGCAGCAAGCAGGTCACGGTCAGCGCCGACGAGGGTCTGCGCCCGGGCACGACGGTCGACGGCATCCGCGGCATCCGCCCGGCGTTGCCCGGCGGCGTGGTGACCGCGGGCAATGCCAGCCAGTTCAGTGACGGTGCAGGCGCCTGCGTCGTCGTCAGTGAAGCCTATGCCGAGCGCAAGGGTTTGAAGCCGATGGGGCGCTTCCTGGGCTTTGCGGTGGCGGGCTGCGAGCCCGATGAGATGGGCATCGGCCCGGTCTTCGCCGTGCCCAAGGTGCTGCAGCGCCTGGGCCTGAAGGTCGAAGACATCGACTTGTGGGAGTTGAACGAAGCCTTCGCGGTGCAGGTGCTGTACTGCGCCGACCGCCTGGGCATCCCCATGGACCGCCTGAACGTTAACGGCGGCGCCATCGCGCTGGGCCACCCCTACGGCGTGAGCGGCCAGCGCCTGACCGGCCACGCCCTGATCGAAGGCCGCCGCCGCGGCGCCAAGCGCGTGTGCGTGACGATGTGCGTGGGCGGCGGCATGGGCGCCGCGGGCGTGTTCGAGGTTCTGTGACGCGGGCGTCAGAGCCATGCGCCGCACCGTCGACTTCCTGCTCCACGACTGGCTCGATGTCGGGGCCCTGACCGCGCGGCCGCGCTTTGCGGAGCACGCGCGCGAGACCTTCGACGCCGTGCTCGACACCTGCGAGCGCATCGCACGCGAGAAGTTTGCGCCCTTCAACCGCCTGGTCGACACCGAGGAGCCGCGCACCGAGACCGGCCCGGACGGCGTGCGCGTGGTGCTGCCCCAGGCCACGCAGGAGGCCTGGGACGCCTATGCGGCGTCGGGCATGCTTTCTGCGGCGCAGGATGCAGCCATCGGCGGGATGCAACTGCCCTACACGGTCGAGGCGGCGGCCAATGCCTTCTTCGCCCGCGCCTCGGTCAGCATCGGTGCGGGCATGCTCACCACGGCCAACGCCAACCTGCTGATGGCGCATGGCAGCCCGGCGCAGCAGCGCGTGTTCGCGATGCCGGCCTTCGCCGGCCGCTGGTCGGGCACGATGTGCCTGAGCGAGCCGCAGGCCGGTTCCAGCCTGAGCGACGTGGCCACGCGTGCCGAACCCGACGCCGGTGGCGCCGTCGCCTGGGACGCCGATCCGCTGGGCCCGCGCTTTCGCCTGCGCGGCAGCAAGATGTGGATCTCCGCCGGCGAGCACGAGCTGACCGAGAACATCGTCCATCTCGTGCTCGCCAAGATCCCCGGGCCCGACGGCCGCCCGGTGCCGGGCACGCGCGGCATCTCGCTGTTCGTCGTGCCCAAGCGCATGGTCGACGCCCAGGGGCGGCTCACCGGCGAGCGCAACGACGTCACCTTGGCCGGCCTGAACCACAAGTGCGGCTGGCGCGGCACCACGAACACCCTGCTCAACTTCGGCGAGGGACGCTTTCGCCCCCGCGCCGGTGCGGGCGCGGGGCTGGACGGGCAGGGCAGCGGGGCCGTGGGCTACCTGGTGGGCCAGCCCGGCGAGGGCCTGCGCTGCATGTTCCACATGATGAACGAGGCGCGCATCGGCGTGGGCATGGCCGCGGCGATGCTGGGCATGGCCGGCTACGAGGCGGCGCTGGGCTACGCCGTCCAGCGCCCCCAGGGCCGCCCGGTCGGCCCGGGCGGCAAGGACCCGACCCAGCCCCAGGTGCCCATCGTCGAGCATGCCGACGTGCGGCGCATGCTGCTGGCGCAAAAGGCCTATTGCGAGGGCGCGCTGGCGCTCGCGCTGTACTGCGCACGCCTTGTCGACGAGCAGCACACCGGTGAGGCGGCGGCCGCGCGCGAGGCGGCGCTGCTGCTGGAGGTGCTGACGCCGATCGCCAAGAGCTGGCCCAGCGAATGGTGCCTGGAGGCGAACTCGCTGGCGATCCAGGTGCACGGCGGCTACGGCTACACGCGCGACTTCCCCGTGGAGCAGTACTGGCGCGACAACCGCCTGAACATGATCCACGAGGGCACGCACGGCATCCAGGCGCTGGACCTGCTGGGCCGCAAGGTGGTGATGGACGGTGGCGCCGGACTGAAGCTGCTGGCCGCGCGCGTGAACGCGTCGGTGCAGGCCGCGGGCCAGGTGCCGGGCCTGGCCGAGCCCGCCAACGCGCTGGCAGGCGCGCTGCAGCGCCTGGGCGCAGCGACGAAGTCCGCCTGGGCCACCGGCGTGCCCGAGGAAGCGCTGGCCAACGCCACGCCCTACCTGCAGGCCTTCGGCCACGTGGTGCTGGCCTGGGTCTGGCTCGACGTCGCGCTCGTGGCCGTGCAGCCTGGCGCGGGCGCGCCGGCTGACGCGGCGTTCCGCGCCGGCAAGCTTGCGGCGATGCGCTACTTCTTCGCCTACGAGCTGCCCAAGATCGACGCCTGGCTGGGCGTGGTGGCCCGGCGCGAGGCCCTGGTGCGCGAACTCGACCCGCAGTGCCTGGAGCCCTGATGAAGGCCCAGACCGTCGAGACGCTCGTCTGGGTGCTGATCTACGGCGGGCTGCTGCTGGCGCTACTGGGCCTCGCGGTGCAGCGCGCCGACGATCTGCTGGGCTGGTCGATGGTGGTTGCAGGTGCGCTGGCTGCCGGGGTCGGTGTGGTGCTGATCTGGATCCGCTCGAGGATGGGCCGATGAGGCCGGGCCGACGACGTCGCGCCCAAGACCCTGTCTGCCGCATGAAACCCGGCCGCCAGCGTGCGCGGCCCCAACGAGGAGAGAACGCTTGAGCACCCCTGTGATGAAGCTCTTCGACCTGGGCGGCCGCGCCGCGCTGGTCACCGGCGGCTCGCGTGGTCTGGGCCTGCAGATGGCCGAGGCCCTGGGCGAGGCCGGCGCGAAGATCATGCTGACCGCCCGCAAGGCGGCCGAGCTCGAGGAGGCCGCCGCCCACCTGGCCGACAAGGGCATCGACGCGCGCTGGGTGGCTGCCGACAGCAGCGATCCGGCGCAGGTGCGCCGCGTCGTCGACGAGACGATGCAGCGTCTGGGCCGCGTCGACATCCTGATCAACAACGCCGGCGCCACCTGGGGCGCGCCCGCCGAGGACCACCCGCTCGAGGCCTGGGACAAGGTGATGAACCTGAACGTGCGCAGCCTGTTTCTGTACGCGCAGGCGGCCGCCAAGGCGTGGATGATTCCCAACCGATGGGGCCGCATCGTCAACGTGGCCTCGATTGCCGGGCTGGCCGGGTCGGTGAACGTCGACTTCGTCGCCTACGGCACGAGCAAGGCCGCGGCGATCAACCTCTCGCGCATGCTGGCCGGGGAGTGGGGTGAGTACGGCATCACGGTCAACGCGCTGGCGCCGGGTTTTTTCCCGAGCAAGATGACGCGCGCCACGCTGGCGGAGCTGGGCGTGGAGAAACTGTGCGAAGCGGTGCCGCTGCACCGCATCGGTGACGAAGACGACCTGAAGGGCGCGGTGCTGCTGTTCGCCAGCGCGGCCGGCAAGCACATCACCGGGCAGGTGCTGGCCGTGGACGGGGGCATCAGCGCCGTCCACTACGGCTGACCGGGCGCCGGCTGTCCCGCCACTGACACCACGAACTCAAGGAAACGACCCCGATGACGACAAACCAGCAGATCCTGCTCGCTTCGCGCCCCGCGGGCGAGCCCACGGTGGACAACTTCCGCCTCGTTGCCGCGCCGCTGCCGGGGCTGGTCGACGGCCAGGTGCTCGTGCGCCACCACTACCTGAGCCTGGACCCCTACATGCGCGGGCGCATGAACGACGGCCGCAGCTATGCCGCGCCGCAGCCGCTGGACGCGGTGATGATCGGCGGCACGGTGGGTGAGGTCGTCGAATCTCGCCACCCGGGCTTTGCCGCCGGCGACCGGGTGGTCGACATGGGCGGCTGGCAGCAGTACTCGGTGGTCGACGCCGCGCAGCCGGGCATGCTGCGCAAGGTGGACACCACGCACGTGCCGCTGTCGGCCTACCTCGGTGCCGTGGGCATGCCCGGGGTCACGGCCTGGGTCGGGCTGACGCAGATCATCGAGCCCAAGGCCGGCGAGACCGTTGTCGTCGACGCCGCCAGCGGCGCCGTGGGCGGGGCGGTCGGGCAGCTCGCCAAGGCGCGCGGCTGCCGCGTCGTCGGCATTGCCGGCGGGCCCGACAAGTGCCGCTATGTGGTCGACGAGCTCGGCTTCGACGCCTGCATCGACCACCGCGCCCACGGCGACCTGAAGTCCATGCTGCGCGCGCTGAAGGAAGCCGCCCCGGCCGGCATCGACGGCCACTTCGAGAACGTGGGCGGCCACATCCTCGACGCCGTGATGCTGCGCATGAACGCGTTCGGCCGCATCGCCTTCTGCGGCATGATCGCCGGCTACAACGGCGAGCCGATCCCGATGGCCAACCCGTCGCTGATCCTGGTGTCGCGGCTGAAGCTGCAGGGCTTCATCGTCAGCGAGCATATGAACCACTGGCCCGCGGCACTCAAGGAGCTGGGCACGATGGTGGCCACCGGCCGGCTGAAGTACCGCGAGACCGTGGCGCAGGGCCTGGCCAGCGCGCCCGAGGCTTTCCTGGGGCTGCTCAAGGGCCGCAACTTCGGCAAGCAGCTGGTGAAGCTGGTCTGAGAGGCTGAGAGGCCGAGAGTCCTTCCCCCATGCCCGCCTTTCCCGCCTTGCACGCCCAAACCCCCTGGCCCCTCGTTGCAAATCCTCGCCATGGCCTGGGCCATGTCTGTGGTTTGCGCCTCGATCCAGGGCGTTTGGACGCGCCTTTCGGGCACGGCGGAAAAACGCTCGGCCTGCGAGAGGCCGAGAGTCCTTCCCCCGTTCCCGCCTTGCACGCCCAAACCCCCTGGCTCATCGTTGCAAATCCTCGCCATGGCCTGGGCCATGGCTGTGGTTTGCGCCTCGATCCAGGGCGTTCGGACGCGCCTTTCGGGCACGGCGGAAAAACTCTCGGCCTCTGACCCGCGCACGGACGTGGCGGCCACCCATGCGGTCACCAACCAGGCCACGCCCTACGAGGACGTGGACCTCTGGCGGGCGAATGCTGCCTTGCGCGACGCGCTGGCCTGGCACCACCCAGGCTACGACCGGGGCCGGATTCAGGCGCTCGGGCGCAGCGCCGGCAGCGCGGCGCTGCAGCAGCAGGCGCGCCTGGCGAACCTGCACCGCCCGGTGCTGCGCACCCATGACCGCTTCGGCCGGCGCGTGGACCAGGTCGAGTTCCACCCCGGCTACCACGCGCTGATGGAACACGCCTGCCATGCGCGCCTGCACGGCGCGCCCTGGCGCGAAGGCCCGGGCGGGCACCTGGAGCGCGCCGCGGCCTTCATGCTCGCCACCGAACTCGAGCCCTCCGTGCTGTGCCCGGTGTCGATGAGCTACGCGGTGGCGCCTTCCCTGCGCGCCAACCCGGCGCTCGAGGCCGCCTTCGGCCCGGGCCTGGCGGCAGCGGCGTACGACCCGCGCTTCGCGCCGCCCGCGGGCAAGACCGGCCTGACCATGGGCATGGGCATGACCGAGAAGCAGGGCGGCTCGGACGTGCGCGCCAACACCACGCGCGCCGAACCCGAGGGCGAGGACGCCTGGGGCCGGCGCTTCAGGCTCACCGGCCACAAGTGGTTCTTCTCGGCGCCGATGTGCGACGCCTTCCTCGTGCTGGCGCAGGCGCCCGGAGGACTGAGCTGCTTTTTCCTGCCACGCTGGCAGCCCGACGGCGCGGTCAACCCGGTGGCCATCCAGCGCCTGAAGGACAAGCTCGGCAACCACGCCAACGCGAGCGCCGAGGTCGAGTTCGACGGCACGACTGCTTGGCTGGTCGGCGAGGAGGGTCGCGGCGTGCCGCAGATCCTGGCCATGGGCGCCTTGACGCGGCTGGACTGCGCGCTCGGCACCGCCGGGCTGATGCGGGCTGCGCTCGCGCTGGCGCTGCACCACACGGCGCAGCGGCAGGCCTTCGGGCGGCCCGTGGGCGAGCACCCGCTGATGCGCAACGTGCTGGCCGACATGGCGCTGGAAACCGAGGCCGCCACGGCCCTCGCCCTGCGCCTGGCCGCGGCGGTGGACGCCACCGAGCACGGCTGCGCCACCCGCGCCGGCGCCGACGTGGCGCACGAGACCGTGATGCGGCGCCTGCTCACGCCGGTGGCCAAGTTCTGGATCTGCAAGCGCGGCAGCCTCCTGGCCCAGGAAGCGATGGAATGCCTGGGCGGCAACGGCTATGTCGAGGAGCAGGGCGAGGGCGTGATGGCCCGCATCTACCGCGAGATGCCGCTGAACTCGATCTGGGAAGGCGCGGGCAACATCATGGCGCTGGACCTGCTGCGCGCGCTGCGCGGGCATGACGTCGCCGCGGCCGTGGCGCACGAGTGCGCGGCCGCGCGCGGCAGTCACCCCGCATTCGACCGCGCGCTCGCCTGCGTGCTGCATGCGGTGGAGCGCGGCCCTGAAGAGGCGCAGGCGCGGCGCCTGGCGCGCGACGTCGCGCTGCTGCTGCAGGCCGCGGTGATGCGCAGCCACGCGCCTGCTGCGGTGTTCGACAGCTTCTGCGCCTCGCGCCTGGACGATGCGGCCGACGTCTTCGGGCTGCTGGATGCGGGCCTGCCGATGCAGGCGATCGTGGAGCGGGCGTCGCCCGCGCAAGGAGGAACGGCTTCATGACATCCCAGGCTCTCGGTCCCGGCGGCACGGCCGTCATCACCGGCGCAGCTTCCGGCTTCGGCCTGGAGGCCAGCCGCATCGCGGCGCGGCAGGGCATGCGCGTGGTCATGGCCGATGTGCAGGCCGACGCTCTCGAGGTGGCAGCCGCAGAGATCCGCGGCCTGGGCGCGCAGGTGCTGCCCTACCGGCTGGACGTCTCCAAGGCGGCCGAGGTGGACGGGCTGGGCGCGGCCACGCTGCAGGCCTTCGGCGTGCCGACCGTCGTCTTCAACAATGCCGGCGTCGGCGGCGGCGGCCTCGTCTGGGAGCACTCCGCGCGCGACTGGGAGTGGGTGATCGGCGTCAACCTGATGGGCGTGGCCCATGGCGTGCGCGTCTTCACGCCGATGATGCTGGACGCCGCGCGGGCCGACCCCGCCTGGCGCGGGCACATCGTCAACACCGCCAGCATGGCCGGGCTGCTGAACGCGCCCAACATGGGCGTCTACAACGCCAGCAAGCACGCCGTGGTGTCCTTGTCGGAGACCCTGTACCAGGACCTGAGCCTGGTCACGGACCAGGTGCGCGCCCACGTGCTGTGTCCCTACTTCGTGCCCACCGGCATCCACCGCAGTGAGCGCAACCGCCCGGGCGCCCTGGCCGATCCCGCCGCGCGGCCCACGCGCAGCCAGCTCGTCGCCCAGGCCATGAGCGACCGCGCCGTGACGCGCGGCAAGGTCAGCGCCGCGCAGGTCGCGCAGTTCGTCTTCGACGCGATGCAGGCCGACCGCTTCTACGTCTTCAGCCACCCGGGCAGCCTGGCCGGCGTGCAGGTGCGCATGGAGGACGTGATGGCCGGCCGCAACCCGAGCGACCCGTTTGCGGCCCGCGCCGGGCTGCGCGAGGAATTGCAGCAGGCCCTGCGCGACGCGCCGGGCGGCATGTGAATGGGGCTCTGCTCGAGGCGGGCGCTGGGGGAAGTCCCTAGCGGCGTTCGCGCGGCCTGCGTCTAGAGTGCGGGCTCGTCATTGCGTGGCGAAGATCCGCCGTGCGAGCACACCATCACCGGAGAATATTCATGATCAAGACCCTTGACCGCCGCGCCTGGATGCAGGCTGCCGGCGCCCTGGCCGCCTCCGTGGCCGTGCCGGCCGTCAGCGCGCAGGAGCGCGTGCGCCTGATCTTCTCGGAAGCCCTGACCGAGAACGACGTCCGTGCCAAGCTGCTGATGGAGCGTTTCGCTCCTGCCGTGGCGTCCGACTTCGACTTCAAGCCCCACTGGGGCGCCACGCTGTTCAGACAGGGCACCGAGCTCGTGGCCATGCAGCGCGGCAACCTCGACATGGGTGCGCTGTCGGTCTCCGACATCCAGCGCCAGATCCCCGAGTGGGGCATCATCGGCGCGCCTTATGTCTTCCGTGACCTGGCTCACGCGCAGAAGGTGTTCAAGAGCGATGTCGGCCGCGAACTGTTCCAGATGGCCGAGGAGAAGATCGGCGTCAAGTTCATCGCGCCTTGGTACATCGGAACCCGCCACGTCAGCCTGCGCGGCAAGAAGAAGGTGATGACCCCGGCCGACCTGTCTGGCGTCAAGCTGCGCATGCCGGCCGGCGAAGGCTGGCAGTTCATCGGCACGGCGCTGGGCGCCAACCCCGTGCCGGTGGCCTACGGCGAGGTCTACACCGCGCTGCAGACCGGAGCCATCGACGCCCAGGACAACCCGATGCCGCTGACGCGTGCGGGCAAGTTCTACGAGGTGCTGGGCCAGTACGTGTTGACCGGCCACCTGGTGAACTTCAACATCCTGGGTGTGCGCAAGACGCTGTGGGACAGCCTGAGCCCGGCGCGCAGGGACAAGCTGCAGAAGGCCATGGAAGACGTCTGCGAAGCCGTGACCGCGCAGATGGTCAAGGAAGAGAACGAACTCGCCGCCTACTTCCGCAGCAAGGGCCTGGACGTCTACGAGCCCAACCGCACCGCTTTCCGCGACCATGCGCTGGGCGTTCTGCGCCGCTCGAAGTTCGTCAACGAGTGGAAGCCGGGGATGCTGGACCGCATCAGTTCGCTCTGACGCATCGCCGTCCTCCCCGAGACAGGGGGGCATGACTGCGCTCCCCCTGGCGGGGGAGGGCCTGGGGGAGAGGGGACATGGCTGAGAAAAAGGCATTCCCTCTTCCCGACACCTCTGCCGCAAGGCGAGAGGGTGCTCAACTGGCACCGGCTGCCTGTGCCGATCTCCGATGAACTCTGACGTCCCCCGCTGGGTCAGCTTTCTGCATCGCCGCACCGAAGACGCCGCGGCGCTGATGATGCTGGCGATGTTCCTGACCTTCATCTACCAGATCGCGATGCGCTACGTCTTCAACGCCCCGGCGTCCTGGGCCGAGGAGATCTGCGTCACGATGTGGATGTGGGGCGTGCTCTGGGGTACGGCCTTCGTGACGCGCCGGTCCGAGGACATTCGCATCGACATCGTCCTGAACCTGCTCTCCGAACGCGGCCGCCGCATCGCCGATGCGCTCTCGGGCCTCGCGCTGGTGCTGATCTTCGGCCTCGGGCTGCCCGGTGCCTGGAGCTACGTGAGCTTCATGAAGATCGAGACCTCTGCGGCGCTGCGCTGGCCCATGCACCTGGTCTTTTCCGTCTACCTGCTGTTCGCGGTGGCGATCATCGTGCGCCAGGCCTGGGTGGTCCGGGACGCCTTCCGCCCGGCTGCGGCCACTCCCGCCTGAGCGCGCTGCGCCTGCCCGGATCATGGAATCCCTTCTCTCTCCTTTCGGCCTGGCCGTGGTGTTGATCGTCGTGCTCAGCGCGCTCGGCGCGCCGATCGGGCTGTCGATGATCGCCTCCTCCATCGTCTACCTCTGGATCACCGGGCAGGACATCGGCCTGGCCGCCGAGCAGGTGCTGCAGGGTCTCTACACCAGCTTCACGCTGCTGGCGATTCCCTTGTTCATCCTGGCGGCCAACCTGATGAATGTGGGCTCGCTGAGCGACCGGCTGCTGACCTTCTGCCTCGCGCTGGTCGGGCGCTTCCGCGGCGGGCTCGGGCAGGTCAACGTGTTCTCGAGCCTGATCTTCTCGGGCATGTCGGGCTCGGCCGTGGCCGATGCCGTGGGCGTGGGCCGCATCATCACCGACATGATGATGAAGGACGGCCGCTACACGCCCAGCTACGCCGCCGCCTGCACCGCTGCCACCGCGGTGATCGGCCCGATCATCCCGCCGTCGATCCCGCTGGTGCTGTACGCGCTGGTGGCCGATGCGTCGGTGGGCTACCTCTTCCTGGCCGGTGTCATCCCTGGGTTGCTGATGACGGCCGTGATGGCCGCGGTGAACTGGTGGATGGCCAAGAAGCGCAACTTCCCGGTCGAGGAGGCTGTGCCCCTGCGCGAACTGCCGCGCATCACCTGGTATGCGATGCCGGCGCTGATGATGCCGGTGGTGCTGCTGGGGGGCATCTATGGTGGCGTGATGACGCCCACCGAGGCGGCCGCCGTGGCCGCGGGCTACGCGCTGCTGGTGGGCTGGGCGCTGCGGATCACCACGCTGAGCGAGACCTGGAAAAGCCTGCTGGCCAGCGCCAGTTCAACCGCCTCGGTCGGCATCCTGATCGCCGGCGCGCTGGTCTTCAACTATGTCGTCGCGCGCGAGAACATCCCCGCCGACATCAAGATCTGGCTCGATGGTTTCCAGCTGTCCAAGCAGGAATTCCTGCTGGTCGTCAACCTGCTGCTGCTGGTCCTGGGCTGTCTGCTGGATGCCAGCACCATCCTGCTGGTCATCGTGCCCATCCTGATCCCGGCGGCGCAGGCGCTGGGCATCGACATGGTGCACTTCGGGCTCGTGGTCGTCGTCAACCTGATGATCGGGCTGATCACGCCACCATATGGCGTGCTGCTGTTCGTCGTTGCCAACATGACACGGGCGCCCATGACGGAGATTGTTCGAGACCTGGTCCCGTACATCATCTGGCTCGTTGCGGCACTCTTCGCCATGACCTACATGCCCGACATGGTGCTGTGGCTGCCCCGCGTGTTCGGGTATGCCGGATGACGGTCCACCTGCGGCGAACCGAGGCGTCTGCGTGAACCACTATGACGTGAGTCAGAGGGTGGCCGTGGTCACCGGCGGCGCCGGTGGCATCGGGCAGGGCATTGCGCAGCGGCTGCGCGACGGCGGTGCCCGCGTTGTGCTGTGGGACCTGGCGTTGCCCGAGCCGGCGCGAGGCTTCGACGCCTTCGTCGAGGTCGACGTCACCGATGAAGCTTCGGTGCAGGCGGCGGCCCGGCTCACGTTCCAGCAGTTCGGCGCGGTTGATGTCCTCGTCAACAGCGCCGGCATCGTGGGCCCGGTGGCGCCGGTCACGGCTTACACGCTGGCGCAGTGGCAGCAGGTGCTTGCGATCAACCTGACCGGCGTCTTCCTGTGTTGCCGTGAACTGGTCCCGCAGATGCAGGCGCGCAACCGCGGCCGCATCGTCAACCTGGCCTCGATCGCCGGCAAGGAAGGCAACCCGGGGCAGTCGGCCTATTCCGCGTCGAAGGCGGGTGTGATCGCGCTCACCAAGTCGCTCGGCAAGGAACTGGCCGCCACCGACATCCGCGTCAACTGCATCGCCCCGGCGATGGTGGCCACGCCGCTGCTAGCCCAGATGACCGACGCCAAGCGCGCCGAGAACTTCGCCAAGATTCCCGTGGGCCGCGCCGGCACGGTCGACGAGATCGCCGCGCTCGCATGCTGGCTGGCCAGCGACGAGTGCTCGTTCTGCACCGGGGCGGTGTTCGACGCCTCCGGCGGTCGCGCCACCTACTGATCTTCCTGCCCTGCGCGCGCGGCCTCCGGGCGGCGTGCGTTCTGCCCACCATGTCCAAGACCCTGTTCATCCTCAACGGCCCCAATCTCGACCGCCTGGGCCGGCGCGAGCCGCACATCTACGGCCACCACACGCTGGACGACGTGCGCGCGATGTGCGCGGCGCGCACCGACGCGCTGGGCTGGCGGCTGGAATTCAGGCAGACCGCCTTCGAGGGCGAGATGGTGCGCTTCATCCACGACGCCATCGACGGCGGCCACGGCATCGTCATCAACCCGGCCGGCCTGACGACGACCTCCGTCTCGGTGATGGACGCCCTGAAGATGTTCGACGGCCCGAAGATCGAACTGCACATCAGCAACGTGCACGCGCGCGAGACGGTCTATCACAAGTCGCTGATGTCGGCGGTGGTCACCGCGGTGATGGCCGGCTTCGGCGTGCACGGCTACGCGCTCGCGGTGGACTGGATGGCGCACCGGCTGCAGCCGGGCTGAGCGTCGTCCGCTTGCCGGGCGATCCGCGCCACGGTGGCGGTGCCAGGCCGGCACTTCACAGGCCGAGTTGCCGCGCCGCGAGCTCCTTCATGATCTCCTCGGCGCCGCCGCCGATCATCATCACCTTGACCTCGCGGTAGATGCGCTCGCTCTTCGTGCCGCGCATGTAGCCCATGCCGCCGAGCACCTGCACCGCGGCGTCGGCGCAGTGCTGCATGGTCTGCGTGGCCTGGTTCTTCAGCAGGCACAGGTCGGCGATCGTGTCCGCGTCCTGCGGATGGCGCTCGAAGCGGGCCGTGACATCGGCCAACATCGCGCGCGTGGCGACGATGCGCATGCGCATGTCCATCAGCCGGTGGCGCACCACCTGGTGCTCCACCAGCGCGCGGCCAAAGGTCTGGCGCTGGCGCGCCCAGTCCAGCGCCTCGTCCAGGCACGCCTGCGCGAAGGCGCAGGCGCCGGCGCTCATCAGCAGCCGCTCGCTGTTGAAGTTGGCCATGATGATGCGAAAGCCCGCGTTCTCCTCGCCGATCAGGTGATCGGCCGGCACCCGCACGGCATCAAAGCGCAGGTGCGCGGTGTCGCTGCACCACCAGCCCATCTTGTCCAGCCGGGTGCGCTGCAGCCCTGGTGCGTCGCCCGGCACCGCCAGCAGCGAGATCCCGGCCGCCCCGGGCCCGCCGGTGCGCACGGCCACCGTCAGCCAGTCGGCACGCAGGCCCGAGGTGATGAAGGTCTTCTCGCCGTCGACGACCCAGTGCGCGCCGTCGCGCACGGCGCGGGTGCGCAGCCGCGCGACGTCGGAGCCGCCGCCGGGCTCGGTGATCGCGAGCGCGGCGATCTGCTCGCCCGCCAGCACCGGCGGCACGATGCGCTGCTGCAGCGCCGCGCTGCCGTGCTCGGCCACCGGCGGCAGCCCGATGTTGTGCGAGAACAGGCTGGCCATCAGCCCGCCGCTGCCGGCGCGCGCGATCTCCTCGGCGGCGATCAGCCGAAAGCGCAGCGCGCAGGGGGTGCCGCCCAGGGTCTCGGGGTAGCCCAGCTGCAGCAGGCCCAGCGCCGCGGCGCGGCGGTACAGCGCGCGCGGGAACTCGCCGGCCTCGTCCCAGGCGCTCACGTGCGGCGCGATCTCGCGCTCGACGAAGGCGCGCACGCCGGCGCGGAAGTCGGCTTCTTCGGGGCTGTCGTGGGTGTCGGTCATGGGGTGGGGCGTGGCTGGGCGCGTTCAGTCTGGGTCGGCGGGCCGGCCGTGCCGGCCCGCGCCGGCGGCAAAGCGCGCCGCCCCGGCCAGGCCCTCGGCGTGGACGACCTCGTAGCCGCGCGCGCCCTCCTGGCGCAGCGCCTGCGCCAGCCCCAGGTCCCACTGCGCGTAAGCGCTCGCCCTGTCGGCGCGCAGGCAGGCCTGCGGGAAGGCGGCGATCTCGCGCGCCAGCGTCTGTGCCGCCGCCAGCGCCTGGCCGTCGTCGACGATGCGGTCCGCAAGGCCGATGGCCAGCGCTTCGGCGGCGTCGACGGCGCGACCGGTGAGGATGAGGTCGAGCGCCCGCCCCATGCCGACGAGGCGCGGCAGCCGCACCGTACCGCCGTCGATCAGCGGCACGCCCCAGCGCCGGCAGAACACGCCGAAGACCGCGCCGCGCGCGGCCACGCGCAAGTCGCACATCAGCGCGAGCTCGAGCCCGCCGGCCACGGCGTGGCCCTCCACGGCGGCGATCACGGGCTTGCTCAGTTCCATGCGCGTGGGCCCCATCGGCCCCGGCTGGGTGCCCGTGGGTTCCACCGCATTGCGGCGTTGCGGGTCGGCCATGGCCTTCAGGTCGGCACCGGCGCAGAAGGTGCCGCCCGCGCCGTGCAGCACGGCCACGTGCAGGCGTTCGTCGGCCTCGAAGGCGGTGAAGGCGGCATGCAGCGCGGCGGCGGTCGGCCCGTCGACGGCGTTGCGCGCCTGCGGCCGGTGCAGCGTGATCGTCAGCACCGGGCCGTCGGCCTGGGTCCACACGGCCTGGCCGTCGGCCTGGCTCCATGCGGCCTGGCCGTCGGCCTGGCTCGACACAGCCTGGGCGTCGGCCTGGGTCCCCATGGTCTGGCCGTTGGCCAGGGTCCCCTCCGGCTGGTCGGATCGCGCCTTGGCCGGCGCATCACCCATGCCGGGCCTCGAACTCGCGCAGGTAGTCCACCAGCGCCTGCACGCCGGCCAGCGGCATGGCGTTGTAGATCGAGGCGCGCATGCCGCCCACCGAGCGGTGGCCCTTGAGCTGCACCAGCCCGCGCGCCTGCGCGCCGTCCAGGAAGGCGGTGTCGAGCGACTCGTCCTTCAGGCGGAAGGGCACGTTCATCAGGCTGCGGCAGGCGCGGTCGACCGGGCAGCGGTACAGCGCCGAGGCGTCCAGGCAGTCGTACAACAGCGCCGCCTTCTCGGCGTTGCGCCGCGCCATCTCGACCAGCCCGCCCTGGGCCCGCAGCCACTGGAACACGAGCCCGGCGATGTAGATCGCGTAGGTGGGCGGGGTGTTGAACATCGAGCCGTTGTCGGCAACGACCTTGTAGTCGAAGGCGCTCGGGCACAGCGGGTGGGCCTGGCCGAGCAGGTCCTCGCGCACGATCACCAGCGTCAGGCCCGAGGGGCCGATGTTCTTCTGCGCGCCGGCATAGATGAGCCCGTACTTCGAGACGTCGACCGGGCGCGAGAGGATGTCGCTGGACATGTCGGCCACCAGCGGCACCGCGCCGACGTCGGGCGTGTGGGGGTACTGCACGCCGTCGATCGTCTCGTTCGAGCAGATGTGCACGTAGGCCGCGTCGGGGTCGAGCTGCCACTGCGCGCGCGGCGGGATCGTGGTGTAGCCGCTGGCCGCGGCCGAGGCGGCCACGTTGACGGCGCCGTAGCGCTGCGCTTCCTGGATGGAACGCTGGCTCCAGTGGCCGGTGTCGATGTAGTCGGCACTGCGCCGGCCGCGCAACAGGTTCAGCGGCACGATCGCGTTCTCGGCGATGGCGCCACCCTGCATGAAGAGGATGCGGTGGGTCGCCGGCACGGCCAGCAGTTCGCGCAGGTCGCGTTCGGTCTGCGCGGCGATGGCGGTGAACTCCTTGCCGCGGTGGCTCATCTCCATCACCGACATGCCGCTGCCGCGCCAGTCGAGCATCTCCTCGGCGGCTTGCCTCAGCACCGGCTCGGGCAGGGTGGCGGGGCCGGAGCTGAAGTTGTGCACGCGCGTCATGAAGCAATCCTTCGAAAGGGCGGGCAATTATCCGGCGATGCCGGCGACCAACCTGGCCCGCGGGCTTGTCGAATCGCGTAACCAGTGAGACGATGTAACTTTGTGCGGCCGGGTGGCCGCGCCACACTTGTTGGGCCGACGCCTCAGGTCAGGCTCGGCGCACCGCGACGCGGAGGACTCGGGGATGGATGCGGTTCGCAGCGACACGGGGACGGACCCCGCGCCACAAGGCCGGCGGCACCAGCTGGTGCAGGGCCTGCCCGCCTCGTTGCTGGCCGTGGAAGGCAAGACCTTTGCCGTGGTCGCGTTGATGCAGCGCGAGGGCTGGCTCAGCCGCGACCGACGCCGCGGCGTCGCCGTCGACCCGCGGCCGCTGCAGTCATGGCCCGCGGGTGTGGACACGAGCCTGCCCCGGGCCGAACTGCATCTGCTCGCCCGCTTCATCGACCCCCATCCGCGGGCGATCGCTTTCTGGAACCTGGTCGCCGCCCGGCGCGAGCGGCGCCGCTCCGAGGCGCTGTCGGCCGCGCACATCGTCTCGCTCGAGGCCCAGTTGCTGCGCTCCTACGAGCCGGCCTGGGACACGCAGGAGTTCAACGACGAGGCGCTGCGCCAGGCCTGCCCGCCCTGGCCCGAGATCCGCGCCCGCATCGAGGAGGAGACCGCCCACCTCGTCCGGCGCCCGCGCCTGGCACCGTGCATGGTGTGGCTGGCCCTGAGCGCCGACCTGGACCGCTGGCCCGCGCTCGACGAGCGGCGCCGGCGCGCCGTGGCCCATGCGGTGTTCGCCCTGGCCTCGGCCTGCTGGAGCGACTGGTTCGTGCGCGAGTCGCTCCGGCGCTGCCCGGAACTCGAGTCCGAACTCGGCCGCACCTGCGCCGGTGTGCCCGCCGCCCCACCGGCCGCGCCCGAGCCGCCGGCCCGGGTGCCTTTGGCGCTCATCGTCGAACGACTCACGGCACTGTGCGCCGAACTGGCCGAGCAGCCCACCCAGGACGCAGTGCGTGAACTGCTCGCCTGCGCCGGCGACGCCCAGGCGTGGGAGCAGGCGCTGCCCGACCGGGTGCTGGTGGCCACGCGCGAATTGCGTCAGGCGGTCGAGGCCCTGCTTGCGCAGGCGCGCGAGCAGGCCCTGACGCGGGCGCTCGCCTGGCTCGGCCCTGATGTCTGGGCCCAGGTCGAGGCGCGCTGGTCGCTGGCGGCCCTCGGGCGCGACGCTCCAGCCCTGCGGCGGCTCGCCCAGGACGCCGTGCAGGCGCGGGCGCGGCTGCACGAGGCTGTCGGCCGCTGCGCCGAGGCACAGGCCCTGCTGGAGACCGCCCGGGCGTCGCTTCACGCCCTGGACGCCGAACTGCAGGCGGCCCCCTCGCTGGCGCGGCGGCGCGAGATCGAGGGCGCCCGCTTGCTCGCCTTGCGCACGCTGCTCGACGCCGAGGGCGGGCAAGCGGCGCTGGAGGACGCCGTCCTGGCCAGCGTGTCGCCTGGGGCCGAGGCTTTCGACCTGCGCGCCGACTACCGCGCCGACTACCGAGCGGCGCTGCTGCCGCCGGCCGCCGGCTCGGCACCTGTGCGCGTCATCGATGAGGCGTCGGCCATGGCATCATCCGGTCCCGCATTGAAGCCGCCTGCGTTGCCGCAGGCGGCGGCTGCCTGCGGAGATCTGGCAGTGGCGCTTCCCGGGTGAGTTCGACGAGCCCGATGTGACTGCCGTATCGGCCCCATTGACCCGCCTGGCCTTGAGCACCGACCCGCCGCATTCTTCGGGCGAGTTCCGCCCACCGCAATGGCGCGCCCTCCTGGACGCGGCGCCTGTGGGCGTGTGCCTCGTCGACCCGGTCGACGGACTCATCATCGACCTGAACGACCCTCTGGCCCGGATGCTGGAGCAGCCGCGTGCAGCGCTGCTGGGCCGACGGTGCCAGGACCTGATCCACCCGGATGATGCTCAGGTCGATGCCCGGTCCTTGTCGGCCCTCCTGCGCGGCGTCGTCGCATCGGTGGACCGAGTCAAACGCTGGCGGCGCGCGGACGGCAGCTTCGTCGCGGCGCGCTCGCGCGTACGCCTGGGCGAGCTCCCGGGGCAGGGGCGCCCGGTGCTCTGGGTCTGGAGCGAGGAAGCCGAAGACGCACCGGCGGCGCCACCGCTGGCGCCCGCTGCCGCACTGCCTGCCGCAGGCAGCGCGCCGCCCGTCACAGCCGACGCCGGTAACGCGCCGAACCTGGCGAACCCGGTCGAGAGCGCCTTCCTGGGCAACATCAGCCACGAGATCCGCACCCCGCTGGCGGTGATCTGCGGGCTTGCCGACCTGCTGCGCCGCGAGGCCGGCGACGCCCGGTCCCGGCGGCGCCTGAACCAACTCTTCGACACAACGCAGCACCTGCTGGGCGTGGTTGACGACATCCTCGAACTGTCCAGCCTGCAGACCGGAGAGCTCGACCTGCGGCTCGCGCCGTTCCGGCTCGGGGCGGTGATGGACCGCGTCCAGCGGCTGCATGCCGGACAGGCACGCGAGAAGGGGCTCTCCTTCACCATCGAAGCCGACGCTGCGCTGCGGTCGCTGAGACTTCACGGCGACGAAATGCGCCTGTCGCAGGTGCTGACCAAGCTGTGCGGCAACGCGGTGAAGTTCACCGAGCGGGGCAACGTTGGCGTCTCGGTGCAGGCGCTGCGCCAGGAAGAGGCCGGCGCGCACCTGCGCTTCACCGTCTCCGACACCGGTCCAGGCGTGCCGCTGGAGTTGCGTGCGCGGCTGTTCCGGCCCTTCGTCCAGGGCGACGCCTCGTCGGCCCGGCGTTTCGGCGGCACCGGTCTGGGCCTGGCCTTCGTGCACCGCCTCGTCACCTTGATGGACGGCAGCATCCTCCTGCGCAGCGAACCGGGCCAGGGCAGCAGCTTCGAGGTCGAGGTCTGGCTGCCCCGTGCCGAGCCCGCAGCGGCCGACGTCGACGCCGGCCCCGAGCCCGAGGGCCCGGTGGACCTCTCAAGCGTGCACGTCCTGCTGGCCGAGGATCACCCGCTGAGCCAGGAGATCCTGTGCGACCTGCTGGAGTCGCTGGGGTGCGAGGTGGTGATCGCCTCCGACGGCGCCGAGGCGCTGGAACTCTTCGAAGCCGGCGGCCAGGACCTGGTCCTGATGGACATGCAGATGCCGGGCATGGACGGGTTGGAGGCCACCCGCCGCATCCGCGCCCTGCCATCCGGTCGGGAGATCCCGATCATCGGCCTGACGGCCAATGTCTCGGGCGATGACCGGCAGCGCTGCCTGAAGGCAGGCATGAACGAACACCTGGGCAAGCCGATCGGCCAGGCGCAGCTCGCGCAGGCGATCGCGCGCTGGCTGTCGCCCGGGCGGCTTGCCGGTGCCGGGCGCGTGCGACCGGCCGCCGAGCCGGCCGCAGTCGGCGCCCCTTCGACCGATGCCCACTTGATGGCGGCGATGGCTGCGCTGCCCGGCTTGCGCATCGACGCGTCCTGGCGGGATTCGACGCACCGCCTGCAGTCCTACCAGGGCTTGCTGCTGCGCTTCGTGCAGACCCAGGCCTTGGAAGCGGTCCTGCTGCGTGAGCATCTCGAGGCCGGGCGTTTCGACGCCGCGCGCCAGACCGCGCACGCGTTGACAGGCGCAGCCGGCATGGTGGGCGCGCGTGCCGTGATGGACCTGGCGCGCGCGGTCGAGCAGGGCGCGCGTCAGGGACGCGCGCTGCAGGACCTGCTGGACCAGGCCCGGCAGTGCCTGGCCGAGATCTCTCGCCTGGCGGCGGCGCTGGAGAGCCTGCCGCAGCCCTCGTCAGCGCACGCTTGAGCCGACCCGGAAGTCAACCCCCGCCGAAACCTGCCGGGTTCAGCGACTGCCAGCGCCACGTGTCCTCCATCATCTCGGTCAGGCCACGGCGCGCCTGCCAGCCGAGTTCGCGCGCGGCCTTGGAGGGGTCGGCGTAGCTGGCGGCGGCGTCACCGGCGCGGCGCGGCGCCACCTGGTACGGGACCGGGCGCCCGCTGGCCTGCTGGAAGGCGCGCACGATCTCCAGCACGCTGTACCCCTGGCCCGTGCCCAGGTTCCACGTGTGCAGCCCGCTGCGGTCGGCCAGTGCCTGCAGCGCCTTCAGATGGCCTTCGGCCAGGTCCATCACGTGGATGTAGTCACGCACGCCGGTGCCGTCGGGCGTGGGGTAGTCGTTGCCGAAGACCGACAACGCCGCTCGGCGGCCCACGGCCACCTGGGCCACGTAGGGCAGCAGGTTGTTCGGGGTTCCGCGCGGGTCCTCGCCGATCAGGCCACTCTCATGAGCGCCGACCGGGTTGAAGTAGCGCAGCACGCCGATCTGCCAGCGTGGGTCGGCGGCCGCCAGGTCGCCCAGCAGGTGCTCGACCATCCACTTCGTGCGGCCGTAGGGGTTGGTCGGACCGGTGGGCATGTCTTCGCGGATCGGCACCGTGGCCGGGTCGCCGTAGACCGTGGCCGAGGAACTGAACACCAGCCGCCAGACCCCCGCCGCGGCCATGGCCTGGCACAACGCCAGCGAGCCGGCCACGTTGTTGTCGTAGTAGGTCAGCGGCATGCTCGCGCTCTCGCCCACCGCCTTCAGCCCGGCGAAGTGCAGCACCGCGCCCACCCGGTGCTCGCGCAGCAGCCTTTGCACCAGCGCGCGGTCGCGCACGTCTCCCTGCACGAACACCGGCGCCCGCCCGGCAATGCGCGCCACGCGCTCGAGCGACTGCGCCGAACTGTTGCTCAGGTTGTCCAGCACCACCACCGCCTGCCCGGCCTGCAGCAGCGCCAGCGTGGTGTGGGAACCGATGAAGCCGGCACCGCCGGTGACGAGGACGGTCTGATCGGTGGAAGTGATCATGCGGGAGCGTGGTCTGGCGTGGTCTGCGGGTGAAGGGAGGTGGCTGGCATGCGGGCGGCACTGCTGCCGGCGGGCAGGTGAGCGCCCGGGGCCGCGGGCGCTCGGCTTGTCGGTGGCGGGCCGTGTGCGCGGCCGCGCCGTTGGCTGGAACCGAACAATCGAATGGTCAAGTCATCGGATTGTCGGCGCATCGCCCTGGCCAGTGACGATACCGCCACGCACTGTGCCCGTCTTCGGCTGCGCGTGCCTGAGCCTGGTCAGCGTGACACCAGGTAGCCCACGCACTCCTTGAACGCGCGCGCGCTGCCCTCCAGTGCTTCGGCCCGGGGCAGCCAGTCCCGGGCGTCGTGCTGCCGCCCCAAGGCTTCGAAGTCGGTTGGGGCCGGGTGCAGCTGCACGCCCTGAGCCTCGAAGTCGCGCCGGGCGCGGCGCATGTGCAGCGCCGAGGTGACGAGGATGACGCGCTCCACGCCCTGCGCGCGCAGCAGGCGGGCGGTTTGCAGGGCGTTGGCGCGGGTGTTCAGGCTGTCGGGCTCCTGGATGATGGCGGCCGCCGGCACCCCCAGGTCCTGCAGGAAGACCTGCATGCTTTGCGCCTCGCTCGCGTCGTCCGGCCGCGTGGCGCCTCCGGACAAGACCACCCGTGCCGCCTTGCCGGCGTGGTACAGGCGTGCGGCGTGCCACACACGGTCGGCCGCCTGGGTCAGGTTGGGGTAGGGCCGCTCGGGCGCGCGCGCGCCGCGAATGCCATCGCCCAGCACCACGATCACCGGCGCCGCCGGCACGTCCTGCACCGCTGCCGGCCCGGCTTGGGCCTCGAGCCATGCCCGCAGCGCATGGCTGGCCACCGGGGTGGACCACAGCCACAGCCACGCCACCGCCAGGCCGGCAGTCCAGCGGGCGGCACGGCGCCACCGCGCCCGGCCGCGGCCCCACAGCGTCAGCACCGCGGCAAGCACTGCCAGCATCAGCGCGGTGCCCAGCGGCGAGACGAGATCGGTGGCGATGGCTCTGAGGAACATGGGGGGAGCGGGCAGGTGGGCGGCTGGGCGGGTAGGCGGGTAGGCGTGTAGTTGGGGCAGGCGGGGCAGGTGGTCGGTCGGATAGGCGGGTGGGCAGGCAGGCGGGCAGGCAATGTGCAGGTGGGCCGGCAGCGAGCGCCCGCGGCGTACCGAGCATACGGTGCGCCAGGGCGTCGAGCCGGCGCATCACGTGACTGGTGGCTATGGCCGCGCCTTGGGCACCTGATGCGCCGGCGCTTCATCTCCGACAATCGGCGGCGGAGCGTCTGCTCCTTCACCACCTTGCGCACCTCAGATGGCCATGACCGCCGACCTCCTTCACGTCCAACCCGTCATCATGGCCGGCGGCTCCGGCACCCGCCTGTGGCCGCTGTCGCGGGCCGGCTACCCCAAGCAGTTTCTCGTCCTGGACGGCAACGCCAGCCTGCTGCAACAGGCGGCGCAGCGCCTGGCTGCGCTGCGCGAGGTGGCGCCGACGGCCGCGGCGGGCGGCGGCACCGTGGGAGACGGCAGCGTGCGGGGCGGCCATGACGTCGATGTTCGGCTCGAGGTGGCCGCGCCCATCGTCGTGGGCAACGAGGAGCACCGCTTTCTCGTTCTCGACCAGCTGCGCGAGGCACGCTGCGAGCCGTCGTCGCTCATCCTCGAGCCTCTGGCCCGCAACACCGCGCCGGCGCTGACGCTGGCCGCGCTGCAGGCGGTCCAGGCGGCGAAGGGCGACATCGACCCGGTGCTCGTCGTCACCCCGGCCGACCACTCGGTGACCGACCCGTCAGCCTTCACTGCCGCGCTCGCGCGCGCTGTCGTTGCCGCAGCCCAGGGGGCCATCGTCACTCTCGGCATCACGCCCGACCGGCCCGACACCGGCTTCGGCTACATCCAGGCCGGCGCTGCCGGGGACGACGGCGTGCACGAGGTGCAACGCTTCGTCGAGAAGCCCGACCTCGCCACGGCCACCGCCTACCTGGCCGAGGGCGGCTACTACTGGAACGGCGGCATCTTCGTGCTGCGTGCCAGCACCTGGCTGCAAGCGCTGGAGCGCTTCCGCCCGGACATCGCGCGCCAGACGCAATTGGCCTTCGACGCCCGCAGCACCGACGCCGCCTTCGTCCGACCGGCGCGCGAAGCCTTCGCGCGCGTCCCCTCGGATTCCGTCGACTACGCCGTGATGGAGCGCTGTCCCGGCAGCGGCATCGGCATCGCCATGGTGCCGCTGCAGGCCGGCTGGAACGACCTGGGCGCCTGGGACGCGGTCTGGCAGGTGGCGCCCAAGGACGCCCACGGCAACGCGGCCGCCGGCGACGTGCTCTTCCACGACAGCCGCGACACCCTGGTGCACGCGACGAGCCGGCTCGTGGGCGTGATCGGGCTGCAGGACGTCGTCGTCGTCGAGACCGCCGATGCGGTGCTCGTCAGCGACCGCGCGCGCAGTCAGCAGGTCAAGGTCCTGGTCAGCGCCCTGGAGCGCCAGCGCCGCGTCGAGCACACCGTCCACCGCAAGGTGCACCGGCCCTGGGGCTGGTACGACAGCATCGACGCGGGCGACCGCTTCCAGGTCAAGCGGATCATGGTCAAGCCCGGCGCTTCGCTGAGCCTGCAGATGCACCACCACCGCGCCGAGCATTGGATCGTCGTGCGCGGCACCGCCGAGGTCACCTGCGGCGAGCGCCGCATCCTGCTGACCGAGAACCAGAGCACCTACATCCCGCTGGGCGAAACGCACCGCCTGGCCAACCCGGGCAAGGTGCCGCTGGAGATCATCGAGGTCCAGTCCGGCAGCTATCTTGGCGAGGACGACATCGTCCGCTTCGAGGACAGCTACGGTCGGGGCTGAGCGCTCGCAGACGAGGCAGACGCCTCGAGAAATGGGGCGGTTGACTTCGACAGGCGCAGCCCGACCGGAAAAAATGTCCAGTCGCCTAGAGCCCCGACAGCACGGCGTCAATCGCCGAGACCAGTTCACGGGCCTGCGCTGCCACGTTGTCAATAGGCTGCAGCAGAGCCCTGGCCGGCAAGGGAGCGGCAAAGTGCGCCAGCGCGTGCAGACGCTGGCCCTTGACGGTGATGACCGGGCACAGCGCGTGCGGCACTCTGGTTGCACCCTCCGGTACGGCCAAGGGTACGGTCAGCCTCGTGCTCAAGGCGTCGAGAAGATCACTTTGGATGACGACCACGTACGGAATGCCCGTGGCCGCGCTGCGGCTCGGATTTGCGAAGACGTCGTATTGGGCCATCGGCCCTTCACCACGGGCGCAGGTCGGCGCCCGGGATGCCTTGCGAGTCAACGCGAGCGTTCTGGGCGGCAATCCACTCACGGAATTCCGACTCGAACGCCTTCTTGCGTGCGGCGAGGCTCGCCTTGTCGTGGTGGGCCTGCAGGGCCAGGTACGTTTCGGCCGAGAGGATCACGGTGTCGAGTTGCCCGGACTTTTCCACGAACACGGGCTCGTGCTTGGCCCGCGCACACAGGCTGCCAAATCGATTCTTGGCTTCGGTGGCGGTGACGCGCATGGAGGGCTGCACCAATGATTGGCCAATTTAGCCATTGCCTGACGCCAACACGCTCCCTCCCGTTCGCCCTGAGCCCGCCGAAGGGCGAGCCACCTGCCGCCGTTCGCCCTGAGCCTCAGGCTGCTGCGCTCGCCCGGGCAACGTCCGATCAGTGCGCGCCGAACACCGCCTGCCAAGTGGGCGCGTCGATGATGCGGTCAAGCCAGGTCTCGAGCTGGGGCAGGGTGGCCCGATGGATGCGGTCCTCGGCTTCGGGGGGCAGTGCCCCGAAACGGCGGGTGAGTTGGCGTTCAAGAGTCGATCTTGCAAGCTCGATACGACCTTCCAGCAGGCCTTCCTGACGCCCTTCCTGACGGGCCCGTACGTCCCAGCGGATGACGTTGCGTGAGAGCATGGCTTGTACCTCTGCAAGTTCGGTGACGGGGGGCAGCTTGGCCTGCGGCGGCAGGCGCTGGGCGAT
>JAIXWM010000036.1 GCA_027491255.1 Rubrivivax sp. | reverse complement strand
GGCACGGCGGGCAATGCGCTGGAGGTGGACGTCGACACGCTGCAGGGCGGCGTGGGCGCGGGCGGCCTGAACCTGGTGGACGACGACGGGCTGACGGTGAGCACGCTGACCAGTGCCGGGGCGGTGAGCCTGGAGACGAAGACGGCGGGCCAGGACCTGGTGGTGGCATCGATCTCGGCGGCGAACCAGGTGGTGACGCTGAAGAGCGCCGGTTCGGTGCTGGACGGCGATGCGGCGGGAGCGGACGACCGCGACGTGCTGGCGGCAACGCTGGCGATCACCGTGGCGAGCGGGCTGGGCACGGCAGGCAACGCGCTGGAGGTGGACGTGGACCAGCTGCAGGGCGGCGTTGGCGCGGGCGGCCTGAGCCTGGTGGACGACGACGGGCTGACGGTGAGCACGCTGGCCAGCACCGGGGCGGTGATCCTGGAGACGAAGACGGCAGGCCAGGACCTGGTGGTGGCGTCGATCGCGGCGGCGAACCAGGTGGTGACGCTGAAGAGTGCCGGGTCGGTGCTTGACGGCGATGCCGCGGGCGCGGATGACCGTGACGTGCTGGCGGCGACGCTGGCGATCACGAGCGCGACCGGGTTGGGCACGGCGGGCAACGCGCTGGAGGTGGATGTCGACACGCTGCGGGGCGGCGTGGGCGCGGGCGGCCTGAACCTGGTGGACGACGACGGGCTGACGGTGAGCACGCTGACCAGTGCCGGAGCGGTGAGCCTGGAGACGAAGACGGCGGGCCAGGACCTGGTGGTGGCGTCGATCTCGGCGGCGGGCCAGGTGGTGACGCTGAAGAGCGCCGGGTCGGTGCTGGACGGCGATACGACGGGCGCGGACGACCGCGACGTGCTGGCGGCGACGCTGGCGATCACCGTGGCCAGCGGGCTGGGCACGGCGGGCAACGCGCTGGACGTGGACGTGGACACGCTGCAGGGCGGCGTGGGCGCGGGCGGCCTGAACCTGGTGGACGACGACGGGCTGAAGGTGAGCACGCTGACCAGCGCCGGGGCGGTGATCCTGGAGACGAAGACGGCGGGCCAGGACCTGTTGGTGGCGTCGATCTCGGCGGCGGGCCAGGTGGTGACGCTGAAGAGCGCCGGTTCGGTGCTGGACGGCGATGCCGCAGGCGCGGACGACCGCGACGTGCTGGCGGCAACGCTGGCGATCACGATGGCCAGCGGGCTGGGCACGGCAGGCAACGCGCTGGAGACCCAGATCGGCATCCTGCAAGCGGTGGTGGGCAGCGCGGGCATCCATCTCGCAGAGGCCGATGACCTGACCGTGCGTGCCTTGACCAGCGACGGCACGGTGGACATCCATGCTGCGCAGGCCGGCTCGGTGCTGGCGATCGAACTGCTGCAGGCAGCAGGTCAGCGCGTGGTGCTGGAAAGCGGCGGCACGATCGTCGACGGTGATCCGAGCGGATCCGACGACATCGACATCGTGGCAGGTTCGCTGGAGGTACTGGCCGCGGCCGGGGTCGGCACGACGGCAGCCCGGATCGAAACCAACGTCGACGATCTCCGGGCGCAGACAGGCACGGGCGGTCTGGTGCTGGACGAGGCCGACGATGTTCGGGTGCTCGGCACCGACGGCGCCGGAAGCGTGGATCTGACGGTGCCCAACGGCAACTTCGTTGCCGACGCGCCGCAGACCTTCTCCAGTCCCCTCAATGTCCAGAGCTCGAGCGTGGAGGTGACGGCGCCGCTGTCCGGGCCGACCTTCGGGGTCACGCCGCCGCTGCCCGATCCGTCGGATCCGAACGCGCTGCTCCTGCCGCTGGTCGTCGGCACGCCGGTGGTCAACCGCACGCCGACCCAGGGCATCTTCATCGACGGCGACGAGGTCGCCCAGCTCGCCTTCGACGAGATCGTCTTCGGGGGTGGGGAGACGGGGCAGCAGGTGTGGCTCCAGACCGACCCGGCGAATTTGCAGGACGAGCTGGTCTTCCTCGGGCGCCTGACGGTGGAGACTCCCTTCGGCGTGACCCGTCTGGCGGGCCGCATCGAAGGCGTGGGCATGGAGATCCAGGGCCGGGGCCACACGACCTATCTCGACGGTGCCGACGTCCTGCACACCCGCAACGTCACCATCGACGATGCGCTGGTGGTCAACGACGACTCGATCATCGAGGTGGCCGACGAGGACCTTGCGACGACGCTGGTGCTGACCATCCAGGGCGACATCACGGTGCGCGCCGGAAAGACGCTGCAACTGCTGGCCGACGAGATCCGTTTCGCGCCCCATTCCACGCTGCAGCAGGCGCGCATCACGCTCGAGGCCGGCGCCACGCTGGTCCTCGGCGCCACGACCCTCACCGTCAACCAGGCGGTGTCCTTCGACAGCGACGGCGGCCTCGTGCAACTGCGCGGAGCGCCTTCTTCGGTGAAGGCGCCGGCGGTCGGGGCGGTCGCAGGCCCGCTGGTGCCGGTCGTCGACTTCGTCCCTTCGGCCTTCGAGCCCAGCGCCGCCGCGCTGGCCAGCCGCACGGCGTGGCTGGCAGCCGATACGGATGGCGACGCCGGGCTTGCGCGCCTCACGCTGGGCGATGACGCCGCGGCTGCAAGGCTGCTCGAGCCTTCGGCCTGGACTGTGCTGCAGCCGCGAGGGACCGAGGTCGTCATGCGTGGCACCGTCGTCCACCTGGGCCCGGATGCGGGTGGCAGCGCCTGGGTCTTCACGGCCGAGACGGTGCTGCGCGCAGCCACGGGCGACGTGCAGCTGCACGTCGACCTGGGCGCGGCGTCGGGCCTGTCTTTGACGGCACAGCAGGGCAGCCTGGTCATGGATGCGGACGCCACGATCGATGCCGGTGGCGCGGTGGCTCTCGCCGCTCCGTCGGGGGTCACCTTGGCGGTGGTCGAGTCTGACCAGCGCATCGATGTGGTGAGCGCCGCTGGCGTGGTCCGGGCGGTGGGTGCCGTGCCTGGTGGCACACACCTTCGCGCGCCCTCGGTGTCGATCCACGGCGACGGCGTGCCCCTGGGCAATGCCGCGCAGGTGCCGGTGGCCCAGGCCGACAAGGTCCAGGTCTCGCCGATCCGGGGAACGACCTTCGAGGCCCGGGGGGAAGATCGCAAGATCGTCTACCGGCAGGTGAGCGCCGCAGCCGTGCGCGAGCAGTTGCGCATGGCCGACGATGGCGCGGGCCGGGTGCTGGTGGCGCAAGCCGAACTGGTGTCGAACGCCGGGCAGATCGGCGCGGGTCGGCCGGTCTCGGTGGTCTATGTCCTCCCGCTGGACGTGCCGGCCGGCGGGACCGTCTCGGCCCTCGCGGCCGAGGGGTCTGCCGCTTCGCGTTACCTCGGCAGCACCGCGCCGGCGGCCCCTGCAGGCCCGTTCGCCGCATCCGGGGCCGCGCGCGGCAGCGCCCTGGCGCTGAGCGACCTTGCCTACGGCTTCGGGGGCGTCGATGCAGACGCCACGCCCTGGACCGATCCGACGGCGCCGCTGCTGCGCAGCACCGGCCAGGTCGTGGCCGAGCCCTTGTGGTCCGTCGACTCCTGGTAGAGGTGCCTTTAAGATCGTTTACAGTGGGTTAGCGGGTTAAAGCGATTAAATTGGCTCTGCGTCCTACGGGGGGAAAACAGGTGTTCGACAGGATGGTTCCGCTCAGCCGGGAGCGGCATGGCGCGAAGAGAGTGCGCAGTTCCGTGGGTTTCGGCTATGCGGCGGGTTTTCACATCGCCTACGTGACGATGCACGAATTCGCTCGTGCAGAGGCTCTGTACCCGGTGCTTTTTCTCCAGGACGGTGCGCCAGGACGCTACCGGCCCGTGGTGCTCATGGGTCTGGAGGCGGGTGAGAACCTGTACGTAGGCGACGACGGCCGTTGGGCAGCGTCCTACATTCCGGCGATGATCCGGCGCTACCCGTTCGCGCTGAGCCGCGGCGACCGTGATGGGCGCTATGTCGTGTGTGTCGACGAGGGCAGCGACCTGCTCAGCGAGACCGAAGGCGCGCCGCTGTTCGACGACGAGGGGCGACCGACAGAGCTGATCGAGAACGTCAAGCGCTACCTGACGGAACTCCAGCAGATGGACCACGCGACCCGGGAGTTCGTCGAATTCCTCGTCGCCCGCGATCTCCTCACTCCGCTGAGCATGCGCATCGCGTCCGGCGACCGCACCCGCAACGTCACGGGCTGTCACGTCGTCAACGAAGAGAAGCTCAACGAGCTGGACGACGAAACCTTCCTCGAGTTGCGTCGCAAGCGCTTCCTGCCGGCGATCTACGCGCACCTGATGTCGCTGCCGCAGGTCGAGCGTCTGGTGCAGATGCGCAAGGACAAGGAGGCCCGGTCGGCCGCACCGGAGTCCGCCAAGTCCGCCAGCGGTCGCTCGCGCCATGCGAAGTGATGTGTTGCCGGGCCGCGTGCGCGGCCGTTCTCCCGCAGCATGCCGGGCCGCCAGCCTGATCGTCGGGGTCGCCGGGGTTCTGGCTGCCAGCGGCCTGCAGGCCCAGCCGGTGGCTTCGCCGCCGACGCCGCCGACGCCGCAGACGGCGCCGGCCGCTGCGCAGGTGGCCGTGCTGCAGCCGAACACGGTGGCGCAACTGCTCGTCACGCGCAGCCTGGAGCTGGCGTACGCGCGCGATTCGGCATCGATCGCCAGTGCCCTCTTCAGGGCCGAGGCTGCTCTGTACGAGCCCGTGGTCTTCGGCGCCATCCGCCGGACCCTGACCGACCGGCAGCGCACGTCGCAGGAAATCCTCGACGACGCCTTGAAGAACAAGGGGCTGTTCCTCAAGCTCGAGGAGCAGGGCAACACGCTGGAAGTCGGGGTGCGCCAGAAGTCGCCTACCGGTGGCGACGTCAGTGCCACGGTCCGCACCCGCACGCTCGAAGGCAACGATCCTGCCAGGTACCCGCCTGAAATCCGGGCCTCCTCGGCGCTGGTGCTGGCCTTTCGCCAACCCCTCATGCGCGGCCGGGGCATCCAGTACACCGAGACCGACAAGCGGGTGGCCGAACTCGAAGCGCAGGTCGCGGCGTGGCAGTTCAGGCAGCAGTTGCAGAAAGTGGTCGGCGAGGGCCTGTCCCTGTATTGGCAGGCCTGGTTCGCGGCGGAATCCCGCAAGCTGCGCGACGAGCTGGTTCGCACCAGCAACGCGCAGCTCGACGACGCGCGTCAGCGCGTGCGCTCCGGCCGCATGGCCGAACGTGCGGTGGCCGAGGTCGAACGGCTGCGCCTGGACCGCCTGTCCGAGGCGGGCAAGGCGGCCCAGGCCCACGACGACGCGCGGGTGCGCCTGCTGAGCGCGCTCAATCTCGACGCCAGCCAGCTTGACGGCATGACGCTGCAGCCTGTGGACGCCGGCTGGACGCCACAGGCGGTCGAGCGTATTGCCGAGCGGGCCGTCGTGCAGTGGCCCGCCTACCAGATCGCGCGCTTGCGGCGCGAGCAGGGCTTGCTGCGGCTGGCTTTCGCGCGCGAACAGGCCAAGCCGGCGGTCGACCTTCAGTTCTCCTACACCTCCTCCGGCTCGGAACCGAAGGTGTCCTCGTCGCTGTCGACGGTGTCCCGCGGCAATTACCCCGAGTGGTCTCTGGGTCTGAACATGGAACTGGGGGCTTTCGGGGGCCGCAAGACGCAGGCGCAACTCCTCGCCCAGCAATTGCGGGTGTCGCAATCGGATGCGGAGATCCAGGCCATCACCTCTGCATTCGCCAACGACCTGTCGGCCCGTCTCTGGGCCTTGACTTCGGCGCTGCGTGAATTGGAGCTCCGGCGCTCGGAGCTGGCCATGCGCCGGCAGTTCCTCGAGGATGAACGCAGACGCCTGGCGGCCGGCGTGGCCCTTCCGCCCAGCCTGATGCTGGCCGAGCAGGACCTGATCGAGTCCCAGATCCGCACCCTCGAGGCCACAGGTCGGGTCGAGACGGCACGACTGTCGCTTGCCCTGGCGGATGGCACGCTGCTCGACGCGCACGGGGTCGAGACGTCCATGCCGGTGGCGCCATGACGCCGGGCGCTTTCCTCGCCGGGGCCCGCACGCGGCTCTGGCAGGCCCTCGGTCCGCTTGATCTGGCCCGCTCGTTCGCTTCGGCGTTGCTGGCCGTGGGTGTCTGCGGCGTCGTCCAGGCCGCGGAGTATGTGGGGCTGGTGCACCCGCTGTCCGACATCCAGATGAGCGTTCCGGTGGCCGGGGTGGTGCAGCGTGTGCTGGTCAAGCCCGGGCAGTGGGTTCGCGAGGGGCAGGCCTTGCTCGAGCTCGACAGCACGGTGCAGCAGCTCGAGCTGCGCCGCCGCGGCATCATCGTCGAGGACGAATCCGAGCTGGCCGCCTCGCGCGCCCGTGTCGAGGTCATGGCCGAACTGCAGAGGATGATGGAGTCCGTGGCGAACACCACGTCCTCGATCTCGCGGGAAGAGCTCCTCAAGCAGCGCCTGGAGACGGTCAGCGCCAATGGCCGGCTCGTCCAGCTGCAGACGCAGAAGCGACGTGAGCAGGTCGAGTTCGACCAGGCGAAGTCCGATCTCGGGCAGCGCACCCTGCGTGCGCCCGTCGCCGGCATGGTCGTCGACGCGCCCCTGGAGGTCGGCGAATGGGCCAAGCCGGGTGACAACGTGCTGCGCATCGTCGACGCCACCAATGTCGAGTTGCGATTCAGCCTGCCGCTGGAGGCCCTGGCGGCGGTCCGGGTCGGGGCCAAGCTGAGCGCCGGCTTCGAATCAGGGCGGGGGCTGATCACGGCCGAGGGCCAGGTGCAGTTCGTCTCGCCAGTGGCGGATCCGGCCAGCGGGCTGTCCGAAGTCCGCGCGGTGTTCGCGAATCCGCGCGGCCTGCTGCGCCCCGGCGTCAAGGGCATCCTGAAACTGCCGGGCGCCCAGCGGCCCAACTGAACCCGAAGCGCCGGTCGTGACTGCTGCCGTCCGTTCGGACAGCCCTGTGCTGATGATCGAGTCCCTGCTGGCGCTGCTGGCAGGCCGGGGTGACGAGGCCGACTTCCACGACCGCTATGCCCAGGGCCTGGCGGCGGTGGTGCGCGCTGAGCTTGCGCTGGTGGTGGATTGCACCGAGGGCCGGCCGGCGGCGGTGCTCGGCAGCTTCGGTGACGGGCCGGCGGTGCAGGCTCTCTTCGAGGCCTTGCCGCCCTCGCTGCTGTCCGGTGCACGGCAGCAGGGGTATGCCCACGACGCCTGGCGCCGCAGCGACGGCATGGGCCTGGTGCTGCTGGCGGTCGGCCTGCTCGACGAGGTGCCCAGCGTCGTCGTGATGGCCCTTCCCGAGCGCGAGCGCGCGCACCTGAAGGAGGCGCTCATCCGCGCCATGCTGGTGAAGGACGTGCGCCGGCGTGAAAGGCGCGCAGCACCACCGTCGCTGGCGGTGGCGCCGCTGGTCGAAAGTGCCTTGCCTGCAGCCCGAGCCAGCGGGGCCCTGGTCGAAGGGCCGGACCGCCACATGCTGGCGCTGATGAGCGTGGCCGCCGAGGTGATGCAGGCGCGTCATTTCGGTGAAGCCTCCCTCGCGCTGGTCAACGGCGTGGCCGCCTTGTACGGGCTGAGGCAGGTGGCTCTGGTCTGGCGGCGCGCCGGCGCGGCCGAGCTGCTGGCCGTCAGCCACGTGGACCGCTTCGAGCGAACGTCGCGCATGGTCCAGGCGCTGCAGGCTGCAGCCTTGGAGGTGCTGTCGACGGACTCCCGCATCCGGGCCTGGCGATCTGCGGCGACCGACGGCAACCCGTCGTCCCTGCTCGCCGGTCCGCCAGCCCATCAGCTGCTGCTCGGGGCCCTCGAGGACGCCGACGGCGTGCTCAGCGTTCCGATCCGCAACCGGTCCGGTCTGGCCGAGGCCGTGCTGGTGTGCGTGATCGAGAAGGACGAGGTGAGCGACGAGGAAGTCGATCAGCTCACCGCGGTCCTGGACATGGTGCAGCCCGGCCTCGCGCAGGGGCAGCTCGAGCACATGTGGTGGGGCAAGCGCTGGCGACGCAAGGCCCTGGACCGCCTGGAACTGCTCTTCGGCCCCGGTCGCCCGTGGGTCAAGTTCGCTGCCGCGGCCTGCGGCGCCAGCGTGCTGTTCCTGGCCTTCGGCAGCCTTCCCTACCGGGTCGAGGCCTCGGCGCAGCTGACGACGGACAGCACGCGCGTGGTGACCGCCCCGAACGACGGCCGGGTGCTCGACGTGATGGCCGATGTGGGCGACATGATCCGCAAGGATCAGACGCTCGCGCGCATGGACGCGACCGACCTGAGACAGCAGGAGCTCGAGGTGGGCTCCGAGATCCGGCGCTATGCGGCCGAAGAGGACAAGGCACGCGCCGCGGCATCTCTGGCCGAGGCCCAGGTCGCGCGCTTCCGGCGCGAGCAGGCCCAGGCGAGGATGAAACGCGTCCAGAGCCTGATCGAGACCGCCGAGGCCAAGGCGCCGTTCGACGGCGTGGTGGTCGAGGGCGACCGACGCAATCTTCTCGGGTCGACGGTACGCCGCGGCGACTTGCTCTTCCGCATTGCCGCGGTCGAGGGGCTGTACGTGGTCATGCAGGTCCCGGAGCGCGACATCCGTGCGCTGCAGCAGGATGCCGAGGGATCGCTCATCCTGCTCAGCCAGACCTCGCGCGAGATCCGATTCCGGGTGACCCACTTCGTGCCGATGGCGCAGGTCAAGGGCGAGCAGGGCAATCAGTTCCTGGTCAAGGCGCGGATCCTTGATTCCCCCGATGCTTGGTGGCGACCCGGCATGACCGGCCTGGCCAAGATCGAGGCGGGCCAGCGCAACGTGGCATGGATTCTGTTCCACCGCGCCATCGACACCCTGCGGCTTCATTTCTGGTGGTGAGCTGAGCGATGTCGGGTGCGATCTACAGCGACGCCTGGTACAAGATTGCCGGCTCACGCGTGAGCCTGCTGCCGGGTGTTCGGGTCTCGCGTCAGGTCTACCGCGGGCGCCCCTGGGTGGTGCTCGAGGACGGCTACTCGCACCGCTTCTTCCGCATCACGCCCGAGGCTTACGAATTCGTTCGCGGACTGCGCCCGGACGTGACGGTGGACGAGGCTTGGCAGGCGTGCATCCGCGAGCGGCCTGAACGGGCCCCCGGCCAGGAGGAGGTCGTGCAGCTGCTGTCGCAGTTGCACGTCTCGAACCTGCTGCACTTCAGCGAGTCCGGCGACCACCGCGAGATCGCGCTCAGGGTGGGCAAGACCCGGCAGAAGGAACTGCGGGCCAAGCTGCTTTCTTTCCTTTACTTCCGCGTCCCTGTCTGGGACCCGGACAACTTCCTCAGCGCGGTCGACGGCGTCTTGCGGCGCCTGCCGCGGTGGCTGCTGCCCGGGCTGTGGGTTCTGGGGATGCTGGCCGGCGCGTACGTGGTGGCCACGCACGCGGAATCCATCGCCGACCGCAGCCAGGGCGTCTTCGCGTGGACGAACCTGCCCTGGCTGTATGCCTGCCTGGCGGTCATGAAGATGGTGCATGAGATCTGCCATGGCCTGGCGTGCAAGCGCTTCGGCGGCGAGGTCCATGCCTTCGGCTTGATGTTCCTGGTGACGACGCCCCTGCCTTACGTCGACACCACGGCCAGCTGGTCGTTCCCGAACCGATGGCACCGCATGCTCGTCAGCGGCGCCGGCATGATCGTCGACCTGTTCATGGCCGCCCTCGGCGCCGTGGTCTGGGCGGTCACCGGCCCGGGGCTGGTCAACAGCCTGGCGTTCAACGTGATGATGATCGGCTCGGTCTCGAGCATCGTCTTCAACGGCAATCCGCTGTTGCGTTTCGACGCGTACTACGTCCTGGCGGATTTCCTCGACATCCCGAATTTCTACCAGAAGGCCCAGCAGTACTGGATGTACCTGGCCGACCGCTATCTGCTGGGCAGCCACGCGGCGCAAGCGCCGGTGGACGAACACGGCGAGCGCCTGTGGTTCATCCTGTATGCGCCCCTGAGCTTTGCCTATCGCCTGGTGGTCTCCTTTGCGGTGATCCTGCTCGTGATGGACCTGTGGTTCGGGCTGGGGGTCGTGGTGGCGGCCATCACGCTCCACATGCTCCTGCTCGGGCCGCTGTGGAAGGGCCTGGTGCACCTGGCCGGGCAGCGGGTGCAGGCCCATCGCGCGCGCGCCTGGGGCGGGGCGGGGCTCGTTGTCGGCGCGCTGGCCGTCATCGTCTTCTGGGTGCCGTTTCCGCACTCGATAACGGCCCAGGGTGTGCTGCAGCACAGCCGCGAGTCCGTGCTCTTCGCGCCCATGGATGCCAAGCTCGACCGGGCGTTGATGGGCAACGGGCAGCCGGTGCGCAAATCCGATGCGCTGATGTGGTTCGACGACGAGTCGCTCGGGCTGGAAATCGAGCAGACCCAGCTGGAACTCGACGAGCTGCTCGCCTTCCAGCGCATGGCGGTCGTGAACCGCGTGGCCGATCTGCGCGCGCTCGAAGAGCAGACGGCGGCCAAGCGCCAGCGGCTGCAGGATTTGCGGGACCGTCGCTCAGAGCTGACTGTCAAGGCGCCGCACGACGGCCTTTACGTGGCCACCGAGGGCTGGGAACGGGTGGGGTCGTGGATCCCTCGCGGCGCGGTGCTCGGCCATGTGCTCGACCAGTCATCCGGGTTCCAGTTCGTCGCCGTGATCACCCAGGAGCGTGCGCGCGAGCTCTTTCGCAGCCAACCCGAGCAGGCGGTGCTGCGACTGGTCGGTCAGGCCGACCAGGACATCGCGGTCGAGCGCGTGGTGCTCGTGCCCTACCAGCGTGACCGACTGCCGTCGGCAGCGCTGGGCTGGCTGGGCGGAGGCGACCTGCCGGTCAAGGCCGACAACGCGCGCGGGGACGTGGCGGCCGAGGAATTCTTCGAGATCCGGGCGACCCTGACTGCCACGGCGCAGCGCCAGGACCTGTCGCTGCACCACGGCCTGCGCGGCGCGGTACGCATGGCGCTGCCCGGGCGGACGCTGTATGAGCGGCTGGCAGAGTCCCTGCAGCAGTTGTTGCAGAAGCGTTACCGGTTCGCATGACGATCCCCACCGCGGGCACGGTGCTGGCCTGGCATCCGCCCCGTGATCCCTCAGCGACGCGGCCGTTCCTGGACGAGTGGCGTGTGCGGCTGGAACTCCTCAGCGGTCGCGCGCGCGGCGACACGCTGCGTGAGCTCGGGCAGGTCAAGGCGAGCATCGACGAGCACGCCAAGCTGACCGACACCGAGCTGCGCCGGCAGCTCACCGAGTCCTCGCGCAGGCTGCGCTACGCGGGCGCGCCGTACGACCCTGATGGCGGTCGACGCGCCGAGATGCGCGGCCTGCGCGGGCATCTGCTCGGTCTGTGGGCGATCGCCTCGAAACGTGTCCTGGGCATGACGCCGCACGACACCCAGCTCATCGCCGCCCTGGAGATGCACAACGGCCACCTGGTCCAGCTCTCCCCTGGTGAAGGCAAGACTCTCGCGATCGGGATGACCGCGGCGCTGTATGCGGCCGCGCGCCGGCCCTGCCACGTCGTCACCGCCAACGACTACCTCGCCGACCGTGACGCGGCCCTGATGCGGCCCCTGCTCCAGATGGCCGGCTTCGGCACGGTGGCGGCGACGGCGGAGACCCCGCCGCACGAGCTGGCCTTCTGCTACGCGCAGGACATCGTCTACGCCACGGGCAAACAGCTGCTGGCGGACTTTCTGCGCGACAGCCTGCTCATCGGCGGCGACAAGGCGCCGACGCAGCGCCTGCTGTGGGAGATGCAGCGCAGCCCCGGCGACCAGAAGCCGGTCGGGCGCGGGCTGTGGGCGGCGATCGTCGACGAGGCCGACAGCGTCCTCATCGACGAGGCGACGACACCGCTGATCATCTCCTCGGCCGACGACAACCCCATGCTCGTCGAGGCCGTGCTGGCGGGCAAGCAGATCTTCGAGAGCCTGGAGCACGAGGCCGACTACGTCGTCAAGACCGAGCCGGTGCCCGACATCCGCTTCACCACGCGCGGCAAGGAACGCATCGACGAGATGTCCTTCATGCTGCCGGCCTTCTGGCGCTTTCCCGAACGCGCACAGGGCGTGGTGTCGCTGTCGGTGATGGCCCGGCACGTCTACAAGCGCGACCGGCAATACCTGGTCGACGAGGAAGGCAAGGTGGCCATCGTCGACGAGGCCACGGGTCGGGTGATGGCGGGCAGGTCCTGGAGCCACGGCATCCACCAGGCCATCGAGGCCATGGAAGGGCTCGAGCTGAGCAGCCCGCCCAAGACCGTGGCGCGCATGACCTTCCAGAACTTCTTCAAGCGCTACCACCGCCTGTGCGGCGCCAGCGGCACGCTGCAGGGCATCGAGCGCGAACTGCGGCGCAGCTACGGCCTGTCGGTGGTGCCGGTCGCCCCGCGGGTGCCCAGCCGCCTGCGCCAGGAGGGGCTGCGCGTCTTCGTGGACCTCGACGCCCGCTTCGAGGCCGTGGTGGAGGAGGTGCGGCGCAGCCACGCCCAGGCCACGCCGGTGCTGGTGGGCACACGCAAGATCGCCGACACGGAGCGCCTGTCCCAGGCCCTGGCGCAGGCCGGCATCGAGCACCACGTGCTGAACGCCAAGCACCACGCGCAGGAAGCGCTCATCGTCGAGCGTGCGGGCACCCCGGGGGCCGTGACGGTGTCGACGAACATGGCCGGTAGAGGCACGGACATCCTTCTCGGCCCGGGCGCGGTCGAGACGGGCGGGCTGCGTGTGCTGATGTTCGAGCCCCACGACGCCCGGCGCATCGAATGGCAGCTCTACGGGCGTGCCGGCCGGCAGGGTGCCCCGGGGTCTGCGGTCGGTTTCATGTGCCTGAAGGACGAGATGCTGATGCGCTCCATGGGCATCGTCTACGCTCGCCTGTCGCCGCTGCTGATCCCGCTGGCGCTGCATCCGCGCGGCGGTGCCGCACTGGTGCGCCTGGCGCAGGTGCTGTTGCAGTCCAAGGCCGCCGCGCAGCGGCGCCGTCTGGCTGATCGCGAGAGCAAGGTCGCGGGTCAGCTTTCGTTTTCCGAATGAATCGGTCCAGGAGCCTGGTGTATGCCCCATGTCAAGATCAACGGCGTGACCTACGACGTGGACACGCTCAGCGACGAGGTCAAGTCCCACCTGAAGGCGCTGGCGTTCATCGACGCCGAGAGCGAGCGGCTGGCGATGCAGCTGAGCGTCATGCGCATCTCGCGCGAGGAGGTCGGCCGCAGGCTGGACCTGGCGCTGACGCGGCAGGAGCTGAACCGCCCCACGGCTGCAGCCCCCGTGCCGCAGCCGCAGGCTGACAAGCCGTGATCGGCGCCTATGAGATCGACCCTCCGCCCGAGATCGCGGAGGTGGCGGACTGGCTCGAGCGGGTGCGCCGCAACGAGGGGCTGGCCGCCGCGCAGGAGGCGGTGTTCAGACTCGCGCGGCGCTACCCGGACGTCCAGGAGCTGCAGGCCCTGGCGCTGTGGCACCGACCCCAGTGGTGGGAACCGCTGGAGTTCGGCGCGATCCGTCTGGTGCGACGGACACCCGAGCACTTCGACTTCGTGTGGTCGGCCATGCTGGACCGCGAGTTCTCGCGGCGGCTCAAGCACGTGCCTGCCGACCTGACGCCACGCGACCTGCTGCATGTGCTGACGCAGGATCACACCGCCCTGATACCCCACAGCCGCGCCGTGCAGTGGGTCGTCTTCCGCGGCGAGCAGCCTATCGGCTTGTCGATGTTCGTCAACATCAGTTTCCAGAACCGCGTGGCCGAGCAGATCATGGGCATCCTGCCCGGCCACGACACGGCTTTCGCCGTCGGCGACAGCTACCTCGCCAGTCTGTCCTTCGCCTTCAACACCCTCGGGCTCAACAAGGTCCAGGGCTTGATCTACCGCGACAACGCCATCGTCGCCGAACTGCAGGAGCGCTTCGGCTTCCGGCGCGAGGGCGTGCTGCGCCAGGCGGTATGGAAGGAGGAATCCGGCACCTACGAGGACCTGATCCAGATCTCCATGCTGCGCAGCGAGTTCGACTGCAACCGCGTCACCCAGCGCTACATCGCCCGGCAGCAGCGCAGCCCGCTGCTCACGCAGCGGCAGGAGTGGCCGCGCAAGCCGTTGGCAGCACTTCGGGGATGAAGCGGGCGACGTAATCCAGCCGCAGGTCGTGCGACAGGACCAGCCGTGCGCTGGTCCCGTGATGAACCACGCTGTGAGGATAGGGCCCGCCGTCCTTGAACGCGAGCAGCTCGAGCGCTTGCCAGGTGCGCGTCTCGTCCCCCACGGTGATGGCGCAGCCCGGGTCGCAGACCAGGCCCAGGTGGATGCGCAGGTAATCCGACGTCCAGCCGCGGTGCGGGTGGATGATCGACCCCGGGATGAGGCGGCTGACGAAGACGTTGCGCAGCACGCCTTCGGCCTCGAGCGGCCCGATCACGCTCGAGGCTGCGGGAAGGCGCTTGCGGTAGGCCGCCACCAGGGGCGACATGTTGATCTCCAGGCTCTTGCGCGACAGTTCGATGTGCTCGCCCTGGAAGATCGACAGCGGGAAGGCGTCCCAGGTGTTGCTGTACAGGTTGCCGTACTTCGGATAGGGCATGAACGGCCGGCTGCTCGAGACGAATTCCAGGATTTCGTCACGGATCTGCGCCGCCTTGGCCAACAACTCCAGGCACCACGGGATGCGGTGCAGCTGCTCATTCCAGAACGGGGGTTCGCGGTGTGCTGCCGAGGTCACGGGCGGCTCTCCTTTCGACCGGTCACCAGTAGAGTACGAGGGCATCGGCATGGCGCAAGCCATGCCCCTGGAGCATGATCCGCGGCGTGTCCCGGTTCTGCGGGTGCAGCACGGCCTGGTGCGTGGAGAGTCCGTCGTGGACCAGCATCCGGCCCAGATGGTAGGGCAGGAAACGCTTCTCGGTGCCTGACCAGAAGTTGATCCCGCTGCCGGCCGGCAAGGCGATCGGCACCGTGAAGGTCAGCACGTCGTCCCGCGTGGCCGGCACGTCCGGGAAGACGTCGCGGAACTGCAGGTCGCGGTGGACGCTGGCCACCTCGCCCACGAACACGGGATGCGGCAGGTGGATGTGGAAGCCCGGAAGCGACGCGCGATCAGGCGCGAAGCGAGTGGCCAGGCCGGTGTGGACGGCCAGCGCCGTGCGGCAAGCCTCGAGCAGGCCACCGAAATGGCGACTCAGCAGCGCGTTGTAGTGCGATCGCAGCGCAGAGCTGCGGTAGGTCGCGGGCGGATTGCCACGGCGTGCGAAGTCCAGGTAGGCCGCAAGCCCCAGCGTGAAGAAGGGCAGGCTCGGGTGGCGCGGCGTCCACTGCGCGCGCAGCGCCAGGACTTGTTCGCACCATACGCCGCACTCGTGCGGCTCGAGCACCGCCAGCTCGGCGACGCCCGAGACGCTGCAGGGGGATGGATCCACCTGCGTCATCGCCCGAAGTCCAGGCTCCAGGGCCTGATCCGCTTCGGGGCACGACATGATCGTGCGCGCAGCCGGGCGGGGGCGTGCCAGGACTGCGCGCCCGGCGCGCTCAGTTCAGCGCGGCTGCGGCCTTGGCGCCGCGCTCTTCCTTCAGCTGCATCAGGCGCTCGATCTGGGCCAGCGACACCAGGTGGGCGTAGACGGCGGGCAGGTAGCGCTTCTCGCGCATCTCGAGGAAGCGGTCGTTCGAGAGGTTGTTCAGGCGCTCTTCGTTGACGACATAGCAGCCCGTGATGTTACGGGCCTGCTCGCCCTGGCGCACGCGCATGTTCAGCGGCGTGAACAGGTTGTGCTCGGCGAAGTACTTGCTGAACGACCGGGTGAAGGCGTCCATCTGCTGCAGCTCGCCGAGGTAGCGCTTGACGTTCTCGATGGCGGACGAGGGCTCGCCCTTGTCGTCGAACAGGGCCACGCCTTCGGTCTGGTTCACCAGTTCGCTGCCTTCGTCGATGCAGACGGTGAACTGGCCTTCCTGGCCGGTGCTCGCCAGGGCGAAGGGGTAGCGGCGGATGATCGCCGGCACGTAGGAGGCGGCCCACTTGCCCTGGGCGTCGACGAACAGGTTCTCACCCTGCTCCAGGCCCATCAGCGCCACCGGACGGAACTCGTCCTGGGCCTTGTCCTCGAGGAAGACCACGGGGTAGATGGCCGAGGCGCGCGCGAACTCGTGCACCATGACCGAGGCGATGTGGAACTGCGATGCGAAGCCGAAGCCCTCGATCTGCTTGATCCGGGTGGCTGCGTGACGGGACTTGTTGACAGGAACCAGTTGCTGAAACATGTACCACTCTCTGAGTGAAGGGTGAAGGAAGGAAGCGGGCGACCTGCCTGGCCAAGTCCATCGGGCTGTTGCCCCGCTTGATCACCAGCCGCCCACACGAGACGGGACGGACTGAGACACCTGGAATAGTTTACATAACTTCTTGCCCGTCACGGCCCGATCCCAGGCCGTTGGCACGCATGTCATGCCGCCACGGCGGGCCCCACGGCGCTGTCGCAGCGACGCCGCCTCACGGGTGCGTCGACGGGGCCGCTCGGGGTGGCAGCACTCGAGGCGCCACTCCGGGGCTGAAGAAGCAAAAACAGTGTAACGCCACCACACCGTTTCTTACAAATCAATCCGCATGGCCACCGGACAACAAGGCATCTGGCGGGTGTCGATCCTGGGCGCTGCGCTGCTCGTCCTGGCAGGATGTGCGACCGTCGAGCCGACGCCCTCGAGCTACCGTTCCATCCCGAATGCCACGCGGGCGGGTGCCCAGGCGGTGCGCGCTGAGGTGCCCGCCATCGCCTTGGACGGAGACGTCCCGACAATCACACGGTATCCACGGCCGCCTACGCCGGCACGCGGGTGGTCGAGCGGCGCACCGCCACGACCGGCGCCTTGGTCTTCACCGTCAGTTTCGGCGCCAGCGCACCGGTCACGAGAGCCCTCGTGCAGTAGCCCTTCGCTTTGGTCGCTGTGATCAACTCTCGGGAGAGACTTGCGCCTCCAAGAGTGCGCCCGTGCCGGGCGCACAACAAAAGGGCCGCATATAGCGGCCCTCGCATTTGACGCATCTTTCAGCTTGTTAGCTTCCTGAGCGCATTTCCGAACGATTAGAACGGTTAGCATTGTATTAGATACACCAAAACTGGTGCAAATGATTTTCTTCGGGTGAGGGGATGAGGTACAGGCTGGCCCTGTCTCTCGGGTCGGGCTTCCTGGGCTGGTCTGCGATCAGGCTCGACGCCCAGGGTTGTCCGATGGCCGTGATCCGGGCCGGCGTGCGCGTGTTCGCCGATGGGCGCGACCCGAAGACCGGTGAGCCCCTGGGGGCTCAGCGCCGCTACGCCCGCGCGCGCCGGCGGCGCCGCCAGCGCCAGGTCCGGCGCAAGGAGCGGCTGATGGCGCTGCTGGTGGCGCACGGCTTCTTCCCGGCAGACGCGCAGGCGCGGCGCGCCTTCGAGCAGCTGGATCCCTACGAGCTGCGCACGCGCGGCCTGGACCAGCCGCTGGCGCCGCACGAGCTCGGCCGCGCGCTGTTCCACCTGAACCAGCGCCGCGGCATCCTGCTCGAGCGCGCGCTCGGCGCGAACGACGAGGCCGACGGGCTGCAGCGGCAGGCCGTGCAGGCCACGCGCGAGGCCATGCAGCGCAGCGGCGCCCGCACGGTGGGCGAGTGGCTGAATGCGCGCCTGCGCCAGGGCCTGCTGACGCGCGCGCCGGTCAGCCGGCGCCTGATGAAGCCGGCGACAGCTGCGACAGCGGCGACAGCGGCAACAGCAGCAACAGCGGCAACAGCGGCAACAGCGGCAACAGCGGCAACAGCGGCCACCGCGACCACCGCAACCGCGACGGGCGAGGCTGCCCAACCGACGGGCGGGGCAGGGCGGGGGCGTCCCCGCGAGCTGCCGCCGCTGGCCGACCGGACCATGATCGCCGCCGAGTTCGACCTGCTGTGGGAGCGGCAGCGCGCGTTCTCGCCGGCCTTGTGCAGCGACGCCGCCCGCGACGCCCTGCGCGAGACGCTGCTGCACGAGCGCGGGCGGCAGCGGCCCGAGCCCGGCCGCTGCCTGCTGCTGCCCTGCGAGCCCCGCGCCCCAACCGCCCTGCCCAGTGCCCAGCGTCTGCGCATCCTCGTCGAGCTGCAGGCGCTGCGGCTGCGTTGGCGCGGCAGCCCGGCCGACGTCGCCCTGACCGAGGCCCAGCGCGAAAAACTGCTGCGCGCCCTCGAGCGCACCGTGTCCCTGAGCTTCACGCGGCTGCGCGAACTGCTGGACCTGCCCGCGGACGCCCACATCAGCGGCGTCGGCACGGGCCGCCAGGACATCCGCGGCAACGCCACCTCGGCCCTGCTGTCGAAGAGCGACGCCTTCGGCCGGCGCTGGGCGACCTTGCCCGAAGCCTTGCAGGACGAGATCGTGCGGCGGCTCGTGCAGGAGACCGACGACGGCGCGCTGGCGCAGTGGCTGCAGGCGCAGGCCGGGGTCGACGCGGTGGCGGCGGCCCGCATCTCGGCCCTGCGGCTGCCGTCGGGCCACTGCCCGCTGAGCGCGGCCGCGCTGGACCGCGTGCTGCCGGCGCTGCGGGCCGGGGCCGCAAGCCTGCGCGCGGCCGCGCAGGCCGCCGGCCTGGCCTGGCCGCAGGACGATGGCCGCACCGGCCCTGCAACCGCCCCTGGGGACGGTGGCGCCGGCTTGCCCTACTACGGCGTCGTGCTGCTGCAGCACCTGCGTCACGGCACCGGCCGCGCCCAGGACGCCGAGGAGACGCGCCTGGGCCGCGTGGCCGACCCCTCGCTGCACATCGGGCTCAACCAGGTCCGGCTCGTCGTCAACGCGCTCGTCGAGCGCTACGGCCGGCCGGCCGAGATGGTGGCCGAGATCGCGCGCGAGCTCAAGCGCTCGAGCGAGCAGCGCCGGCGCGACGCGCGGCGGCAGCGCTACCTGCAGGCGCAGGCGCAGCAGCTGCGCGAGACCGCCGCCGCGCAGCTCGGCATCAGCCCCGATACCGTGCGCCCGGACGTCGTGCAGCGCCTGCGGCTGTGGCAGGAACTGGGCGAGGACGAGGCCGACCGGAAGTGCCCCTACACCGGCGCGCCGTTGACCGCGGCCATGGTGCTGTCGGGCGAGGCGGTGGTGGACCACATCCTGCCCTTCAGCCTGACGCTGGACGACAGCCTGTCCAACAAGACCCTGACCACCCGGCAGGCGCGGCTGCGCAAGGGCCTGCAGACCCCTTGGGAGGCCTTCGCACCCGAGGGCGACGGCGAGCAGGCCGCCTTCGGTGCCCTGCTGCCGGGCGGGGCCCGCCTGCCCGCCGACAAGCGCGAGCGCCTGCAGTGGGACGGTCTGCAGGCCTGGCTGCGCGGCCACACCGACTGCATCAGCCGCGCCCTGCAGGACGACTACGCGGCCAGCCACCTGCTGCGCCGCTACCTGCAGCACCTGTGCCCGGCCACGTCGCGCGTGGTCACCGGCCGGCTGACGGCCCTGCTGCGCCAGCAGCTGGGCGTGAACGACGCGCTCGGCCGCGAGGCGCCGGGCCACCTGCACGACCACCGCCGGCACGCGGTGGACGCCTGCGTCGTCGGCATCACCGACGAACGGACCCTGGGCGGGCTGGCGGCGGCCGCAGCTCGGGCCCGGCACGCGGACGCGAGCGGTCTCGTCGAGGCCTTCGCGCCGCCCTGGCCCACCTTCGTGCAGCACGTGCAGCGTGCCGCGCAGGCGGTGCTGGTGAGCCACCGCCCCGACCACGGGCACGAGGGCGCGCTGCACCGCGACACCGCCTACGGCCTGCGCGGCTCGGGCGAGGTGGCGGCCCGCACGCCGGGCCAGGCCGACCGGCAGCGCGTCGTCTTGAACCTGAGCGTGATCCCCATCGCCGACGCGCGGGCCGCGCACCGGCACGGGCTGGACGAGGACGGCGAGCCGCGCGCCTACAAGGGCTACAAGAGCGACAGCAATGCCTGCGTCGAGGTCGTTCGCGATGCCGACGGGCGCTGGCACAGCGAGGTGTTGACGACCTTTGCGGTCTACGACCTCGTGCGCCGGCATGGCGCCGAGCGCCTGCGCCACCCCGGCCGCGCCGCCAGCGGCCGGCCGCTGGTGATGCGCCTGTTCAAGGGCGACTGCGTGCGCATGGAGGTGCGCGGGCAATTGCGCCTCATGCGCGTGCGCATGGTCTCCCAGGACGGCCGCATCCACCTGTGCGAACACAACGAGGCGGACGCGAAGCGCCGCATGGAAGCCCAGGACAAGACGCTGGTAAATGCCATCGTCTCGGCCGAGACGGCCCGCAAGTGGGGCGCCCGGCGCGTGACTGTCAGCCCGCTGGGTGAGCTGCGCGACCCGGGGTTCAGCGACTGAGAGGCTGAGAGCCTTCCCCCATTTGGGCCGGGTCGTGCCCCGGGACGAGAGGCGCGCTGCGACCACGGCGGCGGTGCTGCCGCTGCCACTGCGCCACCCGCCCGCCCGGGGAGCCCTCGCTCGGAAATGCGCTCGGGAAGGAACTCACCTTCAACTGACGCTATTGCGAAAACTGAGTATGCCGCAAGTGCGCAAGCCATGTAAACTAAGTTAGATAACTTACACACGCTGACATGGAGCCTGGCCTCAAGACGCCCGTGGCCATGGGTGCTGCGCTCCTGGTGGTCGTCGCGCTCGGTGCCTTGCACAGCGGGCCGGCCGACGGGGCCGCAGGTCTGCGCGCGGACGGCTTGGCTGGCCCGCTGCCTGCGCAGGCGTGCCTGGCGGGCTGCGCGGCGCCGCCCGGTGGCGCATGCGCCCAAGCGGTCGTCTCTACCGCTTTGTATGAGAGGCACAACACAAACGAATGCGTTGCTGTTGGAATGCGTTAACATTTTGAAATGATTGAAGTGTCTGAACGGCAGGGCCGCATGCCGTCGGCCCTGCCGTCGGCCCTGCCGTCGGCCGTCTCGTCCCACGCGGCGTCCGCGTCGAGCCCATGGCGCCGCCTGGCTGCAGGTGCCGTGCTCTGCGGTTTGGGGATCGTGTCGGCCCTTCCCGCCTGGGCGCAGAACCGTCCTGCTGCCGGTGGGGCTCCTGCGGCGGTTGCAGCGCCGGCACCTGTTCCCGCTCCCGCTCCCGCTCAAGCGCAGGCTCAAGACTTTCAGGGCAACGCCATTCGCCGCGCTGCGGAGCAGCGCGGTGTGGTCGGCTGCGCCGCGCGGCTGGAGCAGGTCAGCAACTTCCTGGGTTTCGGGCCCGAGGCGGGCGCGTTTCTCATGACGCCGGGCGCGGGTGCTGTCGGGTCGGCAGACCAGCGCTTGCTGCCGCTCGTGATGGAAGTTCCCATCGGCCCGGCCAGCGCTTTCATCACCGCCTCGTTCGCGCCCAACCAGGCCAACGGGTGCGGGGCGACGTACGACGCGGTCGTGTACTGGCCGCAGAACTGCGAGAGCGTGGCGCAGGGCCAGTTCGGTGCGCTCAGGCGCGTCGGCCTGCTCAAGCGCGACGTGCTGGTGCTGGACGGCGGTCCGGCCACCAAGGTGTTCTTGATGGCGGCCGGCCCCGGCTGCATCTCCATCAAGAAAGAGATGGTTTTGTGAACGATGACACCGCCTGCGGGCGAAATTCAAAGGAGAAGAGATCGTGAAGGCTCACAAGAAGATTCGGCTCAGTGCGGTATCGATGGCGGTGTTCGGACTGATGGGCGCCAACGTTGCCATGGCTCAGGTCAACAACGTTCCAAATAATTTTATCGATTCTGCATGGTCTGTGGTTATTACCGGTAACTCCGACTTCAGCAATGCACCCTCTGAGGGTGTTTATATATTTTCCAACTCTACGACAAGCGGTATTTTCAACGGTATTTTCAACAACATAGATTACGGTAACCTGAGTCAGGCGAGCATGTCTGTCACAACCGACGGCGTGGCTCGTCTTGAAGGTAACAGCTCCGTGTCCATTGCGTCCGGGAGCAATTCCATCTCCAGCAGCGCAACCTCCGGCAACCGAATTCTCGGGACCACGTCAATCAATTCGATTGGTCCGGCGGCGACCAGCATTGGTGCCGGTGGTGGGGGCGTGAGTATCGGCTCTTCAAATCCATCTGCCAACGGGGTATCGATCATGGGTACAACCACGATCAACACCAGCGGCAGCGGCAATACATTCATCGGTAATACGTCGGCCCAGGGCCCCGACGTGACGTTGTCGGGTTCGGGCTTTGCATCAGCGGTGGTGGGCCAAGGTGGTGTTGCGGTCACCGGCATGCTGAGTTCCACGAGCAATGCAAACCTGGGCACCGGTGCGGGATCCTCGAACACGCTCGGTTCCGCAACCTCGAGCAACTCGATCATGGGGACCACGAGCATCACGGGGGTGACCTCGATCAACTCCACAGGCAATGCGTTCACCAGTATCGGAGAAGGCACTGGAAGTACCCGCATCGGCAACAACACCGGAGTTGTGATGCTGAGTGGCTCGGACACCCAGTTGCAGTTGGGCTTCGGCGGGGCCACGCTCGCCGGGACGCTGCAATCCTTAGGCGACGCGACGCTCGGTTCGGACCTCAACACGACCAACACGATCGGTAACGCCGGCACATCGACCAACATCCTGCAGGGGGCGACGAACACCATCACCGGCGTCACCAACATCAACGCCAGCAACAACGCCGCGACCAACATCAATACCGGCAACAGCACGGCGGCGGTCACGATCGGTAATTCGGCCAACACCACGTCGATCGTGAGCGGCACGAACACGATCGGTATCGTCGGAACCTCCACCAACACCGTGCAGGGTGCGACCAACACGTTCGCCGCGACGACCAGCAACACCATCAGCGGCCCGACGAACAACATCACGGCGACCACCGCGAACAACATCACCGGTGTCACCAACATCAACGCCAGCAACAACGCCGCGACCAACATCAACACCGGCAACAGCAATGCGGCGGTGACGATCGGTAATGCGGCCAACACCACGACGATCCAAAGCGGTACCAATGTGATCACGGGCGCGTCGAACAGCATGCTGTCCAGCGGTGGGAACACGATCACCGCCGCCACCACCAACGCCATCAGCGCCGCGACCAGCAATACGATCTCGGCCACGGGCGCCAGCGGCTTGAACGCGCTGTCTGCCAACGGTGCCAACGGTTCGAACACGATTTCGGCCACGGGCACGAACGGTCTGAACAGCATGACGGCCACGGCCAGCAACACGTTGTCGGCCACGGGCGCCAGCGGCTTGAATGCGCTGCAAGCCAACGGTGCCAACGGCTCGAACACCTTGTCGGCCACGGGCACCAACGGTGCCAACCGGCTGACGGCCACGGCCTTGAACACGGTCGAAGCCACGGGTGCGAACGCCCAGAACAACTTCGTGGCCAACGGCGCCGGGGCTTCCAACAACATCTCGGCCATCGGTGCCAACGGCTCCAACAACGTCAGCGGCACGACCAACGTCAACGTCGGCACGGCCGGCACCGTCAACAACTTCGCGACCAACGTCAACACCGGCACCAACACGCAGGCGGTGTCGATCGGCAACTCGGGGCTGTACAACACGAACGAAGTGACGGCGCGCAGCGGCTACACCACGATGAGCCTGACCAACACCGTGGGCAGCCTGACTGCGGGGCCCTTGTCCTCGCTGGGCACCAACGGCACGTCCGGCACCACCAGCGCCTCGGGTTCGGGCGGGATGACGGTGTTCAACACGGCGCAGACGATTGCGCCCAACACGACGGTGGGCAACGTCCTGGGCGGCAACAAGCAGTACCAGAACCTCATCAACGGCAACCTGTTCGTCGATGGCAACGTCTACATCAACGGCACGCTGGACTACGTGTCGCGCGACGCCGCCAACACGACGGTGAGGGGGGCCACGGGCACCAGCAATCTCTCCAACGCCGCCACCAGCGGCGGCACGGCCGTGGTCATGAAGGGCACGAACGTCACCACCACGCAGACGGTGGTGGACGCCAACGGCAAGATCACCAACGTGCCTGTGGCCGCGGGTACCCCGGCGGTCGAATCCACCGCGGGTCTGACGCTGACCAACGGCCAGGGCAACACCCACGGTCTGGTCATCACCGAGACGAAGGCCACGATGTCCGGCGGCACCAACTCCACCAGCCTGACGCTGGACGACAACGGGGCGACGTTCAGCAACGCCACCAACGGTCGCCCGGTGCGGGTGCACGGTGTCTATGACGGCAAGGACGACTTCGACGCCGTCAACGTCCGCCAGCTCGGCGCGGGCGTGGCGATGGCCAGCGCGCTGGCCGCGATGCCGCAGGTCGACCCCAACAAGCGCTTCAACGTCACGGCCGGTGTCGGCAGCTACCTGAACGCGAACGCGCTGGCCATCGGCGGCTCGCTGCGGGTGCGCTCGTCGACGCTGGTGCGCTTCGGTGCGGCCCTCAGCAACAACCGCCAGCGCATGGTCAACGTCGGCGTCGGCCACTCGTTCTGAAGCCGGGCCGACCCCCACACCGCTCACCAAGGAGCTCTCTGAATCATGAATCCCAAGATCATCCTTGCCGCCGCCGTGGCCGGCCTGGCCGCCGCTTCGGCAGCCCAAGCCCAGCTGTCGTGGAGCAACGTCTACGGCACCCTCGGGGCCTCGTACGTCGACCTGCGTCGCGAGGTCCCGGCCAACCCGCTGGTCACCCGTGACAACAAGCACGACGCCGGCTTCAACTTCGGCATCGGCTACCAGGCGCATCCGAAGGTCGCGCTCGAGCTCGGCCATGTCGACCTCGGCACCGCCCGGGTGACCGATGTCGACGTCGGCGGCCCGCACTACGCCGACCAGTCGGCCAAGGCGCTGCTGGCCTCGATCAAGATCTCGCCGTGGGAAAAGCAGACCTTTTCGCCCTTCGTCAAGCTCGGCAACGCGCGCATGAAGGTCGTCGAGACCGACAGCCGCGGCACCGAGCTGGCGGAGTCCCGCAACCGTGCGTACGCCTCGGTGGGCGTGGACTACCGGGTCATGGACAAGGTCAAGTTGGGCCTATCCTACGACCACTACTGGGTCAACGGCAGCGACGCCGCGGTCGCCGGGCGGCCCCCGCGGATCAACCCGCGCGCGCTGACGCTGAGCACGATGGTGTCGTTCTAAGCGCCTCCACAGGCTGGGCTTCGCCCGGCTGAGGTGGGTGTTCGGCACCGGCCTGAGGCCGGTCACGAGACTGGCGTCCGCGAGGACGCCAGTTTCATTTCAGGCCTTCGTTTTTCAGCGCGAAGCGCGGTTCGCGCGCTGGTCGCCAGGGGGGGCGGCGGTTCGGTTCGGGGAGCGCTCCCTGAAACCAAAACGAACACTTTGGCGAGAGCTTGAGCGTGGTCTGTGTAAACTGAGATCAATGATTTCAGACGAGTCCACACCCGGCTGCAGGCCGCTTCCGGTTCAGCGCCGCCCTGCGGTGGCAGAGCACCCGGGGGCGGGAATGCGTTTCTCGCCCTGGATGCTCGCCTTCGTGCTGACCCTGGCCGGCCCCACGCCGGCGCGGGCCGCCGAGGCCGCGCTGTCGCTGGAGGAGGCTCTGGGCCTGGCCTCGGCGGCGCACCCTTCGGTGCGGGCCCGTCTCAGCGACCGCGTCGGCGCCGAGGCGCGCCTGGACGCGGCGCGGTGGCAGCGCTACCCCCAGGTGTCGCTGCAGGCGGCGGCGGGCACGCTGGGCCAGCAGGAGAGCGCGCTCCAGGTGCAGGTGCCCGTCTGGGTGGCCGGCCGCATCGACGCCGAGGTGAAAGCGGCCGAACTGCGGGTGGACGCCTCGACGGCGGCCGTGGCCGGAGCCCAGCTCGCGATCATGGACACCGTCCTCGCCGCCTTCGGCGAGCTGGCGCGCCTGCGCGACCGCGGCGCCGCCGTGGCCGCCAGCGTCGAGCAGCACGCGCGCCTGGTGGCCCTGATGGAGCGTCGCGTCGCCACCGAGATCAGCTCGCAGGCCGACCTGACCCTGGCGCGCGGGCGTCTGGCGCAGGTGCAGGGCGAGCTCAGGCAGATCGAGGTGCAGGCCGCCACCGCGCGCTCGGCGCTCGAGCAGGCGGTCGGCCGTGCTGTGTCCGATACCGCCGCCGTGGCGCCCCGGGCGCTGCCCTTTGCCGACGTCGATGCCGCGGTGGCCGCTGCGCGCGAGGCCTCGCCCGAGCTGCGCCGGCTGCTGCGCGAGATCGACGCCGCCCGGCGCGACGTGGAGGCCCGCCGCGCCGCGCGCTACCCGCAGGTCGTGGCCCGTTACCGCTACGACGTGAGCTCGGGCTCCGGCGGCGGCAAGCACCAGGCCCTCATCGGTCTCGACTACCAGAGCGGCCCGGGCTTTGCCGCGGCTGCCGGCGTGCGCGAGGCAGAAGCGCGGGTGGAATCGCTGCGGCTCGAGCACGAGACCCAGATCCAGCGCCTGGCCGAGCGCGCCCGCACCGACTGGGCCAACGCGCGCACGCTCGGCCTGCAGACAGCCGAGTACGAGCGCGCCCTGCGCAGCACGCGTGAGTTTGCGGAGTCGACCGATCGGCAGTTCGTCATCGGCCGCAAGAGCTGGATCGAGGTGCTCAACGCCTACCGCGAGGTGGCCCAGGTGGCGCAGTCGATGGCTGACGCCTACTGGGGCGCGCAGATCGCCGTGCACCGGCTGCACCTCGTCACCGGCCTGCTGCGCCCGGCCGCAACCCCGGCAGCCGTGGCGGCGCCGGCACGCGCCGCCGATCGATGAACGCCACCGACGCCGCAGCGCCGCGGGCGCCTGCGCCCGGGGCCGGCGCCGGCACGACGGCGGCCGAGCCGGCCACCGCCAGCCTGCGCATCGACCCGGCACTGTCGGCCGTGCTCTCGCGCATTGCAGCGCTGCAGGGGCAGGCCGTGCCGGCGCAGCGCTTCGGCACGGTGGGGCAGACGCGCGAGGGCTATGCCGTCAGCGAGCTCGGCCGCGCAGACCGCGCGCTGGCCATGTGGGCGGCCGTTTTCGTGCGGGGCGTCGCGCGGCGCGTACCGGCGTCTTCCGCCCTGGCGGTGCAGGCGCCGGCGCTGTGGCTGTCGGCCGACGAGAGCCGCGTCTACGCGCTGCGCAGCGTGCTGGGCGGGCAACGCTTCATCGTCGAGGACCACCAGGGTGCCCGCTCCGAACTTTCGCCCGACGCTGCACTCGCGGGGCAGTTCATCGAACTGCGCGCCGAAGACGCCCGCGCCGGGCGTCATGACGACGCCCTGCCCGCCGAGGGCGGCGCGCTGAGCCTGTTCCTGCGCGCCATGCGCAAGCGCCGCCGCGTCTTCGGCGACGCCGTGGTGGGCACGGCGCTGGTCAGCGTGCTCGGGCTCGTCTCGTCGCTGTATTCGATGCAGGTCTACGACCGCGTCATTCCCGGCGCGGCCTACGGCACGCTGTGGGTGCTGACGGTGGGCGTGGGCATCGCCGTCGTGCTGGAACTGGTGATGAAGCAGGTGCGCGCGACCATGGTCGACCGCGCCTGCAAGGCCGTCGACCAGGAACTGTCGGGCTATTTCTTCGGCAAGGCCCTGGCCATCCGCATGGACGCGCGGCCGGCCACGGTGGGCACGTTCGCGGCGCAGATCCGGCAGTTCGAGACGGTGCGCAACTTCCTCACCTCGTCGACGCTCTTCATCGCCGCCGACCTGCCTTTCGCGCTGCTGTTCGTGGCCTTCATCAGCTTCATCGCCGGCCCGCTGGCGCTGGTGCCGCTGGCCTTCGTGCCTTTGGCGGCTGTCGGCGCGCTGGTGCTGCGGCGCTCGCTCGCGCGCCTGACCCGGGCCCACGTCGAGGAGTCGAACCAGAAGAACGGCCTGCTGATCGAAAGCATCGACGGCGTCGAATCCGTCAAGGCCGCCGCCGGCGAGTGGAAGATGCTCGAGCGCTGGCAGCAGCTCACCGCCACCGTGGCCGAGGACGAGCTGAAGATCCGCGCCCGCAGCACGCTGTCGGCCAACCTCACCCAGGCCCTGCAGCAGGTGGCCTACGTGGCGCTGGTCGCGCTAGGGGTGACGCTGATCGGCAAGGGCGAGCTGACGATGGGCGGGCTGATCGCCTGCACCATCATCAGCGGCCGCGCGCTCGGGCCGTTTGCGCAGATCTCGTCCTTCATCGTCCAGTGGCAGATGTCGAAGGCGGCGCTCGACGGCCTGGACCAGATCGTGCGTCTGCCCGCCGACGGGCCGCAGGGCGACCGCCCGCTCATCCCCGACGCCTGCGTGGGCGAACTGGCGCTGGAGGGCGTGCGCTTTGCCTACCACGACGGCCGCGTCGGCCTGGACGTGCCCAAGCTCGCCTTCCGCCCCGGCGAGCGCGTGGCGGTGCTGGGCGCTGTCGGCTCGGGCAAGTCCACGCTCGTCAAGGTGCTGTCGGGCCTGTTCCGCCCCAGCGAGGGCAGGGTGCTGCTCGACGCCAACGACGTCGGCCTGCTCGCCCCGGGTTTCGTGCGCGAGCACATCGGCTACCTGCCGCAGGACGTGCGCCTGTTCAAGGGCACCCTGCGCGACAACCTCACCATGGGGCTGGCCTCGCCCAGCGACTCGCAGGTGCTGTCCGCCGCCCGCCTGACGGGGCTGGATGTGGCGGTGGCGCAACACCCGCGGGGTTTCGGGCTCGAGATCGCCGAAGGCGGCCGCGGCCTTTCCGGCGGCCAGCGCCAGCTCGTCGGCCTGACACGGATGCTGATCGCCGAGCCGCGCATCCTGCTCTTGGACGAGCCCACCGCGTCGATGGACGGCGAGATGGAAGACCGCGTCATGGCGGCCCTGTTCGGTGCGCTCGACCCTCAGGGCGTGGCCATCGTCGTCACGCACAAGGTGCGGCTGCTGCAGCACGTCTCACGCGTCATCGTCATGGAGCGCGGCCGCATTGCACTGGACGGCCCGCGCGACGCGGTGCTGCAGGCACTGAAGAGTCAGACCCGACCGGCCCCGGGTATCATCCCGAATCCGGCGGTTGCAGCAGTAAGCACAGTTGGAAACGTTTGAGGATGTTTCTCAAAGAAACGCGGCAAAATGTTGATATTGCAGTCATTGACGCTGCGGAACCGGAGGTGGGCGGTGGGCGGCGGATCATTTGGATGACTTTGATGTCTGTAGCGGCATTCGTGACTTGGGCGGCCTATGCAGAGGTCGACCAGGTCACGCGCGCGCCTGCTCAGGTCGTTCCGACCTCCCGCACGCAGGTCGTGCAGTCCTCCGACGGCGGTGTCGTCGAGGAGATGCTCGTGCGCGCCGGTGACGAGGTCGAGCGCGGGCAGCTGCTCGTGCGCATCGACCGCACCAAGGTGAGGGCGGGCTACCTCGAGGCCCGCGCCCGCGCTGCGGGCGTCTCCGCCGTAGTTGCGCGGCTGCGCGCCGAGGTCTACAACCGGCCCCCCGAGTTCGACCGCATCGTTGCCGACTACCCGCAGTTCCGCTCCAACCAGATCGCCCTGCTGGCCAAGCGCCGCGCGTCCTTCCGCGAGGAAATCGCCGCGCTCGAGGCCCAGCGCCGCATCACCGAGCGCGAGCTGCGCATGACCGAGCCCTTGCTGAAGACGGGCGACGTGAGCATGGCCGACGTGCTGCGCCTGCAGCGCCAGATCGCCGACATCGACGGCCAGATCACCAACCGCCGCAACAAGTACTTCCAGGACGCGCAGGCCGAGATGTCCAAGGCCGAGGAAGACCTGGCCACGCTGATGCAGGCGCTGGCCCAGCGCAAGGACCAGCTCGAGCGCACCGAGCTGCATGCCCCGGCCAAGGGCGTCGTCAAGAACGTGCGCGCCACCACCCCCGGCGCCGTGCTGCGCCCTGGCGACGAGGTGCTGCAGATCGTCCCCGCCGACGACAACCTGATCTTCGAGGCCCGCGTCAAGCCGGTGGACATCGGCTTCCTCAAGCCCGGGCTGTCCGCCACGATCAAGGTCGATGCCTACGACTTCGGCATCTACGGCGGCCTGGACGGCAAGGTGTCCTACATCAGCGCAGACACGCTGAGCGAAGACCTGCGCCAGGGCGAGCAACCGTATTACCGCGTGCAGCTCCAGGCTTCGGGGCGCACCTTCAGCAAGCGCAAGGATGACCGCATGGACATCCAGCCCGGCATGACGGCCACGGTCGAGATCAAGACCGGCACGAACACGGTGCTGCGCTACCTGGCCAAGCCGCTGATCAAGACCCTGCAGGAATCGCTCACCGAAAGGTGAGCACGCAACCAGTTTTTTCGAACGGAGTACCCACCATGACCGAGAAGAGCAAGACGACTTCCCTGCTGGCCAAGGCCCAGACCGCGATGACTCGTCTCCTCGACCCAGCGGCCGCACCGGCGGCGGGTGCTCCGGCAGCCACGACGCAGGCGGCGCTGCCGCCGGCGCAGAACCGTGCCCAGGGCGGGGCCCGGCGGCGCGCAGACGAAGAGCAGGCGCAGGGCCGCACCGGCGAAGGCCAGCAGCCTGGCGAGGCTGCTGCAGCGGCCAGCCCTGACGCGGTCATGGTGGCGCAGGCAGGCGGCCAGGGTGGCAGCGCCACGGCCACAGCAGGTGCCGCGGGTGGTTCGTCAGCGGCGGGCGCGGCCCCGGCTGCTGGCGCTGCGCCCGCCCCGGCCGAATCGGCGGGCGCCAGCACGGCCGCAGCCGGTGCTTCAGGCACCTCTCTGGCGGGCTTGGGGCTGGGCCTGCTGGCTCTGGGCTTGGGCGCTGGCGCGGGCGGCGGCGGCGGCTCCAAGAGCTCTGCGGGCGGCGGCGGCAGCGTGCAGCCGGCCAGTGCCGATGGCACCGCGCTCGACGGCCACATCCAGGGCGGCACCGTCACCCGGGTCAACGGCAGCGGCAACTCTGTCACGACGGACGCCAACGGCCGTTTCTCCGGCCTGACCGGCGACGGCCCGATCCAGGTGTCGGGCGGCATCGACGCCTCCACCGGCCAGCCTTTCAAGGGCGTGCTGACGGCGCCCGAGGGCTCGACCATGGTCACCCCGGTGACCACGCTGATCGAAAAGCTCGCTGCGACCACTGGCGACGTTGACGCCGCACGCGACGCCGTGATGGCCCAGCTGGGCCTGCCCACCGGCTTCGACGTGCTCAATGTCGACCCCTTCGTGGCGGCCAAGGCAGGCGATGCCCAGGCGCTCGAGGTCTTCAAGGCCGGTGTGATGGTGGCGACCGCGCTGCAGGTGATCTCTGGCGGGGACGCCACGCAGTTCGGCGCGGCGGCCGCAGCGCTGGTCACGGCCCTGGACAACGCGCCCGCAGGCGGTGAGACGGGTGCAGCCCTGCTCGTGAGCGTGCTGGGCGACGTCGCTGCCGCGGTCGTTTCCAACCCCGACACGCAGGACCTGGCGGTGCTGGGCGCGACGCTGTCGGCGATCGACGGCATCCAGGTGGCCACCAACGATGGCGTGGCCGACATCACGGGCGCGCAGGCGAACGTGCTGGTGCAGACGACGCCCGGCTACGAAAGCACCAACCCGCCGGTGACCTTCGGCGCCACCCTTGACGCCCCCAGTGGCGTGGTCAGCCTGGGTGCCAACTCGACCGCGCGCGGCCCCATCACGCTCGACGTGGACGCCGATGGCACTGCCACGTTCACGCGTGCCGGTATCAAGGCCGCGCTCAGCATTGCCGACTTCCTGGCCGATTCGGGCGACTACGTGCTCGACGTGCCGCAGGGCTCCGCACTCGTGGTCAACGTCAACGCCACCCCGGGTGACGACACGCTGTCGCTGCGCGTGGACAAGGCGGTGCAGGTCACGCTGGGCGGCGACATGGGTGCCGGGCAGGACGCCGTGCGGCTCGCCCTTGCCGACGACGCCGACAACGTGCGCATCCTCAAGGTCACCAGCGTCAGCCTGACCCAGATCGAGAACTTCGTCTTCGACTTCGCCGACAAGAACGACGTGGTCGTCCTCACCGCGGACAGCGACCTCTCGAATGTCGACACGATCGAGGTCAAGAAGGGCACTGCCGACCTGCGCGAGGTGAACATCCAGCCGGGCACGGCCTTCGTCGTCAACTCCGGGCTGACGCTGACGCTGAACCAGTTCCTGGCGCTGGACTCGGTCGCCAGCGTCACGGGCCTGGGCCGCCTGACCCTGGTCATCGAGGCATCGAACATCGTCAACGGCAACCTGGTGGCTGCCGACGGGACGGTGCTGGTCAACGCCAACGGAACGCTGCCGCAGAATTCCGCGGGTCCGGACTTGGCGCTGATCGGGTTCGGCGCGGGTGAGTCCGGCTTTGTCGAGGTCAAGAACGCCGCAGGTCAGACGCTCTGGAACTCCGACACCAGCACCGGCACACCCACCGGACAGGCGCTGCTGGCCAAGGCCGTCGTCATGGCGGTGCAAAGTTCTTCCGCCCCGTCGATCCCGACGCTGGCGCAGCAGGTGGATTCGCTGCAGGCGCAGATCGTGACCGCCGTGGAAGACGGCAACGCGGCGATCGCGAACCTGGTGAGCGACGCTCAGGGCACGCCCGGGCAGCCCGGCTACGTGGCCCCCAGCTTGAATTCCTTGGTGGGCATCAAGGCTGCACTGGAGCAGCTTCAGGGTCTGAATGTCGGCGATCGACTGAGCGCTGTCGAGGGCCGGTTCGCCAACCTCACCGGGACGGTTGCCAGCGCGATCGCCACGGCGGTGTCGGGCTTGACGGGTACGGCCACGGGTGCCGGTGACACGCTGGGCGAGCTGGAAGGCCTGATCACCGCGCTGAAGGGCGTGGTGGACACGATCAAGGCGAATGCCTCGACGAGCTTTGACACGCTCAAGGAGATCGGCGACGCGATCACTGCGATCAACAGCACGATCTCGGGTCTGGGCGGCACCTACGCCACCGATGCCGAGCTGGCGGCGGCGCAGACGGCGCTGACGACGGCGTACACGACCGCGGTGAGTGACGCGGTGAGCACACTGAAGGGCGGCGCAAGCGCCACGGCAGACACGCTGGGCGAGCTGGAGGGCCTGGTCACCTCGCTCAAGGGCGTGGTGGACACGATCAAGGCGAATGCCTCGCCGAGCTTCGACACGCTCAAGGAGATCGGCGACGCGATCACTGCGATCAACACTTCAGTCACGAGCCTCGGTGGCACCTACGCCACGGACCCGGAGCTGACAGCGGCCGTCAACGACCTGACCACGGCCTACGGCACGGCGATCAGCACGGCGGTGTCGGACCTGAAGGGTACGGCCACGGGCGCAGGCGATACGCTGGGCGAGCTGGAAGGCCTGATCACCGCGCTCAAGGGCGTGGTGGACACGATCAAGGCGAATGCCTCGACGAGCTTCGACACGCTCAAGGAGATCGGCGACGCGATCACGTCGATCAACACGACTATCGCAAATCTTGGCGGCACCTACGCCACGGACACGGAGCTGACGACGGCCGTCAACGACCTGACCACGGCCTATGGCACGGCGATCAGCACGGCGGTGTCGGGCCTGAAGGGCACGGCCACGGGCGCCGGCGACACGCTGGGCGAACTGGAGGCGCTGCTGACGTCGCTGACGGGTGTGGTGAACACGATCAAGGCCGACGCCTCGACGAGTTTCGACACACTCAAGGAGATCGGTGACGCAATCACGTTGATCAACACGACGATCACGAACCTCGGCAGTACCTACGCCACGGACACGGAGCTGACGACGGCGGTCAACAACCTGACCACGGCCTACGGCACGGCGATCACTACGGCGGTGTCAGGACTGACGGGTACGGCCACGGGCGCCGGCGACACGCTGGGCGAACTGGAGGCTCTGATCACGGCGCTGACGGGCGTGGTCGGTACGATCAATACGGGGAAGACAGCGGACTTCGACACCCTGGGCGAGGTCGCCACGGCGATCACGGCGCTGCAGACCACGGTCTCGTCGTTGCAGGGCGCCACGGGCAGTGGTGGGGCCGTCGACACGCGCCTGACGGCGCTCGAGACCAAGCTCGCCGGCATTTCCACCACGGTCGTCAGCGCCATCAAGAGCGTTTCTCTCGCGCCGACGCTTTCGGTTGTCGGCTCTGACCTCGCGGACAGCGTCCTGCAAACCTCCGAGGGCGACCTGGTCGTTCGTGTCAGCCTGCCCTCGGTGGCTGCTGCAACCGACACAGTCCAACTGCTGCTGGGCGGCAGTGCATTCGGCACGCCGAAGTCGAACACACTTGATGCCAGTGAAGTCACGGCAGGCTACGTCGACTTCACGGTGACGCAGGCAGAACTGGGCACGGCTGGCCAGGACAAGGTCATCACGGCGAAGATCGCCTCCGGTGCCGTGACCGGCAACGCCAGCGCAGGCTTGATCTTTACGCTGTCTGGTGACGCGGTCGCGCCGAATGCGCCCGTACTCGACCCCATTGCCTCGAACGACCTTGTCAACAAGGCCGAACACGACGCCGTCACCTGGCTGACGGGCACGGCCGAGGCCGGCTCCAAGATCACCATCGAGTTCCTCGTCCCGGGCACTCCCGACACGATTATCTCCACGCGCAACGTGCGCGCGGACGAGTTCGGCAATTGGGCTCTGCCCTACTCCTCGGTGACCTTGCCGGCCGACGGCACCTATACCGTCAAGGTCACATCGACCGACGGTGACAACAACGCCACGTCCACCCAACGGACGGGTGTGGTCATCGACAGCTCGGCCCCGGCCGCACCGGTGATCAACGCAGTTGCCACCGACGACGTCGTCGACGCGATCGAGAACGGCGCAGGCTTTGCAATCACGGGCACCGGCGAAACCGGCGCAACCGTCACGCTGGTGCTGTCCAGCGGCCGCACATTGACCGCAGGTAACACGGCAACAGTCGTCAACGGTCAATGGTCCATTGCGGTTGCCGCCAACGAAGCGGGCCAGTTCTTCAAGGTGGGTGACGAGCTGATCACGGCCCACCAGACAGACCCTGCAGGCAACGTGAGCACCGAAGTCAAGCGGCTGATCGACGTTGTCACCACCGTCGTGGCCGGGGGAGATCTGTCAGCGCAGTCCTATGCAGGGGTGTCGAAGCTCGAGTTGAACGACGACTCGACGCTGCCCACCAACCAGGCAAGCCTGCCCCTGTCCATCGATGCCAAGGGTTATGACATCACGATTGCCGGGACGGTCTCGTTGGCCGGGGTGACGATCAGCAATGTCAAGAATTTGACGGTCAATACGGGTGTCACAGCCACGCTGACAGCCTCGCAGGCATCAGCCTTCAACTCGGCAGGGAGCATCACCCTCAACGGCACCGGCGTTGTTGCTGCGACAGCCAGCGGCGACCTGTCGGTTTTCGACCTCGACCAGGTGACATTGACCTTGAACGGAGCGACCACGCTCCCAGACTCCACCGGCGAGTTGCCCAAGGCGATCAATGCAGCGGGCTACGCGGTCACCGTGGGTGAGAGCGTCAGCCTGGCCGCCGTCACCCTGACCAATCCTGGCGATTTTGTTGTCGCGGGCGGCAAGACGCTGACGGTCACCGCTGCGCAGGCCAACCTGATTGCGGCGGCCATGTCGACTGCGCTGACGGCGACGGTGGTTGCGGACACGGCGGCTAATCTCGCGGCTGCGACGGCAGCGGCGACGGGGACGGACGCGTTGACGTTCACGGTATCTGCGGGTACTGCAGCGGCTGCTGACCTGAACACGCTGGACGGACGGACCAGTGTGGTGGTGAACGCGACGGCAGTGACGACGCTGACGGGTTTGGTGGCAGACGTGAAGACGGCGATTGCTGCTGCCGGCATCAGCACGTCGGCCAGCTACGCTGCCACGCTGACGGATGTATCGGTTTCTGTTGCTGATG
>JAIXWM010000156.1 GCA_027491255.1 Rubrivivax sp. | reverse complement strand
CTTGTCGACGGTCTCGTCGGCGAAGCCGTATCGCTCGCGGTACCAGGCCGCGCGGAGCTTCGTCGGCAGCACGTGGTGGTAGTAGCGGGCCGCTTCGAGGAGCAGCGCCTCGAGGCGACGTCGCTCGGAGAGCCGGTCGAGCTCGGCGGCGACGTGGGCGTCCTCACGCCCCGGGACCTCGACGCCCGCCTCGTCGGCGAGCGCATGCGGCGCCTCCCAGAAGCTCACGCCGTCGCGGGCCATCACGTAGTCGACGCAGTCGCCCCCATCTCCGGAGCCGCCCGAGAAGTCGCGCCAGGTCTGCGTGTGCGGCCAGACGACGAATGACGGTGTCTGGTCGGGCCGAAACGGAGAGCTGCCCTTGAGGACCGAGCCGGCCGGGCGCAGCTCGATGTCGCGCCCGACGAGGGTGGCGAGGTCGATGCGGTCGCGGACGCTGTCGACGACGGCGCGGAAGTCGTTCATGGGGCTCTCCAGTCGAGCGCGTGCACGGGCGTGTCGTCGCCGAGGACCTTGCGGTACGCGGCGCGGCGAGCCGCGTGTTGGCGTCGGGCGATCGGGTGGTCGTCGACGAGGTCGTAGAGGACGGGCGTGCGCTTGCCCGGGTGGGGCCGCATGAGGCGACCGAGGCGCTGAATCGTGCGTCCTTCGGCGCGCGCGGGGGTCGCGAGGACGAGGCGCTCGAGGCGGCAGACGTCGAGGCCCTCGTCGGCGAGCGAGGTCGCGCAGACCGCGCTGAGCTCGCCGGCGCGGAACGCGTCGAGGATGGCGGTGCGCTGGGCTTTTGGCGTGCGGCTTGTGAGCGCGGCCGCGGCGACGTCGTCCTCGCAGAGGCGCGCCGCGAGGTGTTCGCAGTGGTCGACGCGCGCCGAGAGAACGAGCGTCGCGTGGCGGTGGAAGGTGGACTCGGTGACCAGCTGCAGGAGCCGCGCGTTGCGGGCTTCGTGGCGGACGAGCTCGGCGACGAGGTCGGTGTGCGAGCCCGAGCGGCCGGTGATGCCCGTCTCGACGGCGACGATCTCCGGGACGACCAGATGACCGGCGGCGACCAGGCGCGCGTGGTCGACGTGGAACACCGGCTCCCCGAGCGCGAAGGCGAGCATCGGGGTCAGGCCGTCGGCGCGGTCGGGCGTCGCGGTCAGACCGAACCGGAAGTAGGCGGGAAGCTTGGCGATGACGTCGCGAAACGACGACGCCGGAACGTGATGGCACTCGTCGACGATGACGGTGCCGAAGCGCGCGCCGAGGTCGGCGAGCGCGGTCGGTGACAGGCCCGCGAGGGTCTGGACCGTGGCGACCGTGACCGTCGCCGGGCTGACCTGTCCCTCGGCGACGACGCCCGTCTCGACGTCGAGCGCCGCCTGCAGCGTCTCGCGCCACTGTTCGAGCAGGTCGTGGGTGTGGACGAGCACTAGCGCCGGCTGCGCGGCCCGTGCGATGGCGGCCGCGCCGATGACAGTCTTGCCGGCACCGCACGGGAGGACCGCCGTGCCCTGCGTGTGGCGCACGAGGGCACGGACGGCCTCCTCCTGGTAGTCGCGAAGCGCGAAGCCGAAGTTCAGGGCGACGCGCAGGTGACGGACGCGCCGGTCCGCGAAGGTGACGCTGCCACCGGCCCGGCCGACCGCCGCACGCAGCGCCGCCACCGCGCCGCGAGGGAGCGTCAGGCGCCCTTCGGCGTCACGGTCGATGAGACAGACCTCCTCGGGCGTCGCCCCCGTCCACCGACCCATGCGCTCGCGAGACGCGAACGCCGGGTTCGGGAACGAGAGCGCCCGATGAAGCTGTCCCAGCGCGCGCGGGGGCAGCTCCGCCTCCGCGAGGCGGATCACGCTGTCGACGATGGCGTTCACCACGACGCACCTCGAGATCAGGCGAAGGGGTCGATGGAGTCGTCTTCCGCGGGCTTCGCTGCGGCCTCGAGGCGATCGAGGGCACGCTTGGCCGCGGGCACGTCGCTCGCCTTGAGGTCGCGGACGCGCTTCACGCCGAGCTCGCCCAGGAAGGCGTCGACGTCGGAGCGCGGCAGCGACTTGAGGCGGCCGACGAGCTCACTCGCGACGCGCGGATCGATGGCACCGCCCGAGCTCGCGGGTGCCGACAGCGTGGCGGGCTTCGCGCCGCCCTTGTCGGTCGCGCTGTCGCCGCTCGAGAGCGCGGCGAGGTCGTGGGCCTCGGCGTCGCGGATGCGGGCGCGCATCGCGTCGTCGATCTTCTCCTCGGGCAGGATGCTGTAGGTGGTCTTCGGATCGCCGGCGTCGCCGTGGCGCTCGATCTCGAACAGCCACTTGTCGAGGCCGTACTTGTCGCGGACCTTGAGGACGTCCTTGAACCAGACCGTGCCGCCCTCGATGACCTTCATGTCGCTCTCGGCGGGCACGAAGAAGTTGAGCATCACGCGGAGGCTCGGGCGCTTGTCGGTGTGGACCGCGGGGTCGAAGGTCTCGTAGCGCTCGCCGGTCCAGACGACCTCACGGGCGAAGGGCTCGCCGACGAAGGCTCCGACGACCTTGTCCCCGTTGGCGGCGAGGCGGATGAAGATGCCTCCCTGATTGGTGTGCTTGTCGGCGAGGCGGCTTGCGGATTCCCAGGCGTTCAAACTCATCGGTGCTCTCCTTGGCGAAATGGGCCCTGCGGCCCGGTGAAGGTCAGAAAGGTCAGTGGGTGTCCGACGCGGGCGGCGCGGCGGTCTGGGCGGCTTCGAGCTCGTCGAGGAGGCGCTCGAGGGCGAGCTTCCCCTTGGCGCCCGCGGGCCCGGCGGGTGCGCCGAGGTGGCGGCGCAGGATCGATTCGATCTCGTCGGCGGCGTGCTCGACGAGCGCGGGGTCGGCGCCGTAGACCTCGAAGAGGCCGAGCAGCGTCATGGTCAGCTCGTGGAATGCGCTGCGGATGCAGGCGTTGGCGGTCGTCATGCGAGTCCCTCCGGGTGCAGGCGACAGAGGTCGCGGTCACGAAGGAGGAGAGCCGCGCGGAGCGAGCCTTGGGACATCGGCGCGGCGTCCAGCCGATCCCGGAGGCGCTCGAGCAGGCGCGAGCGGCGGCGACGGAGGCGGCCGTACTCGCGCACGAGCGCGTCACCATCGAGGTGGGGCTGCTGCTCGCGCACCCAGTCGATGAGCGGCTTGCCCGTGGCGTGCGTGCCGAGCACGAGGAGCAGGTCGTCCTCGGTCTCGTCGCGCAGCAGGTCCTCGACCCAATCGCGGATGCGCTCGGGCTGAAGCTCGCGATCGGCCTCCTCGGCAAGCGCGAGGCGCTCGGGCGACGGGTAGTAGCCACCCATCACGTCGTCGGCGTGCTCCGGCAGCGGCTCCTCGCGATCGGCGCGCGCCGTCTCGCGGACGAGGTGCTGCCAGGCGGCCTTTCGCGTGCCGAGGATGAGGTTCACCACGGCGAGGCGCCCCTGCGAGGCGAGCGGCAGCGCGCCGACCGTCTCGAGGAAGCTCTCGACGAGCAGGGCGTTGAGCTCGTCGGCGCTGACGCCGGCCGAGGGCTTCATCGTCGCGCGAATGCCGAGCAGGCCCGGGAAGTAGGCGAGCATGAGCAGCGTCGCCCACGTGTCGCTCTGGCGGCGCTGCGCCTCGGCGATCATCGCGGCGGTGACGGCGCTGCGCTGTTGGCAGCCGTCAGGCCCGCGCGTGTTGAGAAAGCGGATGGCCTCGACCGGAGTGTCGAGGTCGGCGAGCGCCGCCTGCCGGGAGCGACCGGCGAGGAAGTGGTGGGTGGTCGAGGGGAATCGAAGCTGCTGTTCGAGCGCAGTTCGAACGGTTTCCAAGCGCATGAGAGGTCTCCAGCGGTGTTGCCGGACCTGCTGGGCGCCGCCCCTTCAGGGGCTTTCTGCGGCGCGTGGCGGACCTCTCGGGCCTCATCAGTCGCGGATCGGGTTGTGATTCGGTTCGGGGTGTTCCTGATCGGGGTCGGGGGCTACGCGGCCGGGCGCGCGTCCTCGGACGCCGTCTCGGTCTCGTTGAGCTCGGCGCAGCGCGGGCAGACGGCCATCACGTGGCCACGCACGACGAGCTGGGCGCGCTTGTGCTTGACGTGGACGCGACCGGCGCGGCGCACGCCGAGCAGCGTCGCGCACTTGCGGCAGCGCCAGTCTTCTTCGGGGATGGGGTTCGACATCGGGTCCTCCTGCGGTTCGCGCCGGCGGTCCATTCGTCAGCGACAGGAGTGTTTTTCCGTGTCGGGAGGTAGGACGGAGGTCGAAGCGAGGTCGAAGGGAGGAATCCAGTCGATACGTGGGTTTAGCCCCGCTCACGGGCCTTGCGGCGGCGCGTGTTGCCTCGAGCGGTGGTGTTGCCCGTGGCGTGCAACACGAGGCGCACGGTCAGCCGCGAATGGCCGCGATCGACCGAACCACGCATCGATGCAGCGTGTTTCGGTCGCAGGCAGCAAGTCGCGGGCGGGCGTCGGTCAGCCG
>JAIXWM010000200.1 GCA_027491255.1 Rubrivivax sp. | reverse complement strand
CGCTGGATGGCGGGGAAGGGCCCGGCCAGGTCCCAGGTCTGGAAGAAGGGACCCCAGTCGATGTGCAGAGCGTCTTCAGGCCGCCACCGCCTGAGGCAGTTGCAGGTCCACCGAAATTTCATCCCAGGGCACCCACACACGGCCATCGTCCAGGCGCTCCACGGCCATCCACAGCTCCAGCGCGGCGACGTCGGTGTGAACGTTCTTGTAGTCCCGCCCCAGCTTTCCGGCCAGAGCCCGAATACTGCAGGGGCCGCTCTCGCGCAAGACGCCAATCAATTCCCACCGCTTGGGCGTGAAGGCGGCCAGCATCGGACCTACCTCGGAGAACCCGACAGAAAACTGAGGACGCACCGAGCGTCCTGCCTGGGCCGACTCTGCCGCCCGGACGAAACCCTGCAGGGCATCGCCCAGAGCGCCTGGGCTCACCCGAACCCGAAGAACCTTGCTGCTCATGCTGCCTCCACATCGGCCATGAAGTCGGCCACAAGCGTCTGCACATCCACGAAACGATAGGGAACTTCCACGCCGCGCAGGTGCTTGTGGTCACCCTTGCCCCGTTCGTTGTCGTAGCCCACCACCCGCTGACCGGCCACCACGTAGACCAGCCGGTACTTGAAGCCGTACCCCGAAGGTGGGACCGGCTTCGACACGGTCCACACCACCAGTTCGATCAACCCTGCCTTGTGCTGCTGCCTGGAGCGGAAGACAAGTTGTGAAGCCATGGGATGCATTGTGCCAGGCATATGGCTTTATGAGCCATATGGTCTACCCTGGTCGTCAAGGCTCTCGCGGGCTCGACCACATATCCACCAACACGGGTGCGCGTGGCTCGCGCGCCGTTGTGGATGGCCCTTCGGGCAGGCGGCCGTAATCTCAGCCGCTCACACCACCGTCGCCAGCGCCCTTCTCGCCTCGCCCTCGCCCAGCCCGGTGCGCCGCGCCCAGTCGGCGACCTGGTCATCGCCGATGCGCCCCACGTTGAAGTACCTGGCATCCGGGTGCGCGAGGTAGAAGCCGCTGACGCTGGCCGCCGGCGTCATGGCGAGGCTCTCGGTCAGGCTCATGCCGATCTCGGCCGCCTTCAGCACCTCGAACATCGGTGACTTGACGCGTTGGTCGCGGGCGCGGGGTGGCCGGGAGCCATGGGGTGACGAGCTCCTGCCTGAGAGCCGGCGCAGCCGAGCCTGCCTACACCCGCAGGGGCCACTCCAACAGGGGACCGTGGTAGGGCGCCACCGCCGCCTGGAGAAGGTCCACTCGATGCTCGACACCAAGGCTCTGTTCGTGTACCGCTCATCGGTCGACCGGGGTGTGCTGCCAGGGGTTCAAGAGCTTGAGCCCTGGAATCTGGAAGTCCGAGATGTTGCGGGTGATCAGCGTGAATCCATGCTCCAGGGCCGTCGCGGCCATCATCGAGTCTCGGTACGGCCGCTTGTCCGGCACATGCAATGGCGCGCACACCATCGCTGTGACCGCCGAGAAGGGCAGGATGCGCTCCTGGAAGGCCTCGAACACCTGAGACCACCAGGCACGCAAGCTCCGGCCCTGCAAGACGTCCTTGCGCTCCATGGTTCGTACACCGATCTCCAACTCGAACACGGCGACCGATGAGAGGTACAGCATGGCCACGTCCTGCCGACTCGCCCAGGCGAGCACCTGTTCGTTACGCGACGGTTTGCCCTGCCGAAGCTCCGATACGACGTTGGTATCCAGCAGGAACATCAGGGTCAATCGAACGAGACGGGCTTGAATTCCCCGTCCATGCGGGGTGGCTCAAAGTCGAAGTGCCCGCCCGGAATGGCGTCCATGACCTCCAGCAGGCTTTTTGGCTTGGCCTTGCTCAGACGGTAATAGTCCTCGATCTTGAGGAGTGCAAAGGCAGGTTTGCCGCGGTCCGTGATGAAGACCGGCCCGTCGCTGGCCAATCGCTTGGCGTTGCTCACGTCCCGAGCGAAGTCCCGGCTTGGCAATGTGTGAACAGCCATTTTGACCTCCGCCGGCACACGGTTTTGAATAAATGTCTGCATGTTACGACATTGCTATCGTCGCCAGCGCCCTTCTCGCCTCGCCCTCGTCCAGCCCGCTGCGCCGCGCCCAGTCGGCGACCTGGTCGTCGCCGATGCGCCCGACGTTGAAGCAGGTCGCCTGCGGGTGCGCGAGGTAGAAGCCGCTGACGCTGGCCGCCGGCGTCATGGCGAGGCTCTCGGTCAGGCCCATGCCGATCTCGGCGGCCTTCAGCACCTCGAACATCGCGCGCTTGACGCGGTGGTCGGGGCAGGTGGGGTACCCGGGGGTGGGGCGGTCGGCACGTCGATTCAGGCGGCCACCTCGGCCACGTACCGCGGCGCCCAGGCGTAAAACCTGGCTGGGCTCCGACCGTCAGGCCCTCGGCGCCGCGGTGGAATTGACGCAGGATTCCGCCCAAGCCAGCACTCGTTCGACCAGTTCGGTGACCTCGTCTCGCGACAGGCTCGACTCGAATTCGTCGTCGTAGCGGTACTCGACGGCAAAAGGGTTGAGTGGCCGAAGCTCATCCAGCATGAAGGGCGTGACACCGACGACGTCGAGCAGCATCTCGGCCAAGGCCGCCAGGTCGTGCGTCCGCCGGGTCTCGATGCCTCGGCTCACGGAGACCGCCTTCAACGCCTTCTCGACGGCCTGCTGCGCATGAAACCCGAGGGACGCCATGGGCGCCTCCGGAATCCGAGCCAGCAGCACCAGCGTGCTGCGGTCACGGTGCGCCAGACGCAACAGGCGCACCGCCTCTTCAAGCGCGGGCGTCATGAACGCTGCGTCCTTCTCTGGCAGCCCAGTACGCAACCGTGCCCGGCACCTGACGCCGTCGCTCGAAGTCTTCCCGCGAGATCACCACGATGTCGACGCCCACACCCATCGAGCCCACGGCCCGGTGGATCTTCAGGTACTCGGCGGTCTTGTCGTGGACTTGGTCCTCGATGACCATCAGATCCAGGTCCGAGCCTGCATCGGCGTCGCCGCGGGCGTAGGACCCGAACAGCCACACCTCGGACGGGCGGCTGGCCGCATCCGCGGCACGCCGTGCGGCGTCAAGGATGGCTTGCGGATGCAACATCGGGGATCTCGCAGGGTGGTCTGTGATTGTCCATAGACCCGAGCGATGCGCAACGCCGAGCGCAAAGCCCTGATGCGACTCGTTCGGACCCACAGACCCTCACACCACCGTCGCCAGCGCCCTTCTCGCCTCGCCCTCATCCATCCCAGTTCGCTTGGCCCAGTCGGCGACCTGGTCGTCGCCGATGCGCCCCACGTTGAAGTACCTGGCTTCCGGGTGCGCGAGGTAGAAGCCGCTGACGCTGGCCGCAGGCGTCATGGCCAGGCTCTCGGTCAGGCCCATGCCGATCTCGGCCGCCTTCAGCACCTCGAACATCTGCCGCTTGACGCGGTGGTCGGGGCAGGCGGGGTAGCCGGGGGCGGGGCGGATGCCGCGGTACTGCTCGGCGATCAGCGCCTCGTTGGACAGCGCCTCGTCCGGAGCGTAGCCCGAGAGCTCGGTGCGCACGCGCTGGTGCAGCCGCCTGGCGAAAGCCTCGGCCAGGCGGTCGACCGGGGCCTTGAGCATGTTGGCCGAGTCGTTGTCGTGGTCGGCCAGGCAGCGGTTGGGCCGCCGCACGCCGTCGATCACCGGCGCTCGGTCTGCAGGCGCAGCGGCGACCACCGCAGCACTGCCTGCTGGCGCGATTCGTCGGCGTAGACCTCGATCGTGCCGTCGTCCACGGTGTTGGCCGGCAGCAGCGCCACCACGCCGTGGGCCTGCAGCCAGCGGCCCTCGATCAGGCGCTGCAGCAGGCGCTTGCCGTCGCTGAAGACCCGCACCGCTTCGGCGTCGACGACCTCGTCGCGCTGGATGGCGGGGAAGGGCCCGGCCAGGTCCCAGGTCTGGAAGAAGGGACCCCAGTCGATGTGCAGAGCGTCTTCAGGCCGCCACCGCCTGAGGCAGTTGCAGGTCCACCGAAATTT
>JAIXWM010000184.1 GCA_027491255.1 Rubrivivax sp. | reverse complement strand
CCTCGCCGGCAAACTTCTTGATCTTGGCGATGATGCCCTGGTAGTCGCTGTGGCCGAAGGGGGTGTACTCCTCCATGATGTCGGCGTCGGCCACGCCCTTGGACTTCAGGAAGGCGCGCAGGATCTTGTTCGTCGTGCGCGGGTAGACATAGTCGGTGCCCAGCAGCACGAAGCGCTTGGCGCCGCCGCCGTCCTTGCTCATCAGGTATTCCACCGCCGGGATGGCCTGCTGGTTGGGCGCGGCGCCGGTGTAGAAGACGTTCTTGCTCAGTTCCTCGCCCTCGTACTGCACGGGGTAGAAGAGCAGGCTGTTGGTCTCCTCGAAGACCGGCAGCACCGACTTGCGCGACACGCTGGTCCAGCAGCCGAAGACGACGGCCACCTTGTCCTGCGTGATCAGCTGCTTGGCCTTCTCGGCGAACAGCGGCCAGTTGGACGCCGGGTCGACGACCACGGGCTCGAGCTTCTTGCCGAGCACGCCGCCCTTGGCGTTGATCTCGTCGATGGCCATCAGCACCGTGTCCTTGAGCACGGTCTCGGAGATCGCCATCGTGCCCGACAGCGAGTGCAGCACGCCGACCTTGATGGTGTTCTGGGCGAGCACTGGGGTGGCGAGGCCGGCGGCGACGAGGGCGGCGGCCAGGGACTTCAGGCCGGCGCGGCGGCGAGGATTCAGGACGGACATGTCAAGGGCTCCAGGGTTGGGTGGGGAAGGGCTACGGAGGAACCCGGAGCAATCCCCATGCCAGCAACCCGGGCCTGGAGCGGACCGGGTGAAGGTCTCGCCGCCGCCACGCGCCACTTGGCGCGCCGCGACGCCGGGCTTACGATGGCACCAAACCTGCTTGAAATCGCCCCATGGAACTGACCCCCCGCGAGAAAGACAAGCTGCTGATCTTCACGGCCGCGCTGCTGGCCGAACGCCGCCGCGCGCGCGGCTTGAAGCTCAACTACCCGGAGGCCGTGGCGCTGATCACCGCCGCCATCATGGAAGGCGCGCGCGACGGCAAGACCGTGGCGCAGTTGATGAGCGAGGGCAAGACCGTGCTCTCGCGCGCCGACGTGATGGACGGTGTGGCCGAGATGGTCCCCGAGATCCAGGTCGAAGCCACCTTTCCCGACGGCACCAAGCTGGTGACCGTGCACCAACCGATCGCCTGACGCACCAAGACCATGCTCTTGCCAGGGGCATGGTCTGCGGAGCCTGCACCCACCGCCCCCACGAGGTTCCCCGATGAAGATGCTTCCATGGTTCCTGACGAGTGCCGTCGCTGCGACGGCCCACGCCCATGATGGGCATGGGCTGTCGGGCGGCCATTGGCACGCCACCGATGCCTTCGGCTTCGTGGCCCTGGTCGCGGTGCTGGCCGCGGTGGTCTGGTGGCGGGGGCGCAAGTGATGGTGCCGGGTGAACTGCTGGCCGAGCCGGGCGAGCTCGTGCTGAACCCCGGCCGGCGCACGCTGACCCTGGTGGTGGAGAACGGCGGCGACCGGCCGATCCAGGTCGGCTCGCACTACCACTTCGCCGAGACCAATGCGGCGCTGAAGTTCGACCGCGCGGCGGCGCGCGGCATGCGGCTGAACATTGCCTCGGGCACCGCGGTGCGCTTCGAGCCGGGCCAGCAGCGCACGGTCGAGCTGGTGGACTATGCGGGTGCGCGCGAGGTCTGGGGCTTCCGTGGGTTGGTGCAGGGGGGGCTTTGAGGTGAGACCGAGTTGCCCATGGCCGCACGCTAGCGCCTCGCGGGCCGAGAGGTGCGGGAGCCCCCCTCCGCTCATGCCGGGCGCAAGTGCGCCCGGCATGAGCGCAGCAGGGCACCCCGCCGCCCCACGCCCGCGAGGTCTTGCGGGCACCCCCCTACCTTAGTAGGAATCTGACATGGCCACGATCGGAAGACGCGCCTACGCAGAGATGTTCGGCCCCACGGTGGGCGACCGTCTGCGGCTGGCCGATACCAACCTCGTCGTCGAGGTCGAGCAGGACTTCACGCTGCGGGCTGGCGGCTACGGCGAGGAGGTGAAGTTCGGCGGCGGCAAGACCATCCGCGACGGCATGGGCCAGGGCCAGCGCGTCAACGGCCCCGGAGCTGGCGACGCGGTGGACTGCGTGATCACCAATGCGCTGATCATCGACCACTGGGGCATCGTCAAGGCCGACATCGGCATCCGCGGCCAGCGCATCTGCGCCATCGGCAAGGCCGGCAACCCCGATGTGCAGCCGGGCGTGGACATTGTCATCGGCCCGGGCACCGAGATCATCGCCGGCGAGGGGATGATCGTCACGGCCGGCGCCATCGACACCCACATCCACTTCATCTGTCCGCAGCAGATCGACGAGGCGCTGGCCAGCGGCGTGACGACGATGATCGGCGGCGGCACCGGGCCGGCCACCGGCACCTTCGCCACCACCTGCACGCCCGGGCCCGAGAACATCGCCCGGATGCTGGCCGCGGCCGAGGCCTTTCCGATGAACCTCGGCTTCCTGGGCAAGGGCAACGCCAGCCGGCCGCAGGCGCTGCGCCAGCAGGTGGAGGCCGGCGCCATCGGCATGAAGCTGCACGAGGACTGGGGCACCACGCCCGCGGCCATCGACAACTGCCTGGCCGTGGCCGAGGAGACCGACACCCAGGTCGCGATCCACACCGACACGCTCAACGAGAGCGGCTTCGTCGAGGACACGATCGCCGCCTTCAAGGGCCGCACGATCCACAGCTTCCACACCGAAGGCGCCGGCGGCGGCCATGCGCCCGACATCATGAAGGTGGTGGGCGAGGCCAACGTGCTGCCCTCCTCCACCAACCCCACGCGCCCGTACACCGTCAATACGCTGGACGAGCACCTGGACATGCTGATGGTGTGCCACCACCTCGACGCGTCGATCGCCGAGGACCTGGCCTTCGCCGAGAGCCGCATCCGGCGCGAGACCATCGCCGCCGAGGACATCCTGCACGACCTGGGCGCGATCAGCATGTTCTCCTCGGACAGCCAGGCCATGGGCCGGGTCGGCGAGGTCGTGCTGCGCTGCTGGCAGACCGCGCACAAGATGAAGGCGCAGCGCGGCGGCCTGCCCGGCGACAGCGCTCGCCACGACAACGCGCGCGTCAAGCGCTACGTGGCCAAGCTCGCGATCAACCCGGCGCTGACGCACGGCGTCGCGCACGAGGTCGGCTCGGTCGAGGTCGGCAAGTGGGCCGACCTGGTGCTGTGGAAGCCGGCTTTCTTCGGCGTCAAGCCCAGCCTGGTGCTCAAGGGCGGCTTCATCGCGCTGGCCGCGATGGGCGACCCGAATGCCAGCATCCCGACGCCGCAGCCGGTGCACTACCGGCCGCAGTTCGGCGCCTTCGGCGGCGCGCTGGCGCGCGGCTCTATGACCTTCGTCAGCCAGGCCGCACTCGAGGCCGGGGTGCCCGAGCGCCTGGGCCTGCGCCGCACCATGGTGGCCGTGCGCGGCTGCCGCACGGTGCGCAAGGCCCACATGGTGCACAACGCCTACACGCCGGTGATGGAGATCGACGCCCAGACCTACAGCGTGCGCGCCGACGGCCAGTTGCTCACCTGCGAGCCGGCGAGCGTGCTGCCGATGGCGCAGCGGTATTTCCTGTTCTGAACCCCGCGTGCTTCAACGGGGCACCAGGTGGGACCGGATCCAGACAGCGAAGGAGGACTCGTCCATGTCACTGGCTGCCACTGCGAGCATCGTGAGGGTAGCCTCCACTTGCGTCGCCCTCAATCGATGGCCGTTCAGGGCCAGGAACAGACCGACCGACAGGAAGGCGGCGCGCTTGTTCCCGTCGACGAAGGGATGGTTCTTCGCCAGGCCCACGCCATAGCAGGCGGCCAGATCCGCGAGATCGGGCTGCCCGTATGCAGCCAGGTTGACGGGTCGGGCCAGGGCCGACTCCAGCAGGCCCTCGTCACGCAGGCCGGCAGCGCCGCCATGCTCGGCCAGGCTCTCCCCGTGCAAAAGCTCGAGCGCCTGGCGGCTGATCCAGCGCCAGCCCACCTACTTGGCCAGCTGGTGAAAGGTGTCGCGGTACTCGCGCATGAACTCACGGCCCAAGGCCAATTGCTCGTCCAGCGCGGGGTCGTAAGGCGTCAGCATCAGGCCGTTGGCGGCTTCGGTGACGAAGAGCGTGTCGCCCTTGACAACCTTCAGGCGGGCCAGGATCTCCTTGGGCAGCACGACGCCCACGGAATTGCCGATCTGGGTGAGTTTCAGTGCGGTCATGTTGCAGCCTTTCGCAGCAGCGTCTTCGGGCGGACGCTGTTATTACAAAGGTGATAATACCGCCCCGCTGACATTTTTGACCAGGCCCCTGCCATGCTGACCCTCAACAAACTCATCCCCGCCGGCCGCGGCCTGGCGCCGGTGCTGCTGAAGCGTGCCACCACCGTGGCGCTGGACTGGGACGTGCGGCAGAAGAGCCGCTTCGACGCCGTCGACTCCGCCGGCCGGACGCTGGCGGTCTTCCTGCCGCGCGGCACGGCGGTGCGCGGCGGCGATGTGCTGGTGGCCGCGGACGGCTCGCTGGTGCGCGTGGAGGCTGCGCCCCAGCCGGTGATGGTGGTGCGCCACTGCCCGCAGCACGGCTCGCCCTTCGACCTGACGCGGGCGGCCTACCACCTGGGCAACCGGCACGTGCAGATCGAGCTGAAGCCCGACCACCTGAAGATCGAGCCCGACCACGTGCTGGGCGAGATGCTCGAGCGCATGCACCTCATCGTCACGCAGGAGGCCGGGCCGTTCGAGCCTGAAGGGGGTGCCTACTCGGGCGGACACGGACACGGTCATGGGCACGAGCACGGCCACGACCATGGCGCCGAGCGCGAACATGCCCATGGCGGCCATTCCCACGGCCACGGCCATGGCCACCACCACGGGCATGAACACGGGCACGACCACGGCGGCGGGCAGGTCTGCGCGCATGGCCACGATCACGGGCATGCTCATGCTCATGCACACGGACACGAACCTGCGCATGACCACAAGCATGAGCACGAACACGATCATGCGCACGAGCACGCGCACGGCTGCGGTCACGACCACCACGACCACCATGGTCACGGCCACCACCCTGGCCACAACCATTCCTGACGGCGCCGCGCCCGACCGGACGTCCCGAGCACAGCGCCAATGGCCGACAGCCCCGCCACCCTGCTGCGCCTGATTTGGCTGGCCTCGCCGGCCCTGCCGGTGGGCGGCTTCAGCTATTCCGAGGGTCTGGAGGCCGCGGTCGATGCCGGCCGCGTCGGCACCGAGGCCCAGGCCGCCGGCTGGCTGCTCGACCAGTTGCACTTGGCGCTGGCGCGCGCCGACCTGCCGGTGCTCGCGCACGCGCACGCCGCATGGCGCGACAGCAAGGTGGACCGAGCAGCGGCCCTGAACGACTGGGTGCTCGCCACGCGCGAGAGCGCCGAGTTCCGCCTGCAGGCCGAGCAGATGGGCCGCTCGCTCGTCGAGTGGCTGCGCAACGGCGAGCAGGCCGCCGACCCGCGCGTGGCCGCCTGCGCCCGCCTGCAGCCGGCGCCCGCCTGGCCCGTGGCCTACGCGCTGGCCACCGTGCTGGCGCAGGCCGATGCGCGCGAGGCCCTGCTGGCCTGCGCCTTCGGCTGGGCCGAGAACATGACGCAGGCGGCGATGAAGGCGGTGCCGCTGGGCCAGGCCGCGGCCCAGCGCATGCTCGCCCGGCTGGCCCAGGCCATCCCCGCCGTCGTGGAGGAGGCGCTGGCGCGGCCCGACGACGCGCTGCAGGCCCACGCACCCATGCTCGCCATCCTGTCGTCGCGGCACGAGGCGCAGTACTCGCGTCTGTTCAGATCCTGAAGTCCGCCAACCCCCACGCCAGACAACGAATGCCATGACCAGCCCGCTGCACGCCATCCCCGGCCGCTCGAAGAAGCTTCCTCCGCTGCGTGTAGGGGTCGGCGGGCCCGTCGGCTCCGGCAAGACCACGCTCGTGGAGATGCTGTGCAAGACGATGCGCGAGCGCTGGGACCTCGTCGTCGTCACCAACGACATCTACACCAAGGAAGACCAGCGCCTGCTCACCGTGGCCGGCGCGCTCGAGCCCGAGCGCATCATGGGTGTGGAGACCGGCGGCTGCCCGCACACCGCGATCCGGGAGGACGCCTCGATCAATCTCGAGGCCGTGGACCGCATGCTCGCGCGCTTTCCCGACGCCGACATCGTCTTCATCGAGTCCGGCGGCGACAACCTCGCCGCCACCTTCAGCCCAGAACTGTCGGACCTGACGATCTACGTCATCGACGTGGCCGCCGGCGAGAAGATCCCGCGCAAGGGCGGTCCCGGCATCACGAAGAGCGACCTGTTCGTCATCAACAAGACCGACCTGGCCCCCCATGTCGGTGCCGACCTCGCGGTGATGGAGGCCGACACGAAGCGCATGCGGCCCACCCGTCCCTATGTGATGACGAACCTGAAGACACGCTCGGGTCTGCCCGAGGTGGTGCGCTTCATCGAGACCCGGGGTCTGTTGGCTGCCTGACGGGAGCCGGCGCCGGCCGCGTCGCGAGCCAGATGCTGGGCAGGATCAGCGCCGCGCCGAGTGCGTGGTGCCAGCCGGGCACCTCACCGAGCAAGACCCAGCCGATGACAGCGGCGTAGACCGGCGACAGGTACATGATCAGTGCCGTGCGCGCCGCTCCGATGGCGCGCTGCATGTACGAATAGGCACCGTAGGAAAGCACGCCCGGCAGAACGGCCGCGGCGAGCACGAGACCGGCCGCCTTCCAGCCCAGCGGCGGGATCTCCGTCCAGACCCATTCCGCAAGCGTGAAGGGCAGCAGCACCAGCAGCCCGCCGGCGGCGATCGCCGCCAGCCGGGGGCCCGGCGCCAGCGCGGAAGGCCAGCGCTTGAGCAGGACCGAATACACCGTCCACGAGGTCGCCGCCAGCACGATCCAGCCGTCGCCCGCGGTGAAGCGGACCTCCATCAGCACCCGCGGATCGCCGCGCGCGATGACCACCAGCACCCCGAGCAGGGCGCAGGCCACCGCCAACTGCTGCGCACCGGTCATGCGCTCATGCAGCAGCTTGACGCCCAGCACCGCGATGGCCACCGGCGTGGCGGCATAGATCAGCGCGATGTTGGTGGCTGTCGTCGTCTGCCCGCCGAGGTAGACGATGGCGCCGCAGATCCACATGCCGCAGGCGCCGAGCACGAGCAGCTGGCGCCACTCCCGGCGCAGCGCCGCGCGGTCGCGCCAAAGCGCCCCGCCGACGAAGGGCAGCATCAGGGCCAGCGCCACCCCCCAGCGGCCGAAGGCCAGCAGGTGCGGCGAAATCACCCCGCCCGCCAGCCGCGCGATGACATAGTTCGAGGACCACAGTGCCGGCACGATCCAGACCAGCGCCAGCGCCCAGCGCTGCTCTTTCACGCGATCTGCGCCATCGCTTGGCCCATGCGCACCGGCGCGCCAGGCACCCAACCCGGCTCGAAGGCAGGCGGACTGCCGCCGCCGCCGGCGTCGGCGCCGAAAAGCAGCACCACGGTCGAGCCGAGCAGAAAACGCCCCATCTCGGCGCCGCGCTCGAGCCGCACCTCCTGCCCGGCGTAGTCCCAATGCCGCAGGATGCCAGGGCGCGGCGGGTTGACCACGCCGTGCCAGGTGGTGGCCATGCTGCCGACGATGGTGGCCCCCACCAGCACCAGCGCCCACGGCCCGCGTACACCGTCAGGGCCGCCAGCACCGTCGAAGACACAGACCACCCGCTCGTTGCGCGCGAACAAGCCGGGCACGGCACGGGCCGTGAGCGGGTTGACGGAGAAGAGGTCGCCCGGCACGTGGATCATGCGCAGCAGGCGGCCGGCGCAGGGCATGTGGATGCGGTGGTAATCCTTGGGGCTGAGGTAAAGCGTCGCGAAGCGACCGCCGTGAAAGTGCGCCGCCAGCGCAGCATCTCCGCCCAACAGCGCCCGGGTGGTGTAGGCGTGATCCTTGGCCTGCACGATCAGTTCACCATCGATCGGGCCGCACTGGCTGATCGCGCCATCCACCGGGCAGACCAGACCCGAAGGCGCCAGCGGACGCACGCCTGTGCGCAGGGGCCGGGTGAAGAAGTCGTTGAAGGTCGGGTAGGCGGCTGGGTCGGACTGTGCGGCCTCGCCCAGGTCCACACCATAACGGCGCACGAAAGCACGCACCGCGGCCGTCGTCACCGCGCCACCCCGCAGGCCCGCCAGGCGACCCATCAGGCGCGTCAGCCCCTGCTTGGGCAGCAGGTACTGGGGCAGTACGCGAAGCCGATCGGACATCAGCGCAGCGTCGCCGACTCGCGCAGGGCCTTCACGGCCCCGGCACCGAGGGCCGCGCCGAAGCGCTTGGCCAGGCGTTCGGCCACGTTCTCGCGCGGCGTGTAGTCGACGATGTCCTCGGCCTTGACAACCTCGCGCGCCACGAAGTCCAGGCTGCCATAGCGGTCGGCCAGGCCCAGCCGGACCGCTTCCTCGCCGTTCCAGAACAGCCCCGAGAAGGTGTCGGGCGTCTCCTTCAGACGTGGGCCCCGGCCTTCCTTGACGACCTGGATGAACTGGCGGTGGATCTGGTCGATCATGGCCTGGGCATAGGCGCGTTCCTTGGCGCTCTGCGGACTGAACGGGTCCAGCATGCCCTTGTTCTCGCCGGCTGTCAGCAGCCGGCGCTCGACACCGAGCTTTTCCATCAGGCCGGTGAAGCCGAAGCCGTCGATCAGCACGCCCACACTCCCCACGAGGCTGGCCTTGTCGACGTAGATCTCGTCGGCGGACACCGCGATGTAGTAGGCCGCCGACGCGCAGATCTCCTCGACGACGGCGTAGACCTTCTTCTGGTGCAGGACCTTCAGGCGCTTGATCTCGTCGTTGACGATGCCGCTCTGAACCGGGCTGCCGCCGGGGGAATTGATGCGCAGCACCACCGCCTGCGCCCCCGGGTCCCTGAAGGCCTCGCGCAGCGCCGTCACCAGCAGTTCGGCGCTGGCCTCCCCCTCGGGCCCGATCTCACCGCGCACTTCGACGAGCGCCGTGTGCGGGGTCGACGGCGCGGTCACGTGCCGCGCGCGCTGGGCGAACAGTGCCCACGCCACGGCCAACGCCAGCCCGAGCCAGGCCAGGCGGAAGAAGATGCGCCAGCGCCGTTCGGTGCGACGCTCGCGCAGCAACTCGGCAGCCAGCCGGTCGACGCTGGCCTCGAGCGCGCTCGGTTGCGGCGGCAGCGGCGCGGCCGCAGCCGGCGGTGCCGGGGCGGCGGCCGCCGTGGCGGCGTCTGGCTCGGGCGCAGCGGCAACGGCAGCCGCCGGTGCCGGTGCCGGTGCAGGCGCCTGCGGCGTCGGCTCGGGTTGGTCGTTCATGCGGGGGTTCCTGCGGCCGGCGCATCGAAAGTCACCGGACGGATCGTGTCGCTAGGATACCAATACACCCCGTCGCTCTCCTCGCGCACGGTCAAGGCCATGAGACGCCCACGACCGCAGGGCCCACCGGCGCACCGGCCGTCGGCCGGCTCGTAGCTGGCACCGTGGATGGAACACACGATGAAGCGCCGCTCGGCGTCGAGGAACTCGCCCTCCTGCCAATCCATCTCGGCGGGCACGTGGGCGCAGCGGTTCAGGTAGGCGACCACGGCACCGCGCCAGCGCAGCACGAAGGCGCGGGCCGGCCGGCCACGTTCGAGCACATCGAAGACGAACGCGCGGCCACCGTCCTGCAGCGCGGCCGCCTCGCAAAGACGCTCGGGCGCAGTCGCCGTCGCCATGTCGCAGACCAGCGGATCAGCCATGGTCCACCAACCATCCGTGCAGCTCGCGCGCCGAGTGGGCCACGAACAAGGGCCCGAAGGCGTCGAAACTCGCATGGTCGTGCGCGCCGTAGCTCACGCCGACACAGGCGGTCCCCGCGTTGCGGGCCATCTGCAGGTCGTGGGTGGTGTCGCCGATCATCAGCGTGCGCCCGGGGTCGACGCCGAGCTCGGCCATCAGCTCTCGCAGCATCAGCGGGTCGGGCTTGGAGGCGGTCTCATCGGCCGTGCGGGTGCTGTCGAACACACCCTTGAGCGCTGCCGTGGCCAGCGCATCGTCCAGTCCGCGCCGACTCTTGCCGGTGGCCACCGCGATCCAGTGGTTGCGCGTCTTGAGCCCGTGCAGCATGGGCAGCACACCGTCGAACAGCACCAGTTCGTGCTGGCTTGCGGCGTAGTGACGTCGGTAGGCCTGTCCAAGCTCGGCGTGGCGCTCGGGCGGCAGGTCGGGCGCGGCATGGGCCAGCGCGTCGCGCAACCCCAGCCCGATCACGTAGGCCGCACGCTCGTGCGTCGGCACCGTGGTGCCGACGTCGCGGCAGGCGGCCTGGATGGCGCGCACGATCAACGCCGTGCTGTCGAACAAGGTGCCGTCCCAGTCAAAGGCGATCAGGTCGAAGCGTCGGGTCATGGTGCGTTGCGGCGGGTGCTGCCCGCATTCTGGAGCGCGCGCAGGAAGCGTGCGCAGTCCTCGGGCAAGGGCGACTCGAGCTCGACCGTCGCCCCCGTGGCCGGATGCTCGAATCGCAGTCGGCGCGCGTGCAGGAACATGCGCTCGAGCCGGGCCGGCCCGCCCTCGCCCCGCGCAAGCTGCTTGTTCAGCGTGAAATCGCCATACTTGTCGTCGCCGGCGATCGGGTAGCCGGCGGCGGCCAGGTGCACGCGGATCTGGTGCGTGCGCCCGGTGCGGATCGTCACGTCCAGCAGCGTGTAGCCCGGCAGTCGCTGCACCACCCGCACCAGCGTCAAGGCCTGCCGGCCCTCGGCATCGGCCGCGGTCGTGGTGCGCACGCGCCGCTCGCCTTCGGCCGTGAGGTATTTGTGCAAGGGCGCATCGAGCACCTTCAGGTTCGCCGGCCAGTCGCCGACGACGAGCGCGGCGTAGGTCTTGCCCACCGCCGAAGCCACGCCGCGGGCGCGGAACTGATCCTGCAGCCGCGTCAGCGCACTGCGTCGGCAGGCCACGAGCAGGATGCCGGAAGTCTCACGATCCAGCCGATGCACCAGTTCCAGGAAGCGTGCCTGCGGGCGCGCCTGGCGCAACTGCTCGATCACGCCCGAGCTGACGCCGCTGCCGCCGTGCACGGCCACGCCGGCAGGCTTGTCGATCGCCAGCAGATGTTCGTCCTCGAGCAACAGCGGGAACTCTCGCGCCGGCGCCGGCGCCGCAGCCTCACGCTGCGGCAGGCGCACCGGCGGCAGCCGGATCTCGTCACCGGCCTGCACCCGCGTGTCGGCCGCGACACGGCCCCCATTGAGGCGCACCTCGCCCGAGCGGATCACCCGGTACACATGCGTCTTGGGCACGCCCTTGAGCAGGCGCAGCAGCAGGTTGTCCAGCCGCTGGCCGGCCGACTCCTCATCCACGCGTAACCGGCGGACGCGGGTTTCCCCGGGGGCCGCGGACTGACGGCCGGTGTCGAGCCGGGCTGCATCGGCCCTTACAATCGGCGACTCCACGCAGAGGATGACGGGCAGTGAAACGCGGTCGAGTGTACCCGGCAGCCCTTCCTCAGCGGGGCGGCTGCGGGTTGTTTGCAGCCCTCGGGCCACATCTCCGATCTCTGGTATCGGTCTGGACCGACGGCGGCGCCTCTCGCGGTCACAAGCGTTGATGCAACGCCGGCAGGCGTCAGGCAGTGCCAGGTCCCACAGTGACTGGCGGGTCGGGCGGCGCAGGCGGAAGAGATACGGAACGGCAGAACCTGCTCCGCACAATGCGGGGCTGCAACGAAAGATCCCAGGGTTCAGCCTGCAGCGCCTCGACGGGCGGCGGGCTGGACCTGGCCTCAGGTCCGAAAGCCTCTCGGCATGATCCCACCACCCTCCCTCGCCCGATCCGGGCGCCCCGCGACCGAGCCGCCAGCGTGCGGCCGGCCCGCGGCGCGCCGCGGGCCTGAGACCGCCGCGCCCTGTGCCGGTGTGGAGCGTCGGGTACGACATGTCGGCGCAGGTTCGGTCCTGACGCCTGCGCCAACGCTGCCCTGCTGATACCGATGCGTCCTGGCTGCCCATGGCAGCAGGCGGCGCGCCGGACCCGCAGACAGCCCAGGGCGGTTCGATCCCTCGGTTCTTCCCTCCTGACTCGTGCATCGTCCAGGGTCGGTGCGACCGGTAAGTCCGGCGCCTCGGCCCGCAAGGCGGGTGGCGCACAGCGCCTGTCCCGCCGTGCCGCCACGGCGTGCCCATACGGCACGGCGTGGGGGGCCATCGGGCCGCGCAAGCGGCCCGCGGAGTTCACGGGCAATGAAACGCATGCTGATCAACGCCACGCAGCCGGAAGAGCGGCGCCTGGCAATCGTCGACGGCCAGAAGCTGGTCGACTTCGAGACCGAGATCGAGGGGCGCGAGCAGCGCAAGGGCAACATCTACAAGGCCGTCGTCACCCGGGTCGAGCCCGCGCTCGAGGCCTGCTTCGTCGAATACGGTGAAGACCGGCACGGCTTCCTGCCGTTCAAGGAGATCTCGCGCAATTACTTCCGCGAGGGCGTGGACGTGCGAACGGCCAAGATCAGCGACGCGATCCGGGAAGGCCAGGAACTCCTGGTGCAGGTCGAGAAGGAGGAGCGCGGCAACAAGGGCGCGGCGTTGACCACCTTTGTCAGCCTGGCCGGGCGCTACCTGGTGCTGATGCCCAACAACCCGCGCGGCGGCGGCGTGAGCCGGCGCATCGAGGGCGAGGACCGCGAGGAGTTGAAGGAGGCCCTCGACCAGCTCGAGTACCCCAAGGGCATGAGCCTGATCGCGCGCACTGCCGGCATCGGGCGCAGCGCGCCCGAGTTGCAGTGGGACCTGAACTACATGCTCAAGCTCTGGGACGCCATCGACGGCGCCTCCAAGGCGGGCAAGGGCGCGTTCCTCATCTACCAGGAAAGCTCCCTGGTCATCCGCGCGATCCGGGACTACTTCACCGCCGACATCGGCGAGATCCTGATCGACACCGACGACATCTACGACCAGGCCCACCAGTTCATGGACCACGTGATGCCCGACATGGGGCATCGCGTCAAGCGTTACCGTGACAACGCGGCCTTGTTCTCGCGCTTCCAGATCGAGCACCAGATCGAGACCGCCTTCAGTCGCACGGTCAACCTGCCCTCGGGCGGCGCGATCGTGATCGACCATACCGAAGCCCTGGTGGCCGTGGACGTGAACTCCGCGCGCGCCACGCGCGGCGGCGACATCGAGGAAACCGCCACCCGCACCAACCTCGAGGCGGCCGACGAGATCGCACGCCAGATGCGACTGCGAGACCTGGGCGGCCTGATCGTCGTCGACTTCATCGACATGGAGGAGAGCAAGAACCGGCGCGAGGTCGAGCAGCGCCTGCGCGACGCGCTGCGCAATGACCGCGCGCGCGTGCAGTTCTCCTCGATCAGCAAGTTCGGCCTGCTGGAGCTGTCGCGCCAGCGCCTGCGCCCGGCGCTGTCCGAGGGCAACCACATCACCTGCCCGCGCTGCAACGGCACCGGCCACATCCGTGACACCGAGAGCTCGGCGCTGCAGATCCTGCGCATCATCCAGGAGGAGGCGCTGAAGGACAACACCGCCGCGGTGCACGTCCAGGTGCCGGTGGAGGTGACCTCCTTCCTGCTGAACGAGAAGCGCAACGAGATCACCAAGATCGAGCTGAAGCAGCGCGTGACCGTGCTGCTGGTGCCGAACAAGCACCTGGAGACGCCGAACTACCGCCTCGAGCGTCTGCGCCACGACGATCCGCGGCTGGAGAGCTACCGCGCCAGCTACACGATGATCGAGGAGGCGCAGGACGAGGTCGGCATCACACGACGCGAGAAGACCAAGGCGCGCCAGGAGCCGATGATCAAGGGCGTGCTGCCCGACCAGCCGGCCCCGCCCCCGACGGCCAGGCCGGCGCCCGAACCGCTGGCCCCGGCGCCCGCCGCAGCCCCTGTGGCCATTGCGGCGCCGGCACCGGCCATCGCGCCTGCGGCACCCGCAGCGCCAGCGCCCGAAGCCGGCAGCGGATTCTTCGGCTGGGTGCGCAAGCTTTTCGCAGGCGCGCCTGCGCCAGCACCCGTCGTGCCAAGCCCAGCGCCTGCGGTGGCAGTTGCCCCCGCACCATTGCAGCCCGCCACGGAGCAACAGCCCAGGGAAGCACGCGACAGCCGCGAGGGGCGTGACGGTCGCCGTGGTGGCCGCGGCGGGCGCGGCGGCGATCGTGGTGACCGAGGCGATCGCGGCCCCCGCGAGGGCCGCGAAAACCGCGAGGGTCGCCGCCCCGGCGACGCCACTGGCAACGCAGCGATCGAGGAAGGCCGTGAGGCGCGCGCTCCTCGTGAAGGCCGCGAGGGACGCGAGACACGCGAAGGTCGCGAGCCGAGAGAGAGCCGCGAGGGTCGTGAGGCCCGCGGGGATCGCGAGGGCCGGGAAGGCCGCGAGGGCCGCGAGGGCCGCGAACGCCGCCCGGTTCGGGATGACGTGCCACGTGCCCAGGGCCAGGCCCCCGAGCAGGTCGAGGCAGTCGCCGAAGGCACGGTGACGACAACCCTGCCCGCCACCGACACGGGCGCAGCGGCCGAAGGCGAGGGCCGGCGTCGCCGCCGTCGCGGCGGCCGGGGCGGCCGGCGCGACGAGACCGGTGCCGAGCTCGAGGCTGGCGACACCACGGTCGACGGCGAGGGCGCTGCCCTGGCAGCCCGTGAGGCCGGTGGCGACCTCACGCCACAGGCCGGGGCTGCTGCCGACGGCACCGAGACCGGTGCAGGCGAGGAGCGCGGCGAGCGCGAAGGTGGCCGCCGTCGAGGTCGGGACCGCTTGCGGCGCGAGCGGCGTGGCGACGGCGACGGCGAGACGGTGGAGGCCGCCGGGCTGGCCGATGCCCAGAGCGCCGCGCCGGCCAACGGCGAGCCCACTGCTCGGGTCGAGGCTGGCGAGGAGCTGCTGCCGGAGGTGCCGGCCACCGCGGCAGCCACACTTGAAACCACGGTCGCCGCGGCGCCTGCGCCCACCCCGACGCCGGTCGCGCCGGCGGTCGTCGAGCCCTACGTGCTGCCGCTGGCCGAGTTGGAGCGCATCGCGCAGGACTGTGGCCTGGAGTGGGTCAACTCCGACACTGCGAAGGTGGCTGCGGTACAGGCCGCCATCGCCGCCGAGCCCAAGCCTGCGCACGTGCCCCGGGAGCGCAAGCCCGTGGTCGTGGTCGACGAAGGCCCGCTGGTGCTGGTGGAGACGCGCAAGGACCTGTCGCAGCTGAAGCTCCCGTTCGAGCAGGCGTCCACCGGGCGCGACGCCACCACGACCTGAACGAAGGTCGGCGCCCGCCACTGGCGGGCGCCAGCCGATTCGGCAAATCCGCCGAGGGGCTTTCTCAGGGCAGGCGGGCCAGCGCGTGCTGGTAGGCCGGCAGGTGCATCAGCTCGTCCCAGGTCAGCGGTGGCGTCTGGGGCAGCAGAGCCAGGCGTCGGGACTCGCTGTGCGTGCTCGGCTGCCAGGCACCCTGCGCCTGCAGGTCGGCCAGGCCGTCGAGCAACTCGTCCAGGGCACGCCCGCCGTCGCTCGCGGACTGGTTGCACAGCAGCACGAGGTCGCATCCGGCTCCGAGCGCGAGCGACGCCGCCGCGGCATAGCCGAGCTCTTGCCCATCGACCTGGCGCGCGCCAGCCATGCTCAGATCGTCGCTGAAGACGGCACCCTGGAAGCCGAGCCGGCCGCGCAGGACGTCCTGCAGCCAGCGCGAGGAGAAGCCCGCGGGACGGCGATCGACGCGGGGGTAGACCACGTGCGCGGGCATGACGCTGGCCAGGCTGGTCGACAGCCAGCCATAGGGCGCGGCGTCGTCGGCCAGGATGGCCTTCAGGCCGCGCCGGTCCACCGGCACCTCGTGGTGGCTGTCGGCCGCAACGAAGCCATGGCCGGGAAAGTGCTTGCCGCAGTTGGCCATGCCTGACAGCAGCAGCCCGTGCATCACGCTCTTGGCCAGCATGGTCACCACCCGCGGGTCGCGGTGGAAGGCCCGGTCGCCGATGACGCCGCTCGGCCCATGGTCGAGGTCGAGGACAGGGGTGAAGCTCAAGTCCAGGCCACAGGCCCGCAACTCGGCACCCAGCACGTAGCCTGCCGCGGTGGCCGCATCGGTGGCAGCCAGCGCGTCGCGCATCCACCACTCGCCCAGACGCCGCATCGGGGGCAGGTGGGTGAAGCCGTCGGTGCGAAAGCGCTGCACGCGCCCCCCCTCATGGTCGACGCAGACGAGCAGGTCGGGCCGCAGTTCCTTGACCTCGGCCACCAGCGCCGTCAGGCGGCTGCGATCGCTCCAGTGGCGGCCGAACAGGATCAGCCCACCAGTCAAGGGGTGCTGAATTCGGCGGCGGTCATCGGCACTCAGTTCGGGGCCGGCGGTGTCGAGAACGACGGGGGCGTGGGTCATCGCAGGGACTCGGCGTTTCGGTTGAACAAGGGGTTCAGCCCGCCCGGAAGGCCCGATCGGGGCCGCTCGAAGGCGGTTCGTCGACGGTCTCGACGACGACGAAAGCCGCTGCGTAGTCGGACTCGTCGGTGAGACTCAGGTGGGCGCGCAGGCGGCGCTGCGTGAACCACTGCGCCAACTCGCCGTGCAGCGCGATCTCGGGCTTGCCGCTGCGCGCCTTGACGACCTCGCAGGCGCGCCATGTCATCGGCATGCGCAGGCCCAGGCCGATGGCCTTGGAGAAGGCTTCCTTCGCCGAGAAGCGCGTGGCCAGGTAGCGCACACCGCGCGCCGGCACCGCCGCCAGACGGGCACGGAAGACCTCGAGTTCGTGCGGCCCGAGCACCTTGGCGGCGAAGCGCTCGCCGCGCCGCTGCAGCGCGGCGTCGATGCGGCGCACGTCGCACAGGTCGGTGCCGACGCCGTAGATCACTTACCGGGCGCCTGTGCGAGACGGATGCAGCGCTGATACGCGCGTACCGTCTCGGCCATGCCGAACTCGAGCGCATCGGCAGCGATCGCGTGGCCGATCGAGACCTCGGCCACGGCGGGCACGGCACGCAGGAAGTCACCGAGGTTGTCGCGGTTCAGATCGTGCCCGGCGTTGACCCCCAGGCCGGCGGCATGCGCCGCCTGCGCGGCGGCGGCATAGCGCTGCAGCAGCGCGGCCTGCTGCGGCGTGCCGTGCCCGCGCGCATAGGCCTCGGTGTAGAGCTCGACACGATCGGCGCCGGCCTCTCGCGCCAAGGCCATGGCCGCGGGCTCGGGATCCATGAACAAGCTGACACGCACGCCCAGCGCATGGAGTTCGTCGATCAGCGGCCGCAGGCGCGCGCCGTCGCGCGCGAGGTCCCAGCCGTGGTCGGAGGTCGCCTGCTCGACGCTGTCGGGCACGAAGGTGGCCTGGTGCGGGCGCACCGCGCGCAGCAGCGGCATCAGGTTGTGGAAGGGGTTGCCCTCGATGTTGTACTCGGCCTGCGGCCAGCCCGCCAGCAGCGCTGCCAGTTCGTGCACGTCCTGCGTGGTGATGTGGCGCGCGTCGGGCCGTGGATGCACGGTGATGCCGTCGGCACCGGCCGCCAGCGCGATCGTGGCCAGGTGCACGACCTTGGGCAGCCCCACCGGACGCGAGTTGCGCAGCAGCGCGACGCGGTTGACGTTGACGGACAGCGCGGTCCGGCCGGCCCCATGGGTGACCGATGCGGAGGATTCAGGGGCGACGAGCGGATTCATCGTGCGGCAGTGTCGGAAGTTGAAGGCGGCGCGGCGGCATCGAGCAGCCGGCGCACGCTCTGCATGACCTCACGCGTGCGCAGCCTCGACGAGCCCAGATGATAGTGAAGCAGCGGGCGCAGCAGCAGGCGCAGACCCGGGCCCGACGCGACGCAGGCGCTGCGCAGCGCCTGCGCGCCGTCCGCCTGCCCCGCCAGCGCCAGGGCCTCCTCCAGCGCGCGCAGTGACGCGCCGCCCAGCACCGACTCGCCGCCCGGGTCATCGCCTCGCGCCGGGGCCGTGCCGACGACGCCGGCCTCGGCGTCGAGCCTGTAGACCGCCTCGTCGCGCACCGGACGCTGCGTCGCCGTGACCGTCGCCAGTTCCGGCAGCACGCCCGTCTCGCGCAGCAGGCGCAGTTCGAAGGCGCGCAGGGCCGCCTGGCGCTGCGCCTCCTCGGGCGCAGACAGCACCGCCAGGGCGTCGACGTAGGCATCGAACAGCGCCGGATGCGCATCCTGGCGCGGCAGCAGTCGGATCAACAGCTCGTTGAGGTAGAAGCCCGCGAACAAGGCCTGCCCGCGCAGCGGCGCCAACGCGCCAGCCCACTCGGCCTGGCGCAGCCCGAGCACCTCGGCAGCCTCGTCTGCAGGCGCGCGCGCCAGCGTGACCGCGATGCGCTGGAAGGGCAGCAGCACCGGGCGCAATTGCGAGTACGGTCGCTTCGCCCCCTTGGCCGCGACCACCAGCCGGCCACGCTCGCGCGTGAACAGGTCCAGCACCAGACTGCTCTCGCTCCAGTCATGACGGTGCAGCACGTAGGCCAGCAGCGCCGTGGAAGCGCGTGGACGGGCCGCGCCGACCGGGCTCATTCGTAGCCGTAGCTGCGCAGGTGCTGGTCGTCGTCCGCCCAGCCGCTGCGGACCTTGACCCAGAGCTCGAGGTGCACGCGTGCGTCGAGCAGGGCCTGCAGTTCCTGGCGAGCCTCGCTGCCGATGCGCTTCAGGCGCTCGCCCTGGGCGCCGATGACCATGCCCTTGTGCGCGTCGCGCTCGACCACGATGGTGGCGGCGATGCGCCGCAGGCCGCCCTCCTCCTCGAAACGGTCGATGACCACGGTCGAGCTGTAGGGCAGTTCGTCCCCGGTCAGGCGGAAAAGCTTCTCGCGGATGAGCTCGCTGGCGAGGAAGCGCTCGCTGCGGTCGGTGAGCGCGTCTTCCTCGTGGAACCAGGGCTGCTCGGGCAGGTAGGGCTCGACGATGGACAGCAGGCGTTCGATGTCGCCGGCGCGCCGTGCCGACATCGGCACGTACTCGGTGAAGGCGTGCCGCTCCTGCATGTCCTTCAGCCAGGGCAGCACGTCCTGGCGCCGCGTCAGCGCGTCGAACTTGTTGGCCACCAGCAGCACCGGCTTGGCCTCGGGCATCAGGGCCAGCACCTTCGCATCGTCCGGCCCGAAGCGGCCGGCTTCGACGACGAACAGCACGACGTCGACATCGGACAGCGAGGCGAGGACGGTGCGGTTGAGCGTGCGGTTCAGCGCCGTGCCATGCCGGGTCTGGAAGCCGGGGGTGTCGACGAACACGAACTGCGCCGCGCCGACCGTGCGGATGCCGGTGATGCGGTGGCGCGTGGTCTGCGCCTTGCGCGAGGTGATGCTGATCTTCTGGCCGACGAGCGCGTTCAGCAGCGTGCTCTTGCCGACATTGGGCCGGCCGACGATGGCCACGAGGCCGCAGCGACGCGGCGGGCCGCCTTCAGGAGAGTGGGTTTCAGCGTTCATGGCCTGCGCTCTGGCCGGCGCGCACCGGCGAGGATCCCTGTGGGGCCTTCAGGCGGGCGAGCATGCGCTGCGCCGCCCCCTGCTCTGCAGCGCGGCGCGAGCGGCCCTCGGCCGCCTCCACGAGGCCAAGCGAGGACACCTCGCACTCCACCTCGAAGACCTGTGCGTGCGACTGCCCGCGCGTGCCGCGGATGCGATAGGCCGGCACCGGCAGGCGGCGCGCCTGCAGTATTTCCTGCAATTCGGTCTTCGCGTCCTTGCTCCACTGCGCGGCTTCGCTGGCGTCGATCAGGGCGCCGAACAGGCGCTGCACCAGGGCCTGGGCTGCACCGAAGCCGGCGTCCAGATGCACGGCGCCGATCAGCGCCTCGACCGCATCGGCCAGCATGGACGGACGCTGCGCGCCACCACCGCGGGCCTCGCCCTCGGACAGACGCAGCACCTGCGGCAGCCCCAGGTTCAGCGCCACCCGGTGCAGACTGTCCTCGCGCACGAGGTGCGCGCGCACGCGGGTGAGATCGCCCTCGGCAGAGTCGGCGTAGCGACCGTACAGCAAGGTCGAGACCGCCAGGTTCAGCACCGCGTCGCCGAGGAACTCCAGGCGCTCGTTGTGGGCGACGCCGAAACTGCGGTGCGTGAGCGCGCGCTGCAGCAGTTGCGGCTGCGCGAAGCGGTGCCCCAGGCGATCCTGCAGGGCATCCAGCGGCGAGGCCGGCCCGGTGGTGCGCAGCGCGTTCACCACCTCAACGGAAGCTCCCGATGCGACCGAAGTTGCCGAAATTCATCCAGATGAAGAAGGCACGGCCGACCAGGTTCTCGTCGGGCACGAAACCCCAATAGCGCGAGTCCTGCGAGTTGTCGCGGTTGTCACCCATGACGAAATAGTGCCCGGCCGGGACCTTGCACGTCAGGCCCTCGACCGAGTAGCGGCAGTGCTCCGCACCCGGGAAGTTGGGCGTCTGGCCACCGAAGTACGACGGCCGCTTCGGGTCGACCAGGATGCGGTGCTCGACGGTGCCAAGTTTCTCGGAAAACTGGGGCGCATAACGCAGGCTGTCCTCGTCGTAGAACTCGCCCAGCGCCTGCAGCGGCACCGCCTGGCCGTTGACGCTCAGCTTCTGAGCGGCGTAGACGATCTCGTCGCCAGGCACACCGACCACGCGCTTGATGTAGTCCAGACGCGGGTCGGGCGGGTAGCGGAAGACGACGACGTCACCACGCTGCGGGTTGCCGTTGGCAATGACCTTGGTGTTGACCACCGGCAGGCGCACGCCGTACTCGAACTTGTTCACGAGGATCAGGTCGCCCACGAGCAGCGTGGGCACCATGGAACCCGAAGGGATCTTGAACGGCTCGAACAGGAAGGAGCGCAGCAGGAACACGGCAGCGATGACCGGAAACAACCCGGCCGTCCAGTCGAGCCACCAGGGCTGGGCGAGCAACGCTGCCCGCGCCTGCGCCACATCGCCGTCGACCTGCGTGATCCCGAGCTTGTTCAGTTCCGCGCGCCGCGCGGCTTGCTGGCTCTCGAGCGCCGCGGCGGCGCGCAACCTCGCCGGTTGGAAGTGGAAGCGCTCGGCGAGCCAGAACAAGCCCGTCACGAAGGACAGCAGGAACAGCACGAGCGCGAAATTGCCTACCCAAAAGCCGAAGAACCAGCCTCCCAGGTAGACGGCCAGCGCGCCGTAAAGCGCCGCGGTCAGTGCACTCATCGGGGATCCCCGTCAATCATCGACCTGGAGGATGGCCAGGAAGGCTTCCTGCGGCACCTCGACGGAGCCGATCTGCTTCATCCGCTTCTTGCCGGCCTTCTGCTTCTCGAGCAGCTTGCGCTTGCGGGTGATGTCACCGCCGTAGCATTTTGCCAGCACGTTCTTGCGCAGCGCCTTGATGTTCTCGCGCGCGATGATGTTGGCGCCGATGGCGGCCTGGATCGCAACGTCGTACATCTGCCGCGGGATGATCTCGCGCATCTTGGCCGCGACCTCGCGCCCGCGGTACTGGCTCTGGCCGCGGTGCACGATCAGGCTGAGGGCATCGATGCGGTCGCCGTTGATCAGCATGTCGACCTTGACCACATCGGCAGCGCGGTACTCCTTGAACTCGTAGTCCATGGAGGCGTAGCCGCGCGAGACGGATTTCAGTTTGTCGAAGAAGTCGAGCACGATCTCGGCCAGCGGCAGCTCGTAGGTCAACATGACCTGGCGCCCGTGATAGGCCATGTTGATCTGCACGCCACGCTTGGTGTTGGCCAGCGTCATCACCGGGCCGACGAAGTCCTGCGGCATGTAGAGGTGGACCGTGACGATGGGCTCGCGGATCTCGCGGATGCGCCCCTGGTCGGGCATCTTGCTCGGGTTCTCGACCTCGATGACCTCTGCGTCGCCGAGCTCGACCTGGTAGACCACGCTCGGTGCGGTGGTGATCAGGTCCTGATCGAACTCGCGCTCCAGGCGCTCCTGCACGATCTCCATGTGCAGCAGGCCGAGGAAACCGCAACGAAAGCCGAAGCCCAGGGCCTGGCTCACCTCGGGCTCGAAGCGCAGCGAGCTGTCGTTGAGCTGCAGCTTCTCGAGCGCATCGCGCAGCGAGTCGTACTCGCTCGCCTCGGTGGGATAGAGCCCGGCAAAGACCTGGGGCTTGATCTCCTTGAAGCCGGGCAGCGGCTCGGTGGCGGGGCCGGCGTTGTTGGGCAGCTTCTTCTCGAGCGTGATCGTGTCACCGACCTTGGCCGCCTTCAACTCCTTGATGCCGGCGATGACGAAGCCGACCTCGCCCGCATTCAACTCGTCGCGCGGCATCGACTTCGGCGTGAACACCCCCATCTGCTCGATGCCGTAGACCGCGTTCGTCGCCATCATCCTGACGCGGTCACCGCGCCGCAGCAGGCCGTCGACCACGCGCACCAGCATGACGACACCGACGTAGTTGTCGAACCAGCTGTCGATGATCATCGCCCGCGGCGCGCCCTCGGGGTTGCCACGCGGCGCGGGCATGCGGGCGATCACGGCTTCGAGGATGTCGTCGACGCCCTCGCCGGTCTTGGCCGAGCAGGGGATGGCATCGGTCGCGTCGATGCCGATCACGTCCTCGATCTCCTGCTTGGCGCGCTCGGGATCGGCCTGGGGCAGATCCATCTTGTTGAGCACCGGCACGACCTCTACCGCGAGGTCGAGCGCCGTGTAGCAGTTGGCCACCGTCTGCGCCTCGACACCCTGGCTCGCGTCGACCACCAGCAGCGCACCTTCGCAAGCCGAAAGCGAGCGGCTGACCTCGTAGCTGAAGTCCACGTGCCCCGGCGTGTCGATCAAGTTCAGGTTGTAGCTGCGGCCATCGCGCGCGACGTAGCGCAAGGCCGCGGTCTGGGCCTTGATCGTGATGCCACGCTCGCGCTCGATGTCCATCGAGTCGAGCACCTGGGCCTCCATCTCGCGATCAGACAGCCCGCCGCAGCGCTGGATGATGCGGTCGGCCAACGTGCTCTTGCCGTGGTCGATGTGGGCGATGATGGAGAAGTTGCGGATATGGTCCATGGGGGACGTCGCGTGGTCCGCACAGGCGCAGTTCAGGGGCTGTGCAGCACGAAAAAGGGGCGCATCCCTTCATCGATGCGCCCCGGCCTCAGGCTTGTACAGCCAACTTGGCATTCTAGCGCCGCCGCCCCGCGAGACCGGGCTGCCGGGGCGGCCGTGCGCCGCGCCAGGGTGGCGCGGAGAAGCCTCAGCGGCCTGGCCGGATCACCAGGTAGTTGACCCACTCGCCGCGCCGCACCAGCACGCTGACGGCGCGCGCGCCCTCGACCTTGGCCATCGCCGCGGTGAACTGCTTCATGTCGCCGACCTCGGTATTGCCCACCGACAGGATCACGTCGCCCTCGCGCAACCCGGCCCGGGCCGCGGCGCCCTCGACCGACTCGACGCGCACCCCGCCCTTGAGATTGAGCTCGCGCTTCTGCGCTTCGGTCAGGTCCGACGCCGCAATGCCCAATGCATTCTTGGGCGCCGGCGCCGAGCCGGGCTCGGCCTGCGCGCGCCGGGTCGGCCGGTCGGCCTCGAACTCCGCCACCGTGACCGTCAGTTCACGCGTCGCGCCACGGCGATAGACCTGCAGTGCCGCCTTCGAGCCGGGCTTGGTCGCACCGATCAGGCGCGGCAGGTCGCCCGACTTCTCGACCACCTTGCCGTCGACCCGGGTGATGATGTCGCCAGCCTCGACACCCGCCTTGTCGGCCGGGCCGCCGGACTCCACGCTCTGCACCAGGGCCCCAGCGGGCTTGCCCAGGCCGATGGACTCGGCCACCTCCTTGGTCACCGGAGCGATCTGGACACCGATGCGGCCGCGGATCACGCGCCCGCTGGCGCGCAACTGGTCGGACACCCGCATCGCCTCGTCGATCGGGATCGCGAAACTGATCCCCATGAAGCCGCCCGAGCGGCTGTAGATCTGCGAATTGATGCCCACCACCTCCCCGCGCAGGTTCAACAACGGTCCGCCGGAGTTGCCCGGGTTGATCGCGACATCGGTCTGGATGAAGGGCAGGTAGTCGCCGGTGTCGCGCTGCTTGGCGCTGACGATGCCGGCCGTCACGGTGTTCTCCAGCCCGAAGGGTGAGCCGATGGCCATGACCCATTCGCCGACCTTCAGGCGGTTGACGTCGCCGACCTTCACGAAAGGCAGCCCGCCGGCCTCGATCTTGACCACGGCCACGTCGGTGCGGCGGTCGGTGCCGACGATGCGGGCCTTGAACTCCCGCTTGTCCGTCAGCGTGACGATGACCTCGTCGGCGCCGTCGACCACGTGGGCGTTGGTCATGATGAAGCCGTCAGCGGTCAGGATGAATCCCGAGCCCACACCGCGCTGCTGCGGCTCTTCGTCACCGCGAGGGCCCGGGCGGGGCGTCGGCCGGCCGGGCAAGGGGATACCGAAGCGGCGGAAGAACTCCTCCATGTTGGGGTCCATCTCGCCCTGACCGCGCGCGGCCTGACGCCCGCGCTCGAGCGTGCGGATGTTGACGACCGACGGGCCGACACGTTCGGCAAGTTCGCTGAAGTCGGGCAGCATGACCTGCGGCGTCGCGGCCTGGGGCTGCGCAGGCGCGGTGGCGGGCAGACCGAGTCCGAGAGCAGCACCCAGCACCGCTGCAGCGAGGCCGCGTGGCAGCGATCGCGGCATGTCGCGCCGGAAGTCGAGGCGGGAAACGGGACAAGAGATCATGAGCGGTCTCCGGTGTTCAAGAGTGGGCCTGCCGCAAGGCAGGAGGGAACAGTGAAAGGGCAGGGAGCGCCTCGGCAGGGGCCGACGGAGCCTTGACAAGGATCAGCGGCGCTCCAGCGCGGAAGCGAACCGCCTCAAGGTGGTGACGGGTACCTCGCCCATCAAGACCAGGCGCCACTGCTCGCCCAGCGGTTGCACCAGCGTGTGCGTGGCTCCCAGCCGCGTGGCAATGGTCTGCGCCGGCCGGCCCGCAGGCTGCACCTCGATGAACATCGACACGCGTGTCAGGCCGTCGGAGAAGACCGCATGCAAGGTGTCCGCCGCAGGACGCTCGGCGCGCGCGGTGGCGCCGGCAGCGTGCAGGCCCGACGTCGCCGCCGCCACGACCGCCGCCGCGCCAGGCTCGGAAGGCGACCGCGGCTCGGTGGCCGGCACCACCACCGGCTTGCGCACGCAGCCGGTGAGCTGGAAGCCTGGCGGCAAGCCTGTACCCAGCGACCAACCTTCAGACTGCAATCGCACCGGCACCGAGGGCATGGCCAAGACCTGCCAGCCGCTGGTACGGCGCATCGCCGTGCGCACGGTCTCGGCCTGCGGACGCACGCCGATCTCGATCGCGCTGAAGGACGAGGACTCGAGCACCTCGCCACGAGCGCCGAGCACGTCCGCGCGCAGCATCAGGCCGCTGGCGGCATCGAGCCACAGGCGTCGCGCGTAACGCCACTCGTCGCGCGGCGACAGCAGCAAGACCTGGACGCGCCGACCTGCGACGAGGTCGGTGCCTACCAGGCGCACGTCGTAGTGCGCCTGCAGGCGCTCGTGCGGCACCGAGCGCAGCGGGCTGGCCCAGGTTTCGTCGCGCTGCCCGATGGTGACGACCCTCTTGTCAGGCCAGAACGACACCACCGAGTCGTTGTAGCGGTAGCTGCGTGCGGCTCGACCATCCAGGGCCTCGATCTGCTCCCAGGCCTGGCCATCGTGCGCATAGTGCGCGACGCGGGAGCTCGAGACCACCGACCCGGCGCTGAACACGAGCGTGCCCTCGTAGCTCTGGCTCGTGGCCGCGGACTGCAGCCGCTCGATCCAGACACCGGCGTTCTCGGTGGCCGCAGGCTCGCCCGGTCCCACCACAGCCCAGACCTGGGCCTGCGCAACGGTGCACAGGGCGCACATGACGGACGCGATCCAGACAGACCGGCGCCGCGACGCCGAGGGGTCGTGAGCCCTCGTCATGGCAGAGAGAACATTGATCGCACCCTTCGATCCGCCCATCACCGCTCCAGTGCCACCGTTTCGAAGCGCCCGGTGGCCCCACCCGGCAGGGCCGGGGCACCCGCGCGGTGGGCGCGCAGGTAGGCGTCGAGTTGAGCATCACGGATCAGCGCGCCGTCGGCCGCCTGCAAGGCCGTGGGATCCTGGCTCCAGCCGACCGCCTGGAAGGCCTGCGCCACGACCGTGTCTTCCAGCACTGCGGGGGCCAGTTGCCACACCCCCCCGAGCGCGATCACGCCCACCACGCCGGCGGCCAACGCCATGCCGGTCCAACGCAGGCCCCGCCGGGCCAGACCGCCTGGGACCCAGGCGGGACGCGCCGCCCGCCACGGCTGCGCCTGCTCGGCAGCGATGCGCGTGCGCAGTTCGCCGAGAAAGGCTTCGTCGCTGCGGCGACCCTGCGCCAGTTCATCGGAGCGCAGCGTGTCGCCGATCAGATGCCAGTCCTGCCAGGATTGGCGAGAAACAGCGTCCGCAGACCACGCCGCCAGGGCAATGTCGACCTGACGGCTGCTGGCCTCGCCGTCGCAGAGCACCGACAGTGCCAGCGCCACCGAGGGCAGGTCGTCGTCATCCGGGCGCGTGGACAAGGGAGATTGCATGATTCGGGGCGCAGGAATGGTGATCGGCAGAACTGCAAGTGGGGGCGATCTCACCGCCTACCAGCGTCGGCCATCGCGGGTATCGAGCAGCGGGCGCAGCCGTTGCGAGATCGCCTCGCGTGCGCGGAAGATGCGCGAGCGCACCGTGCCTACCGGACAGTTCATGATCTCGGCGATCTCCTCGTAGCTCAGCCCTTCGATCTCGCGAAGCACCACGGCCTGGCGCAGGTCTTCCGACAACCTGTCGACCGCAGCGTTGACGGCGGCGGCAATCTGGCGCGTGGCCAGCAAGCCCTCAGGCGTGTCGTTGTTGATTGGTTCCGACTCGGGGCGGAAAGTTTCATCCTCATCGCCGACAGGCGTGAGTTCGGATTCGGTGAGCACGGGGTCACGCCGCGCCTCGGCCAGTGACTTGCGCGCGGTGTTGACGGCGATCCGGTAAAGCCAGGTGTAGAACGCACTCTCGCCCCGGAACTGCGGCAGCGCACGCCAGGCCCGCAGGAAGGTCTCCTGCGCCAGGTCCTGGATCAACGCGTCGTCGCGCGTCATGCGGCCGATCAGACGCTCGATGCGGCGCCGGTACCTCACGACCAGCATCTCGAAGGCGCGCGCATCGCCCGTGCGGGCGCGCTCGACGAGCAGGGTGTCGGGATCGGCATCGGCCATTCATCACTGGGGCCGTCCTTCAGCCGGACGGCCGGTCTGTCCCGGATTCGGAACAATATAGCGCGACGCGCAAACCATGCCAGTGCGCAGCGGCACTCCGGCGGGACAGGGCAACCCAGCGCCGACGCATGATTCGGTGCGCCCACCCGGAGGGAACGGACTCTGCCGCGGGCAGCGCGGGGTCCAGGCGAAGCAGCATCCAGTGGCCGAGGTCCATGGCCACCACGGGCGCGCAGCGTCCAGGCCTCGGATGCGGCCCCGGCACGGAAAAAGACCACGCCTGACCGTCGAAGATCACGCGCACCGGATCCCGATGGTGTCCCAGCGCCTTGGCCGCGATGCCTGCCAGCCAGGCCATGGGCAGACCCGCGGCGGCGGCAGTCCACCGCCATGGCGTCGGAAGATCGCCCAAGGCCGCGGCCCAGGCGCCAACCACGGAGACGGTCAAGCCGAATACCCAACACTGGACGGCCAGCCAAGCCGGTTCAGAACGGATGTCGATACCGACGGGCGGCGGCGTGCGCGTCACGGTGTCCGCCGTCGGCTGCTCAGTTCGCCCCGAAAGCACGCAACGGATGGCGCCGTTGCCGCATCACATGCTCAGGCGCGCCGGAAGACCAGCGTGCCGTTCGTGCCGCCGAAGCCGAAGTTGTTCTTGACGGCCACGTCGATCTTCATCTCGCGCGCCGTGTTGGCGCAGTAGTCCAGGTCGCACTCGGCGTCCTGCTCGAAGATGTTGATCGTCGGGGGGGAGACCTGATGGTGCACCGCCAGGACGGTGAACACGGACTCGATACCGCCGGCGCCACCGAGAAGATGCCCGGTCATCGACTTCGTCGAGTTCACCACCACCCGGCGCGCGTGCTCGCCGAGCGCGAGCTTGATCGCGTTGGTCTCGTTGATGTCGCCCAGCGGGGTGGACGTGCCATGCGCGTTGAGGTAGTCGACCTGATCGGCGTTCACGCCGGCATTGCGCAGTGCCGCGAGCATCGACCGCTTGGGCCCGTCGACGTTGGGCGCCGTCATGTGGAACGCGTCGGCCCCCATGCCGAAGCCGGCCAGCTCGGCGTAGATCTTCGCCCCGCGCCGCTTCGCGTGCTCGTATTCCTCGAGCACGAGCACGCCCGAACCCTCCCCGAGCACGAAGCCGTCACGGTCCTTGTCGAAGGGCCGGGACGCCGTCTCGGGGGAGTCGTTGCGGGTGGACAGCGCGCGCGCAGCCGCAAAGCCGCCGACACCCAGCGGAGACACCGTGCTCTCGGCGCCGCCGGCGATCATGACGTCGGCATCGCCGTACTCGATGAGACGCCCGGCCTCGCCGATGCAGTGCAGGCCGGTCGTGCACGCCGTGACGATGGCCATGTTCGGCCCGGTGTAGCCGCAACGGATCGAGATATGGCCCGAGATCATGTTGATGATCGAGGCCGGCACGAAAAAGGGCGAGATGCGACGCGGGCCGCGTTCCCGGTAGTCGCCGTCGGTCTGCTCGATCATCGGCAGGCCGCCGATGCCCGAGCCCACCATGCAGCCGATGCGCTCGGCCTGCTCAGCCGTCAAGGCGTCGCCCGTGGGCAGACCCGCATCACGGACAGCCTGGACTGCGGCCGCGAGGCCGTAGTGGATGAAGGTGTCCATGTGGCGGGCTTCCTTGCCGGGGATGTAGTCCTCGACATTGAAGCCCTTGACCTCGCCGGCGAAGCGGCAGGCGAAAGCGGAGGCGTCGAAGCGCGAGATCGGCCCGATGCCCGAGCGCCCGGCCAGAAGCGCCGACCAGCCTTCGGCCACGGTGTTGCCCACCGGGCACACCAGGCCGAGCCCGGTGACGACGACGCGCCGACGCGTCATGCCTTCTGGTGCGCGACCGCGTAGTCGATCGCCAACTGCACGGTGGTGATCTTCTCGGCGTCCTCGTCGGGGATCTCGATGCCGAACTCGTCCTCGAGCGCCATCACGAGCTCGACCGTGTCGAGGGAGTCTGCGCCGAGGTCGGCAACAAAGGCCTTCTCGTTCGTGACGTCGGCTTCGGGTACGCCCAGCTGTTCGGCGATGATCTTCTTGACGCGGGCTTCGATGTCGCTCATGGCCTCTCCGGCGGAGAAAAGTGGTGAGAAAGCGGGTGCGGATTCTACCGACGCCACCGATGTCTGCCGATGAGGTCGGCAGTACGGCGCAGCGACGACGGCAGTTCAAGTCATGTACATGCCACCATTGACGTGCAGTTCGACGCCGGTGACGTAGCCAGCCAGCGGCGACGCGAGGAAGGCCACGGCGTGGGCGATCTCCTCGGGTGCGCCCAGGCGGCCGAGCGGGATCTGCCCGAGCAGTGCAGCCTTCTGCGCCTCGGGCAGCACCTCGGTCATGTCGGTGGCGATGAAGCCGGGGGCGATGCAGTTGACCGTGATCTGACGGCTGCCGAGCTCGCGGGCCAGCGCACGCGTCATTCCTGCCACCCCGGCCTTGGCCGCCGCGTAGTTGGCCTGACCGGCGTTGCCACTGGCTCCGACGACCGAGGTGATGTTGACGATGCGGCCCCAGCGCTGCTTCATCATCGGCCGCATCGCGCAGCGGCACAGTCTGAACACAGCCTTCAGGTTGGTGCCGAGGACGGCATCCCAATCCTCGTCCTTCATGCGCAGAGCCAGTGTGTCACGCGTGATGCCGGCGTTGTTGACCAGCACGTGCAGGCCGCCGTGGGTCTTGACGACGCCGTCGACAGCGGCCTCCACCGCGGCGGCATCATTGACGTCGAGGGCCAGGCCGTGTCCCCCGTGCGCCGCCAGCGCCGCGCCGATGGCCTGCGCACCGGCTTCGGTGGTGGCAGTGCCGATGACGCGCAAGCCCTGCGCGGCCAGCGTGGTCGCGATCGCGCGGCCGATGCCACGGCTCGCGCCGGTGACCAGGGCCACCTGCAACGGTGCAGCGGCGTTGGTCATGCCAGCACCCCCCGGGCCTCGGCCAGCGTGGCCGGGTCCAGCACGCACAGGCTCGTGGCGTCGGAGTCGATGCGCTTGACCAACCCCGACAGCACCTTGCCCGGCCCGCATTCGAAGATGTGCTGCAAGCCACGCGCACGCAGCGACTGCACGACCTCGACCCAGCGCACCGGCCCGAAGGCCTGGCGGTACAGCGCGTCACGGATCGCTGCGGGCTCGGTCTGGACCGCCGCGTCGACGTTGTTGACGAGCGCGATACGGGGCGCAGCCAGAGGCACGCCGACCAGGCGCTCGCGCAGCCGTTCGGCGGCGGGCTTCATCAGCGCGCAGTGAAAGGGGGCGGACACCGGCAGCGGCAGGGCACGCTTGGCGCCGGCGGACTTCAGCAACTCGCAGGCCTTGTCCACGCCGGCCTTGGTGCCGGCGATCACCGTCTGCTTCGGGTCGTTGAAGTTTGCTGCCGAGACGACTTCGCCCGTGGCAGACGCAGCCTGCTCGCAACCGGCACGCACGGCTGACGCGTCCAGGCCGAGGATGGCCGCCATCGCGCCGACGCCCACCGGTACCGCCTCCTGCATCGCCTGCGCGCGCAGCCGCACCAGCGGCAGGGCGTCGGACAGCGTGAGCGCGCCGGCCGCGACGAGGGCGCTGTACTCGCCCAGCGAGTGACCGGCCACCGCTGAAGGCTCGCCGCCCCCTTCCTCGAGCCAGGCCCGGTAACAGGCGATCGCCGCCGTCAGCATCACCGGCTGGGTGTTCGTGGTCAGGTCCAGGGCCTCCTTCGGGCCCTCGCGGACCAGGCGCGCGAGGTCCTCGCCGAGGGCCTGCGAGGCCTCGTCCAGCGTGGCGCGCACGGCAGGGTGGTCGCCCCAGGCGTCCAGCATGCCGACGGACTGCGAACCCTGGCCGGGGAAGACGAATGCAAAGGGCTTCATCGGAGTGGTCGTGAGGTGGTCTTGGTCTCAGGGCCTGCGAGTGCTTGCGCCGTGGCCGACAAGCGCGTCTAGGCACCCTGGCTCCAGGCCCATGCCGCAGCCCACGCTCGGGCTGTGGCGCGAGTTGGCGACGACGGGGCTGGGCGTCTTGGCGTGCAAGGCGGGCATGGGGGACAGGCTCGGCGGCTCTCGGTCTCAATAGTCCAGCAGGACCGCGCCCCAGGTGAAGCCGCCACCCACGCCCTCGAGCATGACGCGGTGGCCGGGGCGCACGCGCCCGTCACGAACGGCCACGTCCAGGGCCAGGGGCACCGAGGCGGCGGAGGTGTTGCCGTGGTCGCCGACGGTGACGACGACCTTCTCGGGCGCGAGCCCGAGCCTGCGCGCCGTGCTCTGCATGATGCGGATATTGGCCTGGTGCGGGATGAGCCAGTCGATGTCACCGGCCTCGCAGCCGGCCTTCGCGAGCACCGAGCGCGCCACGCCCTCGAGCGCGCTGACGGCAAGCTTGAACACGGCCTGCCCGTCCATCTTCAGCAGCGGATCGCCGAGGACCTGCCCGCCCGCCACCGTGCCGGGCACACACAGGATGCCCACGTGGCGCCCGTCGGCGTGCAATTCGGTGGCGACGATGCCAGGCGTCGGGCTCGCCTCCAGGACCACGGCGCCGGCGCCGTCGCCGAAGAGCACGCAGGTCGTGCGATCGTCGAAGTCGAGCAGGCGCGAGAAGACCTCGGCGCCGATGACCAGGGCGCAGCGGGCGCTGCCGGCGCGGATCATCGAGTCAGCCACCGTCAGCGCGTAGACGAAACCCGAGCAGACGGCCTGCAAGTCGAAGGCCGGACAGCCGGCGATGCCCAGCTTGTGCTGGACGATGGCGGCGGTGGACGGGAAGACCATGTCCGGCGTCGAGGTCGCGACGATGATCAGGTCGACGTCCGAGGCCTCGCGCTGCGCCGCCTCGAGGGCACGTCGGGCCGCTGCCGTGGCCAGGTCGCTGGCATGGACACCATCGCCGACGAAGTGGCGCGCGCGGATGCCGGTGCGCTCGACGATCCAGTCGTCACTGGTCTCGACGCCGCGCTGCGCCAGCAGCGCCACCATGTCGGCATTGGACAAGCGACGCGGCGGCAGGAACCCGCCGGTGCCGGTGATGCGGGAGTGTCTGGAAGGGGCGTTCATCAGGAAGCGGGGACGGCTGCGGGCACGGCCGCCGACGTGGGCATGGAGGCCGCGGCGATGCGCGCCTGCACGCCCTGCAGCAGACGATTGCGGGCCGCATCATAGGCGCGGCCCAGGGCCTGCTCGAAGGCGTAGGCGTCGGCCGAGCCGTGGCTCTTGAACACGAGGCCGCGCAGCCCGAGCAGGGCGGCGCCGTTGTAGCGCCGGTGGTCCACACGCGCCTTGAAGCGCCGCAGCACGGGCAGCGCCAGCAGCGCCGCCATGCGGCTGCCGAAGCCGCGCGAGAACTCCTCGCGGATGAACTCGCCCATCATGGAAGCCAGGCCCTCTGCCGTCTTCAGCAGCACGTTGCCGACGAAGCCGTCGCACACGACGATGTCGGTGGTGCCCTTGAAGATGTCATTGCCTTCGACATTGCCGTGGAAGCGCAGGCGACCGGCAGCGTGCGCCTCGCGCAGCAGTTCGCCGGCGCGCTTGATCGTCTCGCTGCCCTTGATCACCTCTTCGCCGACGTTCAGCAAGCCCACCGTGGGCTCGTCGCGGCCGCCGACGGCGCTGACCAACGCGCTGCCCATCAGCGCGAACTGCAACAGGTGCTCCGGGGTGCAGTCCACGTTGGCGCCGAGATCCAGCACGGTCGTGTAGCCGCCCAGGCGGTTGGGCATCACGGTGGCGATCGCCGGGCGGTCGATGCCGTCGAGGGTCTTGAGCACATAGCGCGCGACAGCCATCAGCGCCCCGGTGTTGCCCGCCGAGACACAGGCATCGGCCGCGAGCGCGTCCTGCGCCTCCGCCTTGACCTGCGCGATGGCTACGCGCATCGACGAATCCTTCTTGCGCCGCAATGCCACTTCGACCGGGTCATCCATCGTGACCACCTCGGTCGCCTCGACGAGTCGGCACCGCGGCCAGCCAACGGCCGGCTCCAAGGCCTGCCGTGTGCCGACCAGCAGCAGTTCAGCGTCCGGATGGCTGTCGAGGAAGGCGCGACACGCTGGCAAGGTGACCGCAGGGCCGTGATCACCGCCCATGCAATCGACAGCCAGACGGACCACCGCTCGGCGCTCGGCTCGATCGCTCATCGAGCACGCCGCACAGAATTCATCCAGGGTGCCATGCGTTCACCACAGTTCACCGCACGGATGTCCCACGTTTCATCACGCCCGCGGCGGCGGCCGTCATGGCGATCCCGGGCCGGGCGAGGGCGCCGTGCGCGAGGCTCAGGCGTCAGCCTTGGTCTTCAGCACCTTGCGCCCGCGGTAGAAGCCGGTCGGGCTGATGTGGTGACGCAGGTGGATCTCGCCGGTGTTCGGCTCGATCGCAGTGCCCGGCGCGGCGAGCGCATTGTGCGAACGGTGCATGCCGCGCTTCGAGGGCGACTTCTTGTTCTGCTGAACGGCCATGGTGAACTCCTGGAGGGCCTCCGCGAGGCGGGCCCTCGTGGATCTGTGCATCGATATGAATGTCCGCCCCGCTGCAGGCCGGCCTGCCCGCAAGTGCAGGAAGCCCGCCACCCCACGCGATTGCAGCCACGCAATCACGCCTCAGGACGAACAAAACCCTGTATTGTAGATCCCCGGCGCAAAGCCTGCCCCGCGGGTCGGCAGGCGCACGCGTTCACTCCTTGCGGCTCAGCTGCTTCAGCACGGCAAAAGGATGCTCCGGTGCGTCGACATCAGGGACGCCGCCCGGCGGCACCGCGGGCTCCCCACTCCATGGCAGGGCCTGCGGGCAGGTCTCGTGCTGGGGAACGATGGGCAGCGCGAGGATCAGTTCGTCCTCCAGCAGCGCGGGCAGGTCGAGCGCGCGCGTCAGCGCCAGCACGTCCTCCTCTTCCTCCTCCTCGTCCAGGCGCGCGGCTTCGTCTTCGTCGCGCACGAAGCGCAGCGTCCGGTCGATTTCCAGCGGCAGGGCCACGGGCTGCAGGCAGCGCTGGCAGGTCAGCCAGACGGTGGTCTGCGCGCGCAGGCGCAGCTTGGGCTGGGGCTGGTCTCCCAAGGGCTGTGACCACAGGCCTTCGGCAGACCACTGCACCTGCGGAGCAGGCGCGTCGGCGGGCGGGTCCAGGCCTTCGCTCAATCGGACCATGCCTGCCACGGGCTGCATTCCTTCCAGCCGCCCGCGCTCCCGCGCGAAAGCGGCCACGTCGAGGTGTCCGGGCTGGTGCGCGGCCTTCTTCTTCATGGCAGCAGTGTAGGAGAGCGGAAACCAGAGCCCCGGAGCGGGCAGGCCTGGCGGAACGTCGCGGGACAATAGCGCAGCTGTCGCAACCATCCGCCCCTGCATGACCCGCCCTGCCCTGATCCTGGCCTCGACCTCTCGCTATCGGCGCGAGCTGATGACGCGCCTGCGCCTGCCTTTCAGCGTCGAGGCGCCGGGCGTGGACGAAACCCCGCTGGCCGCAGAGACACCGGCAGCCCTGGCCCAGCGCCTGGCGCTGGAGAAGGCGCTTGCCGTCGCGGCACGGCACCCGCACGCCATCGTCATCGGCTCGGACCAGGTGGCCGACCTCGACGGCCTGGCGCTCGGAAAACCCGGGAGTCACGAGCGGGCCGTGGAGCAACTGCGCCTGATGCGCGGGCGCCGCGTCGTCTTCCAGACCGCAGTGGCCGTGGTGCGGCATGACCGGGACCACGCGGGCCGGGATCTGGCCGCCGTGGCGGTGACCTTCCGTGACCTGGACGACGCCGAGATCGAGCACTACCTGCGCGTGGAGACGCCCTACGACTGCGCCGGCAGCGCGCGCAGCGAGTCTCTGGGCATTGCCTTGCTTTCGGCCATCGAGTCCGACGACCCGACAGCGCTCGTCGGGCTGCCGCTGATCCGCACCTGCCGCCTTTTGCGCGAGGCCGGCCTGGACCCCTTGCACAGCGCGGGCGGAGCGCGCGCATGAGGCCGGCTGGCGGCACGCTGTGGCTGGTGCCGGGCACGCTGGACCTCGGCGCCGAGCCGGTGGACATCCGCGAGGTGCTGCCCGACGGGGTGCTGGCCCGCGCGGCCCGCATCACGCGCTGGGTGGTCGAGGACGCCCGCAGCGCACGGGCCTTCCTCAAGCGCGTGGGTGCGGTGCATCCGCTGACCCTGCCCTTGCAGCAGCTCGACATCCGCGAGCTGCCGCGCCCGCGCAAGGGGTCGGGCGCCACGGTGCCTGATGCCGACTGGACGGCCCTGCTGCGCCCGGCCCTGGACGGCGAGGACCTGGGGCTGATGTCGGAGGCCGGCCTGCCCGCCGTGGCCGACCCCGGTGCCGGGCTCGTCGCCGCAGCCCACCGCGCCGGGCTGGGCGTGCAGGCGTTGGCCGGCCCGAGCGCACTGCTGCTGGCCCTGGCGGCCAGCGGGCTCGAGGGCCAGAACTTCGCCTTCGTCGGCTACCTGCCGCAGGAGCCGGCGGCGCGAGCGGCACGCCTGCGCGAGTTGGAATCGCTGTCGCGTCGGCAGCGCCAGACCCAGGTCTTCATCGAGACGCCCTACCGCAACGAGGCCATGCTGCAGGCCCTGCTGACCACACTCGCGCCCTCGACCCGGCTGGCCATCAGCTGGGGGCTGACGCTGCCGGCCGGCAGCCAGCGCAGCGACACGGTCGAAGGCTGGCGCCGCTGGGTGGCCGCCGAGGGTCGGGAACCTGCGCCGTGGCGAACGCTGCCCGCCGTGTTCTGCCTGCTGGGCTGACAGGTGTCGGCCCGGGACGGCCATCTCCGCCCATCGCGATCGCCGTCCCGGCCCGACAATCACCCACTGTCAAGCCATCGCGGTAACTCCATTCACCAGGCAGCCTCCCATGACCCTCCTCGTCACCGGCGGAGCCGGCTTCATCGGCAGCAACTTCGTCCTGGATTGGCTCGCCACGCCCGAGACCGCCGGCGAGCCCGTCGTCAATCTGGATGCGCTGACCTACGCCGGCAACCGCGACAACCTGGCCACGCTCGAAGGCGACGCGCGACACGTCTTCGTGCACGGCGACATCACCGACCGCGCCCTCGTCGATCGCCTGCTGGCCGAGCACCGGCCGCGCGCCATCGTGCACTTCGCCGCCGAGAGCCACGTCGACCGCAGCATCCACGGGCCCGGCGCCTTCATCCGCACCAACGTGCAGGGCACCTTCACCCTGCTGGAGGCGGCGCGCGCCCACTGGTCGACGCTGCAGGGGCCGGCGCGCGAAGCCTTCCGCTTCCACCACGTCTCCACCGACGAGGTCTATGGCAGCCTCGGCCCGAGCGACCCGGCCTTCACCGAGGACCACCCCTACCAGCCCAACAGCCCGTACTCGGCCAGCAAGGCCGCGAGCGACCACCTCGTGCGCGCCTGGCACCACACCTACGGCCTGCCGGTGACGGCCACCAACTGCTCCAACAACTACGGGCCCTGGCATTTCCCGGAGAAGCTGATCCCGCTGATGATCGTGAACGCGCTCGCCGGCAAGCCGCTGCCGGTCTATGGTGACGGGCAGCAGGTGCGTGACTGGCTCTACGTGGGCGACCACTGCAGCGCGATCCGTGCGGTGCTGGCGCGCGGCCGCGTGGGCGAGACCTACAACGTCGGCGGCTGGAACGAGAAGCCGAACATGGAGATCGTGCACACGGTGTGCCGCCTGCTCGACGAACTGCGCCCCGACCCGGCCGGCCCCCACGCGCGCCTGATCACGCACGTGAAGGACCGCCCCGGCCACGACCGCCGTTACGCCATCGACGCGCGCAAGATCGAGCGCGAGCTCGGCTGGCGCCCGGCCGAGACCTTCGACACGGGCATCCGCAAGACCGTGCAATGGGTGCTGGACCATGGCGACTGGATCGCACGCGTGCAAAGTGGGGCATACCGAGAGTGGGTGAGCGCAAACTACGCCGCTCGTTGACCAAGGGGCGCCTTCGGGCGGAGCGACGACGATGAATCTTCTGCTTCTGGGCTGCAATGGGCAGGTGGGCTGGGAATTGCAGCGCGCGCTGGCGCCGCTGGGTGCCGTGACCGCCTGCGACTTCGACGCCGAGGGCGAGCGGCGGGCCGACTTTTCCGACCCCGACAGCCTCGGGCCGCTGCTGCGCCGCCTGCGCCCCGACGTCATCGTCAATGCCGCAGCGCACACCGCCGTCGACAAGGCCGAGTCCGAGCCCGCGCTCGCCCGGGCGATCAATGCGACCGCACCCGGCGTGCTGGCGCGCGAGGCGCGAGCGCTCGGCAGCCTGCTCGTGCACTACAGCACCGACTACGTCTTCGATGGCAGTGGCGAGCTGCCGCGATCCGAGGACGCCGCCCCCTGCCCGCTGAGCGTCTACGGCAGTACCAAGCTCGAGGGCGAGGAGGCGATCCGCGACAGCGGCTGCACGCACCTGATCCTGCGCACGAGCTGGGTCTACGCGGCGCGGGGCGGCAACTTCGCGCGCACGATGCTGCGCCTGGCGGCTGAGCGCGAGGCACTGAACGTCATCGACGACCAGGTGGGCGCACCCACAGGGGCCGACCTGCTGGCCGACGTGACCGCGCACGCGATCCGCTCACTGCAAGCGCAGCCGCAGTTGCAGGGCACCTACCACTGCGTGGCCGCGGGGCAGACGAGCTGGTTCGGCTATGCGCGGTTCGTCATCGACTGGGCACGCGCGCACGGCCAGCCTGTGCGCGTGGCCCCGCAGGCGCTGCGCCCGATTGCCACGGCCGCCTACCCGACGCCGGCGCGACGGCCGCTGAACTCGCGCCTGGACACGCGCAAGCTGCGGGCCGCCTTCGGCTTGAACCTGCCGCCCTGGGAACAAGGGGTAGAGCGGATGTTGCGCGAGATCCACGGGCGCTGACCTCAGTCGGCCCACCATGACCAGGCCACGACCCCTTTCCGGTCCGAGACCCCACTCCATGCCCACGCCCATGCAACGCAAAGGCCTCATCCTCGCCGGCGGCGCCGGCACCCGGCTGCACCCGGCCACGCTGGCCGTCAGCAAGCAGTTGCTGCCGGTCTACGACAAGCCGATGGTGTACTACCCGCTCACCACGCTGATGCTCGCGGGCATCCGCGACGTGCTGGTCATCAGCACGCCGCAGGACACGCCGCGGTTCGAGGCGCTGCTGGGTGACGGCGCGCAGTGGGGCATCCACCTGAGCTACTGCGTCCAACCCAGCCCCGACGGGCTGGCACAGGCCTTCATCCTCGGGCGGCACTTCATCGACGGCGCGCCCAGCACCCTGGTGCTGGGCGACAACATCTTCCACGGCCACGACCTGCAGCCCATGCTCAGGCGCGCGGCCGAACGCACCGACGGCGCCACGGTCTTCGCCTACCACGTGCACGACCCCGAGCGTTACGGCGTGGTCGAATTCGACGCCGCGCGCCGGGCGCTGAGCATCGAGGAGAAGCCCCTCGCACCGAAGAGCAACTACGCGGTGACCGGCCTGTACTTCTACGACCGCCAGGTCTGCGACATCGCTGCAGACATCCGCCCGAGCGCGCGCGGCGAGCTCGAGATCACGACCGTGAATGCGCGCTATCTCGAACAGCGCCAGCTCGACGTCGAGATCATGGGCCGCGGCTACGCCTGGCTCGACACCGGCACGCACGACAGCCTGATGGAGGCCGGGCAATTCATCGCCACGCTGGAAAAGCGTCAGGGCCTGAAGGTGGCCTGTCCCGAGGAGATCGCCTTTCGCGCCGGCTGGATCAGCGCCGAGCAGCTCGAGCGCCAGGCTCAGCCCATGCTCAAGAACGGCTATGGCCAGTACCTGATGCGCGTGCTGCGCGAGAAGGCCTTCTGAATGAAGCTGGTTCCCACCCGCATCGACGGCGTCGTCATCGTCGAGCCCACGGTCTTCGGCGACGAGCGCGGCTGGTTCATGGAGACCTACAACCAACCACGCTTTCACCGCGAGCTCGCGGCGCTCGGACTGCCTGCACCACGCCCCTTCGTGCAGGACAACCACTCCTGCAGCGCGCGCGGCGTGCTGCGCGGACTGCATTACCAGGCCGATCCGCACCCGCAGGGCAAGCTCGTGCGCGTCGTGCACGGCGCGGTCTGGGACGTGGCTGTCGACATCCGGCCGCAGTCGGCCACTTACGGGCAATGGGTGGGCATCGAACTGTCAGCGGCCAACCGCCTGCAGATGTGGATTCCGGAGGGCCTGGCGCACGGCTTCATCGCACTGGAAGACGACACGCATTTCCTCTACAAGACCACTGACGTCTACGCGCGCGATTGCGAGCGCACGATCGCCTGGGACGACCCGACGCTGGCGGTCGCCTGGCCGCTGGAACGCGCCGGAGGAACACCGAAGGTGGCGCCGAAGGATGCGGCGGCGCCACGCCTTCAGGCGCGAGTGGCAGACTGAATCGAAAAATCTCGGGATCAGAACACGATGCCAACGCTGAAGTGCAGGCGCGAGCGCTTGACTTCCTGCCCGTAGGCCCAGTCCAGGCGCAGCGGGCCGACGGGGCTGCGCCAGCGCAGGCCGATGCCGCTGCCCCATACTGCGCGGATGTCGGCCAGTGACTCGGCAGCATTGCCGGCGTCAACGAAGACAGCGCCCCAGAACTGCGGCAGATCCGCGCTGAAGGGGCGCGCCAATTCGATGCTGCCCGTGATCACAGCGTCGCCGCTGCCGGCAACGCCTGCGGTCGGTGGCCCCAACGAACGATAGGCATAGCCTCGCACCGAATCGTCACCACCGGCGCGAAAGCGCAGTGCGTCCGGCAGGTTCAGGCCCTCGCGTGTGACGATGGAGCCGGCCTCGACACGGCCCTGCGCGTACCAGCGGTCACCCAGAGGGTGGTAGCCCGTCAAGCGAGCCCACAGGCGCGTGAAGCCCCCGCTGGCGCCGCCGTTCTCGCGCGCCGTGCCCACACCCGCCTGCAAAGCGACCGTCAAGCCCCGCGTCGGCAGCACGGGATTGTCGACGTCGCGCCAGCTCCAGTGATAGTTGAGCGAGTAGGCCACGCCCACATCGCTGGCCACAGAGGTGCGGCGCGTCGACCGGTCGGCTTCGACGAAGTACAGGCGCTCGATACGGGGCGCATCCTGCGCGCGTCCCGCTCGCAGGCGCTGGGTCTGGACGACGTCGACGCTCGACTCCAGCCTCTCCAGCGTGCCGCCGGCGATCCATCGGTACAGCCCGGGGCCGGCGTGCGTGCTCAGGTCCCCGTCCCAAGCCTGCCTGGACCGACCGAGCTCGAACCGGTTGTGCGAACTGAGCGCCGCACCGAACAGCCGCCGGTCCACGTGCTCGAAAGTGGCGCGGGGGCCGGTGTTGGCGCTGATGCCCACACCCAGCACGACCTGCTGCCTCGACGACTCCTCCACGCGTACCCGCACCCGCGCGGCCTGGGCCTGCGCCGGGTCGGCATCGACGGAGACGGTGGCGCGCTCGAACAGGCCCGACTTCTGCAGCCGGTCCTGGAAGTCCAGCAGCAGGGTCTCTGTCAGGGGGGTGCCCGCGGCGAAGTTGGCCAGATGTTCCACCGTGCGGCGGTCGTGCAATTGCAGGCCCTCGACGTCGATCTCGCCACTGCGAAACAGGGGGCCGGGGTCGGCGACGAGGAGCAGCCGCACCTGCGCCCGGGCCACGTCGACGTCTGCCGCCGTCGCGTTCCACACCGCCGCGAGGTAGCCTGCGGCACGAAGACGCGCCAGCGTGGCCGCCTTGGCATCAACCCAGGCCTCGTTGCGGAATGCGCTACCCGGCTTCATGGGCCAGGCCAGGCGAAGCGTGTCGAGGGTTTGGCTCGCGAGCGCGGCGTCTGCGGGCCGCGCCGGGTCGCCCGCTGCACTGCGCAGTTCGATGTCCACGCGCTCCACCGCGACACGTCGGCCCGGCTCGACCTCGACCTTGACCCGCACCGCCCCTGCCGGCTTCTCCGGGGCCGCGCGCGCCACACGCGACACCGGCTCGAAGTAGCCTTCAGTCTGCGCCAGATCGCGCACCTGGGCGGGCGCGGCCTCGACCAGACGGTCGAGTTCGTTATCGCTCACCGATTCACCACGCGCCAGCCGCGAAAGGCGGACCAGATCCAGGTGCCTTTCCAGGACCGGCCGCAGCGTCGGCGGAGCCAGTATCTCCACCTCGATCACCGGCATCGGACTGGGCGCAGGTGCCAGCGCACCTTGCGCGACCTGCTGCACGCCACCCGCCACTTGCTGCACGCCCCCGGCCACCCCGGTGACCATCTCGGTCAGGGCGGCACAGCCGGCCAGGCCCAGGGCGAGCGCCGCCCCGAACGCCGCCATCAAGGGCCGCAGCCACCCGCATGCGCAAGGGCCGTCGCGTCGGGAGCGCGCAAGGCTCATTTGCTCATCAGCCGCATCGCCCCCTCCAGACCGGCCAGCGTCAGCGGGAACATGCGCTGGCTCACCAGCTGCTGGACGATCGAGATGCTCTGCCGGTACTGCCACACACCTTGCGGCTCGGGGTTGATCCAGGCGTGCTTCGGGAAGGCTTGCGTCAGGCGTTGCAGCCACTGAGCGCCCGGCTCCTCGTTGTTGTATTCGACGCTGCCGCCGGGTTGGAGGATCTCGTACGGGCTCATCGTCGCATCGCCGACGAATATCAGCTTGTAGTCCTTGTTGTACTTGCGGATGACGTCCCAGGTGGGGAACTTCTCGCTGAAGCGGCGGCGGTTGTTCTTCCACATGAAGTCATAGACGCAATTGTGGAAGTAGTAGAACTCCAGGTGCTTGAACTCGCTCTTGACCGCGCTGAACAGTTCCTCGACACGGTGCACATGCTCGTCCATCGTGCCGCCCACGTCCATGAGCAGGAGCACCTTCACGCGGTTATGGCGCTCGGGCACCATCTTGATGTCGAGCATGCCGGCGTTGGCGGCCGTGCTGTGGATGGTGTCGTCGAGGTCGAGTTCCTCCTCGGTGCCCTCGCGCGCAAAGCGGCGCAAGCGGCGCAGCGCGACCTTGATGTTGCGCGTGCCCAGTTCCTTGGTGTCGTCGTAGTCCTTGAAGGCGCGTTGATCCCAGACCTTGACGGCGCTGCGATGACGGCCCTTGTCCTGGCCGATCCGTATGCCCTGCGGGTTGTAGCCCCAAGCCCCGAAGGGACTGGTGCCGCCGGTGCCGATCATCCGGTTGCCGCCCTCGTGGCGCTCCTTCTGCTCCTCGAAACGCTTCTTCAGCGTCTGCATGAGCTCGTCCCAGCCCATCTTCTCGATGGCCGCCTTCTCCTCGGGGCTGAGCTCGAGCTCGAGGGTCTTGCGCAGCCAATCCAGCGGCAGGTCCTGCGTGAAGTCGGCGGCCGACTCCACGCCCTTGAAGTAGGCGGCGAAGGCGCGGTCGAAGCGGTCGAAGTGCGACTCGTCCTTCACCAGGGCGGTGCGGGCCAGATAGTAGAACTTGTCCACGCTCGGCCCGCCGTCGTCGTCCAGCACGCCCGCCTTCAAGGCCTCCAGCAGCGTGAGGTACTCCTTGACGGACACCGGCAACCTTGCCGAGCGCAAGGTGTAGAAGAAGTCGATCAACATCGCGGCGCTCCAGGGCCGGCAGGCCGGCCTCCCGACGGATCAGCGATGGTTGCGCTGCATGAAAACGAGCTTCTCGAACAAGGTCACGTCCTGCTCGTTCTTCAGCAGCGCGCCCACCAGCGGCGGCACGCTGACCTTGTCGTCACGGCTCTGCAGGGCTTCGGCCGGGATCTCCTCGGCCACCAGCAGCTTGAGCCAGTCCAGCAATTCGGAGGTGCTGGGCTTCTTCTTCAGGCCGGGCAGGTTGCGCACATCGTAGAAGGTCTTCAGGGCCGCGGCCAGCAGTTCCTTGCGCAGGCCCGGGAAGTGCACGTCGACGATGGCGCGCATCGTGTCGGCGTCCGGGAACTTGATGTAGTGGAAGAAGCAGCGACGCAGAAAGGCGTCAGGCAGCTCCTTCTCGTTGTTGGAGGTGATGAAGACCACAGGCCGGTGACGCGCGCGCACCGTCTCGCGCGTCTCGTAGACGTGGAACTCCATGCGGTCGAGCTCGCGCAGCAGGTCGTTCGGAAACTCGATGTCGGCCTTGTCGATCTCGTCGATCAGCAACGCCACGGGCTGCTCGGCAGCGAAGGCCTGCCACAGCACGCCGCGCACGATGTAGTTCTGGATGTCGCGCACCTTCTCGTCGCCGAGCTGGCTGTCACGCAGGCGGCTGACCGCGTCGTACTCGTACAGCCCCTGCTGCGCCTTGGTGGTGCTCTTGATGTGCCATTGAAGCAGCGGCAGCCCGAGGGCACCCGCCACCTCCTCGGCCAGCATGGTCTTGCCCGTGCCCGGCTCGCCCTTGACCAGCAGCGGTCGCCTCAGCGTGATGGCCGCGTTGACCGCCAGCATCAGATCCTGCGTGGCAACGTACTGCTCTGAACCCTGGAATTTCATCTTCGAAGCTCTCGTCAGGGCGCCGCGGACACGCGGCAGACCGGCAAGCACCACAGGCGCGCTGCGCGGCCTCTTGCCCGATGGCATCAAGGCCGCCGGACAGCCGGCCACCCCCTCGAATCAGTATAAGGCCCCCCCTATAATCGAAGGACCCCTGCGACCCAGGCCGTTCGAGGAGAGGCCGGTCGCGCTCGAGGTGGCTTTGCCGAGACATAAATCATGATGAAAGCGCTCACTCTGTCGCTGGCCCTGGCGGGCCTGTGCTCTACGGCTCTCGCCCAGGACGTCAAGGCGGGTGAGAAAAAAGCCGCGATGTGCATCGGCTGCCACGGCATCGCCGGTTACCAGGCGAGCTTCCCCGAAGTCCACCGGGTGCCCAAGATCTCCGGCCAGAATGCCAAGTACATCGTGGCGTCCCTCTTGGCCTATCAGAAGGGCGACCGCAAGCACCCCACCATGCGCGTCATCTCCGCCTCCCTGACCGAACAGGACATGGCCGATCTGGCGGCTTTCTATGAGCAGCACGGCAGGAGCAGTGTGGCAGCCGTGTCCCAGACCGTGCAGCAGCCCTCTGCCGACGTCAAGGCCCTGCTCGACAAGGGCGCGTGCGCTTCTTGCCACGGCGCAGACTTCGCCAAACCGGTTGACCCCTCCTATCCCAAGCTCGCCGGCCAGCACGCAGACTACCTGTTCGTGGCGCTCAAGTCCTACAAGGTCCAAGGCAACCCGCACATCGGTCGCAACAACGCCATCATGGGCGCACAGGTTCAGCAGTTCAAGCCCGCCGAACTCAAGGCGATGGCAGCCTACCTCGGTTCGCTGCCTGGCGACCTGAAGACGGTGCCGCAGTCGCGCTTCCGCTGAAAGCAGCTGCCACCGGCCCGCCACGCACAGCCCCGACCGGCACCGCTGCACCGAGGATTGCGATGACGATCGACCTGGAGTTGCCGGACATGAGCTGCCAGCACTGCGTGCGTGTGGTCACCGAGACCGTCAGGAAGACGGACCCGCAAGCCGCGCTCTCGATCGACCTGCCGGCGCACCGCGTGACCATCGATTCACAGCAGCCGGCACAGGATTTCGCCGTCGCGCTGGCGCAAGCAGGCTACCCCTGCCGCTGAGGCAGACTCCCTTCGGCCGGACCGCGCGCGCGACGGCGAACCGCCTCGAGATAGGCCGGCCCATCGGGCGGCATGCCGCTGCGCTGGGACGTCCACAGCATCTCGCCCAGACACTCCATCACCTCGTGATGGGCCGCGTGCAAGGAGCCCCGCCGCGCCGCCAGCAGATGCACCGCCTGCCGGATGCCCGCCGGTTGGTCGATGGCGATCTGCTCGCTGATGCTCAGGTGCATGCTCAGGTGCAGGAAGGGGTTGCCGCGGCCGTTCTCGACCCGGTAGTCGGCCCCGAGCGCTGCCTCCTCGTCCGCCAGGTCGGCGTCGTACTCAGGATGCTCGGCGACCCAGGTCGCCGCCTGTGCCTGCATCGGATCCAGCGCCAGGCCCTGCTTCCGGCGGCGCCAGACCTGGCAGAAGAAGCGGCGCACGTCATGTTGCGAAGGCTGAAACATGTCCACATTGTCCGTCGCGACCACTGAGACCGGGCTCATCATGGCCAATGGCTGGCTCATCGGGGATCCGCTGTTCTATGCGGTTGCGATACCCGCGGTGCTGCTGATGGGTCTGTCCAAGAGTGGTTTCGCCACCGGCTTCGGCGCCCTGGCCGTGCCGCTGTTGGCGCTGACCGTGCCCGTACCGCAAGCCGCCGCGATCATGATGCCGCTGCTGTTGACCATGGACGTGGCCGCACTGAGGCGCTTGCGCCACCACCCTGACCGCCGTCTGCTGAGGCTGCTGCTTCCGTGGGGCTTGGCCGGCTCGCTGCTGGGCTGGGCCGTGTTCGGGCTGCTGCCCTCAGCCTGGGTGGCGACGCTGACGGGCGCGCTGGCCCTGGCTTTCGTCGCCTGGCAACTGCTGTGGCGCCCCACAGGTCGGCGCGTCGCACCCGACAGCGTCGGCGCGGTATGCGCCACGGCCTCCGGATTCACCAGCTTCGTCGCCCATGCCGGCAGCCCGCCCGTGGTCGCCTACCTGCTTCCGCAGAAACTGCCGCCGCTGGTCTTCAGCGCCACGATGGCGGTGTTCTTCGCCGCGCTCAATGCCTCGAAGTGGGTGCCGTACGCCTGGTTGGGCTTGATCGACCTGCCCAACATGGCCACCGCGCTCGTGTTGCTGCCGCTGGCGCCCGTCGGCGTCTGGATCGGCGTGCGCCTGACGAGGCGCATCGCGCCGACCTGGTTCTACCGGCTCGCCTGGACCGGCATGGCCCTGACCGGGACCAAGCTGCTGTGGGACGGGCTCGCCGGCTGAGCGCCGCAGAGGCTGAGCGTCTTTCTTCACTTCGCTCATGCCGGCCGGTTGCGGCCGGCTTCGATTGCCGAGGCGCAGCACGACCCTGCCGGGTTCCTCAGCCGCAGACCAAAACTTCCGCGTCAATGCGACGACGGTAGCGCAATCGGTAACTGGCGGAAGTGGCATCACCGCCCATATGGGTTTATCATGAATGTAAGGGTTGCTGACGAACCCAGCCTATGGTCAACACGCGCTCGATTCGACCAGGACAACGGCCTTCCGTGCGAAACCTGAGGCCGGCGGGCCATGAGGTTCAAGCAAGGGCCCCAGGAGTCCCGGCCGGTCGCGTTTTCAGTCGTTTCATGGCGGGTGTGCGCCGTCGTTTCGTTTCTCGAGGAGTACTGATGATGGAAAAGCGTTCTCTCCATGCCGCGACCCGACTGGCCGCGGTGGCTGCCGCGGCGGCCCTAGTAGTCGGATGCGGCTTGAAGGAAGACGACCCGGTGACCGTGGCCGCGCCCGGAGGAGCGGTGGTGCAGGGGCCGGTCAGTGGCGCCATCGTGTTCGCAGACAGGATACCTGCGGGCCAGGTCCGGGGCAACGGCATCGTCGATGCTGACGAGAAGGCCTACTCGACCACGACCGACTCGACCGGCAACTGGAAGCTCACCGCGGTGCCGACCTATGACTACGAGATCGTCAGTCTCGGCGGCACCGACACCATCACCAGCCAGCCCGCGATCACGATGCGGGCCGAGGGCGGCAAGGCCGGCCAGACGGTCACCAGCCAGGCTGTCACGCCGCTGACGACGCTGGTGCAACTCACGCCCGAGGCGAACCGCGCCGCCCTGAAGACCACGATCCAGTCGCTGGGCGTGGCCTACAACGCCAAGATCGACGAGGGGATCACCCCGGCGGCGGCGGCGCTGGTCAAGGCGGTGACGACCACCGCCAGCATGGTGGTCGAAGTTCTGAACACGGCCGCCGGCGGCAACGACAACACGCGCCTGCTCTCGACGCAGGCGGTGAAGTCGGTCCAGACCGAAGTCCTGGCGGCGCTGGCCACGAACCTGGTGGGCAAGACAGCGACCCAGCTGGACACCGGAGCCGAGATCGCCTCGATCACCCAGGCGGCCACGACATCCGCCGTCACGGCCATGGCGGCGGACTCGAGCAAGGCCGGGGGCGTGACACTGGCGCTCAACAATGCCGCGATCAGCCAGGTGGCGCAATCCGTGGCCACGTCGACGACCACGGTCGTGGACGCGATCGCAGGGGCCCCCGGTGTGTCCCTGGCAAACACCGCGGCCTCGATCAAACCCGAGGCACAGATCGTCACCCAGAACGTCTCCGCCGCCATCGAAACACAGACTTCTGCCAGCGCCGCCCAACAAGCGCTGCAGGGTGTCACGGTGACGGTGACACCGCCGACCAACACCGCCCCGACCATCACCGGCGCCGCATCGGCGTCCGGGACCGTCGGCGTGGCGTTCACGTACACGCCCACGGTTGCCGACGCGGAAAGCGACCTGCTGACCCTGTCGATCACCGGCAGCAAGGCCATTCCTCCGGGCCTGACCTTCAACCCGCTCACCGGTGCGATCACCGGCGTTCCGACGGCCTCCGGCACCGGCACCTACTCCATCACGGTGTCGGACGGACGGCAGACGGCCAGCCTCTCGGTCACACTCACCTTCACCCGGACCACGGGAGCCACCGGCGCCACGTTCTGACCCGCCGGCGGCGAGCCCGTCACGCAAGAGCCGCGTCGCTGACGCGGCTTTTTTTCGCCCTGAATTCCCGTGTGTGGCCTTTGGAAATTTATCGCTGATGTATCGCCGATGGCCCAGAATAGAAACGTAACTCACAGGGAATTCTTCGCATGAACCTGCTGCTCGTCGACGACCATCCGCTGATCCTGGCCGCGCTGCAGGCCGTGATCGCCAGTTTCGGCAACGACGACCGGGTCACCTGCGCGCAGAGCGCTGCGCAGGCGCGCGAGCGGCTGCGCGAGCACCCGGACGTCGAACTCGTGCTGCTCGACCTCACACTGGGCGACGCGCACGGTTTCGACCTGCTTGCACAGATGCGGCAAGACCATCCCGGCGTGCCGGTCGTCGTGCTGTCGGCCTCGGAGAGCAAGAGCGACGTGCTGCAGTCGCTCGATCTGGGAGCGATGGGCTACGTCACCAAGCGCAGCAGCAACGAAGCGCTGGTGGAGGCCTTGCGCACCGTGATGTCGGGCGGCATGCACATCCCGACCCATCTGTTCGGGTCGGGCGAGGCCGGTGGTGCCGCGGGCAACGGGGCCACGCCCACCGGTGGCCAGCGCATCGCGCCCAGCCTGATCGAGCGCCTGGGGTTGACGTCCCGGCAGACCGACGTGCTGGCCGGCATGGTCCGCGGGCTGCCCAACAAGCTCATTGCGCGCGAACTCGGCCTGTCGACGGAAACGGTGAAGGTGCATGTGGCCTCGGTGCTGCGGGCGCTGAACGTGTCCACACGCACCCAGGCCATCGTGGCCGTCACGCAGATGCAGAACGAGCACCTCGCCGGCTTTTCATGGCGCCGAGGGCGGCGTGGCTGAGGCGCACAGGCCCGTCGGCGCAGCGCCCGACACACCACTCGTCGCCGATGCCACCACACCCGGTGCGCTGAGCCCGGCACGCGCTGACTGGCGAAGCCGCCACCACGACCTGCGCCAGCCGCTGAACGCGCTGGGACTGTTCTGCGCCGCGCTGCGCGCACGGCCGCTCGGCCCGGCAGAGCAGCCGCTGGCGCAGGGCATTGCAGATGCGGTGGCGGCGCTGGAAGCCCTGATCGACGCCTGGGCCGCCGAGGAAGCCAGGCACGAGGCCGCGAACACATCGTCGGCAGGCGCCAAGGTGTCCCCGGCACCGGGCTGGGAAGCAGCCCGGGCCGGTCCGCCCGACGCTGTGCCCCCATGGGCATCGCTTCCGAGCGCGCCCGCCGAGCGCGAGGCGGATGCCGACAGCGCTTCAGGCGAGGGGCATGGGCAGGCGCAGGATGCCGATGCGACGCCGCTGATCGTGGTCATCGACGACGACCCGGGGTCCCGCCTCAGCACGGCCGTGCTGCTCGAAGCCTGGGGAGCAAGGGTGATGGAGCTCAGCAGCATCGACGAGCTCGAACGCTGGCTCGATGCCGGGGGCACACGCGTACGACCAGGGCTCGCGCTCGTCGATTTCCACCTGGGTGCCTCGGGCACCGGGCTCCATGCGCTGGAGCGCCTGCGCGCGGCCTTCCCGCAAGTGGAGGTACCGGCCGTGCTGATCTCCGGGGACGAAGCGGCCGCACATGCGGCCCGCAATCACCCGAACCTGGTCACACTGCGCAAGCCGGTGTCGCCGGAAGCCTTGCTCGCCACCGTGGAGCGGCGCATCCGCCGCTGAGGCCGCCAGCAATCCTCAGCGAGTGAGGATGCTTCCGGCGTGCCCGCACCGTGCGCCAGGCGGGGGGCCGGGACAGACTCCCAGCCGCTCAGGCCTTGCCGCCCAGCAGGGCGGCGACCTTGCGCCGGGCGCGGATGTTGGGCGACAGCCCGGCGCGCGCCTGCACGGCAGGCTCCGGCACCGCGACGGGCGGCACGGTGGCATCGGGCTCGTAGGGGTTGTCGAACAGCGGATCGGCCGGCGCCGATGCCGTCGACCGACGAGGGGCAGCACGCGTCTCGGTGACCTGATCGTCTTCACGGCGGCGTGGCCGGCGCGGACGATCGTCCTCGAGCTCGAACACCTCGATGTCCAGCTTGCGTCGGATCAGCTTCTCGATCTCGCCTGTCAGGCGGGCATCGTCGCGCGTGACCAGCGTCACTGCCAGGCCGGAGGCCCCGGCGCGACCGGTGCGGCCGATGCGGTGGACGTAGTCCTCGGCGTTGAACGGGACGTCGTAGTTGAAGACCGCGGGCAGGTCGGCGATGTCCAGGCCCCGCGCGGCGACGTCGGTGGCGACCAGGAGGTCCACCTCGCCGGCCTTGAACGCCGCCAGCGACTTCAGCCGCTCGTCCTGGCTCTTGTCGCCGTGCAGGGCCGCCGTGCGCAGGCCGTCGCGCTCGAAGGAGCGCGCCAGGCGCGCCGCTCCGAGCTTGCTGTTGACGAAGACGATGGCCTGGGACAGCGCGCGGTCGCGCAACAACTGGCGCACGGCGCGGCGCTTGTCGTCCTCGGCCACGCTGTAGAAGCGCTGTTCCACGGTCGACGCGGTGGCATTCGGCCGGGCCACCTCCACCGTCACGGGAGCCTGCAGGTAGCTCTGCGCCAGGCGCCGGATCTCGGGGGAGAAGGTGGCCGAGAACAGCAGCGTCTGGCGCTGCTTGGGCAAGTAGGACAGGATGCGCTGCAGGTCGGGCAGGAAGCCGATGTCGAGCATGCGGTCGGCCTCGTCGAGCACCACGTACTCGACCTGGTTGAGCACGCAGTTCTTCGCCTCGATGTGGTCGAGCAGGCGTCCCGGGGTTGCGATCAGGACCTCGACGCCCGCCTTCAGGGCCAGGGTCTGGGGCTTCATGTCGATCCCGCCGAACACCACGGTCGAACGCAGCTGCGTGTGCTTGGCGTAGGCCTTGACGTTGTTGGCCACCTGGTCGGCGAGTTCGCGCGTGGGCGCGAGCACCAGAGCGCGCACCGGGTGGCGCGCCGGCGAGGCGCTGGCATTCTCGTGCCGCAACATGCGCTGCAGCAGCGGCAAGGTGAACGCAGCCGTCTTGCCGGTGCCCGTCTGCGCCGCGCCCATCACGTCCTGGCCTGCCAGCACGATGGGGATGGCCTTGGCCTGGATCGGCGTCATCGCCGTGTAGCCGCTGTCGGCCACTGCGCGAAGCAGCTTCGGGTCCAGCGGCAAGGTGTCGAAGCGGGGACCGGGGGCCGGGGCCGCTGTGGCGCCAAGCTCGGCGCCAGAGGTTTCAGAGTCTATGGTCACCTCGGGATTATCCCTGAGTGCCGGCGCCGCGACGACAAGCATCGAGTCGGCCGGGCGCGACTGGCGCGACTTCGTTGTCTCGAGACGACGCTGCACCCGCCGGCAACGCGGCCCGGGTCACGGCGACAGCTAGACTTTCCGGTCACCTTCCTTGCCGTGCCCACGGCCTGTCGCCATGACACACCCCAGCTCAAGACGTCCACTCGCCTTGGCGGCCACAGGATGGCTCTGGGCCACCTGCTCACTCGCCCAGGGGCTGAATGCCACCGGTGTGGTCGGCGGGCTGTCCATCCCGGACGCCCGACCGCTGGGCAGCGGCACGCTGGCCCTGGGCCTGGGCAATCCGCGCGAGCCGCAGGTGGTCCGGCAGTCCCAGCGCAGCGTGTCCTATCTGCTCGGCGTGGGCCTGGCCCCGGGCCTGGACATCGTGGGCCGGCTCGCCGAGTACAGCACGCGCGACGCCACAGGCCTGGCCCTGGGCGGCATCAGCGACCTCTCGGCCAACGTCAAGCTCTCGACAGCGATCGGCCGGGGTGATGACGCGCCACGGGTGGCCGTCGGCGTGAACGACTTTCGCGGCGGGGCCGTCAACTTCCGCGCCGCCTACGCCGTCGCCACCCAGCCCTGGGGACCCTGGAGCCTCACCCTGGGCGCGGGCAGCAGCCAGGCGCGGCAGACGCCCGGTACGCGGCGCGCGCTCGATGGCATCTTTGGCGGCATCGACTACCGCCTGACGCACAGTCAGAGGCTCGGCACCCTGACGCTGTCGGCCGAGCACGACGGGCGGCAGCCCCTGGCGGGGGCTCGGTGGGCCTCGCCCCCGTTGGCAGCGCTCGGCGGCGCCCAGTTCACCGCGTCGGCTCACCGCACGGCGCCGCGCGGCCCCATGGCCGCAGCCACCGCCGTCGGCTTCTTCGTCTCGGTGCCTTTCGACGAAGACAAGCCCGCCGCGGAGCCGGTGGTGGCGGCAGCTTCCGCGGCGTCCGACGTGCCGCAGGCTGCCAGCGACAGCGGGCCAGCACGCCTGGGCCGCCTGAAGGACACACTGGTCGGCCTGGGCCTGGAGAAGATGCGCGTGGGCCAGGCCGACAACGGGACCTGGGTCATCGAATACCAGAACCACCGTTACGGCCGGCAAGAACTCGACGCCCTCGGCGTCGTCCTCGGTCACGCGGCCGCGACGGCGCCGGCCGAGGTTCAACGCATCGTCGTCACCGCGCTCAAGACCGGCCAGGCGGTCCTCAGCGTCGATGTGGCCGCGGCGGCCTGGCGCGACTTCATGCGCGACGGCCGCGCCGGGCCGGCACGCGCAGCGCTGCAAGTCCAACGCGGGGGCCGGACCGACGACCGGCGTGTGGATTGGATCTCCGACCAACCCGGCCCGGCCACCGCCTTGCAGGTGCGCCTCTGGCCGGATCTGCGCTACGCCGTGGGCACGGAGTACGGCGCCTTCGACTACTCGCTCGCGGCGCGCACCTCGATCACGGTGCCGCTGTGGACCGGCGCGCAACTGCTGGCCAACGCGATGACGCGGCTCGCCGTGTCCGATCAGGCCACCACGAGCGGCGCCTTCGCTTCGCTGCGCCAGCCCGAAGGCTTGCGCGCGCTGGCGCTGCACCAGTCCCTGTGGCTCGGCCGGCACGTCATGCTCGGCGGTGCGGCAGGTGTCTTCGAGTACGACGCCCCGGGAGTCGAAGGCGAGGCCCTGCTGTTCGTGCCTGGCCGCGATGACGTGCTGCGCCTGCGCGGGCGCGAACTGGTCACCCAGCCGGGAATGCCCAAGGGGGCGGATTTCCAGCAGTGGATCAGCTACCGCTGGGTGCCTGACGGCGACGGCTGGTTGAGCAATGTCTGGGTCGAGTTCGGAGCCCAACGGTACTCCGACCGCAGCCACGGGCCTCTGGTCACGATCAGCCGCTGGTGGGGGGACCTGGGCGCGCACCTGGTGTACCGCAAGGGCGGCATGCGCCAGTTCGCCGGCCTGGAGTTGTCGGTACCGCTGACGCCGCGCGCCGCGCCGCGCACCGGCCCCGTCCAGATCCTCGGGGCCTCCCAATGGCGGCAGGGTCTGCGCACGCGCATCACGGACAAGCAATCGGCGGGCAACTGGGTGGAACCTGACGCGGTGCGCGAGTACGCCCCGGCCTGGGACATCGAACTGCGCAGCCTGGATGCCGGGCGGCTGGGCCCGGCCCACCTGCGCAATCATCTGCCGCGCCTGCGCGAGGCCTACCTGACGCTGCGCACGGCAGGCTCCTGAGGGCCCCCGCCCTGCTCACGCAGGGCGTCGAGCGCCCTGCCGACGGCCGGGCGGAGCCAGTGCTGAGGTAGCATCTTCGTTCATGTGCAGCCGCGGTGCCGGCAGGACTTCGCGGCTGCAAGGTCGGGCGCTGCGACCGATGAACCAACTCCCGGGTATGCCGGGCATCTCGATGTGAGCTGGTACCTTGTTCACACCAAACCCCGCCAGGAGCAGCGGGCTCTCGACAACCTGTTCAACCAGGGCTATGAGTGCTGGCTGCCGCGGTTGAGGGTCGAGAAGGTGCGCCAGCGCAAGCTCGTCATCGTCGACGAGGCGTTGTTCCCGCGCTACCTGTTCATCCATCTGCCGCCCGGCATCAACTGGGCGCCCGTGCGCAGCACCCTCGGCGTGTCGACCATCGTGCGGTTCGGCGGTGTCGCGGCACGGATTCCCCCGGGCGTGCTGGAGACCCTGCGCGAGGAGGAAGCGCGGCGCCGGGAATCCGCCGTGGTGCCGCAGTTCACCCCGGGGCAGACGGTCAAGATCCTGACCGGGCCATTTGCCGGGGTGCGCGCTGTCTTCGACATGTCCGATGGTCAGGCGCGGGCGCTGGTTCTGATCGAACTGCTCCAGAAACAGGCGCGCCTCCCGGTGCCGGTGGCCGCGCTGCGCGCCGTCGAGCCGGGCGAACTCGACGCGACAGCCGAGGTCGGTTCCTGAGGCACCTCAGGCCCCGTCGACGGTCCACGCCGCGAGCCCGTCCACCCGGGCGGCGTTGCGCTCGTCACCCCGCTCGGTGGTGACCCAACGGCGGGCTCGGGCTGGCGCTTGCCGGTCGCTGCCTGCCGCTTGCGCAATCCCGCAAGCCCGGCGGACCATCATCCTGCGGAACCCCTAGAATCAAAAATACCCTTACATTCATTTGACGGCAATCGACAGCCGATCCCATCTTGACCACGGTCCTGATTGCCTTCGTCGCCGCGCTGGTGGCCAGTCTCCTGCTGATCCGGGCCGCGCACGTGCGAGACGGCCAGGCCATGGACAAGGAACTCGACGGGCCGCAGAAATTCCATGCCGTTCCGGTGCCGCGCACTGGTGGCCTTGCCATCACCTGGGGCGTGGCGGCTGCGCTGGGCGTGCTCACCCTCACCAACCAGCAGGACTTGCGTGCCGCCTGGTGGCTGATGGTCTGCGCCACGCCCGCTTTTGCCTTCGGGCTGGCCGAAGACCTGCTCAAGAGGATCGGCCCGCTGCCGCGCCTGTTGGCGACGATGGCGTCGGCGCTGCTGGCTTGCTGGCTGCTGGGTGCCGTGATCGTCGAGACCGGCATTCCCGTGCTGGACTGGGTCGTGAGCTTCAGCGTTTTCGCAGTGGCGCTGTCGGTCTTCGCGGTGGCCGGCATCGCCAACGCCGTCAACATCATCGACGGCTTCAACGGCCTGGCGTCCATGTGCGCCGTGATCATGCTCGCCGCCTTGGCCTATGTGGCCTATCAGGTCGGCGACCCCTTGATCATGACGATGGCACTGGCCGGTGTCGGCGCCACGCTCGGCTTCTTCGTCTGGAATTTTCCGGCCGGACTCATCTTCCTGGGCGACGGTGGCGCGTACTTCCTGGGCTTCTGGTTCGCGGAACTGGCGCTGCTGCTGCTGGTGCGCAACCCCGGCGAGGTGTCGCCGCTGTGCCCGCTGCTGATCTGCATCTACCCGGTCTTCGAAACCCTTTTCTCCATCTATCGCCGCCGCCGCCGTGGGTCCTCACCGGGACAGCCTGACGGCATTCACCTGCACTCGCTGATCTACCGCCGTGTGCTGCGCTGGGCCATCCGTGACCGCAGCACGCGCGCAATGACCCGGCGCAATTCGATGACCTCGCCCTACCTGTGGTTCCTGTGCATGCTCGGCGTCATCCCGGCCATGCTGTTCTGGAACGACACGCCCCTCATCATGGCGGCGCTGGCCGGTTTCATCGTGTTCTACCTCGCCCTGTACTGGCGCATCGTGCGCTTCCGCTCACCGGGCTGGCTCCACGCCGCACGTCGCCGGCTCCTGCCACGACGCGCGTAGCCATGGGCTGAGGCCTACCGTCCACGCCCGATGGCCAATGCTGCTCCGCCCGATTCCGCTCTGGCGGTGGCCGAACAGCCAGCGGCGTTGATGGAGGCGGGCGCCGAGGCTGCCGGCCGCCGGCAGTGGGACGCCGCCGCACGCGCATTCGCGGCGGCGGCGCGGGCCGACCCCGGAAACGCGCAGGCCTGGCTCGGTCTGGGCGCGGTCGCCATGGAGCAGAAGCGCTATCCCCTGGCGCTGCAAGCCATGGGGCAGGCCCGCCACCTGGCGCCGCACGACCCCTTGGCCGCCACGAATCTGGCCGGACTGCTGCGGGTGCTGGGGCGCATGGACCAGGCGCTCGCCCTGGCCATCGAAGCCGCGTCGCGCCTGCCCGACGACCCGCTGGTGCAGCTCAACCGCTGGCTCCTGGCGCAGGACCTGGGGCACCTGGACGCCGCCGCCGAAGGCTACGCGATGATCACGCGCCGCTGGCCGCAGCTGTCGGCAGCGCAGTACCACCTCGGGCACACGCGGCTGGTCCAGGGCCGGCTCACCGAGGCCGAGACCCACCTTCGCGAGTGCCTGCGCCTGGACCCGCGGCAGGATGCGGCATACCAGGCTCTGGTGGGACTGCACCTCAAGCGCGGTGAGGCGGCGCAGGCGCTGGCGCTCGTCGAGGCCCATCGCCGGCAGCGGGCCTACGACGGCTACGACATCGCGCTGCGCTGCATCGCGCTGCGCCAGCTCGGCCGCACCGAGGAGGCCGCGGAAGTCGACGACAGCCGGCGCTGGCTGCGCGTGCACCGGCTCGAACAGGCCCCTGCAGGATGGGCCGACGTGCCGTCCTTCAACGCGGCCATCCTGCAGCATGTCCAGGCCCACCCCGAACTCGGCTCGCACCGCGGCCAGGCCACGCACAACGGCCGGCGCATCGAGAACCTGCTCGAGAACGCGTCCGGCCCGATCCCGCCCCTGGCGTGGTGGATCCTGGACCGGCTGCGCGATTACCTGGACGGGATGCGGAGCCGCCCGCATCCGCTGGGCCGGCTCGTCGATGCCACGCTCGAACTGCGCGGCTGGGCCGTGCTGATGCACGACGGAGGCTATGAGACGCCGCACATCCACCCAGGCGGTCTGCTCAGCGCGGTCTACTACCCGGCCGTGCCCGAGATCGTGGCGCGCGGCGAAGGCGACGCCGGCCGGCTGTGCTTTGGTGAGCCCGACCCGCTGTTCCCGCTCGATGCACCGCCGGAGCCTTTCGGCATCGCCCCCCAGCCGGGCATGCTCGTCATCTTCCCGGCCTGGCAATGGCACCACACCGTGCCGTTTTCCAGTGCGCAACCGCGCCTGAGCCTGGCCTTCGATCTGTCTGCGCGCCCGGGCGCGACCCGTTGAACCCCCGCCGAGTGCACCGATGAACGACGACACCGCCCTCGCGCAAGCCCAGTCCTTCGCCCGCCTGAAGGCCCATACCGACCGCATCGGTCCGGTCTACGGCACCGAGGATTGGTCGATGTTCCTGTACGCGCTGGTGAAGATGCAGACGCCGCTGGCCGTGGTCGAACTCGGCACGGGCCTGGGCGCGACGGCGCTGTGGGTCGCGCAGGCGATGAAGGAAGTCGGCGTCGGAAGAATCTGGACCATCGACAGCGGCCAGGACTGGCCTGCAATCCTGGGCCACTCGCCCGATCTGTTCACCCAGGCGCAGCGGGGCATGGACTTCGCCGGCTACATGGCCGACATCGTCGCGGGCTTCGGCCTGCAGGACCATCTCGAGTTCATCGGCCGCACGATGCCGCCCTACCCCGTGCTCGGACAGAAGCTGGACTGGCTGTTCTCGGACTTCCGGCACGGCCCGAACGACATCCTGGAGATCCTGGGCCACTTCATGCCACGCATGGCCGACAGCAGCTCGATCTTCATCGACTCGGCATCGACCTCGTTCCCGTCGTATGCGCTGCTGGAATTGCTGACCGCACAGCTGAACGCGGGCAAGGTGCCGGGCATGCTGCTGCGAACGACGGCCCCCGACCAGCACGAAGCGCTGTGGCAGCAGGTGCGCCGCAGCCGCTACACGCTGATGCACATGGTCGAGCGCAAGGCCCGGGTGCAGAACAGCACCGCCTGGCTGAAGATCGAGCCGGCGGATCTTCGGCCCTACCCCACCGCGCCTTTCCATTGAGGACTCGGCGGGCCCGCCGGCGTGTTCAACGGCGCCGGCCGAAAAGCAGCGCGGCGGTGCGGGCCAGCACAGCCATATCGCTGGCCAGCGTCGCGCTGCGCAGATAGTCGGCCGACGCCTGCAGCTTGGCGGGCAGCAGCACCTGCGTGTACTCACGTTCGGGATCGGCAGCGGCGGCGAGCAAGCTCGCCTCGTCGGCGTACTTCAGCGACGCGGGGTCCGTGATGCCGGGGCGCACGCCCAGCAGCTGTTCACGCAAGAGCGGCGGGTACAACGCCACGTAGCGCGGCAGTTCCGGGCGCGGCCCGACCAAGCTCATCTGTCCGGCCAGCACGTCCAGCAGTTGGGCCAGTTCATCGATCTTGGTCCGCCGCAGCCACCGGCCGACGCGGGTGACGCGCGGATCGGCACCGATCGTCAGGCCGGGCCCTCGTGCCGGCGCATCGGCCACCATGGTCCTGAACTTGTGGATGCGGAACAGCCTGCCGCCCCGGCCCACCCGCTCCTGGCGGAAGAACACCGGACCTGGAGAGTCGAGCCGTATACAGAGCGCCACCACCAGGAACAGCGGGCTCAGCAGCAGCAGGCCGGCCGCGGCCAGGAGCAGATCGAATCCACGCTTGCACACGGTGAGTCATCGGCAAGTGAGCCGCTGCGGTGTCCGCAGCGGCTCGTTGAGACAAGGGGTCAGTTCACCCGCCGCTTCAAGCTGCGCGGTGGGGTGACGACCGTAGTTTGCCTCGGCTTGTGCCGGCGGGACGCAGTGCAGACATTGCATCTCCCGATCATCGTGGACAGGGGCTCCAAGCGCAGCGTGGCCATCTCCAACATAGTCCCCCCACCACCGTCGCGCCCTGGTCCGACTCGCCCATTTGGACACGGTGCGGTGCACGCAGCCGATCTTGCCTCCATGGGACTGCGTGCCCGTCAGAACCACAGGGCAGCCCAGTTGGCGGGGGCCCCAGAACCTGCAATGTCACCGCTTGCGCGCCTTGGCCGGCCGCTTGTCGACCCAGCGTTCCTCGGCCACGTCCCAGTCGTGCGTGCGCAAGAACTCCCGGGTCTCGATGCGCATCTGCTCGCGCGTGAGCTTGCTGAGTTCGCGCGGCCCCTCGGGAATCGGCTGCCAGACGTCACCCGAGGGATCCCAGCGGTGCGTGCGCAGGAATTCGTCACGCGCAGCCTTGATCTCCGCGCGTGTCTTCATCCCGGCCGGAGCCTCGAAGCCGGGCTTGAGGACCCAGTTGCCGTAGGCGTTGTCCCACTGGTGCGAGCGCATGAATTCGTCGCGCTCGATCTTGACCTCCTGGCGCGTCATGGCGCCAGCGCTGGGCGCAGGGGACTGGGACTGCGCGAGGGTGGCCGTGGCAGCCAGCACAAGCGCGGCGGCCAGGGAAAGGGAAGGCTTGCGGTTCATGAAGTCGGCTCCGTGCGTCGCGACGACGCGGCTTGTCGATGGACGGCTTCATGTTCGGGGCGGACGGCGGGACAGCGCTTGCGCTTGCGCAGCACTGGAGCAGCAACGCGCCGCAGCGCGCGCCCGGCGCCGCTAGAGCACGGCCCGCAGGGCCTGCGCCACGCGCTCGACGTCGGTCTCGCGCATGCGCGTGTACAGCGGCAGGCTGATCATGCGCTCGAAGGCACGCTGACTGCGAGGGAAGTGCCGGGCCTGCAGGCCGTAGCGCTCGCGCCAGTAGGGCTGCAGGTGCAGGGGAATGTAGTGCACGCTGCAGCCGATGCCCGCGGCGTAGAGCCGCTCGATCACCCGGTCACGCGCCACGCGCGCATCGTCGGCCAGGCGCACGACGTACAGATGCCAGGCGTGCTGCTCGCCCTGGGGCGCTTGCGCCGGCAACTGCAGCGGCAATCCCGACAGCGCGGCGTCGTAGGCCTGCGCGAGTCCTTGGCGCCGGCGCTGGAATTCGCGTGTGCGGCGCAGCTGGTGCAGCCCCAGGGCTGCGGCGATGTCGGTCAGGTTGTACTTGAAGCCCGGTGCGACGATCTCGTAGTACCAGCTCGGCACCTGGGCGCTGAAGCGGTCGAAGGCGTCACGGCTGATGCCGTGCAGGCGCATCACGCGCGCGCGCGCCGCGATCTGCGCATCGCGCGTGACCAGCATCCCGCCCTCGCCGGTGGTGATGGTCTTGTTGGCGTAGAAGCTGAAGACCGTGGCATCGCTGCCCAGCGTGCCCACGAGACGGCCGCCGCTGGTGGCCGGCAGCGCGTGCGCCGCGTCCTCGACCACCTTCAGCCGGTGCCGACGCGCGATCTGCAGCAGCCGCGGCATGTCGGCCGCCAGCCCCGCGTAGTGCACCGGCACCAGCGCCTTCGTGCGCGGGCCGACGGCCGCCTCCACCGCCGCCGGGTCGATGTTCAGTGTCGCCGCGTCGCAATCGACCAGCTTCACGTCCGCGCCCAGGTAGCGCGCGACCTCGGCCGTGGCGGTGAAGGTGTGGGTCGTCGTCAACACCTCGTCGCCGGGACCGATGCCCAAGGCCTCGAGCGCGAGGTGCAAGCCGGCGGTGGCCGAATTCACCGCCACGCAGTGCAGCCCCGGCTCGCCCAGGAAGGCGGCGAAGTCGGACTCGAAGCGGCGCGCTTTCGGCCCGGTCGTGATCCAGCCCGATCGCAGCGTGTCCACGACCTCGGCGATCTCCTCCTCGCCGATCTCGGGCAAGGCAAAGGGCAGGAAGTCGGCAGGGACGGCGGGGCGGTTCACGGCGAGGAGCGCCCGGCGTCGGACGCGGTGGGCCGCCCAGCGGGAGTGGAGGCCAAGCCTCGATTGTCGGGCTTTTCCACCCAGGCCAGGACGTGGGTGCGCAGCCAGGGCAGCGCGTTCAGCACGCCATAGGCGCCGGGATGGATGCGGCAGGCCAGACGCGCCAGCGGCGGGGCCAAGGTCACCCGCTCGTGCGCCAGCCGCCCCTCGGGGAAGAGCGCGGCGATGCGCCGCAGCGGCACGCCGCGAACGTCGGGGTTGCGCGGGTTGTCGACGGTGAAGTCGTACCAGAGCACGCCGCCGCCAGGCCGGACCCAGCGCCACAAGGCCGTGGCCAGGCGCCGCTGGAAGGCCTCGTCCAGGAGCGAGGAGAAGACCGTGGCCACCAGCACCGCGTCCACGCTGTGCGCGGGCCAGTCCAGCTCGCAGGCATCGCCCTGGATGAGGCGGACGGGCGCCGGCAGCGCCGCGCGCGCAAGCTCGAAGCGCCCTGGCAGCAGCTCGACGCCGGCCAGGTGCTCGGCGCGGAATCCCATCTGCAGCAGCCGCTGCAGGTTGCCACCGGCGCCGCAGCCGACCTCCAGCACACGCCGCTCGTCCAGGTCGTGCCATCCCAGACGCGCGAAGCGGCGGCGCAGCGCACGCTCGCGCTCATCGAGCATGTGGCGCACTTCGGGGCGGGCCGGGTCGTACAGGCCCGTCGCCGCCCGACGCGCATAGCGCTCGGCCACCGCCTCGGTCTCGGACCGGGGTTTCACGGGCGCTTCCCGGGCCGGGCTGCGCCCGGCTCTCTCCCCGAGGGGGACAGGAACACGGGAGGCGGCTGCGCGTCTTCTCCAGCCAGGGCCTGCGCGAAGCGCCGTGCCAGCACCGGGTAGGTGTGGTGCGCGAGCACATGCGCACGGCCGCGCGCGCCCAGCGCCCGGCGCTGCGCCAGCGGCAGCGCGGCCAGTTCGAGCACCCCGCGCGCGACGGCACCGGGATCTTCCGGCGCGACGGTCAGGCCGCAGCCCGCCTCGGCCACCGGGTCGTTGCCGGCCTCCACCGCGTGCAGCACGGCACAGCCCGCCATCATGTAGTCCATCAGCTTGTTCGGCGCGATGCCGAAGCGGTACAGCGGCTGACGCCGCCAGCCGAGGTAGGCGATGTCGACCGCGCCGAGGAAGGCCGGCACCTGCGCTTTCGGGATGGCAGGCAGCAGGCTCACCCCCACAAGCTGCTGCGCCGCGATCCGGCCGGCCAGCCGCTGGCGCTCGTGCCCGTCACCGACGAGCACGATCTGCACCGCCTCGCCGCGCAGCAGCGCGGCGGCATCGAGCAGCGTGTCCAGCGCGTTGGGCAGACCCATGGAACCCGCGTAGCCGACCACCGTGCGGCCGGCGGCGCGGCTGTCGGCCAGCACGGCCGCCACGTCGGCGCGCAGCGGCTCGGACGGGCCGGCCCACTCCTGCGGGTCGATGCCGTTGGGCACGATCAGCAGGCGGCGCAGGTCGAGCCCGCGCGCGCGCAGGTGCTCGTGCACCCGGGGCAGCACCGAGACGACGAGGTGGGCGTCGCGGCAGGCGGCGTCCTCGGCCGCCTGGCACAGCAGCGCGAACGGGTGCCGCGGCGACATGCCCGACAGCTCGATGGGCGACAGCGGCCACAGGTCATGCACCTCGTGCACCAGACGCGCACCGCAACGGCGCGCGATGCGGCGCGCGATCCAGAAGTCCATCGGGTAGGTGCTGGAGGCGATCACCGCGTCGGGCCGGAAATCGCGCACGAGCCGTGGCGTGTCGCGCCACACCGCACCGAGGAAGGCTGCGATGTTGCGCGCGCGGCCCAGGCCGTTGCCCTGGTAGGCCGGGGTGCGGTACCAGCGCCAGGCGATGCCTGCGATCGTCTCGTCACCGGCGGCGGGCTGGCGGGTGCGCACGTGCGAGAAGTCGGCCGCCAGCACCTGCACACGGTGTCCGAGGCGCACCCATTCGCGTGCCAGGTGGTAGGGCCGGTACTCCATGCCCAGCCCGGGTGTGCCGGCGTAGTGGTTGAGGTAGAGGATGTTCATCGCGCGGCGGCCGTCGACGGCGGCCCGATGAGGCGATCGTAGAGCGCGAGCAGCTCGCGCTCGGCCACGGGCCAGCGGTAGGCGGTGAGGACCGCCGCACGGCCCGCCTCGCCCATGGCCTGGGCACGCGCCGGGTCGTCCAGGATCGACCCGATGGCCGCCGCGATGGCGGCCGGGTCGGCCGGATCGACGACCACGCCACAGCGGTGGCGCTGGACGATGCCGCGCCACAGCGGGAAGTCCGAGGCCACCACCGGCAGCCCGGCCGACATGTACTCGAACATCTTGATCGGCAGCGCGTCGAGGTAGCTGGGCATGGGCAGCAGCGTCACCAGCCCGGCGCTGGCGCACGCCATCACCTCGCGCACCTGCTCGCGCCCCACCTGCCCCAGCCACTGCACCCGCCCCCAGCCCGGCTCGGCACGCACCGCGGCTTCGAGGGCGGCGTCCTCGAAGCGACCGCACAGCACGAGGCGCAGCCCGGGCACCAGCGCCACGGCGCGCACCATCTGCAGCAGGCCGCGCGTGCGCATCAGGCCGCCGACGTAGCAGACCATGCGTTCGCGCGGCCGGGCACCGGCGGCTGGCGCGAGCTCGTCCTCGAAGGGGTAGTTGCCGACATTCACGGCCAGCCTGGCCACCTGCGCGAAGCGCTCGGCGATGTGCGGCGTGGCCGCGCTCACCGCCGCGAGCTGGCGCACCTGCCGGTTCTCGTAGACCTCGAAGGCGCGCGAGACCCCCGGGCGCAGCGCGGCCGGGATCCACTGCTTGGTGAGGATCTGGCGCGGCACGTCCTCGTGCGCGTCGTAGACCACCGGCAGGCCTTCGCGCGCCAGTGCGACGCCCAGCGGCAGCAGCTCCGGGTCGTGGAGATGCACCAGCGCCGGCCGCTCCCGGCGCACCGCGGCCAGCGCGGCGGCCGGCTGCCGGCGCATGCGCGCGAGCCGGCCCGCCGGGCGCGCGCCGATGTCGACGGTGCGAACACCGTCCACCACCGCGGCGCCCTGCCCGTCACCGACGACCTGCACCACCTCGTAGCCGGCGCGCGCCAGCGAAACGCACTCCTTGCGGAAGATGCGGATGTCGTCGCGCGGGTGCACGGTGGTGACGTGAACGACGCGGCTCACGGCGCGGCCTCCCGCGGTCCGAGCTGCATCCCGCGGCCGAGTGCGCGGCCCGGGCGCCCCGCCTCCTCGAAGAACAGTCGGTGCCAGGTGGCGAGGTTGAGAAGGCGCAGGCGTTGGGACAGCGGCGCGGCGGCCGGGTCGACGCCGGCCTGGCGCGCGACATCGGTCGCAAAGGCGCTGGCCGCCAGCTTGCCGGCGAGCCAGGACCGCAGCGGCCCCTCGAACCACACCGGCTCGGGGATGGCCCAGCCCATCTTGTCGCGCCGCCAGACCACCTGGTCGGGCAGGTGGCCGGCCGTCGCATGGCGGCCGAGCCACTTGGTCCAGCCGCCGTGGATCTTGTAGGCCGGGGGCACGCCAGCAAGGAACTGCACGATGCGGTAGTCCATGAAGGGCATGCGCGACTCCACCGACCAGGCCATGGCCGTCTTGTCGGCATAGAGCAGCAGGTTGCGCAGGTGGGTCTCGAAGTCATCGGCCAGGGCCTGCGCCAGTGTGGGCGACGGGTCGGCGCCCATGCGCAGGTGCCGTGCCAGCGCGTGCACGGCGCCGCGCCCGGCCACGCGGCGCAGCAGCGCGCCGCCCAGACCGATGCCCACCGCCGCGCCGAAGCCCTGCATCGCGCCCAGCAGCGCCCGCGCCTCGGCCAGTGCCGCGCCAAGGGGCGCGTGCACCAGCCAGTTGCGCAAGTAGCGGCTGTAGCCGGCGAGTTCCTCGTCGGCGCCCTGCCCGTCGAGCGTGACGACGACGCCACGGCGGGCGACGAGCGCGAAGGTGTGCCAGCTCGACATCAGTGTGTTGGCCGGTGGGGTGTCCAGCGCCCAGACCATGCGCTCGTGCGCCGCCGGGACATCGTCAACCCGCGGCTCGATGGTGTTGCTGCGCACCTGGAGCTGCCGCGCGACACGGGCGATGAAGGCACTCTCGTCGGCCACGCGCACGCCCTCGCCGGGGTAGACGCTGGAGAACACTTCCTGCTGTTCGCCCCGGCCGTCGCGGCGCAGCGAGCGGTTCACCAGCCAGGCGATGCTGGAACTGTCGAGCCCGCCCGACAGCGCCGTGCCCACGCGCACGTCAGCGCGCAGGCGCAGGCGCACGGCGTCGTCCAGCAGTTCCACGTAGCGGCCCGCCAGCTCATCGGCGCGGCGGGCGTCGAAGGGCTCTGCGGCGTCGGCTGCAGGCGGGCGCTGCCAGAACGGCTGCGGGCGCAGCGGGGCCGGCGCGTCCAGGCTCAGCTCGGCCCAGTGCCCGGCCGGAAAGCGGGTGATGCCCTCGAATTCGGTGGCGGTGTCCCAGGCGCGCGGGCCCGCGCGCAGGAACTCGACACAACGCCCGGCGGACGCCGCGGCGCGCACCCGCGGATGCACGAGCAGGGCCTTGATCTCGGAGGCCAGCAGCAGCGAGCCGTCGTCGGCCTGCCAGAGGTACAGCGGCTTGACGCCGAAGCGGTCGCGCGCGACGAGCAGCGTGCGCCGCTCGGTGTCGAGCACCGCGAAGGCCCACATGCCGTTGCAGCGCGACAGCGCCTGCTGCGGCCCCCACTGCGCCAGGGCGGCCAGCAGCACCTCGGTGTCGCTGTGGGTGAGAAATGCGTGCCCCAGCGACTCGAGCTCGGCGCGCAGCTCGGGGTGGTTGTAGATCTCGCCGTTGTAGACGATGTGCCAGCGCCCGGCGCGCGACATCGGCTGGTGGCCCCAGGGCGAGAGATCGACGATGGCCAGGCGCCGGTGGCCCATGACCAGCGGCGCAGCCCGGCCCGGCTCGTCAGCGACAAGGCCCTGCGGCTGCCAGGGCGTGGGGGCCTCGGCCACCGCGCGCGGGGTGTCGTCGCCGGCCATCCGGCGCGGCGGGCCCATCCCGTCGAAGAGCAGGAAGCCCTCGTCGTCGGGGCCGCGATGGCGCAGCGCGTACGCCATCGCGGCGACCGTGGCAACCGCGGTCGGCGCGCGCGGGGTGAAGGCCAGGACGATGCCGCACATCGGGTCAGCCTCCCGACGCGGCGGGCCGCCAGGCGCGCGGTCGCAGCAGCCCGCTGGCGACGCAGATCGCCGCCACGCCCCCCAGCAGCGCCAGCTTCAGGGCCCACGCCAGCGGCCCCGCGAAAGCGGCGTCGAGGGCTGGGCCGGCAGCGCCCAACGGCAGGACAGCCAGCGTGCATACGCCCAGCGCGCGCCAGCGCAGCGGCAAGGGGTACAAGCGTTGTCCGGCCCACACCCAGCCGCCGAGAAACCACAGCGCCGAGCCCGCGCTGGCCACCGCAGCGCCGCGCGCGCCGCCCAGCGGCACCAGCCACAGGCACAGCAGCACCCCGGCCAGTGCCGCCGTCAGCGTGATGGCCAGTTGCCAGCCGGTGCGCTGCGCGATCGGGATGCCCGGGGCGAACACGTACATCTGACCCAGCAGCGCCGCCACTGCCAGCCAGGCCACCAGCGGTGCTGCCGCCGCATAGTCGGGGCCGGCCAGCCATGCCAGCAGTTCGCGGGCGAACAGCGCCATCGCCCCGCAGGCCAGCAAGGCCAGGCACCAGAAGCCCTCGGCCAGCCGTGCCAGCGCGGCGGGCGTGCCGGGCTCGCGATGGCGGGCGTAGACCAGCGGCGTGATCGCGGTCTGCACGCCGATCAGCACCAGCGTCACCGCGCCGCCCAGGCGCGCGGCCACGCCGAACAGGCCGACGTCGTCGAGCGTGCCCAGCGCGCCGAGCATCCAGCGGTGCAGGTAGGTGGCGGCGAACACGGCGACGCCGGCCGGCACCAGCGGCAGCGCGTAGCGCAGCAACGCGCGCAGTTCGCCGGCGTTCAGGCCCCAGGCCAGCGTGCCGCGCAGCGCCATCCGCGCGCCCACGGCCACGGCGAGCGACGCCGCCGCGTGCGCCCACAGCACCTCGGCCGCCTCCGCCTGGGCAGCCCCTGCGGACCCGGCGGCCGCGCCGCGCACGGCCAGCAGCGCCAGCAGACCCAGCGTGCCTGCGCCGTAGGCGATGCTGACCACGGCGTAGGCCACCGGGCGGCGCTGCCAGCGCAGCTGCGACTGCAGCAGCAGCATCACCCCGTTGGCGCCGATGAAGACCGCGCCCGCCTGCCAGGCCTCGACGAAGCCGTTGCCGAAGACACGCGGCGCGAGCCAGGGCGCCGCCCCCCAGGCGAGCAGCACGAAGCCGGCATAGGCCAGCACGCCGAAGGTCCACGCGGTGCCGGCCAGCCGACGCTGCGCCACGCCGACCTCGCGCTCGTTCCACAGCCGCGCCAGCGCCTGCGGGGTTTCCAGCGGCACGACGAGGTTGGCCAGCACGGCGGCCGTGACGAGGAGGTCGAACACGCCGTACTCGTGCGGCGCCAGCAGCCGGGTGATCAGCGGCAGCAACAGCAGCGCCAGGCCACGCGAGACGATGGTGCCCGCGGCGTAGATCGCGCCGTCGCGCCAGAGCTCGCGGATCACACCGGCTCCCCCGCACGCGCGAAGGCCAGGAAGGCGTCGCGCAGCGCCGGCTTGTCGTCGAGTTGCAGCGCGCCCGCGCCACAGCGCTGGACGAGCGCGCGCACGCGCTCGCGGGCCACGGCCTCGGACAGCCCGCAACCCTGCAGGTAGGTGACGTCGGCGGGCTCGACCCACCAGGCCTCGGGCACCGTGCCGTCGATGATGCGCAGCAGGCGGGCGGCCACCGCCTCGGGCGTCCAGTGAGCGGCAACGAAGACCCGGCCCGCGTCGCCGACGCGCCGACGGGCGTCGGCGTCGGTCGCCAGGCGCGCCAGTTCGGGCTCGAAGGCCTCGGGTTCGACGAAGGCGGTGGGCGGCAGCGGCAGGCCGCGCCGCGCCGCGTCGGCAGCGACCGAGCGCGCCGCATAGCCCCCGACCAGCACGGCGCGGCCGCGACTCGCGCCCTCGGTCGCGAAGGCGGCCATCGGGGTGTCGCTGTAGAGCTGGTCGAGCACGAGGTCGCAATCCGCGAGCGCGGCCAGCACCTCGGCGTTGGGGCGGCCCTCGACGGTCGCCAGCTCGACCGGCACACCGCGCTCGCGCAGCGCCTGCACCGCCGCGCGGATGCGCGCCGTCCCCTTGAGCACCGGGTGCGAAGGGCTGTGCAGCGCGCGCAGGGACGGCCGCGGCGCCGACGCCGGCGGCACGGCCGGCACCTCGCGCGGGATGCCCAGCGCCAGCCAGTGCACGAAGCGCCGCGCGTGGAAGTGGCCGGTGGCCGGCGCGTTGACGCACACGCCGGCGCCGCGCTCGAGCCGTTGCACCTTGGCGCGCTGACGGCGGGCGGCGCGCGCAGCGGTGCGGGCGTCGAAGGGGCGGTCGGCCGGGAACCACCCGCCATCGACGTAGGGCGGCCGGCTGTCCGAGCCGACGAACACCACCACCGTTCGGCGACCGAGCCAGCGCAGCAGGCGCAGTTCGATCGACGTGTTGGTGATCGTCTCGCCATAGAGAAAGACGAAGGCGTCGTAGCGGCGCGCCGCCCAGGCCAGCACGGCCCACCCGAGCAACTGCTGCAGCCCGAAGGCGAAGGCCTTGCGCAGCGGCTGGCTGCGCGGCAGCGCCTGGCGCCAACAGCCGGCCCGCGCCCACCAGCCGGCCACGCGGCCATGATCGCCCGCGCCCCCGTAGGCGAAGGGGTGGCTGTAGGCCAGGACGAGGTCGGCCTCATGCCCATGCGCGCGCAGCCCGCGGGCCAGCCCGGCGGCGATCCCCGCCACCTCCAGCGGGCCGATGAACACGCGCACGCGGCGCTCCTCAGGGCCTGAAACGGTGTCTGCCGTGCCCGAAAGGCGAGCCCGTCCGCCCCGGGTCCAGGCGCGAACTGGGGCCCTCGCTCGGGCCATGGCGAGGACTCGCATCGACGGGCCGGGGCGTTCGGGCTTGAAAGGCGGTCATGGGGTAAGGCTCCCAGGCGCTCAGCCGCTCAGCCGCTCAGGCGCCCGCCGCGCGCTGCGCCCGCAGCTCGGCGCGCAAGCGCTCGACGAAGGCCTCGTCGACCTGCGACTTCACCTCGGCCGGCGCGCCCGCGACCACCGCACCCGGCGGCACGTCCCTGGTCACCACCGACATCGGCAGCACCAGCGCGCCGTCGCCGATCGTCACGCCCGGGTTGATCACCGACGGCCCGACGATGTAGCAGCGGCTGCCGATCTTCACCGGCCGGCGGATCACATGCGCCCCGCCAGGCGCGTTGGCGCCCAGCAGGTTGGCCAGCACGCTGGTGTGCGTCCAGACGAAGACGCCGACGCCGATGGTGGCGTGGTCGCCGATCTCCAGCCCGCCCGAGGCGTCGAGGTAGGCGTTCTCGCCCACCCAGACATGCTCGCCGCAGCGCAACTTCTCGGGCATCAGCACCTTGGTGTTCTCGCGCACGCGGCAGCTCACCGGCAGGCCCAGCAGCTTCGCGCGCTCGTCGTCGGTGAGCAACTGCGCGAGGAAGCGGCGCACGATCTCGTCGCGCAGGCCGCGGTTGCGCTCGGAGTCCACGCGCGCGCCCAGCACGGCCTCGAGCTGCCGTTGCCAGCCAGGCGCCAGGCCGTCGAGGAGGCGGTCGAGGTCAGCCATGCACGTCAGGCCAGCGCGTCGGCCAGCGCCGCCGCCACACGCGACACCTCGCCGACACCGTACTGTTCGCAGAAGGGCAGCGCCAGCCCCTGGCGGTACAGGCGCGCGGCCACCGGCCCACCGCCGCAGCCGGCGAAGGGGGCAAGCACAGACAGGCACTGCGCGCCGAGGTTGGTCTCGATGCCCTGCGCGGCAAGCGCACGGATCACGGCGGAACGGTCCACGCCATCGGCGAGCACGGTCATGAAGGTCTGCCAGCTGTGGCCTTCGGCCGCCGCCGGGAGGGTGAGCCGACCCGCCTCCGCCAGCGGTGCCAGGGCCTCGCGGTAGGCCTGCGCCAGCACACGCCGAGCGGCGATCCACCCGTCGAGCCTGGGCAGCTGGGCGCGGCCGAGCGCCGACTGGATGTCGGTCAGACGCAGGTTCCAGCCCGCTTCGACGAAGTGCATGCCGGCGGCATCACGTTCGATGCCGTGGCTGCGCAGGCGCCGCAGCCGGCGCGCCAGCGCGTCGTCGTCGGTGGCGAGCACGCCGCCCTCGCCGGTGGTCAAGGTCTTGCGCGGGTGCAGCGAGAAGCAGCCGATCTCGCCGAAGGTCCCGAGCTTGCGCCCGGCCAGCGTGGCACCGATCGCGCAGGCCGCATCCTCGACCACCGCCAGGCCGTGGACCCGGGCCAGCGCGGCGATGGCGTCGATGGCCGCGGGCTGGCCGAACTCATGCACCGGCATCACCGCGCGCAGCCTCTCGGGACCACGGAAGGCGGCGATCGCAGCCTCCAGACCCTGCGGCGTGACGCAGTAGGTGCCCGGGTCGACGTCGACGAGCACCGGCCGCGCGCCGACCAGGCGCACCACGTTGCCAGTGGCGGGAAAGGTGAAGTCGGGCACCAGCACCGCGTCGCCCGGGCCCACGCCCAGCGCCACCAGGGCCAGGTGCAACGCGGCGGTGCCGGAGGAGACGACCACCACATGGCGCGCGCCCAGGTAGGCCGCCAACTCGGCCTCGAAGGCGGCGCCCTGCGGGCCGTGCACCAGTTGACCGCTGCGCAGCACCGCGACCGCCGCAGCGATGGCGTCATCGTCGACGTGGGGCAGCGACAGGCGCAGCATCACCGTGTCCGTGGACTTCAGCTGCGAAAGATCGGCGCCAGCGCCGGCAGGTCGGACTCGTGGCGGGCGATCCACTCGGCGGTGCGCCGCAGCCCTTCCTCGAGGTCGACCCGCGCGGCGAAGCCGATCAGATCGCGCGCCTTGTCGACGTTGGGGATGCGCAGCTCGATGTCGGCCGACAGCGCCTGGCGGAACTGGATGCGGGCCCGGCTGCCCGTCACGCGCAGCACCGCCTCGGCCAGGCCGTAGATGGTGGTGACTGCGCGCGCGTTGCCGATGTTGAAGGACTGGCCGACCGCGTTCGGGTGCTCGAGGCAGGCCATCACGCCCTCGACCATGTCGTCGACGAAGCACCAGGCGCGGATCTGCGTGCCGTCGCCGAAGATCAGCAGGTCCTCGTTGCGCAGCGCCTTGCGGATGAAGATCGACAGCGCGCCCTCGCCAGTCTGGCCGGGGCCGTAGACGTTGAAGGGCCGCACGGTGACGGTGGGCAGGCCGTGCTGCTTGAAGTAGGCGTGCGCCAGGTGCTCGCCGGCGAGCTTGCTCACCGCGTAGGTCCAGCGCGCCTCGCCCACCGCGCCGGTGACGGTCTGCGCCGCCTCGTCGACCTTGAAGGCCTGGGAGCCGAAGACCTCGGAGGTCGAGAACTCGACGAAGCGCTCGATGCCACCGACCTGCTGCGCCGCCTCCAGCGCGTTGGCGGTGCCGATCATGTTGACGCGCATCGTCGTCACCGGATTCTTGACCGTGCTGTCGATGCCGGCGATCGCCGCGGCGTGGACCACGATGTCCGCGCCCGCCATGTGCGCCTTCAGGTGCTCGAAGTCGAGCACATCGCCCTGCACCTGGCGCACGTTCGGGTGACGGTCGTAGGGGGTGCCCTTGAGCGTGTTGCGCGTGTAGTTGTCGTAGACGACGATGCGGTTGCGCTCGGCCAGCCGGGCGATCAGGGTGCTGGCGATGAAGCCGGCGCCGCCGGTGATGAACAGGGTCTTGCCTTCGATCATGAAATCTCCGGGGCGGCCACGGTCGCCACCGCCTCGCGCAACGCCGCCACCACCTCGTCCTGCTGGACCTCGGTCAGGTCGGCGCTCATCGGCAGGCTCATCACGTGCTGCCCGGCGTGCACGCTGGCCGGGCAGCAGTCGCTGCAGCACAGCGATGCGTAGGCCGGCTGCAGGTGCAGCGGCCGCGGGTAATGCACGGCGGTGGGGATGCCGCGCGCCTGCAGTGCCTGCTGCACCCGATCGCGCTCGTCGACGAACACCGTGTACTGGGCCCAGACGCAGTCGCGGTCGTCGCGCACGGCCAGCAGGCCCACGCCCGGCGTCGCCTGCAGCAGCGCGTGGTAACGCGCCCCCAGCGCCCGACGGCGACCGAGTTCCCACTCGAAGCGGCCCAGCTTGGCGAGCACGACGGCGCACTGCAGCGTGTCCATGCGCCCGCCCACGCCCACGCGGGTGTGGATGTAGCGCTGGCTCTGGCCATGGACGCGGATCTCGCGGCAGGCCCGGGCCAGCGCCTCGTCGCTGGTGAAGATCGCGCCGCCGTCGCCATAACACCCCAGGGGCTTGCTCGGGAAGAAGCTGGTGCAGCCCAGCGTCGACAGCGCCCCGCTGCGGCGGCCGCGGTAGACGGCCCCGAAGCTTTGCGCGGCGTCCTCGATCACCGGCAGGCCGTGGCGGGCGGCCACGGCCTGGATGGCGTCCATGTCGGCCACCTGGCCGTACAGGCTCACCGGCATGATGGCGCGGGTGCGCGGCGTGATCCGGGCCTCGATCCGGGCGGCGTCGATGTTGCAGGTGTCGGGCTCGATGTCGACGAAGACCGGCACCGCGCCCAGCAGCACGATGACCTCGGCCGTGGCGGCAAAGGTGAAGGGCGTGGTGATGACCTCGTCGCCCGGCCCGATGCCCAGGGCCATCAGCGAGATCAGCAGCGCCTCGGTGCCGCTGGCCACGGTGACGCAGTGGCTGGCGCCGCTGAACGCGGCCAGGCGCTGCTCGAGTTCGGCCACCTCCGGGCCCATGATGTACTGGCCATGGTCGAGCACGCGCTGGATGCCGGCGTCGATCGCCGGCTTCAGCGCCGCGTACTGGGATTTCAGGTCGATGAACTGCATGGGCGGGTCGAGGCGTCGTGGGTTCCTCGGGCTGGCGGGCGACACGCCCTGCTCGTATTCGTACCGGACAGGCGCGGATGCAGGCATCGGCGTGCCCGTGCCGATGCACGCCCCGGGGCGGGCCCTGTCGACCCGATGCGCCCGGGCCCGGATTATCAGGCGCCCGGCCGCACGCCGAAGGCGCAGGTTGCACCCGCGCAGGCCGCGCGTCGGCAGGTCGGCCATCGCCCGCGGCCGCACGGGGACCGGCGCCTAGAATCCCGACCCGCCCTTGCTACGCGCCGCCCCATGTCCACGCCTGCTCCCCACATGCCATCCGCTGCCGCTCCGGGCGCGAGCGCCGACGACAACCAGCTGATGGCCGAGCGGCGCGAGAAGCTCGCGCAGCTGCGCACCCAGGCACGCGCTGCCGGTGCGGCGGCCTTCCCCAACGACTTCAAGCCCACGCACCAGGCGCGCGACCTGCACCTGCGTCACGGCCAGGTCCCGAACGAGGAACTCGAGCCCCAGGGCATTCGCGTGTCGATCGCCGGCCGGATGATGCTCAAGCGCGTGATGGGCAAGGCCTGCTTCGGCACGTTGCAGGACGGCTCGGGCCGGCTGCAGGTCTATGTCACCCAGGACGCCGTCGGCGCCGAGGCGCTGGCCGCCTTCAAGCACTGGGACCTGGGCGACATCCTCGGCTGCGAGGGCACGCTGTTCCGCACCCGCACCGGTGAGCTCAGCGTCAAGGCCGACCGCGTCCGCCTGCTGACCAAGAGCCTGCGGCCGCTGCCCGACAAGTTCCATGGCATGACCGACCAGGAGCAGAAATACCGCCAGCGCTACGTCGACCTGATCACCGACGAACATGCGCGCTCGCGCTTCGTCGCGCGCAGCAAGGCGGTGAGCTCGATCCGCAACTTCATGGTCGAGCACGGCTTCCTCGAGGTCGAGACGCCGATGCTCCACCCGATCCCCGGGGGCGCCAATGCCAAGCCCTTCGTCACCCACCACAACGCGCTGGACCAGCAGATGTTCCTGCGCATCGCGCCCGAGCTCTACCTCAAGCGCCTGGTGGTGGGCGGCTTCGAGCGCGTGTTCGAGATCAACCGCAACTTCCGCAACGAAGGCATCAGCGTCCGGCACAACCCGGAATTCACGATGATGGAGTTCTACGCGGCGTACTGGAACCACCACGACCTGATGGACTTCACCGAGCAACTGCTGCGGCATGCCGCACGCCAGGCCACGGGCTCGGCCACGCTGCAGTACGCCGGCCGTCCGGTCGACCTGGACCGTCCGTTCGCGCGCCTGACCGTGGTCGACGCGCTGGTCCGGCATGCGGGCCTCACGCCCGAGGCGGCGCGCGACGCGAGGCTGCTGCACGAGCGGCTGAAGTCACACGGCGAGGAGCCGCCGGCGCACTGGAGCCTGGCCGAGCTGCAGTTCGGCCTGTTCGAGGCCGAGGTCGAGCACCAGCTGTGGGAGCCCACCTTCATCGTCGACTACCCGGTGGAGGTCTCCCCACTGGCGCGCGCCTCCGACCAGGACCCCACGGTCACCGAACGCTTCGAGCTCTTCGTCACCGGGCGCGAGCTGGCCAATGGCTTCTCCGAGCTGAATGACGCCGAGGATCAGGCGGCACGCTTCGCCCAGCAGGCCCGGGCGAAGGAGTCCGGCGACGAGGAGGCGATGTACTTCGACGCCGACTTCATCCGCGCGCTCGAGTACGGGATGCCACCCACGGGCGGTTGCGGCATCGGCATCGACCGCCTCGTGATGCTGCTGACCGACAGCCCCAGCATCCGTGACGTCGTGCTCTTCCCGGCCCTGCGCCGTGAATCCTGAGCGTCGCCGCCCCACGCACGACCCCCGCGCGCCGCAGGGGACCACGCCCGTCGCGCGCATCGAGTCCCTCGGCCTGCTGCGGCGGGCCTGCTGGCTCGAGCTGGAACGCGCCGCGCAAGAGCGCGATCACGGCTGGCGCACGCTCGCCCTGGCCACCGTGGACGCCGACCGGGCCGACGCGCGCGTGGTCATCCTGCGCGAGGTCGACGCAGCGGCGCAGTGCCTGCGCTTCTACACCGACGCGCGCTCGCGCAAGGTGGCTCAGATCGGTCAGCAGCCCCTGGGCACCTTGCTCGCCTGGTGCCCGCGCCTGTCATGGCAGTTGCGGCTGCAGGTGCGGCTGCGCATCGACACCGAAGAGCGCAGCGTCCAGCCGCGGTGGGCTCGGCTGCGCATGACGCCCGCCGCGCAGGACTACATGTCACCGCTGGCGCCAGGGCTGCCTCTGGTAGCCGCCGAGCGCGAGCCTGACGGCGGCCCGCGGACGAATTTCGCGGTGGTGCATGCCGAAGTGCTCGGGGTGGATTGGCTCGAACTGCACGCCGACGGCCCCCGCCGCGCCCGCTTCGACGCCCAGGGTGAGGTCTGGATTCAGCCCTGAACGCGCCTGCCGGTGGTCCCGCGCTCAGCGGTGCCTGAACTGCGGCGGTCGCTTCGAGAGGAAGGCATCCATCCCTTCCTTCTGGTCCTCGGTGGCGAACAGGGCGTGGAAAGTGCGCCGCTCGTGGACGATCCCCTGCGTCAGAGACCCTTCGAAGGCCTGGTTCACGCACTCCTTGGCCGCGATCACGCTCGGCAGCCCGAGCGCGCAGATCGCTGCCGCCGCGGACAGGGCCTCGTCGAGCAGGCGGTCGGCCGGCACGACGCGCGCCACGAGCCCGCTGCGCTCGGCCTCGGCCGCATCCATCATGCGTCCGGTGAGCACGAGGTCCATGGCCTTGGCCTTGCCCACCGCCCGCGGCAGGCGCTGGGTGCCGCCGGCCCCGGGGATGATGCCGAGCTTGATCTCGGGCTGGCCGAATTTCGCGCTGTCGGCGGCGATCACGAGGTCGCACATCATCGCCAGTTCGCAGCCCCCGCCGAGCGCGAACCCCGCCACCGCGGCGATCACCGGCTTGCGCACGCGCAGCATGGTCTCCCAGTTGCGCGTGATGAAGCCACTGAGCACCGCCTCGCGGTACTGCAGCTTCGCCATCGCGGAGATGTCGGCGCCCGCGGCGAAGGCCTTGGCGCTGCCGGTGACGACGATGCAGCCGACCGAGTCGTCGGCGTCGAACGCCAGCAGCGCTGCGCCGAGTTCGTCCATCAGCGCATCATTGAGGGCATTGAGCTGCTTGGGGCGGTTCAGCGTGATCAGGCCGGCTCGCAGCGGGCCTTCGCCGCGCGTCTCGACGATGATGTTCTCCGGGGTCATCGGGCGCCTCTGAGGGTGGAACGTTGCGGGGTCGGCGCGCACTATACGGCGCGGTCGCGCGCCGCCTACGAGCGGTGCCTGGGGCTGCGCCGCGATGTCAACGGCCGACGCCCGGGGCCGCCGACGCCGGCGCAGCCTGCTGCGGCAGGCGTTCCAGCAGCAGGTCGATGAAGCCTTCGGTGTCCTGCTGGATGCGGATGCGCGCGGGCAGGTACTGCAACGTCGGCGCGATCCAGACCTCGACCGCGAGTTCGGTGCGCCCCGGGTTCTCCGGACGCGGCCGGAGATACCACGCGGGCACGCGTCCGACCGGCGTGTCGAGCGTTTCCTGCCGCACGACGTCGTAGACCCAGCGCCCCACGCGCCGCGGCAGGGCCAGCGGCATCTCCACCGACTCTCCCGGGCGCAGCAAGTGCGGCCGGGTGGTGAACAGCCAGGTCAACTGCACGAACTGACTCGCCGTGTCCTGGATGCCCGCCGGTGCAGACACGGCGTCCTGCCCGGGCAGCAGCACCTTGCCCGGCTCGAACAAGACCAGGCGGCGGCGCGACGCGCGCAACAGCACTCGCGTCTCCTCCTCGTAGCGCTGGGGCTGCAGGCCGTTTTCGGTGAGCAGGCCGTCGCTGGACATACGGCGCGCCACCAAGGGGGCGACCTCGACGTCCAGATGCACCTGGTAGCGCGAACCGCTGCGCAGCCAGTCGACCCGGGCCCTGCCCTGGACCGGCCCCCGGTAATCGCCGGTCAGCGTGTAGGTCAGCCGCGTCGACGGTGGCCAATCGAAGACAGGCGCCGTGCCACCGGTCGCCGCGGGCGCGCCAGCCACGGCAGGAGCGCCACCGGCCCCGGACGGTGCGCCGGGCGCCGGAGGCACTCGGCCCGGGGCCGTTGGCGGCGCGGCAGACGGCGCCGCGACATCTGCTGTCGGGGCGGGGGCGGGAGTCGGAGTCGGAGTCGGAGTCGGAGTCGGAGTCGGAGTCGGAGTCGGAGTCGGAGTCGGAGTCGGTGCTGGGGCTTGGGGTGGCGCCGGTGCTGGTGCGGGAGTCAGTGGCGACGTCAGGGGCAACGGGGCAGCCACCGGGGCTGGCGCGACAGCGACAAGCTCCGATGACGGTGCGGTGGGTGTCACTGGCGCAGGCGCGGGGCCCGGCGCCCAAGGTGAGGATGGCAAGGGCGCGGCTGCAGCGATGGCTCCGGCGTCAGGCGAGACCGCGGCCGCACTGCCGGGCGGCCCGGCAGGCGTGGGCGCAGCCGCGGTGGCGGGCGTGGGCGGCGCGACCGGGCTCGTGGGTGCCGCGGCAGCGGCCACCGGCCCTGCCGACGCTGCGGCGTCCGCCACCCGTGCGGCGGTGGCCGTCATCACCGCCGAAGCAGGCACCTCGGCCAGGGCCGCGGAGGCCGCAGGCTCAGGGTTCACTGCCGAGGCTGCAGCCTGAGCCAGCGGAGCCGAGGCCGCCGCCTCGGCCAACGGAGCCGAGGCGGCAAGCTCAGCAGATTCGGCGGCCGCAGGTGCTTCGGCATGAGGCCGCTCGGGCTCAGGCGCCTCGGGCTGGGGCGGCTCGGGCTGCGCCAGGGGCGGCACGACCACCGGCTGCGGCGTGGCGGAGGACGGCGGTGGCAGGACCGGCGCCGGGGGAGGCTCCGACTGAGCCAGTTCCTGCACGAACGCCACATCGATGCGTTTCAGCGACTCCGCGCCAGGCTCGGCCAGACCGCCACCGCGCTCACCGAGCCACAGGAGGACGAACAGGTGGGCCAGGACGACGACCGCCACCAGGGTCACGAGCGTCCGGCGACGCGTCTGGCGCGGCTCGCGTCCGCGCTGGCCGAGCCTCATGCCGTGACGTCCGGGCGCGCGCCGGACCGGCCAAGCCGCGTGCGCGCCCAATCCGCCGTGGCATCCGCCCACCGCGACTCGGGCGGAGCGGGCACAGCGCCGTGGCCTTCGCCATCGACAGCACGGCCACCGCGGGGTGTGTCGGTCATCCTGGACATCCGCGTCCCCGAACGCCTATGCGCCGTCTCAACGCCCGAGCGCCTTTCCGCCGCGCCCGACAGGCCTGTCAAAGCGGCCCGCATCCCGGCGCGAGCCGGCGCCATGGCTCAGGCCGCGGCGAGGACCGACAACGACAAGCCAGGATGTCGCGGTGCGCATGGCGGGCATGGGGGCAGGCTCTCCATCTCTCAGGCCCCTGCGGCTGCAAGGAAACAGCTGAAGGATGCAACCACGGTCAGGCGCCAGCGCAGCCCGAGCCAACGGCCGATGCCCTGCGCCACGTAGAGACGGCGATCGACCAGGTAGCACAGCACCAGCGCCAAGCCGAGGACGACCAGGCCCGCAGCCGGCGGCATGACCACGGCCACCCAGGCCACGAGCGAGGGGAAGACGCCCCAGGCGAACAGCAGCGGTCTCGGCTGGTCCTGGGTGAACGCCACCCCCCAGTGCACTCCGCCAAGGAAAGCCACGATGGTGGCGGCATACGCCGCCAGCGCGTGAATGACGTAGGGATGCACGTCCGGCCAGACCAGGTGCGCCAGCACCGCCCCGGCGACGAAGGGCAGCAGCCCGGCATGGCCCAGGTGCCGGGCCGCGTTGGGCAGGGTGTCGCCCGGGCGCGTCATCAGTTCTTGCCGGCAGCGGCCACCAGGCGCCGCTCGACCTCGTCCACCGGAATGGCGCCCGGCGCGCGCGAACCGTCTTCGAACACCACCGCTGGCGTTCCCTGGACACGGTGGCGGCGTCCGAGTTCCATGTTGCGCTCGAGCGCGCCGGTGTCGCACTGGGCAGGCGCCGCAGGCGCCTGTGTGCCGGACACCATCCAGTCGCGCCAGGCCTTGGCCGGGTCGCGCGCGCACCAGATGTTGCGGGACTTCGCCGTCGAGTCGGGACCCAGGATAGGCAACAGGAAGGTGTGGATCGTGACGTTCTTCAGCCCCATCAAGTCGCGTTCGAAGCGCTTGCAGTAGCCGCAGTTCGGGTCCGCGAAGACAATGAGCTTGCGCGCGCCGTTGCCTTGGCGGATCGTGATCGCGTCCTTCAGCGGCAGCTTGGGAACGTCGAACGCGGTCAGCTTGTCGATACGCTCACGCGTCAGGTTGACGCGCCGGGCGGTGTCGAGCAGCTCGCCGGTGAAGACGTACTGCCCCTGCTCGTCGGTGTAGAAGATGTCGCTGCCCGCCCGCACCTCCCACCAGCCCGGAACGGGAGAGCGGGTCACCTCTTCGATCTTCGGCAGGTTGGGCAGGCGCTCGGCCAGGTTCTTGCGGATGACCGCCTCCTGCGCTGCCGCCGGCATGCAGGCCGCCGCCACGAGCAGGGTCGCCGACAGCCCACGCGCCAGGGCAGTGCGGGCGTGCACATGGGCGGCGCGATCGGGCCGCAGCGGAAGTTCGGGCAGGTGAGATGAATTCATGGCCCCGATGGTGCCAGATTGCAGGCGGATTGTTCGCAGCACGCCCTCCCCGCCCCCACGCCGGCCGGCGCAAGCCGATCGTGGCACCGATCTGACCGGACCTCGCGAGCGCCCGACCGAAGCGGCCTGATCCGGAACGGCTGAATATAATGGCCGGTTTCGTGTTCGGTGCTTGTGCGCCACGTCATGTCTGCATGGCAGGCCGCTGGCGTGTTCCTCCCGCTCTCCTTTCGTGCCCCCATGCCGATCTACGCCTACAAGTGCGAGTCCTGCGGACACCGTCAGGACGCGCTGCAGAAAATGTCCGATCCTCCGTTGACGGTGTGCCCCGCCTGCGGTGCCAGCGCCTACGCCAAGCAGGTCACCGCCGCCGGCTTCCAGCTCAAGGGTTCGGGCTGGTACGTCACCGACTTCCGAGACGGCGGCACGAACAAGGACAAGCCCAGTTCGGCTCCGGCCGCGGACAAGCCGGCCGACAGCGCCGGCAGTGCGGCCGAAAGCAAGCCCGCCCCAGCGGCGGACACGTCGGCCAAGCCGGCCGGGGCTGCAGCCCCGGCCCCGGCGCCCGCTCCCACCGCGCCCTCTGCCTGAGGAGGGCAGCGCGAGCAGCGCGCCCCGCCGGCCCGCCCGCCACCCCACACACGGACCCCGATGAAGAAATACCTGATCGCCGGCTTGCTGGCCTGGCTGCCGATCGGCGTGACCATCTGGGTCATCACCTGGCTGCTCGGCGCCATGGACAGCCTGTTCGTGATGCTGCTGGGCTTCAGTCAGGCGGTGTTGCCGCCTGCCACGCACTCCCTCATCGAGCAGATGCGCCACGTGCCCGGGCTGGGCGTCGTGGTGCTGGCGCTGCTGATGCTGCTGACGGGGGTGTTCGTCACCAACGTCGTCGGGCAGTGGTTCGGCGGTTGGTGGCATGCCGTCCTGACCCGCATCCCGATCTTCAAGTCGATCTACAACTCGGTCAAGCAGGTCTCGGACACGCTGTTCTCGAGCAGCGGGAACGCCTTCCGCGAGGCGGTGCTGGTCCAGTACCCGCGCCACGGCTCGTGGACGCTGGCCTTCGTCACCGGCCGGCCCGGGGGCGAAGTCGCCAGCCACCTGCGCGGCGACTACCTCAGCCTGTACGTGCCGACGACCCCGAACCCGACCTCGGGCTTCTTCCTGATGGTGCCGCGCGCCGAGGTCATCGAACTCGAGATGAGCGTGGACCAGGCCTTGAAGTACATCATCTCGATGGGCGTGGTCGCCCCGCCCCATGCCGGCCTGCCGGCCCCCAACCCGACCGAACGACAGCCATGAGAACCACCTACTGCGGCCTCGTCAGCGAGGCCCTGCTCGGCCAGACCGTCACGCTGATGGGCTGGGCCCACCGTCGCCGCGACCACGGCGGCGTCATCTTCGTCGACCTGCGCGACCGCGAAGGCATGGTGCAGGTGGTCTGCGACCCTGACCGCCCCGACATGTTCCGCACCGCCGAGGGGGTGCGCAACGAGTTCTGCCTGAAGGTCGTCGGCAAGGTGCGCCCGCGCCCGGCGGGCACCGAGAACGCCAACCTGACCAGCGGCAAGGTCGAGGTGCTGTGCCACGAGCTCGAGGTGCTGAACCCGAGCGTGACGCCGCCCTTCCAGCTCGATGACGACAATCTGTCGGAGACGGTGCGCCTCACGCACCGAGTCCTCGACCTGCGGCGCCCGGCGATGCAGAAGAACCTGATGCTGCGCTACCGCGTGGCCATCGAGGTGCGCAAGTTCCTCGACGAGCAGGGCTTCGTCGATGTCGAGACGCCGATGCTCACCAAGAGCACGCCTGAAGGCGCGCGCGACTACCTCGTGCCCAGCCGCGTGCACGACGGCACCTTCTTCGCGCTGCCGCAAAGCCCGCAGCTGTTCAAGCAGTTGCTGATGGTGGCCGGCTTCGACCGCTATTACCAGATCACCAAGTGCTTCCGCGACGAGGACCTGCGCGCCGACCGCCAGCCCGAGTTCACGCAGATCGACATCGAGACCTCCTTCCTCGGCGAGGACGAGATCCGCGCCATCACCGAGGCCATGATCCGCACCGTCTTCCGCAAGGCACTGGGCCTGGAGTTGCCGGTCTACCCCGTGATCACCTACGCCGAGGCGATGGCGCGCTACGGCTCGGACAAGCCCGACCTGCGCGTCAAGCTCGAGTTCACCGAGCTCACCTCGGTGATGAAGGACGTGGACTTCAAGGTCTTCTCCGGGCCGGCCAACGCGCCCGGCGGGCGCGTCGTGGCGCTGCGCGTCCCCGGGGGCGGCGAGATGAGCCGCGGCGAGATCGACGCCTACACGGAGTTCGTCAAGATCTACGGCGCCAAGGGCCTGGCCTGGATCAAGGTCAACGACGCAGGCAAGGGCCGCGACGGCCTGCAGAGCCCGATCGTGAAGAACCTGCACGACAGCGCGATCGAGCAGGTGATCGCCCGAACCGGCGCGCGCAACGGCGACCTGGTCTTCTTCGGTGCCGACAAGGCCAAGGTCGTCAACGACGCCATCGGCGCGCTGCGCGTGAAGATCGGTCACAGCGAGTTCGGCCGCTCGCACGGCCTGTTCGAGGACCGCTGGGCCCCGTTGTGGGTGGTGGACTTCCCGATGTTCGAGTACGACGAGGAGGGCACGCGCTGGACCGCCGTGCACCACCCCTTCACGAGCCCGAAGGACGGCCACGAGAACCTGATGGACACCGACCCCGGCGCCTGCCTGGCCAAGGCCTACGACATGGTGCTCAACGGCTGGGAGATCGGCGGCGGCTCGGTGCGTATCCACCGCGCCGAGGTGCAGCGCAAGGTCTTCGACGCGCTGAAGATCTCGCCCGAGGACGCCAAGGTCAAGTTCGGCTTCCTGCTCGACGCGCTGCAGTACGGCGCGCCGCCGCATGGCGGCCTGGCCTTCGGCCTGGACCGCATCGCCACGCTCATGGCCGGGGCCGACTCGATCCGCGACGTCATCGCCTTCCCGAAGACCCAGCGCGCGCAGTGCCTGCTGACCGGCGCCCCGAGCCATGTCGACGAGGGCCAGCTGCGCGAGCTGCACATCCGGCTGCGCAACCCGCAGCCGGCCTGAGCGGCGGCACGGCCCCGGGCCCGGTCCGCCGTCGCTCCCCGTGACGACGCGAACGCCATGACCCACACCCCGCGCCCACCGAAGATCCCCGAGTCGGTGCTGGTGGTCATCCACACGGCGGCGCTGGACGTCTTGCTGATCGAGCGCGCCGACAAGCCGGGCTACTGGCAAAGCGTCACGGGCTCGAAGGACAGGCTCGACGAGCCGCTGCGGGAGACGGCCGCACGCGAGGTGGCCGAGGAGACGGGCATCGACGTCGGCTCGGCAGCGGTGCCGCAGGAATGCCTGCGTGACTGGGCCTTGCGCAACGTCTATGAGATCTACCCCGTCTGGCGGCACCGTTACGCCCCGGGCGTGACACACAACACCGAGCATGTGTTCGGGCTGCGCGTGCCGCCCGGAACTGTCGTGACGCTGAATCCGCGCGAGCACCTGCAGCACGTCTGGCTTCCCTGGCGCGAGGCGGCCGACCGCTGTTTCTCGCCCAGCAATGCCGAGGCGATCCTGCAGTTGCCCCGTTTCGTGTAGCCTGCGGCAGGCCATGCCTGTCGACACCTTCCCACCGCCACAGGATCCACCCGATCACACCATGGAGCCGGCGGTCTCTCCCCGGCCCATCGTCCTGAAATCGCTGCACGGCGGCCACCGCGGGGGCACGCAGGGGCTGCGCCTGTCGCGCGCCCTGATGCCGCGCGCGGCGCCGGACGCCGCCACCGCCGTGCTGCGCGTGGCCACGTACAACATCCACAAGGGCGTGCGCGGGGTGGGCCCGCGCAAGCGGCTGGAGATCCACAACCTCGGGCAGGCGGTGGAGGCCTTCGACGCCGACCTTGTGTGCCTGCAGGAGGTGCGGCTGTTCCACCACCGCGACGCGCGCCGCTTCCAGGGCGTGGGCCCGGGCTGGCCCGAGGGCGGGCAAGCGGATTTCCTCGCACCCGAGGGGTACGCGGTGGCTTACCGCACCAACGCCGTCACACGCCACGGCGAGCACGGCAACGCGCTCCTGAGCCGGTGGCCGATAGGGGATGTCGGCCACCACGACGTCAGCGACCACCGCTTCGAGCAGCGCGGTCTGCTGCACGTGCCGGTGCAGTGGGCCGGCCGACGCGTGCACGCGGTGGTGGCGCACTTCGGGCTCGTGCACGCCAGCCGCGTACGCCAGGTGCAGCGCCTGGCGCGCTACCTCGAGACCGAAGTGCCGGCCGGAGAGCCGCTGCTGGTGGCCGGCGACTTCAACGACTGGGCAGAAAAGCTCGACGCGCCCATGCGCAGCCTCGGCCTGGCGCGCGCCATGGACCCACGCCCGCTGCTGCCCGCCCCGACGCCCACCTTCCCGGCCATCGCGCCGGTGTTCGCGCTCGACCGCGTCTACGTGCGCGGCATGCGCTGCCTGGCTGCACACGTGCCGCGTGGGGCGTCCTGGGCTCGCTGGTCAGACCACCTGCCCTTGCTGGTGGAACTGGGCCTGTCCTGAGAAATGCGCGCCAGGCTGCGATGCAGGCTGTCCCGCCACCGCCCCGCGACCCCGATCCGACCGCTCTGGCGTCGGACGCCGTGCCTTCGGTCCGGCTGCCGCAAGGAGCCCTCGGCCGGTTGTCCTCGCGTTTCCAGGGCGGGCACCGCGTGCGCCTGTTCAGTGGCGGCGACGAGCTCTTCCCGGCCATGGAGCAGGCGCTGGCGGCAGCGCGCACCGAGGTCTGGCTGGCCACCTACATCTTCTGCGACGACCCGGCCGGCCGACGCATGGCCGACACCCTGATCGCCACGGCGGCGCGCGGAGTTCAGGTCAGCGTCGTCGTCGACGGCTTCGGCAGCAATGGCCGTATTGCCGTGCTGCGCCGCTGGTTCGCCGGCAGCGGGGTGCGCCTGGAGGTCTTCCGCCCCTTCGAGCGCTGGTGGGCCTGGCTGCAGCCGGCCCAGCTGCGGCGCATGCACCAGAAGCTGTTCGCCGTCGACGGCGCGCAGGCCTTCGTCGGCGGCATCAACGTCATCGACGACCGCTTCGACATCCAGCACGGCTGGAGCGAGGCCCCACGCCTGGACTTCGCCATCGGCGTCGAGGGCCCGGCAGCGCAGGACGTGCAGCATCTCGCCCAGGCGCTGTGGACGCGCGCCATGGTGGCGCGCCGCGGCTGGCGCGAAGAGGCGCAGCTGCTCGCGCGCAGCGCCGAACCGGTGCAGAGCGCGCTGCAGCTCATGCGCGACCTGCGCGCGCGACCGCAGGGCGAGGGCCGACGCGTGCAGCGCGCCCTGGGCTGGCTGCGCGATGTCGTGGTCGGCCCTCGAGGGGCCGGCCGCGCCGAGGCGCTGCGCGCGCTGGCGGATCTGCCACCGGTGCGCGCCGCTCTTGTCGTGCGCGACAACTTCACCCAGCGCCGGGCGATCGAGCGCGCCTACGTCGAGGCCATCGTCGGCGCGCGCGAGCGCATCGACATCGCCTGCTCGTACTTCTATCCCGGCCGCCTGTTCCGGCGCGCCCTGCGCCGTGCTGCTGAACGCGGCGTGCGGGTCCGCTTGCTGATGCAGGGCCGCATCGACTACCGCATTGCCGGGTTGGCCGCGCGCGTGCTCTACGACGAGCTGCTGGCCAGCGGCGTCGCCATCCACGAGTACACCCCCGCCTTCCTGCACGCCAAGGTGGCGGTGGTCGACGGCCACTGGGTCACGGTGGGAAGTTCCAACATCGACCCGCTGTCGCTGCTGCAGAACCTGGAGGCCAACGTCGTCGTGCTCGATCCCGAAGTGGCCGCCGAACTGCAGGCACGACTGGACGCGGCTTTCGGCGCGTCGGCACAGGTCACCTCACCGCGCCTGCGCCCGGGCCTGCGCGGCTGGGCCTCGCGCAGGCTGGTGGCCGGCATGGCGCACCTGTATCTGCGCCTGGCAGGAATCGCGGGCCGGTACTGACAAACAGCACAAACCGGCACTCTGCGCTGCAGGCCCGGCTTTGGCCCCTGCCCGGCGCAGGTTTGCCGTCGGGGACGCCAGCATCGCGGGCCGCATGGCACGATCCGTCTTCATGGCTGCAACCCACGACCCCCACCCTTTGCCAACCCCCGTGCAGGCGCCCGCCATCCCTGTGACGCCACCGGCGCCGGTGCTCACCGTGCTGTACGACGGCAGCTGCCCCTTGTGCCGGCGCGAGATCGCGCTGTACCGGGGGCTGGGTGCGGCGCAGCCGCTGTGCTTTGCCGACGTGTGCGACCCGTCGCTGGTGCCGCCGCCGGGCACCAGCACCGACACGCTGCGCGCGCGCTTCCACGTGCGCCATGCCGACGGACGGCTGGACAGCGGCGCGCGCGCCTTCCTGGCCCTGTGGGCGGCGCTGCCCGGCTGGCGCTGGCTGGCGCGGCTGGGGTCGGTGCCCGGGATGACGGCGGTCATGGAATGGACCTACCGCGGCTTCCTGCGGGTGCGCCCGGTGTTGCAGCGGGTGGCTGCGCGGCTGGACCGGGTGCCGAGCGTGCGCGCAGACGGCCCGCCCGGTGCAGGCCAGCGCACGTTGTCGGACAGGGGCATTCCGGCGGACGGCAGAGCGGGTACGGGTGGCGGCGTGAACGCGCGTGAACACGCGGGCGCGGGCGCAGCCGGCGGGATCCCGCCCGACATGCTGGGCGAGCTGCGCAGCGACCACGCGGGCGAGACCGGCGCGGTGATGATCTACCGCGGCGTGCTCGCGGTCGCGCGCGACGCCGCCTTGCGCGACTTTGCCACGCGCCACCTCGCCACCGAGCAGCGCCACCTGGCGCTCATCGAGGCCTGGCTCCCGCCCGCGCAGCACAGCCGCCTGCTCGGGCCCTGGCGCCTGGCCGGCTGGCTCACAGGCGCCTTGCCGGCGCTGTGCGGTGCGCGCATCGTCTACGCCACCATCGCCGCCGTCGAGACCTTCGTCGACGGTCATTACCAGCAGCAGATCGACCGCCTGCATGGCCGGTCAGGACACGAGGAACTGCAACGGATGCTCACGGACTGCCAGACCGACGAGCGCCACCACCGCGACGAGGCGGCAGCGCTGGCAGGCCCGCCGCCCGGCCTGCTGATTCGCGCCTGGTGCGTGGTGGTGGGGGCGGGCTCGGGCGTGGCCGTGGCGGTGGCGCGCCGGTTCTGACCACCGGGGAAGGCGTCTCAGCCGCCTGCAGCGGCCTGGCCGGTCGCCCGGCTCAACCTTCGCCGTCTACCGGGACGTCCCGAAACCGGGGCGGCTGCGGTCAGACCCGCACGCCCGTTGCCGCATGGAACCGGTGCAGGTGCGAAACATCGGCCTGCAGCCAGAGCACCTGCCCCGGCGTGACCGCCTCGCCATCGCGCAAAGCCGCCACCAACGGCGTTCCGGCGACGTCGACATAGACGAGGGTCTCGGGGCCGGTCGGCTCCACCACGCGCACATCGGCCCGCAGGCCCTGTCCCGCAGGCGCGCGCACGAGGTGTTCGGGCCGCACCCCGACCACCACATCTGCCGCGCCGGCACCCCAGCCGGCGGGCAGGGCGCCGCGCGGCAGGAAGTTCATCGCCGGGGAACCGATGAAGCCGGCGACGAAGCGGTTGGCCGGTTGCCGGTACAGCTCCATCGGCGTTCCCACCTGCTCGATGCGACCGTCCTGCAGCACCACGATGCGGTCGGCCAGCGTCATCGCCTCCACCTGGTCGTGCGTGACGTAGACGGTGGTGACCTTCAGGCGCTGGTGGAGGGCCTTGATCTCGGTGCGCATCTGCACCCGCAGCTTGGCGTCGAGGTTGGACAGGGGCTCGTCGAACAGAAACACCTGAGGCTGGCGCACGATGGCGCGGCCCATCGCCACGCGCTGGCGCTGGCCGCCTGACAACTGGCGCGGGTAGCGCTCCAGCAGCCCGGAAAGGCCGAGGATCTCGGCGGCACGCTGCACGCGCTCCCTGACGGCAGTCCGGTCGGCCGGGCCCAGCGTGAGCGAGAAGGCCATGTTGTCGAACACCGTCATGTGCGGGTAGAGCGCGTAGTTCTGGAACACCATCGCCACGTCGCGCGCCTTGGGCGGCAGCTCGTTCACGACCTTGTCGCCGATGCGGATTTCACCGCCGTCGATGTCCTCCAGCCCCGCCAGCATGCGCAGCAGCGTGGACTTGCCGCAGCCTGAGGGCCCGACCAGCACGACGAACTCGCCTTCGGCGATGTCGACCGAGACACCATGGATCACCGGCGTGGCGCCGAAGGACTTGCGCACGTCGCGCAGCGAGACCGTGGCCATGGATCAGGCCTTGAAGTTGTAGGTCAGCAGCACCTTCAGCCGCGCGCCGGCCGGCAGCTCCACGCGCACGCGCAGCCACTGACCGAACTCGCGCAGGCGGGCGAAGGTGACCTGGCCCGAGGCAGGCGTGTCGAAGGCCGTGCCCTCGTCTATCCAGCGCATGCCGTCGGGCGAGATCTGCAGCACCGCGCGACCCGTCCCGCCCTCGGCGTCGAGCGCGCGCAGGAACACCAGCGCTTCGCTGGCCCAGCCGGCCTCGCAGGGCTCGGACGCGTCGCCGTCGGTCCACCACTCGTTGCGGGCGACCACCGCGGTCTGGTTCTGGCGCAGCATGATCAGAAGTCCCCCGACAGGCACACCGAATCGATGTAGAGCATGGCCCGCTTGTCGACATCGGTTTCGACGAAGAAGGCCAGGTTGAGCATGCACCACAGGTTGCGCATGGCCGGCATGACCATGGGCGCGGCGTCACGCACGTCGTAGGTGCGGTCGTTGCACTGCAGCTCCAGCGACCGCATGGTGCGCAGGTCGAAGTCGAAGCGCACATAGTGCCAGTTCACCTTGGTCGGGATCTCGTTGTAGCAGAGCTTCTGCGCGCCGCCGGGCAGGTCCTTCCAGCCTTCAGGGGCGAGGTGGTAGTGCGTCACGGTCTTGCCCTGCGTCCCCAGGGACTTGAAGGCCGTGGTCTTGTCCTTGTACTGCCAGCGCTGCAGGTGATCACCCCCCGTGGCATTGAGAAAGCGGAAGTGGGGCATCACGCGATCGCCCGCGCCGCCCCGGTCACCCTGGTCGCCGTGCTGCAGGTCGTAGAGGAAGCCGAAGGCCCGCACGTCGGTCTCCGACAGCGCCAGCTCCGTGGCCTCGGGCTTGAACGTGACGTAGAACTCCAGCCGGATCGGGCAAGGATTGCGGAAGGTCAGGCGCTTGATCGCGGTGTTCTGGGCCCCGGCGCGCGCGCGCGTGGCGATCTTCAGCGCGAAGGTGCCGTCCACGCTGCCGTGGGTGCCGGCGTCCCAATGGGACAGGTTGGACAGCTGAGGCTGCGTGTGCTGGGCGTAGCCCGGCAGCATCGAATCCAGGTCGTGCTCGTAGTTGCCCACGAGCTGGGTCCAGCCGCAGAAGCCGCGGTCGAAGTCGTCGAAGCAGATGACCCTCTTCATCGGGTCGAAGCGGCTGAGGCCGAGCATGCCTATCCTTTCGTGGCGCCGGCCGTCAGGCCGGCGATGAGATGTCGCTGCAGCAGCGTGACGAACACGATGATGGGCAGCAGCTGCAGCGTCGCGGCGGCGAACACCGCGCCCCAGTCCACCCCCGTGACCGAGCCCAGCATCTCGCTGATGATCAGAGGCGCCGTCTTCGCCTTGGCGGTGGTGAAGACGAAGGCGAACAGGAATTCGTTCCAGGCGAAGATGAAGATGAAGACGGCGGCGGCTGTCATGCCCGGCACCACCAGCGGCAGCACCACGCGCCGCAGCGTCTGCGCGAGCGTGGCGCCGTCCACGGCCGCGGCCTCCTCCAGCTCGCGCGGAACCTGGTCGATGAAGGCCTTCATGATCCAGGTGCCCAGGCTGACGAAGAAGGCCGAGTACAGGATCACCAGCACGAGGTGCGTGTCGTTCAGGCGCAGCGCGTTGATCACGGGGAACAGCGGCAGCGTGATGACGATGGGCGGGAACATCCTGATCAGCACCATGAAGAAGGCCGAGGCCGTCAGCGCGGTGCCGCGCCGGCGCGAGTAGACCCAGCCCGCCAGCGCGCTCGCCAGCACCGTCAGCAGCGTGGCGCCCAGCGTGATGAGCAGGCTGTTCCACAGCGTGCGCGAGAACTCCGGCCAGAGCCGGAACAGCTCGGTGTAGTTGGCCAGCGTCGGCGTGAACAGCAGGCGTGGCGGCACGGCGAAGATGTCCTTGGGCAGCTTGAACGAGGCAGCCACCACGAGCAGGATGGGGAACAGCGACCACGCGAAGATCGTGGCGAAGGCCAGCCCCCGCAAGGCCCGGTGCAGCGGCTTACGCTTCATGGGCGAACATCCGGCGGTACATGACGCGCAGGTAGGGAATGGAGATCAGCAGCGACAGCACCACCATGGCCCAGCCCGTGGCCGCCGCCAGCCCGAAGTCGTGGTAGCGGAAGGCCGCCTTGTACAGGTAGACCGCCAGCACCTCGGTCGATCGCGCCGGGCCGCCCTGGGTCAGCAGCCAGGGCTCGGAAAAGATGCGGAAGGCAAAGATGTAGCGGAACAGCAGCGCCACCAGGATCGCCGGCATGATCACAGGCAGGGTGATGCGGCGGAAGGTGGTCCAGGCGCTGGCGCCGTCGACGCGGGCGGCCTCGTACAGCTCCTTGGGCACCCCCAGCAGGGCCGCATACAGCAGCAGGAAGGTGAAGGGCAGGTGGTGCCACACCGCCAGCAGCACCACCAGCCCGAGGCCGTGCACCGGATTCACCGCCCAGTCGATCTCGCCCAGCCCGACCGCGCGCAGCAGCCACTGCAGCGGGCCGACCTGCGGCTCGAACATGTACTTCCACATGATCACCGCCACCACCTCGCTGATGGCATAGGGCGCCAGCACCACGGCCAGCGTCAGCTTCGGCCAGGGCATGCCGCCGGCGAACAGCAGTGCCATCGCCAGACCGAGCGCGAGCTCGGCATAGACGACGACGTTGACGAGCACGAAAGTGTTGAGGAAGGCGCGCCAGAAGTAGGGGTCCTGCAGCAGCGTGGCGTAGTTGGCCAGGCCCACCCACTGCGCCTGGGCGCCGAACGACGAGGTGTTCAGGCTGAGCCAGAACACGTACAGCGACGGCAGGAAGATCAGCGCCGCCAGCAGCGTGAGCGCCGGCGCCACCATCACCCAGTGCACGGCGCGCACCATCAGCCGCGCGCCTCCATGTCCTTCAGCGCGTGACGGTCCACCTCGATGCCCAGGCCTGGGCCCTGCGGCACGCGCAGTTCGCCGCCCTCCAGCCGCCGCGCCGAACCCACGGGCTCGCGCGTCATGCGGTCGCGCAGCGGGTTGTCGAAGAACATGCACTCGAAGGTCAGGAAGTTCGGCATGGCGGCGGCCAGTTGCAGGGAGGCCGCGGCGCAGATCGCCCCCGAGAAGCCCATGTGCGGCGCGTAGTGCACGTGGAAGGCGTGCGCCAGGCTGGCAATCCGTCGCGTCTCGGTGATGCCACCCGAGCGCGCCACGTCGGGCTGGATGATGCTCACGCTGCGCGCGGCGATCAGGTCCTTCGCGCCGCGCGCGGTGAAGTCGCTCTCGCCGGCGGCCAGGCGGATCGGACTCGAGGCCGCGAGGCGGCGGTAGCCTTCGATGTCCTCCGGCACGATGGGTTCCTCGAGCCAGTAGTAGTCGAGCTCGGCCAGACCGCGCGCCAGGCGCTGCGCATCGGCGACGTCGAAGGCCCAGTTCGCGTCGGCGCACAGTCGGGCGCGGCCGTTCACACGCTCTGCCAGCGCCGCGGCGCGCGCCAGCGCCGCCTCCACGGGCGCCCCGAGCTTGACCTTCAGCAGGCGAAAACCATGCGCAAGGTTGTCCTCAACCTGCTGCAGCGCGATCTCCAGCGGGCCCCAGGAGATCGCTGAGGCGTACGCGGCCACGTGGGTGCGTCCGGTCGAGCCGAGCAGGCGGTGGATGGGCACGCCGAGCGATTGCCCCATCAGGTCCCACAGCGCGATGTCGACCGCCGACAGCGCTTCGATCACGAGCCCGCCCGAGCGGCCGCTGACGCTGCGTGCCATCTCGGGCCACAGCCGCTCCACCTCGAAGGGATCGGCACCCACGAGCTTGGGCGCCAGCACCTGGCGGACGAAGGCCGCGCCGGCCTGCGGACCGAAGCGCACCAGGCCCTCGCCCCAGCCGCTGCGGCCGTCATCGGTGAGCAGTTCAACCACCAGCGCCGACACCTCGGCGAAATTGCCGGCGGCCGTCTTCTGGATGTCGGGCGCGATCGGCACCGTCAGCGGATAGGTGCGGATGTCTCGGATGCGCAAGCCGGCCTCATAACTGTTGTGATAAGCAGAAGGCATGATAGGTTGCCGCCGATGACGAGACAACACCAGACACATCAGGGTTTCCACGGGCTCGGGGCTGCCGCCATTCACTCTTACGATAAGCAGATCATCATCATGCAAGCTGCCGTCCTCCCTGTCACCGCAGCCCAGCGCGTGCGTCTGTCGGACACCGTCGTCGACCAGTTGCTGTCGGCCCTCGGCGAAGGCCGGCTGGTGCCGGGCAGCGAGCTGCCGGCCGAGTCCGAGCTCGCGCGCAGCTTCGGCGTCAGCAAGACCGTGGTGCGCGAGGCCCTGGGCCGGCTGGCCGTCATGGGCGTGGTCCACATCCAGCAGGGCCGGCCGACGTCGGTGTGCATGCCCTCGGCCGCGCCGCTGACGGCGCTGCTGGACCTGACGCTGCGCCTGCGCCCCGACGGCGTGCGTCAAGCCGTCGAACTTCGCCGCGCGCTGGAGACCGAGATCGCCGGGCTGGCCGCGGAGAACGCCACGGCTCTCGACATCGACGAGCTGCGCATGCTGATCGAACGCATGCGCGAGCATGCGGAGGGCCTCGACACCTGGGTCGAGGCCGACTACGCCTTCCATCGCAAGCTGGCCGAGATCAGCGGCAACGAGCTGATGCGCTTCCTGATGCAGGCCATCGAGAAACCAGCCCGCTCGGTCATGCGCCGCCTGACCGAGCGCCACGAGATGCGCGACGCGCAGGCCTCGCTGGCGCGCCACGGGGCCATCGTGGAGGCGATCGCCGCGCACGACCCGATGGCGACCAGGGCCGCCATGCACCTTCACTTCGACGCGTCACGACGGATCGTCGACGCCATCATCAAGGAGACCACTGCATGATCGACCGTCGCACTCTCATGGCCTCGGGCCTCGCCGCCGGTGCGCTGGCCGCGGCCGGCCGCCCTGCCCTGGCACAAGCCGCCAAGCTCAACGTCTACGCGCACCGCGTGCACCGCACCGTCGCTGCCGGGCCGGCGGGCGACATCACCGAGGCCTGGTCCAAGCGCACCGGCAGCGGCGTGGAGTGGGTGACCTTCGACACCGGGCCCTTGCAGGAACGTCTGTTCCGCGAGGCTTCGCTGGGCGAGACCACGGTGGACATCGGCTTCATCGTCAACACCCAGGCCGTGCCGCGCATCACGAACCTGTTCGAGCCGCTCGGCCCCTTCCTGCAGAAGGACCCGATCGAGCAGCAGGCTGACGTGTTCCCCGGGCTGATGTCGGGCTTCACGGTGCGCGGCCAGCTCTACGCGCTGCCGTTTCGCCATGCCTCGTCGGGCCTGCATTACAACGAGGAGATCCTGGCCGAGCGCGGCTTCAAGGAGCCTCCCCGCACGATCGAGGAACTGGTCGAGATGGCGCGCCGCTGCACCTACACGCGCGCCAACGGCACTCAGGTGACCGGTCTGGTGCTGCCGGGTGTCAGCTACCCCAACGTCATCGACATCGCGCGGGCCTGGGACGGCGAATACATCACGCCCGACCTGAAGCTCGCCTGCACCGAGCCGCCGATGATCCGCGCGATCTCGTTGCTGCGCGAGCTCTTCCAGGCCGGCGCCTTCCCGCGCAACTTCGCGTCCTTGGGCACGGAGGATGTCAACGTCTGGATGCAGCAGGGCCGCGCCGCGATGGTGTTGCAGTCCATGGGCCGCAACCAGATATTCAACGACCCGCAGAAGTCGCAGTTCGCCGGCAAGATCAAGACCACGACCATCCCCATCAGTAGGGAATTGCTCGGCAAGTACCCGGTGGCGCCGGCAAAGGTGGAGTTCTGGGGCATGGCGATCCCGAGGAACTCGAAGAACAAGGAGCGCGCCTGGGCGCTGATGAAGGAGATGGTCTCGCGCGAGAACACCATCAAGGCCGCCCTCAACGGCAACGGCCCGGTGCGCGCCTCAGCCTACGACGACCCGCGCATCCGCCAGAGGGTGCCGTATGCCGACGCCGAGCGCGCGGTGCTGCGCGTGGCGCGCATCCCCATGCCCGCCTTCGACGGCGCGGCCAAGGCGGCCGACTACTTCAAGGAAGAGGCCGAGGCCGCCGTGCTGGGCATGAAGACGCCCGAGAAGGCGATGGCCGACCTGGCGAACCGGGTGCGGCCGCTGCTGGGCTGAAGGCGCGCGCGGCTGCGCACGCGCAGGCCGCCCGACACGCATTCACCGGCGGGGCCGCCACGCCGCGCCCGCCACGGCCTGCTGGCCGCTTCGAGGATCGGCACAGCCGGCGGGCGAGCGGCCCCCTGGCCGGTGCCATTTCAAGGCGTGAACCCGTCGGTGAGCGTTCCCAGGAAGCTGACGATGTCCTGGACGTCCTGCGGGCTCAACCGCGGCCCGCCGGGCGTCGCAGGGCCGAAAGGCGCCTGCTGGGTGACGTTGCCGCGGTAGGCGGGCGGCAGGTCGTTGAAGCGCTGCACCACGCCGCCCACGGTCGGGTACCAGCGCGCGGGGTCGCTGTCGCGCGTGGCGTAGAAGGCCACCGCCTCTTCCAGCGTGGCCATGACGCCGTTGTGGAAGTAGGGCGCGGTCAGGGCCACGTTGCGCAGCGTCGGCACCTTGAACATGCCGCACAGGTCGGTGCGGTGCGACAGGTCGGTTCGCATCGGCCCGCACAGCCCCATGTCGAAGAAGGCCGGGTCGGCGGTGGCCGTGCTGACGTTGCGCGGCACCCCGAGCGCGAAGTAGCCGAAGTTGGTGAACAGCGGCAGGGCCTCGCCCGGCGGCGGGGTGCTGCTGTGGCAGGACGCGCAATTGCCGCGCTGGGGGTCGTTGAACAGCGCCAGGCCCCGTTGCTCCTGTGCCGTGAAGCTGGCCTGACCTGTCTGCACGGCGTCGAACTTGCTGGTGTAGGGTTGGTAGTCCACATCACCGGCCTGGTAGGCCTGCAGCGCCAGCTGCGTGGCCTGCAGCACCTGGGCGTCGCTCGCGTCGGCGGGCAATGAATAGGCGACGGCCAGCTCGCTGTAGTAGGGCAGCGACCTCACCGCCCTCACCACCGCCGCCTCATCGGGTTGGGCCATTTCATTCGCGGCGAGCAGCGGGCCCAGGGCCTGGGCGGCCCGGTCGTCGGCCCGGCCGTCCCAGGTGAAGCCCCCACGCGGCCCCGGCCCGGCGTTCAACACGAAAGCGGCGTTGTCGTTCATGTAGTGCAGGGAGGGGGAACTGCGCAGACCTTGACGGTCCAGCGCCGGTCCGCCCAGGGGCAGGAACACGCCCGCGGCATCGGCATGCCCGCGCGACTTGACATGGCAGCTCGCGCAGGACTGGCTCCCGCCTGCCGACAGGGCGACCTCGTTGAAGAGCCTGTCCCCCACGGCCACGCGCTCGGCGGACAGCCCCAGCGGCTGGATCAGATTCGAATCCACTGTCGTGCTGGCGGGGGAGCCGCCGCCGCAACCCGCCATGCAGGTGGCCGTCAGGATCACCAGCGCGCCCAGGGCGCGCCAGCGGAGCAGGGGTGTGATGAAGTTCATGCGGTGCAGCCGGTGCGTTTCGGTGCCTGGATGCTGCAGCGGCATGCGTCAGGGACGATGGATGGATCGTGGAGACGGTCTCCACAATCGGCGGCGCCGCGGCGGCTCTCAAGAAACTCCCCATAAGTGACTGACGTACAAGTGATTTTTCAAGCCGCCTGCGCCGCTGGAGCGGTTGCCACCAGCGTCATGCCCAACTGTTGCGCCCGCCGGTTGAGGTTGTG
>JAIXWM010000069.1 GCA_027491255.1 Rubrivivax sp. | reverse complement strand
TATTTCCGCACGACGGATGTGACGGGTGCGGTGGAGCTGCCCAAGGACAAGGAGATGGTGATGCCTGGCGACAACGTCAGCATCACGGTCAAGCTGATCGCGCCGATCGCGATGGAAGAAGGTCTGCGGTTTGCGATCCGCGAGGGTGGCCGCACCGTGGGCGCGGGCGTCGTTGCGAAGATCATCGAGTAAGCATGGCGGTCGGCGGCGCTCTTCGGGCGCCGCCTTCTTCTAGCTCTTTGAAGGAAACGTCATGCAAAAACAGAAGATTCGCATCCGCCTCAAGGCCTTCGATTACAAGTTGATCGACCAGTCGGCCCTCGAGATCGTCGACACGGCCAAGCGCACAGGCGCGATCGTCAAGGGGCCGGTGCCCTTGCCCACGCGCATGCAACGCTTCGACATCCTGCGCTCGCCGCACGTGAACAAGACGAGCCGCGACCAGTTCGAGATCCGTACCCACCAGCGCTTGATGGATATCGTCGATCCGACCGACAAGACCGTTGATGCGCTGATGAAGCTCGACCTCCCGGCGGGCGTCGATGTGGAGATCAAGCTGCAGTGATTTGTGACGCGCTTGGCGCCAACGCGTCAAGCGCGCTATACTGTTCGGCTTTCCTGCTGGAAGAGGACACTTCAAGCGGGAAAAACATCCAGCCCGGCCAATCGATGTCGGGCATGTGCAACAAAGGCCTTGAATGCCTGGGGCGGACCAAACCCGTGTCAAGACGGGCTTGTTTTGTTTCGGTGGACGGGGCTGGAGAACGAAGATGACGACCGCAGATGCGAGCCACCGGCTCGGTTTGCTGGGCCGCAAGGTGGGCATGATGCGCATCTTCACGGACGACGGCGATGCCGTACCCGTGACGGTGCTGGACGTGTCGGACAACCGCGTGACCCAGGTCAAGACCGTCGAGACCGACGGCTATACCGCCTTGCAAGTGGCCTTCGGCAAGCGAAAGGCGTCCCGCGTGAGCAAACCCGAGGCTGGGCACCTGGCCAAGGCGGGTGTCGAGGCGGGTGAAGTCCTCAAGGAGTTCCGCGTTCCCGCGGATGTGGCGAGCCAGTACCAGCCAGGCGCCGCCTTGCCGGTGACGTTGTTCGCCGCCGGCCAGCGGGTGGACGTGCAGGGCACGTCGATCGGCAAGGGCTTCGCGGGCACGATCAAGCGGCACAACTTCGGGTCGCAGCGCGCCTCTCACGGCAACAGCCGGTCGCACAACGTGCCGGGCTCGATCTCGATGGCCCAGGATCCGGGCCGCGTGTTCCCTGGCAAGAAGATGACCGGTCACATGGGTGACGAGACGGTGACGACGCAAAACCTCGACGTCGTTCGCATCGACGAGGTGCGTCAACTGTTGCTGGTCAAGGGAGCAGTCCCGGGGGCGAAGAACGGCCACGTCGTCGTACGTCCGGCGGTCAAGGCCGGCGCCAAGAAGGGGGGCCAGTGATGCAGCTCGAGCTCCTGAACGAACAAGGCCAGGCCACGGCCAAGGTCGATGCGCCTGACACGGTCTTCGCGCGCGACTACAACGAGGCTCTGGTGCACCAGATCGTGGTGGCGTATCAAGCCAACGCGCGTCAGGGCACCCGGGCGCAGCTCGACCGCGGCGAAGTCAAGCATTCGACCAAGAAGCCTTTCCGCCAGAAGGGAACGGGCAACGCGCGAGCCGGCATGACGTCATCGCCGCTGTGGCGTGGCGGTGGTCGCATCTTCCCGAACCGGCCTGACGAGAATTTCTCGCACAAGGTCAACAAGAAGATGTACCGCGCAGGGATGGCCTCCATCCTGTCGCAACTGGCGCGTGACGGGCGTGTCGCCGTGGTCGAGTCGCTCTCTGTCGAGGCGCCCAAGACCAAGCTGCTGGCGCAGAAGTTCAAGGCCATGGGGTTGGAATCCGTCCTGGTGATCGCCGACCAGATCGACGACAACCTTGCGCTGGCTTCGCGCAATCTTGTCAACGTGCTCGTTGTCGAGCCTCGTTATGCGGATCCCTTGTCGCTGGTGTTCTTCAAGAAGGTGCTGGTGACCAAGGGCGCGATCGAGCAGCTCAAGGAGATGTACGCATGAGCGCGCCACAGAAATTCGATGAGGGCCGTCTGGCCCAGGTGCTGGTGGCACCGATCATCTCCGAGAAAGCCACACGCATTGGCGAGAAGCAGAACCAGGTGCTGTTCAAGGTGCTGCGCAGCGCGACCAAGCCGGAGATCAAGGCCGCGGTCGAGCTGATGTTCAAGGTCGAGGTGGCCGCCGTCTCCACGCTGGTGCAGAAGGGCAAGGCCAAGCGCTTCGGTCGCACGATGGGCCGGCGTGACCACGTCAAGAAGGCCTACGTCTCGCTCAAGCCGGGACAGGAGCTCAACTTCTCCGGGGAGTCTGCTTAAATGGCTGTCATCAAGGTCAAGCCGACCTCTCCCGGCCGTCGGGCCGTGACGAAGGTGGTGCACGCGCACCTGCACAAGGGTGCGCCCGAGGCCTCCCTCCTCGAGCCGCAGAAGCAGAAGGCAGGTCGAAACAACAACGGCCACATCACGATGCGCCACAAGGGTGGGGGTCACAAGCACCACTACCGCGTCGTCGATTTCCGCCGCAACAAGGACGGCGTGCCGGCGAAGGTCGAGCGTATCGAGTACGACCCGAACCGCAGCGCCCACATCGCCCTGCTTTGCTATGCCGACGGAGAGCGCCGCTACATCATCGCTCCTCGTGGTGTCGAGGCCGGTGCAACGCTGCTCAGCGGCGCCGAGGCGCCGATCAAGGCCGGCAACACGCTGCCCATCCGCAACATTCCCGTGGGCACGACGATCCATTGCGTCGAAATGCTTCCGGGCAAGGGTGCGCAGATTGCGCGGTCTGCCGGAACGGCAGTCACGTTGATGGCGCGTGAAAGCACGTACGCCCAGGTGCGGTTGCGATCGGGCGAGGTTCGCAAGATACACATCGACTGCCGCGCGACCATCGGTGAAGTGGCCAACGAAGAGCACAACCTCCGCCAGTACGGCAAGGCTGGCGCTCGGCGTTGGAAGGGCATCCGCCCGACGGTGCGCGGTGTGGCCATGAACCCGGTCGATCACCCGCACGGTGGCGGCGAAGGCCGCACCGGCGAGGCGCGCGCTCCTGTGTCGCCGTGGAACACGCTGACCAAGGGCTACCGAACCCGCAACAACAAGCGCACGCAGACGATGATCGTCTCGCGCCGCAAGAAGTAAGAGGAGCGTGCAATGACTCGTTCTCTCAAGAAGGGCCCGTTCGTCGACCACCACCTGCTGGCCAAGGTCGAGAAAGCGGTTGCCATCAAGGACAAGAAGCCGATCAAGACCTGGTCACGCCGCAGCACGGTGCTGCCGGACTTCATCGGGCTGACGATCGCCGTTCACAACGGCAAGCAGCACGTCCCCGTCTACGTGACCGACCAGATGGTGGGTCACAAGCTCGGCGAATTCGCGCTCACCCGCGTCTTCAAAGGCCATCCGGCCGACAAGAAGGCGAAGAAGTAAGGGGCACCGACGTGGAAACGAAAGCAAGTGTGCGCGGTGTTCGCCTGTCTGTGGACAAGGGTCGGCTCGTCGCCGACCTGATCCGTGGCAAGAAGGTCGACCAGGCGCTGAACATCCTGAACTTCACGCAGAAGAAGGCCGCTGGCATCGTGAAGAAGGCGCTCGAATCGGCGGTGGCCAACGCCGAACACAACGACGGCGCCGACATCGACGAGCTGAAGGTCACGGCCATCCATGTCGAGCAGGGCGCCACCTTGAAGCGGTTTTCCGCACGCGCCAAGGGGCGCGGCAACCGCATCAGCAAGGGCACCTGCCACATCTATGTGACGGTCGGCAACTGAGGGCGCACGAACACCATGGGACAGAAAATCCATCCGACCGGCTTCCGGCTCTCGGTGACCCGGAACTGGGCGTCGCGCTGGTTTGCCAACAACCGCAACTTCAGCAAGATGCTGGCTGAAGACCTCGATGTGCGCGAGTACCTCAAGGCGAAGCTGAAGAACGCTGCCGTGTCTCGCATCACCATCGAGCGTCCTGCCAAGAACGCGCGGATCACCATCTTTTCGGCACGGCCTGGCGTCGTGATCGGCAAGAAGGGCGAGGACATCGAGAACCTGAAGACGGAACTGGCCCGCCGCCTCGGTGTGCCTGTGGCTGTCAACATCGAAGAAATCCGCAAGCCGGAGATCGATGCCCAGCTGATCGCAGACTCGATCACGCAGCAGCTCGAGAAGCGCATCATGTTCCGCCGCGCCATGAAACGTGCGATGCAGAACGCGATGCGTCTGGGCGCCCAGGGCATCAAGATCATGTCGTCGGGACGACTCAACGGAATCGAGATCGCGCGCTGCGAGTGGTACCGCGAAGGCCGTGTGCCCTTGCACACTCTCAAGGCTGACATCGATTACGGCTTCTCCGAGGCCAAGACCACGTACGGCGTGATTGGTGTGAAGGTCTGGGTCTACCGTGGTGACAACCTCGGTCGCGGTGAGGCGCCCGGCGCTCCGAAGGCCGACGAAGGTCAGGATGACCGTCGTGCGCGCCGCGGACCGCGCCCTGGTGCGCCTGGTGGCCGTGGCCGACCTGGTGGCGACCGTGCGCCTCGAGCAGACGCTGCGCCGCCGACCGATGGACTGAAGACGCCGGCTGTCAAGCGCGTGCGCCGTGCCGTGGCGCCGGCGGCGGCCGAGGGCAAAGGAGAGTAAGCATGCTGCAACCTGCACGCCGCAAGTTCCGAAAGGAACAGAAGGGTCGCAACACCGGCATCGCCACGCGTGGCGCAGCCGTGTCATTCGGGGAGTTCGGCCTCAAGGCGACGGAGCGCGGTCGGCTGACGGCACGCCAGATCGAAGCCGCGCGGCGCGCAATCTCGCGTCACATCAAGCGAGGCGGTCGCATCTTCATCCGTATCTTCCCGGACAAGCCGATCTCTCAGAAGCCTGCCGAAGTCCGCATGGGCAACGGCAAGGGCAATCCCGAGTACTACGTGGCCGAAATCCAGCCGGGCAAGGTGCTCTACGAGATCAACGGCGTCCCCGAGGCCCTGGCCCGCGAGGCCTTCACCCTCGCCGCTGCGAAGTTGCCGCTGAGCTGCACCTTCGTGGCTCGCCAGGTTGGCACCTGAACGGAGGTTCGTATGAAGGCATCCGAACTGCGCACCAAGGACGTGGCTGCGCTCGAGAAGGAAGTGTCCGAACTGCTCAAGGCCCATTTCGGCCTGCGCATGCAGAAGGCAACCCAGCAATTGACCAACCATACCCAGCTCGGGCGCATCCGGCGCGACATCGCCCGGGTCCGTACCGTCCTGGCCGAGAAGAAGGCAGGCGCCCAATGAGCGAGGCACCGAGCACGAACACGCGCACCCTGACCGGCCGCGTCGTCAGCGATAAGCGATCCAAGACCGTCACGGTGTTGGTCGAGCGCCGCAGTGCCCACGAGCTTTACGGCAAGATCGTTGCCCGCTCGCGCAAGTACCACGCTCATGATGAACAGGGCCTGTACAAACTGGGCGACATCGTCGAGATCTCCGAGGGCCGGCCGATTTCCAAGACCAAGTCCTGGACGGTGACGCGCCTGATCGAAAAGGCTCGTATCGTCTGATTGAAGCTGGGGCGCGGGAGGGCTGACGCCCTGCGGCGCTTTCGAGCCGGAATGCCGGGACACTGGCTTCCGGCTTTGTTGTTGTCGGCATGTGCGCAAGCAGCCTGGATGGTCCGGGCACGAAGCTGGCGCTGACGAGGAGATACGCCATGTTGAAAGTTGGAGATCGCCTTCCTGGCGGAACGCTGCGTGAATTCATCGAGGTCGAGGGCAACGGCTGCGCGATCGGCGACAACGCCTTCGACGTCACGAAGTCCGTGGCTGGCAAGCGCATTGCGATCTTCGGACTGCCCGGCGCTTTCACGCCGACCTGCTCAGCCAAGCATGTCCCCGGGTATGTGGAAATCGCCGACCAGTTCAAGGCTGCTGGTGTCGACGAGATCTGGTGTGTCTCCGTCAACGATGCCTATGTCATGGGTGCGTGGGCCCGTGATCAAAAGACGGCCGGCAAGGTCAGGATGATGGCTGACGGCAGCGCGGAATTCGCACGTGCCACCGGGCTCACCCTGGACCGTACTGCCAATGGCATGGGCATGCGTATGTGCCGGCATTCGATGTTCGTCGTCGACGGCGTGGTGCAAAAGCTCAACATCGAGGCCCCGGGCAAGTTCGAGGTCAGTAGCGCCCAGGTGCTCCTCGACCAGATCAAAGCACTCGCTTGACAGACCGCATTTGAACGAAGCATAATCATCGTCTTTTCCACGGGCGGCACGGAGCAGCGTGTTTCGTGCCCTCGCGGACCGCGCAGAGCAGCGCAATCGCCTTGTGATGCAAGGCGTCTGGCTGCCCTTCTCAGCCCAATCGCGAAGATCTCCAGTCAATTGACTTGGATCTGACCGACGGGCCCAAGACTGATTCGACGGCGGTACAGCCCCGGCAGGGGCAGGCGCCGCCGGGTCAAGTTGGGGACTGAAAAATGATCCAAATGCAATCGCGGCTTGATGTCGCGGACAACACAGGCGCGAAGTCCGTCATGTGCATCAAGGTGCTCGGCGGCTCGAAGCGTCGCTACGCGGGCATCGGCGACGTCATCAAGGTCAGCATCAAGGAAGCTGCGCCTCGCGGCCGGGTGAAGAAGGGCGAGGTCTACAGCGCCGTTGTCGTTCGCACCGCCAAGGGCGTTCGTCGACCCGATGGCTCCTTGGTGAAGTTCGATGGCAATGCAGCCGTGTTGCTGAACGCGAAGCTCGAGCCCATCGGCACGCGCATCTTCGGGCCGGTCACGCGCGAACTGCGCAGTGAGCGCTTCATGAAGATCGTGTCGCTGGCGCCCGAAGTTCTTTGATGCGGCGGCAGCGGCGAAAGGACCGAGCATGAACAAGATACGCAAAGGCGACCAGGTCATCGTCCTGACCGGGCGCGACAAGGGCAAGCGCGGAACCGTGACGCAGCGGGTCGACGACGAGCGCGTCGTCGTCGAGGGCGTCAACATGGTCAAGAAGCACGTCAAGCCGAACCCGATGAAGGGCACGACGGGTGGCGTGATCGACAAGACGATGCCGATCCACCAGTCCAACGTGGCGATCTACAACCCGGCCACAGGCAAGGCAGACCGGGTGGGCGTCAAGTTGCTCGCGGACAAGACCCGGGTTCGGGTCTACAAGTCCAGCGGCGAACAGATCAAGGCCTGAGCCCAGGCGCAACGCGGGAAGCGACAACATGGCTCAACAGCAAAGCGCGCGTCTGCAGACCTTCTACCGAGAGAAGGTTGTGGCGGACTTGATGAAGAAGTTCGGTTACACCTCTTCGATGCAGGTGCCGCGCCTGACCAAGATCACGCTGAACATGGGTGTCAGCGAGGCGGTTTCGGACAAGAAAGTCATGGAAAACGCCGTCGGCGACCTGACCAAGATCTCCGGCCAGAAGGCAGTGGTCACCAAATCCAAGAAGGCGATCGCCGGCTTCAAGATCCGTGAGGGCGTGCCCATCGGCTGCATGGTCACGCTGCGTGGCGTGCGGATGTACGAGTTTCTCGATCGCTTCGTCACGATCGCCCTGCCGCGTGTGCGCGACTTCCGGGGCATTTCCGGTCGCTCGTTCGATGGCCGTGGGAACTACAACATCGGCGTGAAGGAGCAGATCATCTTCCCGGAAATCGACTACGACAAGATCGATGCCATCCGCGGGATGAACATCAGCATCACGACGAGTGCCAAGTCTGACGAGGAGTGCAAGGCGCTGCTCGCGGCCTTCAAGTTCCCGTTCAAGAACTGACGCAGAGCGAGCGCAACAACACCATGGCCAAGAAATCCCTCAAGCAGCGCGAGCTCAAGCGCGAGAAGCTGGTTGCCAAGCACGCCCGCAAGTACGCTGAATTGCAGGAGGTCGCGCGCGACGCCAAGCGCAGCGACGAGGAGCGCTATGTAGCCCGCCTGGAGCTGCAGAAGCTGCCCCGCAATGCCAACCCGATGCGCTTGCGTAATCGTTGTGAGCTCACGGGCCGTCCGCGCGGGACGTTTCGCAAGTTCGGTTTGGCGCGCAGCAAGATCCGCGAGCTGGCATTCAAGGGCGACATCCCCGGTGTCGTCAAGGCCAGCTGGTAAGTCACTGCCCGATCAGGAGTCATCCAATGAGCATGAGTGATCCCATCGCGGACATGCTGACACGCATCCGCAATGCGCAACTCGTCGAGAAGGCAGTCGTGACGATGCCGTCGTCCAAGCTGAAGGTCGCGATTGCCCAGGTCCTGAAGGACGAGGGTTACATCGAAAGCTTCCGCGTGCGCGTCGACGCCGGCAAGAGCGAACTCGAGATTGCGTTGAAGTACTACGCAGGGCGCCCGGTGATCGAGCGCATCGAGCGCGTCAGCCGGCCCGGCCTGCGCGTGTACAAGGGGCGTGATGCCATCCCGCACGTGATGAACGGTTTGGGCGTGGCCATCGTGACCACGCCTCGCGGCGTGATGACCGATCGCAAGGCCCGCCAGACCGGCGTGGGCGGCGAAGTGCTCTGCTACGTGGCCTGACAGGAGATCGACGATGTCGCGCGTTGGAAAGATGCCGGTCGCCGTCCCGCAAGGCGTGGACGTGAACATCACGACCGACCAGATCAGCGTCAAGGGGGCCAACGGCACCTTGGCTCGGCCTACCCATCCCTTGGTGGCGGTACGACTTGACGGCGGCGCCGTCAAGCTGACGCCTGCCAACGACAGTGCGGAGGCCAACGCGATGAGCGGCACGATGCGTGCGCTCATTGCCAACATGATCAACGGCGTGGGCAAGGGTTTCGAGAAGAAGCTCAACCTCGTCGGAGTGGGCTTCCGAGCCCAGGCACAGGGCGGAAAGCTCAACCTGCAGATCGGGTTCTCCCACCCGGTCGTGAAGGAAATGCCAGCCGGCATCAAGGTCGAGTGCCCCACCCAGACCGAGATTCTCATCAAGGGCGCCGACCGTCAGGTCGTCGGCCAGATCGCAGCCGAAGTGCGCGCGATCCGTCCGCCTGAGCCTTACAAGGGCAAGGGCATTCGCTATTCTGATGAGACCGTGTCCCTCAAGGAAACGAAGAAGAAGTAAGGAGCGTCCAGATGCTGAACAAGAAAGAACAGCGCCTGCGCCGCGCCCGCCAGACCCGGGCCCGCATTGCCACGCAGGGCGTGGCGCGCCTGACGGTCTTCCGCTCGAACCTGCACATCTATGCGAGCATCGTTTCGGGCGATGGCTCCAAGGTGCTGGTGAGCGCGTCCACCGCAGAAAAGTCCGTTCGTGCAGAGACGCCGAACGGGGGCAACGCGGATGCCGCATCGGCTGTCGGGCGGCGCATCGCCGAGAAGGCTCGGGATGCGGGGATCGAAAAGGTCGCGTTCGACCGCGCCGGCTTCGCCTACCACGGCCGCGTCAAGGCGCTGGCAGAGGCGGCCCGCGAGGCGGGGCTGCAGTTCTGAGGCCCGCTGGGCAGCGAAGGAATTCACATCATGGCGAAGTTTCAACCCCGTGTGGCCGATGAAGGACGTGACGACGGCCTGAAGGAAAAGATGATCGCGGTCAACCGCGTCACCAAGGTCGTCAAGGGCGGTCGCATCCTTGGATTCGCGGCGCTGACGGTCGTGGGCGACGGCGACGGCCGGATCGGCATGGGCAAGGGCAAGGCGCGCGAAGTGCCGGTGGCCGTGCAGAAGGCGATGGAAGCCGCTCGCCGCGGCATGTTCAAGGTCGCATTGAAGAACGGTTCGATCCACCACAATGTCGAGGGCGAGCACGGTGCCTCGCGTGTGCTGATGGCCCCGGCACCTGCCGGTACGGGCATCATCGCGGGCGGTCCGATGCGGGCGGTCTTCGAAGTCATGGGTGTGACCGACATCGTGGCCAAGAGCCATGGCTCGACCAACCCCTACAACATGGTGCGGGCCACGCTCGACGCGTTGAAGCGCTCGACGACGGCTGGTGAGGTAGCGGCCAAGCGTGGCAAGACGGTTGAAGAACTGTTCAACTGACGCAGCGCCCGGAGAACAGCGATGTCTGAGAAGAAAACCCTGAAGGTCAAGCTCGTCCGCAGTCCCATCGGCTGCAAGGCCTCGCACCGTGCCACGGTTGCGGGCTTGGGACTTCGGCGCATGAACAGCGAGTCGGTCCTCGAGGACACGCCCGCTGTGCGTGGCATGGTCAACAAGGTGTCGTACCTGGTGAAGGTGCTGTGATGAACCTGAACAACATCAAGCCGGCGGCAGGTGCCAAGCACGCCAAGCGCCGCGTCGGTCGCGGAATCGGCTCCGGTCTGGGCAAGACGGCGGGCCGTGGTCACAAAGGCCAGAAGTCCCGTGCGGGCGGCTTCCACAAGGTGGGCTTCGAAGGCGGTCAGATGCCGCTGCAGCGACGCTTGCCCAAGCGTGGCTTCAAGAGCGCGGCACTGAAGTTTGCTGACGAGGTGACGTTGAGCGATCTGCAGGCGCTCGCCCTGGACGAAGTCGATCTGCTGGCGCTGAAGCAGGCCGGGCTCGTGAGCCATCGTGCCCGCCAGGTCAAGGTCATCAAGTCTGGCGAACTGGCGCGCAAGGTCACCGTGAAGGGGCTGGGCGTCACGGGCGGCGCGAAGGCGGCGATCGAAGCCGCTGGCGGCGCCGTGGCCTGAGCGGCTGGTTGCTGACCAGGCAGATTCAGGCAACATTCGATCGGCGGCAGGCAAGTGGCGACCAGCGCAAGCACATTGGCCAAGAGCGGGAAGTTCGGCGACCTGCGGCGCAGGCTCGTCTTTCTCGTGCTGGCCCTCGTGGTCTACCGGCTTGGAGCGCACATTCCGGTGCCGGGGATCGATCCGGGGCAGCTTGAACAGCTGTTCAAGAGCCAGAGTGGCGGCATCCTGAACCTGTTCAACATGTTCAGCGGTGGCGCGTTGTCACGCTTCACGGTCTTCGCGCTGGGCATCATGCCCTACATTTCGGCGTCGATCATCATGCAGTTGATGACCTACGTCGTGCCCTCCCTGGAGGCCTTGAAGAAGGAAGGCGAAGCTGGCAGGCGAAAGATCACCCAGTACACCCGCTACGGCACCTTGGGCCTGGCCATCTTTCAGTCCTTGGGCATCGCTCTGGCTCTCGAAGGCTCTCCTGGACTGGTGCTGAGCCCCGGGTTCGGCTTCAGGATGACAGCGGTGGTGAGCTTGGTCGCCGGCACCATGTTCCTGATGTGGTTGGGTGAGCAGATCACCGAGCGTGGCCTGGGCAACGGTATTTCCATCCTCATCTTCGCCGGCATCGTTGCGGGCCTCCCAAGCGCGATTGGCGGGCTGTTCGAATTGGTCCGAACGGGGGCGATGAGCATCATCGCCAGCATGATCATCATTGCGCTGGTGGTGTTGGTGACATTTGCCGTCGTTTTCGTCGAGCGCGGTCAGCGCAAGATACTGGTGAACTATGCCAAGCGGCAGGTGGGCAACAAGGTGTATGGCGGGCAGTCGTCACATCTTCCCTTGAAGCTCAACATGTCGGGGGTCATCCCGCCGATCTTCGCGTCGTCGATCATCCTGCTGCCGGCCACGGCGGTGGGTTGGATTGCGACCGGGCAGACCGATGGGGGCTTCATGAGCCTCCTCAAGGATGCTTCTGCGTTGCTGCAGCCCGGTCAGCCAATCTATGTGCTGCTGTACGCAGCGATGATCGTCTTCTTCTGCTTCTTCTACACGGCCCTCGTCTTCAACAGCCGGGAAACGGCTGACAACCTGAAAAAAGGCGGTGCGTTCATCCCTGGCATCCGACCCGGGGATCAGACTGCCCGCTACATCGATCGCATCCTGTCCCGCCTGACCTTGGCGGGCGCTGTCTACATCACGCTGGTCTGCCTGTTGCCGGAGTTTCTCGTTCTCCAGTACAACGTTCCGTTCTATTTCGGTGGCACCTCTCTGCTGATCATCGTCGTGGTCACCATGGACTTCTGGGCCCAGGTGCAGAGCTACGTCATGAGCCAGCAGTACGAGTCGCTGCTGAAGAAGTCCAGCTTCAAGGCGGGTTGAGCCGATGGCCAGGGACGACGTCATCCAGATGCAGGGGGAGATTCTCGAGAACCTCCCCAACGCAACGTTTCGCGTCAAGCTCGAGAACGGGCATGTCGTTCTCGGTCACATATCAGGAAAGATGCGCATGCACTACATCCGCATCCTCCCTGGCGACAAGGTCACCGTGGAGTTGACGCCCTACGACCTGACACGGGCGCGGATTGTTTTCCGCGCCAAGTAGCATTCAACCCATATCCCCAGGATTCCGGTCAAGGAGAAGACCATGAAAGTCGCCGCTTCGGTCAAGAAGATGTGCCGCAATTGCAAGATCATCCGCCGCAAGGGGGTGGTTCGTGTGATCTGCACCGACCCGCGCCACAAGCAGCGCCAGGGCTGAACCCCGTCAGACGAGGAAATCCAACATGGCACGCATCGCCGGCATCAATATCCCGCCGCACAAGCACGCCGAGATCGGCTTGACGTCCATCTACGGCATCGGTCGCCGCACCGCGCAGAGGATCTGCGAAGCGGTGGGCATTCCGTACTCGAAGAAGATCAAGGAATTGACCGATTCCGATCTCGAGAAGATCCGTGACGAGATCGGGCGCATCACCATCGAAGGCGATTTGCGCCGGGAGATGTCGATCAACATCAAGCGCTTGATGGATCTGGGCTGCTATCGCGGCCTGCGCCATAGGCGCGGTCTGCCAGTGCGCGGCCAGCGCACCCGCACCAACGCGCGCACTCGCAAGGGTCCGCGCAAGGGTGCGGCGGCGCTGAAGAAGTAAGCCGTCAGATCCGAACCCAGGAAGCTTTTCGACATGGCCAAGGCACCCGTCAATACCGCTGCACGTCGCGTGAGCAAGAAGATCCGCAAGAACATTGCGGATGGCATCGCCCACGTGCACGCTTCGTTCAACAACACCATCATCACGATCACCGACCGGCAAGGCGCGTCCCTGGCCTGGGCCTCCAGTGGCGGCCAAGGCTTCAAGGGTTCGCGCAAGTCGACGCCCTTCGCTGCCCAGGTGGCTGCAGAGGTGGCGGGGCGGGCTGCCCAGGAGCAGGGGATCAAGAACCTGGACGTGCGCATCAAGGGGCCGGGTCCTGGCCGTGAGTCCAGCGTTCGCGCGCTTGCCTCGCTCGGGATTCGAATCAATTCCATCTCCGACGTCACGCCGGTCCCTCACAACGGTTGCCGTCCGCAGAAGCGCCGTCGGGTCTGAGGCGGCCGCTTTTGTCCGCTGTCAATCGCTGCGAGCGTTGTGCTTGCGGCGATTTCCTACAGACAGTAGCGGGTTCAACTGACCACGCGCTGTCTTTGCTGGCCGACAGGTGACTGGCGCACCGTGTCGGCCTTCAAGCCCACCGTCCTGCCCGGGTTGAGCCGTGCGCAGGACTTGCGCGGGGAGCCCCAGGTGGGCTGACGCCGCGTCAGAAACTGAACCTCGACGAAGGAACGAGAAGTGGCACGTTATCTTGGACCCAAGGGCAAGCTGTCCCGCCGTGAAGGCACCGATCTCTTTTTGAAGAGCACGCGTCGAGCGATCGCCGACAAGGTGAAGTTCGAGAGCAAGCCTGGTCAGCATGGTCGTACCAGCGGCTCGCGCACCTCCGACTTCGGGCTGCAACTGCGTGAAAAGCAGAAGGTCAAGCGCATGTATGGCGTGCTGGAGCGGCAGTTCCGGCGCTACTTCGCCGAGGCAGATCGCCGGCGTGGCAATACGGGCGCGAACCTGTTGACCCTGCTGGAATCGCGTCTGGACAACGTGGCTTACCGCATGGGCTTCGGCTCGACCCGTGCCGAGGCTCGCCAACTGGTTTCGCACAAGGCGGTCACGGTCAACGGCCGTGTGGTCAACATCCCGTCGTACTCGGTCAAGCCGGGTGACACGCTCGGGCTGCGCGAGAACGCGCGCAAGCAATTGCGCGTGCAGGACGCCCTCAAGCTGGCCGATGCTTCCGGCATGCCTGGCTGGGTCCAGGTCGACATCTCGAAGATGGAAGGGGTCTTCAAGAAGGCGCCCGACCGCGACGAGTTCGGCGCCGACATCAAGGAAGCGCTCATCGTCGAGTTGTACTCGCGCTGAGCCCCATCCCTGGCGTTGCAGCAGGCGGCGCGCCCACCGCGGCCGCCGCTGCCCAGGACGGTATCCCGATCGCCGGGCGCGGGGTGCCGGCACACGCAGCCCGGCGTGGTCCATCAGCCTTATCGGTGTGACGAGCCGAGGGTATTGAGAGGAACAGGACTCCATGCAAACGAATCTGCTGAAACCCACCAAGGCCATCCAGGTCGAGCCGCTCGGCGGTCATCGTGCCCGGGCCGTGCTCGAGCCTTTCGAGCGTGGCTACGGTCACACGCTCGGCAACGCGCTGCGGCGCGTGCTGCTGTCGTCGATGGTGGGTTATGCGCCGACCGAGGTCACCATCGCCGGCGTGCTGCACGAGTACTCGACGATCGATGGCGTCCAGGAAGACGTCGTCAACATCCTGCTCAACCTCAAGGGTGTGGTGTTCAGGCTGCACAACCGGGATGAGGTCACGCTGGTGCTGCGCAAGGAAGGCGAGGGCCCGGTCAAGGCTGCGGATATCCAGACCCCGCACGATGTCGAGATCATCAACCCTGAGCATGTGATCGCACACCTGTCCCAGGGTGGCAAGCTCGACATGCAGATCAAGGTCGAGAAGGGCCGTGGCTACGTGCCGGGCAATGTGCGTCGCCTGGGTGATGAGACCACCAAGTCCATCGGGCGCATCGTGCTGGACGCCTCGTTTTCGCCGGTTCGCCGTGTGAGCTACGCGGTCGAGAACGCTCGCGTCGAGCAGCGTACCGATCTGGACAAGCTCGTCATGGAGATCGAGACCAACGGCGCGATTTCCCCCGAGGAGGCCATCCGCGCCTCGGCGAAGATCCTGGTCGAGCAGTTGATCGTCTTCACGCAGCTCGAGGGCGTCGGTTCGGTCGATCTCGGTGAATTCACGCGCTCGCCCGAGGGTCCCGAGCCCCCCGCCATCCTGCTGCGTCCGGTCGACGAGCTCGAGCTGACCGTGCGCTCGGCGAACTGCTTGAAGGCCGAGAACATCTACTACATCGGTGATCTGGTCCAGCGCAGCGAGACCGAGTTGCTGAAGACCCCGAATCTCGGCCGCAAGTCGCTCAACGAGATCAAGGAAGTGCTGGCGTCCCGTGGCCTGACCCTGGGGACGCGGCTGGAGGGCTGGCCGCCCAAGAGCCTGGAGCGTCGCTGAACGCCCCTGGCGTTTGCCTGACCACTGCGCACCCCCCGGTACCTGACACGGCCGGGGGCACAACACCCGAAAGGACATACAAATGCGCCACCGTAATGGATACCGCAAGCTCAACCGGACCAGCGAGCACCGCGCCGCCATGCTGCGCAACATGTGCAATTCGCTGCTTCAGCACGAGGCCATCAAGACCACGCTGCCCAAGGCCAAGGAATTGCGCCGCAGCGTCGAGCCGTTGATCACGCTGGCCAAGCGGCCGACACTGGCCAACCGCCGGCTGGCCTTCGACCGCACCCGCGATCGCGCGGTCGTGACCAAGTTGTTCGATGTGCTCGGCCCGCGCTACCTGGCGCGTCCCGGTGGCTACACGCGCATCCTGAAGATGGGCTTTCGCGTGGGCGACAACGCGCCCATGGCCTTCGTTGAATTGGTGGATCGGCCCGAGCCCGAAGCGTCCGCTGTGGACGATTCGCAGGCCGAGTGACGTTTTTCTGCTATAGTCACGGATTCAGTCGCGGGGTGGAGCAGTCTGGTAGCTCGTTGGGCTCATAACCCAAAGGTCGCAAGTTCAAATCTTGCCCCCGCAACCAAGAGTTTCGTAGTTCGAAGGTATTTCGAGCGATGTCAACGCCAACCCAAGGGTTGGCGTTTTCGTTGAAGCGGGCATCAGTGCCGCGGTCCTACACTCGTGAGTTTCGTGCCGCGCTTCCGCACGGCTGACTTGCCAAGGAACCTTTGTCGTGTTCATCTCTTCTGCCTACGCCCAGTCTGCTCCGGCCGCCGCCGGTGGCGCCGAGTCGACGCTGCTCAGCCTGCTTCCACTCGTGCTGATGTTCGTGGTGCTCTACTTCATCATGATCCGCCCGCAGATGAAGCGTCAGAAGGAGCACAAGGCGATGATCGAGGCCTTGGCCAAGGGTGACGAGGTGGTCGTGGCCGGTGGTTTGGTGGGGCGTGTGTCCCGCATGGGCGACAGCATCCTGCATGTCGAGGTTGCCCAGGGCGTCGAGATCCAGGTGCAGCGCCCTTCGGTGCTGCAGGTATTGCCCAAGGGCACGTTCAAGTAGGCTGGATGGTCGGGCGTCCGGGCCGCCATCGGCGTCCGGCGTCCGCAGCCAAGCGCCCGCGCGACGCCGCCCGGGTCTGATCCGATGCCGGAGTCCCCATGAACCGCTATCCCTGGTGGAAGTACGCGATCCTCGCGTTCGCGCTCGCGCTTGGCCTGCTCTACACGGTGCCTAACCTGTACGGGGAGGCGCCGGCGGTTCAGGTGTCCAGCGCCAAGGCGACCTTGAAGATCGACGCGACGCTGACGGCCCGTGTCGAGCAGGTGTTGCGCGAGGCCTCGCTGCGCGCTGACTTCGTGCAGTTCGACGGCATGTCGGTGCGTGCCCGCTTCGGTGACACCGACACGCAGAAGCGCGCCAAGGACGTCTTGAGCGATGCGCTCAACCCGGACCGATCCAACCCTTCGTACATCGTCGCACTCAACCTGCTGTCGCGCAGCCCGGAGTGGATGGGCAAGCTGCGTGCGCTGCCGATGTACCTGGGCCTGGATTTGCGCGGTGGCGTCCACTTCCTGATGCAGGTGGACATGAAGGCGGCGCTGACGAAAAAGGCCGATGCGCTCACCGGCGACATGCGCACCATGCTGCGCGACAAGAACATCCGCCACGCCGGCATCTCCCGTGAGGGTAACGCCGTGGAGGTGCGCTTGCGCGACGCGGCAACGGCTTCGACAGCGCGCCGCATGCTCAGCGAGCAACTGCCGGATCTCGTCTGGGTCGAGACTGCGGATGGCGCCGAGGTTCGCCTGCGCGGCACGCTCAAGCCCGAGGCTGCGAAGGCGGTGCAGGACCAGGCGTTGAAGCAGAACATCACGACGCTGCACAACCGCGTCAACGAGCTTGGCGTGGCCGAGCCGGTGATCCAGCAGCAAGGCGCGGACCGCGTGGTCGTGCAACTGCCGGGCGTGCAGGACACGGCCAAGGCCAAGGACATCATCGGCCGCACCGCGACTCTCGAGGTGCGCATGGTCAACGAGAGCGCCGAGGCACAGGCAGCGCTGTCCGGCGGCGCCGTGCCCTTCGGCAGCGAGCGTTATCTCGAGCGCAACGGCGCGCCCGTCATCGTCTTCCGGCAGGTGGTCCTGACCGGTGACAACCTCAATGACGCCCAGGCCGGCTTCGACAACCAGACGCAGGAGCCCGCCGTGCACCTGACGCTGGACGCCAAGGGCGCGCGCATCTTCAAGGACGTCACGCGCGAGAACGTGGGCAAGCGCATGGCCATCCTGCTGTTCGAGAAGGGGCGCGGCGAGGTCGTGACGGCGCCCGTGATCCGCAGCGAGATCGGCGGCGGGCGGGTGCAGATCTCGGGCCGCATGACGACCCAGGAGGCCAACGACGTGGCGCTGCTGCTGCGTGCGGGCTCGCTGGCGGCGCCGATGGAGATCATCGAGGAGCGCACGATCGGCCCTAGCCTGGGGGCAGAGAACATCGCCAAGGGCTTCGACAGTGTGACCTGGGGCTTCCTGGCCATCGTCGTGTTCATGTGTGCGTACTACCTGTTGTTCGGGGTGTTCTCGTCGCTGGCGCTCGCCTTCAACCTGCTGTTGCTGGTGGCGGTTCTTTCGATGCTGCAGGCCACGCTGACGCTGCCCGGCATGGCGGCGATCGCGCTCACGCTGGGCATGGCCATCGACGCCAACGTGCTCATCAACGAGCGCGTGCGCGAGGAGTTGCGCAACGGCCTGCCGCCGCAGGCGGCGATCGCTGCCGGCTACGACCGCGCCTTCGCGACCATCCTCGACTCCAACATCACCACGCTCATCGCCGGTGTGGCCTTGCTGGCCTTCGGCTCAGGGCCGGTGCGCGGCTTCGCCGTCGTCCACTGCCTGGGCATCCTGACGTCGATGTTCTCCGCCATCATGTTCTCGCGCGGGCTCGTGAACCTGTGGTACGGGCGCCAGAAGCGTCTGAAGTCGGTGTCCATCGGGCAGGTCTGGCGGGGAGGCGTCAAGACGACCACCACCCCGGTCCCGACCACGGATCAGTGAGGCTGGAGGCGCACCATGGAATTCTTCCGCATCCGCCGCGACATCCCGTTCATGCGCCACGCGCTGGTGCTGAACATCGTGTCTTTCATCACCTTCGCCGCGGCGGTGTTCTTCATCACCACACGCGGTCTGCACCTGTCGATCGAGTTCACCGGAGGCACCGTGCTCGAGGTCGAGTACGCGCAGTCGGCCGACATCAACAAGACGCGTGCGGCGGTCGAGTCTCTCGGCCTGGGCGAGGTGCAGGTGCAGAGCTTCGGAACCTCTCGTGACGTGCTGGTGCGCCTGCCGGTGCGCGGTGACGTCAAGCAGGCCGACCTGGCTGTTCGTGTCTTCGGCGAACTGTGCAAGGCCGAGTCGGGCACGGTCTCCACGCGCCAGTACACCACCGCCGAGGGTGAGGCTGTCAGCCGCCCGGCCTGTGCCCTGGCTTCGGGCGCCGAGCCGGTGAAGCTCAACCGCACCGAGTTCGTCGGGCCCTCGGTGGGCTCTGAACTGGCGCGTGACGGTGCGCTCGCGCTGGGCTTCACCGTGCTGGGCATCCTGATCTACCTCGCCTTCCGCTTCGAGTGGAAGTTCTCGGTGGCCGGCATCATCGCCAACCTGCACGACGTCGTCATCATCCTCGGCTTCTTCGCCTTCTTCCAGTGGGAGTTCTCGCTCGCGGTGCTGGCGGCCATCCTGGCGGTGCTGGGCTACTCGGTCAACGAGTCGGTGATCATCTTCGACCGCGTGCGCGAGACCTTCCGCAAGATGCGCAAGATGAGCCCGCCGCAGGTGATCGACCACGCGATCACGAGCACGATCAGCCGCACCGTCATCACGCACGGTTCGACGCAGATCATGGTGCTGTCGATGCTGCTGTTCGGTGGTCCGACGCTGCACTACTTCGCGGTTGCGCTGACGATCGGCATCCTGTTCGGCATCTACTCGTCGATCTTCGTCGCCGCCGGCATCGTGATGTGGCTCGGCGTCAAGCGCGAGGACCTCGTCAAGCCGGGGAGTGCCAAGGAGCGCGACCCGAACGACCCGAACGCCGGGGCGGTGGTGTAGAGCGGGCAAACGCTGCGGGGCGTTGCTCGCGGTTCACGGCTTCGGCTGAGAACGAAAAGCGCGCACCGGGGATGGATGCATCCCCGAATGCGGCCGCGCTTCAGTGGATGAGTCGGTCCTGCGGATCGACGAAGAGTTCGTCGAGGATGAGCGCATCGGGCTCCTCGCCCAGGCTCCAGAAGACCATCAGCACGATGATCTTGATCTCCTCGAGGTCCATGCGCCCGGTGCCTACTGCGCTCGCACGGTCGATCACCATTTCCCGCATCGCGGGGGGCAGGACGCCGGCCGATTCGAGGAAACTGATGAAGCCGATGGACTCCTCGCCCAGCAGTTCGCTCTCGCTGTCGGTGTAGACGCGCATGCTGTTGGCGTCCTGGGTCCCGCCCACGGCCTGGGCGCTTTCGGCCAGGCCATCGAGCCAGCTCAGGGCTTCCTGGATCTCGTCGCGCTCGAAGCCGACGGCCGAGAGCTTGCGAGACAACTGCCGGTGATCCGGGCATGCGTCCGGGCGCCAGTAGTTCTCGTAGAGGTAGACCAGCACATCGAACATGCAGCCCACTATACCCGAGGCGCCGGGCGGCGCCAGCCCCGAGGAGTCTTCGAACAGAGCCTGTCCAGGGCCGGCAATTCAGCGTATTCGCCGCGCCGCCGCGCGGCCTGTCCGGCTCGCCGCAGGCCCGGGCGTTCAGGTGCGGTGCAGACGCTGAAACAGCCCACCTGGCAGGCGCGACACCGCTCCGTCGAGCTCCAACTCGAGCAGGCGCGCGCCCAGTGCCGCCGCCGACAGACCGGTGCGCGCTGCCAGCGCGTCCAAGGTGGCCGGGTCGTGGCCAAGGGCCTGGAGCACGGCGTCGGCATCGCCGCGCGGCGGCGGTGTTGCGTTGCCGGGCGTGTCCGCGGCGGCAGGCCCGCTGCGTCGGCGTGCCGCCGTTGCGGGGGCGACCAGGGCGCCCCCCAGTTCCTCGACGATGTCCTGAGCCGACTCGACCAGCTTGGCGCCCTGACGGATCAGTGCATGGCAGCCGCGCGATTGCGGCGAGTGGATCGACCCGGGGATCGCAAACACCTCCCGGCCCGCTTCCACCGCCAACCTTGCGGTGATCAGCGAGCCCGACTGCAGCGCCGCCTCGACCACGAGTGTGCCGCGGCCCAGGCCGGCGATGATGCGGTTGCGCAGCGGAAAGTTGGCCGGCAGCGGCGGCGTTCCCGGGGCGTACTCGCTGAGCAGCAGGCCGCCCTCGGCAATGCGCTGCGCCAGCGCGGCATGCTGGCGCGGGTAGGGGATGTCCGGGCCGGTGCCCACGACGGCGATCGTCGAGCCGCGCCCGGCGAGCGCGCCCTCGTGGGCGGCGCCGTCCACGCCTTGCGCGAGACCGGAGACGATGGTCCAGCCCTGCGCGCTGAGGTGGGCGGCGAACTCGCGTGCGTTGGCGGCGCCCTGCGGCGTCGGGTGCCTGCTGCCGACGACGGCCAGCGCCGGGGCTGCGAGCAGCTCGGCTCGACCCTCGGCGAAGAGCAGCAGCGGCGGGTCTTCGGTGCTCAGCAGCGCCGTCGGGTAGGCGGGGTCGCCCAGCGTGAGGGCCTGGCGGCGTGGTGACGCCGCGAGCCAGGCCCGGGCCGCCTCCAGGCGCTGCGTCACGGCCGGGTCGGGGCGCGCCAGCGCCGCGGCCACGGCCTGACCGGCCACGGCGCGCCACTGCGACGGGCCGGCTCGCATCACCGATGTGGCGGAGGCGAAGGCCGCCAGCAGCGTGCGCGCGGCGCTGCGGCTGACACCGGGTTGGTGGACCAGGCGGAACCAGGCCTCGAAGTCCTCGGCCTGTGCGGAATGCATCACTTGGGCGGCGCCGGGGCGCGACGTCGGTTGGGAATTACGTCCCGGGGCTGTCCACGCCCGGGCTGTGTCCGCGACAATCCAGGCTGTCGGGGCGGTGGATTCTGCCCTTGGGCCGGGCTCGCTGCAATGCGTGGTGCCGGTCGCGAACCTTGAACTTTTTCGCCGTTCGGCGATCGTCTGCGCATGGCCCAGCTCCAGATCCTGACCTTTCCTGACCCGAGGCTGCACAAGGTGGCGGCGCCGGTGGCGCGCGTGGACGACCGCGTCCGCCGTCTGGTCGACGACATGATCGAGACGATGTACGCCAACGAGGGCGTGGGCCTGGCGGCGACGCAGGTGGACGTGCACGAGCGCGTGATCGTGCTCGACACCTCCGAGACGCGCGATCGCCCGGTCGTCCTGATCAACCCGGAACTCGTCGAGAGCAGCGACGGCAAGGCCGTGAACGAGGAAGGGTGCCTGTCGGTGCCGGGCATCTATGACAAGGTCGAGCGCCACGAGCGGGTCACGGTGCGTGCGCTCGGTCGCGACGGTCAGCCGTTCGAGCTGGCCTGCGAGGGGCTGGCGGCGGTGTGCGTCCAGCACGAGATGGACCACCTGGCCGGCCGCGTCTTTGTCGAGTACCTGAGCCCGCTCAAGCGCGACCGCATCCGCAGCAAGCTCGTCAAGCGCGCGCGCGAGACCCAGCGGGGCTGAGAGGCTGACAGTCATTCCCCCGTGCCCGCCTTGCATGCCCAAACCCCCTGGCTCATCGTTGCAAATTCCCGCCGTAGCCCGGGCTGGTGCTGTGGTTTGCGCCTCGTCACAGGGCGTTCGGACGCGCCTTGCGGGTGCGGCAGAAAAACTCTCAGCCTCTGAGGTGGGCGCCCCACCGGTGCTCCCGCGGCGCGTGCATCCATGCGGCTGAGCTTCGCCGGCACGCCCGAGTTCGCGGCCGTGGCGCTGGACGCGCTGCATGCGGCCGGGCACGAGATCGTGCTCGTGCTGACCCAGCCGGATCGGCCGGCCGGCCGCGGCATGCAACTGCAGCCCTCGGCGGTCAAGCAACGCGCGCTCGCGCTCGGCCTGCCGCTGGCGCAGCCGCGCGGGCTGCGCCTGGACGGGCGCTGGCCGCAGGACGCGCAGTCTGCCCAGGCGGCATTGCAGGCGGCCCGGGCCGAGATGATGGTGGTGGCGGCCTATGGCCTGATCCTGCCGCGCTGGGTACTCGGGCTGCCGGCGCGCGGCTGCCTGAACATCCACGCCTCGCTGTTGCCGCGCTGGCGCGGCGCCGCGCCCATCCACCGCGCCATCGAGGCCGGGGACGCCCGCACCGGCGTGACCCTGATGCAGATGGACGAGGGGCTGGACACCGGCGACATGCTGCTGCGCGCAGAGGAAGCCATCCTGCCCGACGACAACACTGCGCGCCTGCACGACCGCCTGGCAGCGCTGGGCGCGCGCCTGGTCGTGCAGGCCCTGGCGCAGGTGGGCACGCTGGTGCGCGAGCCCCAGCCGGCCCAGGGTGTCAGCTATGCGCGCAAGGTCGAGAAGGCCGAGGCCACGGTCGACTGGCGCGAGCCGGCGGCGGTGATCGAGCGCCGAGTCCGCGCCTTCGACCCCTTCCCGGGGGCGCACTTCGGCTGCGCAGACGAGCAGGTCAAGCTGTGGCGGGCGGAGGCGCCGGCCCGGCAGGCGGGTGTCGCGGCAGCCCCGGGCACGGTGCTCGAGACCGGCGCGCAGGGGCTGCTCGTGGCCTGCGGCGACGGCGTGCTCGCCTGCCTGGAGGTGCAGCGGCCCGGCGGCCGGCGGCAGGAGGCCGCGCAGTGGCTGCGCTCGCCGGCCGGGGCGTGGCTGCGGCCCGGCGTCGTCCTGCCGCTGCCGCAGTTGCAGCCGTCGGTGGTGCCGGCTGCGCCGACGTTCAAGGCCGCTGCGCCGCCGACCGATAACCCAAGGGTGTGACGACATGAGTGCGCTGATTCGCCTGCATCTTCCCGCCGTGCTCGCGGCCGTCGTCGGCCTGTCGGGCTGTGACATGCTGGGCATCGAGTCGGCCTCGGGCATCGCCGCGCGCAAGGAGGCCGAGGGGCGGGCGATCGGTGGCGCCTGCAGGCACGCCGGGCGCGCCATCGAGGACTGCTACGCGATGAACCGCAAGGCGGACAAGCCAGCCGTCTTCGCCGGCTGGCGCGAGATGAACGACTACATGCGCGAGAACAAGATCGAGGCGGTGCCCCCGCAACTGGGCAGCGGCGCGTCCCGCTCCGCCGAGGCGGCCGGACGGCGCGATGACGCGCCAGGACGGCCCGCCGAGGCTGGCGGGGCTTCGGCGCCACGCTGAGGCCGCGCCGGCCGGGAAGTTCGGGCATCGGGCCCGCAAGGTGCAGAATCAACTGTCGCAGCCGGTCGTCCATCCTGCTCCTGTGCCGGAGCGGCCGGTGCATGTGCCCTCTGCCTGCCGCCCCCTCCGCCCGACACGCCGCTGGTGAATTCCGCCCACACTCCGCCGCCGTCCCGCCCGATCTGGCGCGACCCGGATTTCCGGCTGGGCCTGCGCGACATGGCGCCCTTGCTGCCGGCGATCGCCGTCTGGGGCGTCGTCACCGGGGTGACGATGGCCAACAGCGGCATGGGCCTGGTGTTGGCCGTGGCGATGTCCATGCTGGTCTTCGGCGGGGCGGCGCAGCTCGTTGCCACGCCGCTGGTGGCGGCCGGCGCGCCGCTGTGGGTGGTGCTGGCCACCGCGGCCTGCGTCAACCTGCGTTTCGTCGTGCTGAGCGTCGCCTGGAGGCCTTACTTCCGCGTCCACCCGCGCGGCGTCCGCTGGAGTCTGGCGTATTTCGCGGCCGACATGAACTACGTGCTCTTCGTGCAGCGCTACCCGAAGCCCGAGCCCCAGCCCGGGCAGCTGGCCTATTTCTGGGGCGGCGCCTGGTCCAACTGGGCCGTGTGGCATGGGGCGTCGCTGCTGGGCATCTTCATGGGCGACCGCGTGCCCCTGTCGTGGGGCTTCGGCTTCGCGGGAACGCTGGCGCTGGTCGGGCTGGTGGGCGCCATGCTGAAGGACAGGGTGAGTCTGGTCGCGCTGGTCGTGGCGGGGTCGGCGTCGGTGGCGGCCTGGTCGCTGCCGCTGAAGCTGAACATCGTCGTCGCGATCGCAGCCGCCGTGGTGGCCGGCCTGGCCGTGGACGCGATGCTGCGCCGCCACCGTCCCGGAGCGTCGGTGTGAGCGGCGCCAGGGCGGTGCAGTGCCTGCCGCCTGCCCGGGCCGGGGAGGGCTCGTGAGCCTGTTCGAGGGCCTGCTGGCGATCGTCGGCATGACCGTGATTGCGCACCTCGCGCGCGGGCTGTTCTTTCTGTCCGACCGCGAGATACCGCTGCCACCCTGGCTCGAGCGCGGCCTGCGTGTGGCTCCGCTGGCAGCGCTCGGCGCCGTCGTCGCCCCGGAGATCCTGCTCGACCAGGGCCGGCTCATCTCGACCTGGAAGGAGCCCCGGCTGTGGGCTGCCGCCGCTGGCGCGGCCTGGTTCTTCTGGCGCCGCGGCATCCTCGGTGCCATCGTCAGCGGCATGACCGTCCTGCTGACGCTGCGCTTTGGCCTGGGCTGGTGAGGTCACGCCGACGCGTGCCCGCCGCATGGCTGCGCGTCCCGATCAAGCTGCCCGCGTGCCATCGCGAGTGTCTCTGCGCCGGTGGTGCGCCCCACCTCGGCCGGGGGCGGACGATGATCGACGGGGCCCGAGTTCACCCCGGTTGACCCTCACCCGCGGCCGGGTCCCGAGGGCTGGGCCGCGCTTTGCTGACGCGTGCGGGTGCTGCATCGCCCGCCGCCGCCCATAATCGCGCCGCCCATCGCACCACCACAGGAGCCGTCCCGATGACCCGCGCCACCAAGATCGTCGCCACCCTCGGGCCCGCCACGAGCGACCCCGAGGTGCTCGAGCGGCTGCTGCGTGCGGGCGTCGACGTCGTGCGCCTGAACTTCAGCCACGGCAGCGCGCAGGACCACATTGCGCGTGCGGCGCTCGTGCGCGAACTGGCTGCGCGCGTGGGCAAGCCGGTGGCGCTGATGGCCGACCTGCAGGGGCCGAAGATCCGCGTCGGCAAGTTCGTCGGCGGCAAGGTCATGCTCGAGCCCGGCCAGCCCTTCATCCTCGACGCCCAGCGCACCGAGCCCGGCGACGCCGGCGCCGTGGGCCTGGACTACAAGGAACTGCCGCGCGACGTGCGCCCGGGCGACACGCTGCTGCTCAACGACGGGCTGATCGTGCTCGTCGTCTCTTCGGTGCGGGGTGAGCAGGTCCACACGACGGTGAAGATCGGCGGCGAGCTGTCCAACAACAAGGGCATCAACAAGGCCGGCGGCGGGCTGACGGCTCCGGCGCTGACCGCCAAGGACATGGAGGACATCAAGACCGCCACGTCCTTCCAGTGCGAGTACCTGGCGGTGAGCTTTCCCAAGAGCGCCACCGACATGGAGATGGCGCGCCAGCTGGCCAACGTGGCCGGCGAGGCGCTGCGCCACAAGCCGGCGATGATCGCCAAGATCGAGCGCAGCGAAGCCATCCCGCAGCTCGAGTCCATCCTGCGCGCCAGCGACGGCATCATGGTCGCGCGCGGCGACCTCGCGGTGGAGGTCGGCAACGCCGCCGTGCCGGCGCTGCAGAAACGCATGATCCGTCTGGCGCGCGAGATGGACAAGGTGGTCATCACCGCCACGCAGATGATGGAGAGCATGATCCAGGCGCCGGTGCCCACGCGCGCCGAGGTCAGCGACGTGGCCAATGCCGTGCTCGACGGCACCGACGCCGTGATGCTGAGCGCCGAGACCGCTGCCGGCCGCTACCCGGTGGAGACGGTCGAGCAGATGCACCTGATCGCGCTCGAGGCCGAGCGCGCCGAGGAGGTGCAGCTCGATGGCGATTTCGTCAACAAGCAGTTCGGCCGCATCGACCAGAGCATCGCCATGGGGGCGCTGTTCACCGCGCACCACCTGGGCTGCAAGGCCATCATCGCGCTCACCGAGAGCGGCTCGACCGCCTTGTGGATGAGCCGGCACAACATCAAGGTGCCGATCTACGGCCTGACGACCAAGACCCAGAGCGAGCGCCGCATGGCGCTGTACCGCAACGTGCGGCCCATCCTGATGCCTTACTACACCGACCGGGACCAGGCGCTGCAGGCGGCCGAGAAGCTGCTGTGCGACCGCGGCGTGCTGATGCCCGGCGACACCTACGCCATCACCTGCGGCGAGCCCATGGGCTACCCCGGCGGCACGAACATGCTCAAGGTGTGCCGGGTGGGCTAGGCGCAGCCCATGCCGCCTTCACCGGCGCTCACCGCCAACCTCATCGCCCAGATCGCCTACGGCTTGTTCGCGATGACGGTGTGCCTGCCGTCGATGGCCGAATGGGGCGCCCTGTTCAGCCGGCCGCAGGACCAGGTGCAGCTCACCTTCAGCGGCTTCGTCCTGACCTTCGGCGTGCTGCAACTGGCCTACGGCCCGTTGTCGGACCGTCTGGGACGGCGCACCATGATCCTCTGCGGGCTGTCGGTGTGCATCGTCGGGTCGGTGATGGCGGCGCAGGCGCCGGACCTGCCCCTGCTGGTGGCGGCCCGGGCCCTGCAAGGCGCGGGGGCTGCGGCCGGTATGGTGGTCGGGCGCGCTGCGGTGCAGGATCTTTTCCACGGGGCCCAGCGCACCCGGGTCATGGCCTATGTGGGCATGACGCTGGGCCTGTGCCCGCCGCTGGGCACCGTCGTCGGCGGGCAGATCCACGTCGCCCTTGGCTGGCAGTTCAACTTCGTCCTTGTCGCTGCGATGGGCGTGGTGCTGTTCGCGGCGGCGTGGTGGGGCTTGCCGAGGAGGCGTGCCGTCGAACCCGCGCCTGGCGCGTCCGACGATGGTGTTGCCGCGGCCGGGCTGTCTGCGCTCGGCCACATGGGCCGCTCCTACGCGCAGTTGCTGCGTCGCCCGGACTATCTGTGGCATGCGGCCGTCCTGGCCTTCACCACCGCGGCCTTCCACAGCTTCCTCGCCGGCGCGCCGCTGGTGCTGCGCAGCTACGGCATCGGACCGGGGGAAGTGGGCTTCTTCATCATGACGGTGCCCCTGGCCTACATCGTCGGCAATTTCGTCACCAGCCGGCTGGTCCAGCGGCTCGGTGGAGCGGTGCTGATGGTCGTCGGGCAAGGCTTGAGCCTGACCGGTACGGTCGTGCTGCTGGGGCTCGGGCTGGCGGGCGTGCACACGCCGCTGGCCTTCGTGCTGCCGCTCATGCTGCTGGGCGTGGGGCACGGCATGCTGGTGCCGCCGTGCATCGTGGCCATGGTGGCCCTGGTGCCCGCGCTGGCCGGCGCGGCATCGGCCTTGGGCGGCGTGTCGCAGCAGTTCGCCGGCGCCATCGGCGGCTACCTGGTGGGCTGGGTCGATCACGCAAGCCACACGGGGCTGGCCGTGATCATGCTCTGCGCCACCGTGTTCGCCTCGATGGCGCGGATGTTCGCGGTGCGGACCGGCCAGGTTCCCCGCACGGCGGCCTGACCAGGGCGTCGCGTCAGGTTTGCCACGGGGCACGGTCCTTAGAATGGGTTCTGGGGTGATGGCGCTCGCCGCCGCGACACCTGCAGCGATTCCAGCGTTCGCACCGACCGCACCGACCTCCCCGACTCCAGCGAGGACCGCCCATGCCACTCGTCTCCATGCGCCAACTGCTCGACCATGCCGCCGAGAACGGTTACGGCATCCCGGCCTTCAACGTCAACAACCTCGAGCAGGTGCAGGCCGTGATGGCCGCGGCGCACGAGGTCAACGCACCGGTGATCCTGCAGGCCAGCGCCGGGGCGCGCAAGTACGCCGGCGAGGCCTTCATCAAGCACCTGATCCAGGCCGCGATTGAGGCCCACCCGCACATCCCGCTGGTGATGCACCAGGACCACGGCCAGAGCCCGGATGTCTGCCGGAGCGCGATCGACCTGGGCTTCAGCTCGGTGATGATGGACGGCTCGCTGCAAGCCGACGGCAAGACCATCGCCAGCTACGACTACAACGTCGAGGTGACGCGCAAGGTCGTCGACATGGCGCACGCCATCGGCGTCACGGTCGAGGGTGAGCTCGGCTGCCTGGGCTCGCTCGAGACCATGAAGGGCGACAAGGAGGATGGCCACGGCGCCGAGGGCTCGATGACGCGCGAGCAGCTGCTCACCGACCCCGAACAGGCGGCCGACTTCGTGCGCCGGACCCAACTCGACGCGTTGGCCATCGCCATCGGCACCAGCCACGGCGCCTACAAGTTCAGCCGCAAGCCCACCGGCGACATCCTGGCCATCGACCGCATCCGCGAAATCAATCGCCGCATCCCCAACACCCATCTCGTGATGCACGGCTCGTCCAGCGTGCCGCAGGACCTGCTCGAGCAGATCCGCCAGTACGGCGGCCGCATGAAGGAAACCTACGGCGTGCCGGTCGAGGAGATCCAGCACGCCATCAAGTTCGGCGTGCGCAAGATCAACATCGACACCGACATCCGCCTGGCGATGACCGGCGCGGTGCGCAAGTTCCTGCACGAGAACCCCGAGAAGTTCGATGCGCGCGAATGGCTGAAGCCGGCGCGCGAGGCCGCGCAGGCGGTGTGCCGCCAGCGCTACGTGGAGTTCGGCTGTGAGGGCCAGGCAGGCCGCATCCGCGGCGAGACCCTGCAGGTCTACGCCGGGCGCTACCAGCGCGGCGAGCTCTCGCAGGTCGCCCATTGATGCCTGAAGCCGGCACATCCGCCCAGCTGCCGGTGTCGGACGCAAGCGGGCCGGCGCCTGCGGCCGCCGTGCCCGCCGTGCGCGTGGTGATGGGCTCGTCCAGCGACTGGGAGACGATGCAGCACGCGGCCGCGGTGCTGAGGGACTTCGGCGTCCCGCACGACGTGCAGGTCGTCTCGGCGCACCGCATGCCCGACGAGATGTTCCGCTTTGCCGAGGCTGCGGCGTCGCAGGGCGTGCGCGCCATCATCGCCGGGGCGGGGGGCGCGGCCCATCTGCCCGGCATGATCGCGGCGAAGACCACGGTCCCGGTGCTCGGCGTGCCGGTGGCGAGCCGCCACCTGCAGGGCCTGGACTCGCTGTACTCGATCGTGCAGATGCCCAAGGGCGTGCCTGTGGCCACGTTTGCCATCGGCGCGGCCGGCGCGGCGAACGCGGCGCTGTTCGCGGTCGCCATGCTGGCCTGCGACGACGCTGCGCTGCGCGCCAAGCTCGAGGCCTTCCGCGCCGCCCAGACCGCCGCGGCGCAGGCGATGACCGAGGCGCTGCCACCGCATGCCTGAACCCCTGATGCTGCCACCGGGCGCGCCGTCTGCGCGCGATGCCGCGCGCGCAGTGACGCTGGGTGTGCTCGGCGGCGGGCAGCTCGGGCGCATGTTCGTGCATGCCGCCCAGACCCTGGGCTTTCGCACCGTGGTGCTCGACCCCGACCCTGCGAGCCCGGCCGGGCTGGTGGCGCACCGGCACCTGTGCGCGGCCTACGACGACGTGCAGGCCCTGGATGAACTGGCCGCCGCCTGCGACGCGGTGACCACCGAGTTCGAGAACGTGCCGGCGCAGTCGCTGCATCGGCTGGCCGGCGTGCTGCCGGTCGCGCCCTCGGGCGATGCGGTGGCGGTGTGCCAGCACCGGGCGCGCGAGAAAGCGCACTTCGCGCGCAGCGGGGTGCGCTGCGTGCCCTGGGCGCTGCTGGAGTCCGGGGCCGATCTCGCCGGCATCGATGCGTCGCTGCTGCCCGGCATCCTCAAGACCGCCACGCTCGGCTACGACGGCAAGGGGCAGGTGCGCGTGGAGCAGCCGCAGGACCTGGGCGCGGCCTGGGCGGCGCTGGGGCGCGTGCCCTGCGTGCTCGAGCGCCGTGTGGCGCTGCAGCGCGAGATCAGTGTCGTGCTTGCGCGCGACCGCGCCGGACGCTGCGTGCACCTGCCTCTGCAGCAGAACCTGCACCGCGACGGCATCCTGGCCGTGACCGAAGTGCCGGCGCCCGACCTGCCCGGCGCCGTCGCCGCGCAGGCGCTGGAGGCCGCCGAGGCCGTGGCCGCCGCGCTGGACTACGTGGGCGTGCTGTGCGTGGAGTTCTTCCTGCTCGAGGACGGCACCTTGTGCGCGAACGAGATGGCGCCGCGCCCGCACAACTCGGGGCACCACAGCATCGACGCCTGCGACCTGTCGCAGTTCGACCTGCAGGTGCGCGTGCTCGCCGGCTTGCCGCTGGTGTCTCCGCGGCTGCACTCGCCGGCACTGATGCTGAACCTGCTGGGCGACCTGTGGTTCGCCGCGGGCGACCACACGCCGCGCACACCGTGCTGGGACCGGGTGGCCGGCCTGCCCGGCGCGCACCTGCACCTGTACGGCAAGGCCGAGCCGCGCCGCGGCCGCAAGATGGGCCACCTCACCATCACCGGCGCCAGTGTGGCGCAGGCGCGGGCGGTGGCGGCCGAGGCGGCTTCGCTGCTGGGCATCGCGCCGTTCTGAGCCGCTCCGCACCGCCGCGACCATGCCCCTGCTCGACGGCTCCGACCCGGTGCAACTGAGTGCGGCAGTGCGGATGCTGGCCCAGGGGGAACTGCTGGCCTTCCCGACCGAGACCGTCTACGGCCTGGGCGCGCGCGCCGACGACGACCGCGCCGTGGCCGCGATCTTCGCTGCCAAGGGGCGGCCGGCAGACCACCCGCTGATCGTGCACGTGACCGGGGTCGAGGCGGCGCGGGCCTTCGCGGCGTCGTGGCCGGCCGCGGCCCAGGCGCTGGCCGCGCGCTACTGGCCCGGACCGCTGACCTTGATCGTGCCGCGCCGGCCGGGCTGGGCCACGGCGGCGGCCGGCGGCCAGGACAGCGTGGGCCTGCGGTGCCCCGACCACCCGGTCGCCCTGGCCCTGCTGCGGGAGGCTCTGGCCCTGGGCGTGCCCGGCGTGGCCGGGCCGAGCGCGAACCGCTTCGGCCGCGTCAGCCCGACGCGTGCGGCCCACGTGGCCGAGGAGTTCGGGCCCACGCTGGCGGTGCTGGACGGCGGGCCGTGTCGCGAGGGCATCGAGTCGGCGATCGTCGACTGCACCGGGCAGACGCCCTCGCTGCTGCGGCCCGGCACGCTCGAGCGCGACGAGTTGCAGGCCTTCCTCGGGTCCGCCCTCGGGCTCGGACTCGGTGGGCGACGTGCCGACGGGCCCCGCGCGCCCGGGACACTGGCCTCGCATTACGCGCCGCGCGCCGAGGTGCACCTGGCCGCGTCGGACGCGTTGACGACGGCCGTGCACGCTGTCGCCGCAGCGAACCCGGGCATCGCGCTCGGCGTATATTCGCGCGTCGTACCGCAGCCCGACGGACGGGTCTTGCATCGGCTCATGCCATCGGATCCCGCCCGGGTGGCGCATGAGCTGTTCGCCGTGCTGCGGGACTTCGACGCGCAGGGCGTGGCCCAGGTCTGGGTCGAGACCCCGCCCCGGGATTGGGCCTGGGAGGGGGTGCGTGACCGCCTGGAGCGCGCCGCAACCCGCTGAGCAGCGGACCTGGAAGCACATGGCATGAAGATGATGAGCCGTTTCGAGCCCTGGACCGTCCTGCAGCGTGTGTTCGGCGCCTGGGCCGTGGTCGCGCTGCTCGCCGCCTGCGGTTCCTCGCAGGTGGAAACCTTTCAGCCCGCGCGGCTGATCGTCTTCGGCGACGAGGCGAGCGCCTTCGAGGCCGGGGTTTCGTCAAACCGTCGCAAGTACGCCGTCAACGGCTTTGCCAGCGATGGTGTCACGCACGATTGCCGCGCGCTGCCGATCTGGACCCAGATCCTGGCCGACGGCTACGGTTTCGGCTTCGACGAATGTCCGGTGGGCACGGCGGTCGTGCAGAAGGCGGTCTCGCGCGCCGCGGCGGGTGCGAAGGTGGCCGACCTGGCGACCCAGATCAACAACCAGCTCGCCGCCGGCGGCATCGGTGCGTCCGATCTCGTGACGGTGCTGATCGGGACGAACGACGTCAAGGACCTGTACGCGCAACTGGGGCAACCGGGCGCACCCGACCGCGCCGCCTTGCTGCAGGAGGCCCGCAGCCGCGGCGTGACCCTGGGCCAGCGGGTCAACGAGATCATCGGCCGCGGCGCCCGGGTGGTGCTGTCCACCGTGCCGCAGCTGGGCCGCGCGCCTTATGGCGCGACCCGCGACGCGTCCTTGCTGAACGACTTGACCAACCAGCTGAACGACGGTCTGCGCGTGACCATGATCAACGACGGTCACAAGGTCGCGCTGGTGTTCGGCGACGAACTGGTGCAGATCGCGGGGTCCACGCCGAGCAGCCTGGGCCTCGTGAACGCAAGCTCCGCGGCCTGCACGGCCACGGCAACCCTGCCGACCTGCACCACAAGCACCTTGGATGGTGCCGCCAATGCCTCGACCTGGCTGTGGGCCGACGACACCTGGCTGGCCCACGGAGGCCATCGAGAGCTGGGCTCCCGGGCGCTGACCCGGGTGCGAGCGAGCCCGTTCTGAATTCCGCCGCCCGGCCGGGCCGGCTCAGGCCGCGCTGCATCGCCGCCGGGCCCATGACCTGGTCTGTCACCGCGCAAGCACGGGTGCAAGGCCTGGCCCGGTGCTGAGGCCTCCCCGCATCTCCACGCCTGTGCGCCGCCTGATCGCCGACTTCTCCGTACCTGCCGTCGTCGCCGGCTTCGTCGCCGTGCTCGTGGGCTTCACGAGCTCGGTGGCGATCGTGTTCGCCGCAGCCCAGGCCCTGGGGGCCGATGCAGCGCAGACCACGTCCTGGATCTGGGCCCTGGGCCTGGGCATGGGGCTGAGCTCGATCGTGCTGTCGCTGTGGTATCGGCAGCCGGTGCTGACCGCCTGGTCGACCCCGGGCGCGGCACTGCTGGCGGCCACGAGCGGTGTGGGCCTTGCCGAGGCCACCGGCGCCTTCATCTTCTGCAGCGCCCTGATCGTGCTCGCCGGCCTGACGGGTGTCTTCGAGCGCGTGATGAACCGTATCCCGCAGGCGATCGCGGCGGCGCTGCTGGCCGGCGTGCTGGCGCGCTTCGGGCTCGACGCGGCCGGCGCGGTGAAGGCCGCGCCCGTGCTCGTGGGGGCGATGACGCTCGCCTTCCTGGCCGGCCGGCGCGCCTGGCCGCGTTACGCGGTGCCCGGCGCGCTGCTGGTGGGCGTGGCGGTGGCGGCGGCGCAGGGGCGGCTGGCCTGGGAGCGCCTGGACTTCGCCTGGGCGGTGCCGGTGTGGACGGCGCCGCAGTTCGACCTGCAGGTCCTCATGGGCGTGGGCCTGCCGCTGTTCATCGTCACCATGGCCTCGCAGAACCTGCCGGGCGTGGCGGCGCAGCGCGCCGCCGGCTACGCGACCCCGGTGTCGCCGCCGCTTGTGCTGACGGGTGCCTTCGGCGTCGTGCTCGGTCCGTTCGGCGGCTATGCCTTCAACCTGGCGGCGATCACGGCCGCGATCTGCATGGGCCGCGAGGCGCACGAGGACCCGGCGCGGCGCTACACCGCTGCGGTGGCGGCGGGGCTGTTCTACCTCGCTGCCGGCCTGGCGGGGGGCGCGGTCGTCGCGCTGCTGCAGGCCTTCCCGCGCGAGCTCGTGCTGGCCATCGCCGGGCTGGCGCTGCTGTCGACCATCGCCACCGGCCTGGCCGGGGCCTTGAAGGACGAGGCGCACCGCGACGCTGCGGCGTTGACCTTCCTCGTCACCCTGTCGGGCTTGACCGTCGGGGGCATCGGCGCGGCCTTCTGGGGCGTGGTCGCCGGCACGGTCGCGCTGCTTGTGCAACAGTCGCGCCCCGGAGGACCCCGTTGATGCGATTGCTGTTCGTTGCCGACCCGCTCGAGAGCTTCAAGACCTACAAGGACTCGACCTACACCATGATGCGCGAGGCCGCGCGCCGCGGCCACGCGCTGCTGGCTTGCGAGCCGACAGACCTGCGCTGGCAGCGCGGCGAACCGGTTCGCGCGCGCGCGCGCGAACTGCGACTGACCGGCCGCCAGGACGATTGGTTCGAGGTCAGCGCCGCACACGAGGCGCTGGCGCTGCGCGACTGTGACGCCGTGCTGATGCGCAAGGACCCGCCCTTCGACAGCGAGTACTTCTACGCCACGCACCTGCTCGGCCAGGCCGCGCGCGAGGGCGCGCGCGTCTTCAACCGGCCCGACGCGCTGCGCGAGCACCCCGAGAAGCTGGCGATCCTGGAATTCCCGCAGTGGATCGCGCCCACGCTCGTCACGCGTCGCGAGGCGGACATCCGCGCCTTCCACGCCGAGCACGGCGACGTCATCCTCAAGCCCTTGGACGGCATGGGAGGCATGGGCATCTTCCGCGTCGGCCCCGACGGCTTGAACCTGGGTGCCATCGTCGAGACCCTCAACCAGGGGGGAACTCGCACAGTCATGGTGCAGCGCTACCTGCCCGAGATCGCCCAGGGCGACAAGCGCGTGCTGCTGATCGGCGGCCGGCCGGTGCCCTTTGCGCTGGCGCGCATCCCGCAGGGGGGCGAGGTGCGCGGCAACCTCGCCGTCGGCGGCAAGGGTGTGGCCCAGCCGCTGTCGCCCACCGACCAGGCGATCGCCGCAGCGCTCGGCCCGGTGCTGGCCGCGCGCGGGCTGCTGCTGGTGGGGCTGGACGTCATCGGCGACCGGCTGACCGAGATCAACGTCACGAGCCCGACGTGCTTTCGCGAGATCATGGACCAGACCGGGTTCGACGTCGCGGCGATGTTCGTCGACGCGCTCGAGGAGGCGCTGCGGTGAATTGGGTCGAACTGCTCGATACCCTGGCGGGTCTCGACGCCGAGGACGCCGCCGGCCGCGGCAACCTGATGGGCGCCGGCCTGCTGGCGCTGCGCGAGTTCGGCGTCGACGAGGGACGGCTGCAGCACGTGGCTGCCGGCTGGGCCCACCGCCTGCCGCCGGCGCCGCCGCCGGCCGCCTGGCCCGCAGGCGACGCCTGGGCGGGCCGCTTCGGCCAGCGCGGTGCCTGGCCGGTCTACCGCGCCCTGTTCACCGATTGGATCGAGCACGAGGGTGCGACCGACGTGCTCGCCCAGGTGCTGCCGCAACTGTGGCCGGGCTGCGGCGCGGCGGGTCTGCAGGCGCTGGTGCGCGCCGCGAGTGCGGTGCGCACCGGCCACCGGGGCGAGGTCGCCGATGCGCTGGCCTGGTGGGCCTGCCGCTGGCTGGCGCTGCCGGCCGCGGCGCCGCTCAGCGGGCGAGCAGCCGCGCCGGTCGAGGACCCCGTGGTCCTGCTGCGCAAGCTGCGCGCCACCGGCTCGACGGCGCGCCGGTTCGACCAGCGCCTGCGCGCCGTGGCGGCAGAGGGCGCGGCGGCCCGGGCCGCGGCGCGCCTCGTCGTCGACGAGCGCACGCCGGCGCGCCTGGCGGCCGCCGCCGCGGTGGCCTGTGCCGGCAGCGGCGCTCATCCGGTGGCGCAGTGGCTGGTGTCGGCCACGCACGCGGTGCGCGTGCTGGCCCGCTTCGTCGACGAGCCCGGGCGCGCCTGGCAGGCCTATGCGCCGGTGTTCCTGCATGCGGCGGTGGCCGCCGGCTGGCGTGCCCAGGCGCCGGCGCCTCGAGACGCCGCACGGCGCGAGCCCACGCCCGCCTGGGACGAGATCGTGGCCGCGGCGTGCGCGCTCGACGACCCGCTGGCCCTGATCTGCATCGAGAGCTGCCGCGCCGAGGAGCGCGACCTCGCGCTTGCCGGGCAGACGCTGTGGCGGGCTGCTGCGGCCCAGGTGCTGGCTGCGGCCACCGTTCCCGCCGCGCTTCGCGCGCGCGCGACGCGCTGAGCGCGCCCGGCAGGCACACCGATGGCCTTGCTCAGCCTTTCCGCAGCGCACCTGGCCTACGGCCATGTGCCGCTGCTCGACGCTGCGGACTTCTCACTCGAGCCCGGTGAGCGCATCGCGCTGATCGGCCGCAACGGCACGGGCAAGTCCTCGCTGCTGAAGGTGCTGGCCGGCGTGGAGCGCCTGGACGACGGGCTGCTGCAGGCCCAGGGCGGCCTGCGCCGCGTGCTGGTGGCGCAGGAGCCGGTGTTCGCCCCCGGGGTCAGCGTCTTCGACGCCGTGGCCGACGGCGTGGCCGAGGCCCGCGCGCTGCGGGCGCGCTTTGAAGCGCATGCCGAAGGCACGGACCTGGACGCGCTGCAGACCCGCATCGAGGCCCTGGACGGCTGGACCTGGGAGCAGCGTGTCGACGAGGCGCTGCAGCGCCTGGGGCTGGCGGGCACCGCGGCGGTGGACGCGCTTTCGGGCGGCCAGCGCAAGCGCGTCGCGCTCGCGCAGGCCCTGGTGGCGCGGCCCGACGTGCTGCTGCTCGACGAGCCGACGAACCACCTCGACATCGACGCCATCGAGTGGCTGCAGGACCTGCTGCTGCAGTGGCGAGGTGCCGGCGGCGGCAGCCCGGGCGGTCTGGTGCTGGTCTCGCACGACCGCGCCTTCATCGACGCGGTGGCCACGCGCATCGTCGAGCTCGACCGCGGCGTGCTGCGCAGCTACCCCGGCGCCTTCACCGCCTTCGAGGCGGCGAAGGCGCGCGAGCTCGAGTCCGAGGCGCTGGCGAACGCGCGCGCCGACAAGCTGCTGGCGCAGGAGGAAGTGTGGGTGCGCAAGGGCGTCGAGGCCCGGCGCACCCGCAGCGTCGGTCGCGTCGCCCGGCTGCAGGCCTTGCGGGCGCAGCGCGCAGCCCGGCGCGAGCAGCTCGGCCAGGTGCGCCTGGAACTGGACGCCGGCCTGCCGCCGGGCAAGATCGTCGCCGAACTGCAGGACGTGGTCATGCGCTACGGCGACAAGGTCCTGATCGACGGTTTCAGCGCCACCATCCTGCGCGGCGACAAGGTCGGCCTGATCGGCCCCAACGGCAGCGGCAAGACCACGCTGCTGAAGCTCATCCTGGGCGAACTCGAGCCCACGGCGGGCCGGGTGCGGCGCGGCACGCGGTTGCAGGTGGCCTACTTCGACCAGATGCGCGCCGGGCTGAACCTGGACGCGACGCTGGCCGACACCATCAGCCCGGGCAGCGAGTGGGTGGAGTTCGGCGGCCAGCGCAAGCACGTGATGAGCTACCTGGGCGACTTCCTGTTCGCGCCCCAGCGCGCGAACTCGCCGGTGCGCACCTTGTCGGGTGGCGAGCGCAACCGCCTGCTGCTGGCGCGCCTGTTCGCGCTGCCGGCCAACGTGCTCGTGCTGGACGAGCCGACGAACGACCTCGACATCGACACCCTGGACCTGCTGGAGGAACTGCTGCAGGCCTACGCCGGCACCGTCTTCCTCGTCAGCCACGACCGGCGCTTCCTGGACAACGTGGTCACCAGCACCATCGCCTGGGAGGGCGATCCCGCCTTTGGCGGCCGCCCCGGCCTGTGGCGCGAGTACGAGGGCGGCTACGAGGACTGGCGGCGGCAGCGGGGAAGGGCGCGGGTGGCGGCGCCGCCCGTGGCGCCGCCGCCGGCGGTCCGCACCGGCCCGGGCCCTGCCGCGCAGGGGACCGACGGCAGTGCGGCCGGCGCGTCGCGCGCCCCGGGTCCCGTGGCGGCGGCCCCTGGCGGCGTGCCCGCGGCGCGCAAGCTCAGCTACAAGGAACAGCGAGAACTCGAAGCCCTGCCCGCGCGCATCGAGGCGCTGGAGGGCGAGCAGACGACCATCGCCGCCGAACTCGCCGACAGCGCCGTGTTCGCCCGCAACCCCCTGCGTGGCGCCGAACTCGCGGCGCGCCATGCGCAGATCGAAGAAGAACTCATGACCGCGCTGGAGCGCTGGGAGGCGCTCGGGGCGCGCTGAGCTGCGGACCGCGCCGGGTGCAGCAGGTGTGGAACACGAACGCCGGTGCGGATGTCGGCCCCGGGGCGCTGGCCGCGGCGGCGAAGCCTTGGGACCGTGATCGATGACGATGATGACTCCCTCCAGCCCACGGCGTCCTGCGATGACGCCTGGCCGCAAGGCCGAAGCCACGCGCCAGGCCCTGCTGGAGGCGGCCCGCATCGTCATCGCCCGCGACGGTTTCGCGAATGCGCGCATCGCTGACATCGCCCGCCAGGCGGGCAAGTCGGTGGGTGTGTTCTACACCTACTTCGACGACAAACCCGCGCTCTTCGCCGCCCTGCTGGAGACCTTCCACGCCGACCTCGTGGCCTTGACGCCACCGCCCCCGGCTTATGAGGAGGACACCGAGGCTGCGGTGCGTTCGGCGCTCGCGGGCTTCTGGGCCACCTACCGCCGCTACCACCCCGAGATGCTCGGGCTGCTGGAGACCGGCCTGGCCGATCCGGACGTGCTGGAGGTCTGGCGCAAGATGCGCCAGCGCGGCATCCGCCGCTTCGCGTTCAGGATTCGCAGGCAGCAGGAGCGCGGCCGCTGCCGCGGGCTCGACCCCGAACTCGCGGCCTCTGCCCTGCACGGCATGCTCGAGTTCACCTGCTTCAACTGGCATTCGGGCCGGTTGGACTTCCCCCAGGGCAAGGTGGCCGACGAACGTGCCATCGACACCCTGTATGAGATCGTCGCGCGCGCGCTCGAACTCGACGGGCCCGCGGATGGCGTGCCTACTGGGGCTTGATGCCGAGCGCCCGGATCAGGGCATTGGTCTCGGCGTGCTCGGCGACCAGCTCGCGCTGGAAATCAGCGCCGGTCGTGGCGAGCAGCGACTGCCCGCCGGCGCGCAGGAAGCTCTCGAACTCGGGCGTGCGCACCGCCTCGTTGAGGACCTCGGTCCAGCGCCTGAGCAGGGGTTCGGGCAGGCCCTTGGGCCCGACCAGCGCGATCCACAGCGTGGAGCGCGTGGTCGGCGTGTCGACGCCCTGCTCGCGCAGGGTGGCGACCTGCGGGATGAAGGGCGAGCGCTCGTTGCCGCAGACCCCGAGCGCGTGCACCGAGCCGCGGTCCTGCAGCTGGGCCGCCAAGGTCGGCGGGACGACGGTCAACTGCACCGCGTTGGCCAGCGTGTCCTGCAGGGCCGGCGCAAGCCCCTTGTAGGGCACGTCGACGAAGGCGGTCGCCGTCACGCTCTCGATCGACTTGATCATCAGGTGAGGGAAGGTGCCCGGCCCCCAGGTGCCGCAGGCGATGGTGCCCGGGGCCTTGCGGGCGGCGGCCAGCAGTTCGGCGACGTTGCGCACCCCGAGCTTCGAGTGCGCGATCAGCACCGGCTGCGCATGGCAGATCTTCATGATGGGCGTCAGGTCGGTGCGCGCGTCGTAGCCCGCGGTCGGCACCAGCGAGGCGACGCTGACCAGCGAATCGGGGATGGCGACGGCGAAGGTGTAGCCGTCGGGCGCGGCGCGGGCGACCTCGGCCGTGCCGATCGAGCCGCTGGCGCCGGCCTTGTTCTCGACCACGACCGGCTGACCCAGTCGCGGCCGTACGATTTCCGCCAGCTTGCGCGCGATCGCGTCGGTCGGCCCGCCGGCCGGGAAGGGCATGACCCAGCGGATCGGACGACTCGGCCAGGTCTGGGCCCGCGCCCGGCCCGCCGCCAGCGATGCGGCGGCTGCCGCGGTGTGGATGAGGATGCTGCGACGCTTCATCGACGGGACTCCTTCGGTGGTTGGGCGGACTGCGCGCCGGGCATGACCGCGCGCGCGATGATTTCCTTCATGATCTCGTTGCTGCCGCCAAGGATGCGCTCGATGCGGGCGTCCACCCAGGCGCGGGCGATCGGATACTCGCGCATGTAGCCCCAGCCACCGTGCATCTGCAGGCAGGCATCGACCACCCGGCCCAGCATCTCGGTGACCCACAGCTTGGCCATCGCCGCCCGGGTCGCGTCCAGCTCGCCGTGCATGTGGCGGTTCAGGGCGTCGTCGACGAAGGTGCGGCCCACGGCCGCATCGGTGTGCAACTCGGCCAGGCGGAAGCGCGTGTTCTGCAGGGTGGACAGCGGCGCGCCGAAGACCTCCCGCTGCGATACGTAGTCCACCGTCCAGGCGAGCGCGGCCTCGGCCTTGGCCTGGCAGGAGACGGCAATCGCCAGACGCTCGGGCACGAGACCGTGCATCAGCTGTCGGAACCCGTCGCCGGGCTGGCCGAGCACGCAGTCGTCGCCGAGCTCGATGTCGTCGAAGAAGAGCTCCGAGGTGTCCTGCGCGTGCACCCCGATCTTGTCCAGGTTGCGGCCGCGCCGGAAGCCGGGCGAGCGCGTGTCGACCAGGAACAAGGTGACGCTGTTGCGGTCGCGGGGGTCGGTCTTGGCGGCGACCACCGCCAGGTCGGCCAGTTGACCGTTGGAGATGAAGACCTTCTGCCCGCGCAGCAGCCAGCGGTCTCCGGCGCGGGTGGCCGTCGTCTTCATGCCCCGCAGGTCGCTGCCGGCCGCGGGCTCGGTCATCGCGATCGCCCCGACGACCTCGCCGCTGGCCATGCCGGGCAGCCAGCGCTGCTGCTGCGACGGCGTGCCGAAGTTCACGAGGTAGGGCGCCACCATCTCGGAGTGGATGAAGAAGCCCGGACCCGAGCAGCCCTCGCGGGCCATTTCCTCGATCACGATGGCACTGTGGAGGAAGTCACCTCCCGGGCCGCCGAGCGCTTCGCCCATGTTCGGGCACAGCAGGCCTTGCGCGCCGGCCTTGCGCCACAGCTCGCGGTCGACCTGCCCCTCGCGTTCCCACCGGTCGTGGTGGGGCGTGACCTCCTGCAGCACGAAGCGACGGACCTGCTCCCGGAAGATGTGGTGTTCCTCCCGGAACGCGGCGCTGCGAACGGTGTCGCTCATGATTCGGACCTCTGTGAATGGGCCTGTGTCCATTCGGCCAGCAGGTCGACCTTGCGGATCTTGCCCACGCTGCTCATCGGCAGCGGGCTGGTGCGCAGGCTGATGCTGCGCGGGCACTTGTAGCGCGCGATGCGGGCGCGGCAGTGCTCCACCAGCTCGGCCTCGGACACCGTATGCCCGGGTTTGACGACGACCACCGCGTGCACGGCCTCGCCCCAGGTCGGGTCGGGCACGCCGATGACCGCCGCGGCCTGCAGCGCGTCGTGGTACATCAAGGCGTTCTCGACCTCGCCGGCGAAGACGTTCTCGCCGCCGCTGATGATCATGTCCTTCAGCCGCCCGACGACGCTGACGAATCCGTCCTCGTCGCGCATGCCCAGGTCGCCGGTGTGCAGCCAGCCGTCGCGCAGCGTGCGCGCCGTGAGCTCGGGGTCGTTCCAGTAGCTGGTCATGACGCCGGGCCCGCTGACAAGGATTTCCCCCGTGCGCCCGGGCTCGAGCTCACGCCCGGCGTCGTCGGCGATGCGCACCGTGAAGGCTGGGATCGCGCGCCCGGCCGAGCCGAGCTTGCCCGCCCCGGGCCCTTCGAGCACATGGTGGCGTTCCTCGAGCATGGTGCAGGCGCCTCCGACCTCGGTCTGCCCGTACACCTGGATGAGCCCGACGCCTGGAGCCTCGCGCATGAGCCGTCGCAGCACCGGCTCCTGGATGGGAGCCGCACCGTAGAGGATCGTGCGCAGGCGCTGCACGATGCCCGGGCGGTCGCGCGCGCCGTCCAGCGTGGCCGAGATCATGGTCGGCACGAGGATGGCCACGTCCACGCCTTCGCGCTCGATCTCGTCCAGCACCGCGGCCGGCGAGAACTCGGGCAGGAAGCAATGCCGGGCGGCGGCGGCCGTGACGCCGAGGCCGGCAGTGAAGTCCGCCACGTGGAACATCGGTGCCGTGTGCGCGAACACGGTCGATTCGTCGAGGCGGAACTTGTCCTTGGCTGCCAGGGCCTGCAGCAGCAAGGCGTCGTGCGACAGCTCCACACCTTTGGGCAGCCCGGTTGTGCCGCCGGTGTAGACGATGGCCGCGGCCGCGCGCGGCCGTGCCGGCGCGAATGCGATCCCGGTTCGTCCGCGCAGGCGGTCGCGCTCGCTGTCCCAGGCGTCGATCGGCTCCAGATGGGTCGTCTCCAGGCCGGCGCATTCGCCCGCCAACTGCCCGGCACGCGCGGCGTTGCGGTCGTCATGCCAGAGGCGGGAGCAGCCCGCATGCCCGAGGATGAAGCGCTGCTCGGCCGGCGCCAGGCGCGTGTTGAGCGGCACCAGCACCATGCCGGCCCACAGCACCGCGAACAGCGCCTCCAGGTGCTCCGGGACGTTGGCCGCCAGCACTGCCACGCGCTCCCCCGCCACGGCACCCTGGGCGCGCAGGGTGGCCGCGCGGCGCGCCACGCGGTCGCGCAGGGCGCGCCAGTCGCGGGAGATCTGCCGGTGCCGCACCGCGGTCGCACGCGGGCTGGACTGGGCGGCGTTTTCGAGGAGGTGATGAACGGACATGGGATGGGGTCTCCGCGCCTGGATACGAATATGAATTCATATTCGTTTTTTCGAAAAAAGTATCGGTCGCACCCTCGGCGGTGTCAACCCGTGCTCCCCCGGATCACCCCGCATGCCAAGGGGTGTCTGCCGGGCCTTTCGAGGCCATGGACCGGCCGCCGGTCCGAGCAGCCGAGCGCCGGTCCGCCATGCCCGCCTTGCCCGCCGGACCACCCCGCTTCGATGTCGCGAAGCCTTGCCACGGCCCGGGCCGAGGTGGCGCTTTGCGTCTGGATACGGGTCACCCTGGCGCGCCTTTCGGCTGCGGCGGAAAAACACCTGGCCGCTGACCGCCGCCCGGGGGCTCGTTCACGTCGTGAACAGCTTGAACACGCCGCGCAAGGTGATGAGCTGCGCCGGCGTCGCGCGCTCCTCGAGCAGGTCGGCCATGCGCCGGCGCACGCCCGGGCTTGCGGCGGCGCGGCGCACCAGGAGCTCGGTCAGCCAGGGGTGGTGGTTGACGGTGTTGCCGCGCTCGTAGAGGTCGAACTTCGGCTTCAGCCGGGCCAGCCGGGCGAGGTAGTCGGACTGCAGCGCGTGGTCGTCGTCGCCGGTGCCGTCGCCGGTGTCCTTCGCGCCGCCGCGGGCGCGCGCGTCCAGCAGCGCCTCGGCGGCCAGAAGCCCGGTCTCCATCGCCTTGCCGATGCCCTCGCCGGTGAAGGAATAGGTGCTGCCCGCGGCCTCGCCCGAGACGAGGATGCCCGGCGCCGCGCAGCGCGCGCCCTGCAGCGAGCTGCGCAGCGGCGCCCCCTCGAGCCTGCCGACCCAGGTGCCGCCCTCGACCAGGGCACGCGCCGGCGCGTGCAGGCGCGCGAAGTCGTCGAAGACCTCGCGCAGGTTGAGGGCGCGCATCGCGGCGCGCCCGTCGGGCCGCGCGCGGTGGCTGTCGATGATGCCCACGCCGATGTTGTAGACCCCGCCCGGGCAGGGGAAGATCCAGCCGTAGCCGGGCTTCAGGCGCCGGTGCCAGAACACTTCCAGGCGCCCGTGCAGTCCCTGCAGCGCGGGCTCGGGCCGCGCGGGGCGTATGTAGCCCCGCAAGCCCATCGCGCTCGGCGCGCGGCGCTGGCACAGGCCGGCGGCGATCAGGGCTTGCGGCGCGGCGCCGGTGGCCAGCACGACGTGGCGTGCGCGCACCTCGCGCTGCGGACGCGGGGCTGGCGCCTGGTCGGTCCCGGGCGTCACGCCGGTGTCACCCCCCTCGTCGGCCGCCGGGGCAGCGCCCGCGGTGGTGCCGAAGGCGCGCAGACGCGCACCCTCCACGCGTCCGTCGGCCGAGCGCAGCGCCGCCTCGAAGCGCCACGGCGTGAGCAAGCGCGCGCCGGCACGCTGCGCGGCGCGCACGAGCAAGTGGTCGAGCTCACGCCGCGGCAGCACCGCGAGCATGCCGGGCACGTCGACGTGGCGGCCGCTGGGCGCCACGCAGCGCACGTCGGTCACGCGTTGTGCGAGGTCCATCACCTCTTCATGCACACCCAGGCGGCGCAGCGCCGCGTGGGCATCGGGGATGAGGCCGTCGCCGCAGGTCTTGTCGCGCGGGAAGTCGTGCTGGTCGGCCAGCAGCACGTCCACGCCGTGCCGGGCCAGCCACTGCGCGCAGGCGCTGCCGGCCGGGCCTGCGCCGACCACCAGCACCTCGCAGCGGTCGTCAGCGGCCTGCCGCATGCGCTGCCCAGCTCCCCGCGCCGGGCGAGCCGTTCGGGAAGAGACCGCTCGCGCGGGTCCCGCCCCCCCACAACCCTTCGTTCGCAGCCGGCCCGTCGACTTCGTTCAGGGCGTGCCGCCGGTCCAAGTGCCCGGCAGGCGCCGTGACTGGCGCAGCCAGAACGGCCTCCTTGAAAACGCCGCGCGCCCACGGGTGCATGGGATGCTCTCAGGGGCGGTCCAGCGCCTCGTCCAGCACCTCGACCCAATGCTTCACCGGCGCGGCCGTGCCGGACTGCAGGTGCTGGATGCAGCCGATGTTGGCGGAGATCACGGTCTCGCCGGTGGCCGGCGCGAGCGCGCCGAGCTTGCGGTCGCGCAGCTGGGTCGCGAGCTCGGGCTGCAGCACGCTGTAGGTGCCGGCCGAGCCGCAGCACAGGTGGCTCTCACTGGTGGCCAGGCGCACGTCGAAGCCCAGCTCGCGCAGGTGCGATTCGACCCCGCCGCGCAGCTGCTGGCCGTGCTGCAGCGTGCACGGCGGGTGGAAGACGAGACGGCTGCGGGGCGCGGGCGCGGTTGCCGATGCCGATGCCGATGCCGATGCCGCGGCGCCGCCCGGCGCCACGGGGCGCGCTGTGCCTGGCGAATCACCGGCTGCCACCGCTTCCGGCGCTCCCGCTGCGCCCAGACGCTCGCGCAAGGCGGGCAGCAGCTCGGGCAGCAGCTCGCTCAGGTCGCGCGTGAGCTCGCTGATGCGGCGCGCCTTCGCGGCGTAGGCCGGGTCGTGCGCAAGCGCGTGGCTGTACTCCTTGACCGTGACGCCGCAGCCGGAGGCGTTCATCACGATGGCCTCCACACCGCCGGCAGCCGCCTCGCGCTCGACATGCGGCCACCAGGCGTCGATGTTGCGCCGCATGTCGGCCAGGCCGCCCTCGGTGTCGTTCAGGTGCGTGCGCAGCGCGCCGCAGCAGCCTGCGCCCGCGGCCACCACGGCCTGAATGCTGGCGGCGTCGAGCACGCGCGCGGTGGCCGCGTTGATGTTGGGCAGCATCGCCGGCTGCACGCAGCCGGCCAGCATCAGCACCTTGCGCGCGTGTTCGCGCCGCGGCCAGGCATGGGCGCGCGTGCCTGCGGGCGCCGGCACCTTGTTCTGCAGCGTGGCCGGCAGCAGCGGGCGCACGGCTTGGCCGAGCTTCATCGCCGGGGCGAACAGCGGCGAGGTCAGCCCTTCCTTCAGCAGCCAGCGCACGGCGCGCTCGCCGGCCGGCCGCTCGACCTTGCGCTCGACGATGCGCCGGCCGATGTCCACCAGATGACCGTACTGCACGCCGCTGGGGCAGGTGCTCTCGCAGTTGCGGCAGGTCAGGCAGCGGTCCAGGTGCGCCTGGGTCTTGCGCGTGACGGGCGCGCCCTCCAGCACCTGCTTCATCAGGTAGATGCGCCCGCGCGGGCCGTCGAGCTCGTCGCCGAGCAGCTGGTAGGTCGGGCAGGTGGCGGTGCAGAAGCCGCAGTGCACGCACTTGCGCAGGATGGCCTCGGCCTCGGCGCCTTCGGCCGTGCCCTGGAATTCGGGTGCGAGGGTGGTCTGCATCGTGGTCGGTTCAGCGTGGACGGTCGGCCGGCGCAAAGCCTCGGCCTCTCAGTCGAGTTCGTACTTGAGCACCCAGTAGTGCACGAGCGGGTGCCCGATCTCGTTGAAGCGCGCGTGCCGGGCCCGCGGGCCCGGCAGGGCCAGCGCCTGCTCGCGGGTGGGGAAGTTCTTCAGCACCTCGTGCTCGCTGCCGTCGTCGAGCGTGCGGCGCTGGTAGGTGTTGCCATCGGCGTCCCGGCGCGTGATCGGCAGGCTGCTGCCCGGCACATGGCTGTTGTCGAGGAAGACCACGCGCGCGCCCGGCAGCAGGCGCTCGTGGAGTTGGGCGAGCCAGCCCGCCAGGCGCGCCAGCGGCACGTGGCTCCACCAGAAGCCGGCGAAGGCGGCGTCGAAGCGGCGGCCGGGCGGCAGGCCGTTGAGGTCGTAGGCGTCCAGCGTCGCGAAGCGCACGCAGCCGGGCAGGGCCTTGGCGCGCGCGACGGCCAGCGTCTCCTCGTTGAGGTCGGTCGCCAGCCAGGCGCGCGCCGATGCCGACGCGTGCGGCAGCCACCAGCCGGTGCCGCTGGCGATCTCGAGCACGTCGCGGCCCGCGAAGCGCGGGCCGATCCAGGCCTCGATGGCGCGCAATTCGGCCTGCCGCTCGGGCTTGTGATAGACGCGTTCGTACTCCGCCGCGCGGCGCGCGTAGTAGGCCTGCATAGCCTGCACGACGTCGGTCACGCTCACCACCCCGGGTAGAGCCGGCCCGGGTTCAGGATGCCGGCGGGGTCGAAGGTGCGCTTCAGGTCGCGGTGGATGCGCTCCAGTGGCGCGGCCAGCGGCGCGAACACGCCCGCGGCGCGCAGCGTGGCGTCGCCGGTGCGCAGCGCCGTCGCGTGGCCGCCAGCGGCCGCCGCCGCGGCGCGCACGCGCTCGGCCGGCAGGTCACCGAAGCACCAGCGCTGCGCGCCGCCCCATTCCAGCAGCGTCGGCCCGGGCAGCGCCAGCGGCGGCGCGACTTGCGGCACCGACAGGCGCCACAGCGTGCCGCCGGCGTCGACCGCGCGCTGCGCGTCGGCGAAGTAGGCGCTGCGCTGGTCGCGCAGGCCGTCCCACAGCGCCGCGGCCTCGTTGGCGCCGAGCGGCTGCCCGCCGAGCTGGCGCGCTGCCGAGGCCACCGCGGCCGCGGCGCCGGCCAGGCGCAGGTGCAGCACCCCGCCGTGCCAGATGCTGGCGCTCAGCGGCAGCGGCTGGCCGCCCCAGGCGTTCAGGCGCCGGATCGCTTCGGCCTCGTCGACGTCGAAGCGCAGCGTCGCGGTGGCCACCGGGCGCGGCAGCACCTTCAGCGAGACCTCGCAGATCACGCCGAGCACGCCCATCGAGCCGGCGAGCAGGCGCGAGACATCGTAGCCAGCCACGTTCTTCATCACCTGGCCGCCGAAGCTCAGCAGCTGGCCGCGGCCGTCGAGCATCGTCGCGCCGAGCAAGTAGTCGCGCACGCTACCCACGGCCGCGCGCGCCGGGCCGGCCAGCCCGGCGGCGACCATGCCGCCCACCGTGCCGCCGTTCGCAGCGCCGTTCGTGCCGCTGCGGTCGCTGCTGTCGTGGCTGTTCGTACTGTCGCCGCCGCCACCGAAGCGCGGCGGCTCGAAGGGCAGGCCCTGCCCGCGCTCGGCCAGCGCCGCCTCCAGCTCGGCCAGCGGCGTGCCGGCCCGCACCGTGACGACGAGCTCGGTGGGTTCGTAGGCGCTGATGCCCGCCAGCGCGCGCACATCGAGCACCTCGCCCCGCGGCACGCCGCCGAGAAAGCCCTTGGTGCCGCCGCCGCGCACGTCGAGCGCGCGGCCATCGGCCTGCGCGGCGCGAATGCGCTCGGCCAGGGCCTGCAGCGTGGGATCGTGGTCGTTCATCATGAGACAGGGATGGCTTCAGCCAGGGGCGCATCCGCGCCGGCGGCGGGCGCAGCCGCCTGCAAGCGCACCCGGCGGTTCTGGACGATGCGCCGAAAGGCGTCGCTCGCGCTGGCAAGATCGACGAGATCGACCTTCCAGGGCAGGTCGGATTCGACGAAGGCCTCGCGCAGTTCGGCGCGCCGTGCGGCCGGCAGCGGCGCATCGCCGACGATCGCCAGGTCCAGGTCCGAGAAGGCCCAGGCGCGGCCGTCGACCCGCGAGCCGAAGGCCCAGACCTCGCGGTCGGGCACCAGGCGCTGCAGGATCCGGCGCACGGTCTCCCACTCCTGAGGGCGAACGTCCAGGCCGGCGGGCACGGTCATGGTGTGGCCCCCCGCGCGGCGAGCCGGTCGCGCAGGCCGCGAACTTCGTCGATGAACGCGGGGATGCACTCCACCACCTCGAGCGCCACCGCCTCGTCGTAGGTGTGGCTGGTCTTGGCCCGCAGCTCGCGGTAACGCCGCCACGCCGGCCAGTCCCCGGGCAGCAGGCCGTGGACGTTGCCGGTGCGCACCAGATCCGCGAAGGCCATGCCGGCCACCTCCTCGGGTGAGGCCGAGGACGCCTGCAGCCAGCGCCGCAAGGTCTTGTGCGCCAGCTCGTAGGTGAACTCGAAGCGCTGGATCAGTCCGTCGCGAAGCTGCGTGTCGCCACGCTCGCGGTCATAACGGGCCCAGCCTTCCTCCAGCCGGGCCAGCGCCAGGCGCAGCGGGGTCAGGTCGAAGTGCGCGTCGGCCATTGCCAAGGCGGTCAGAACCGCTCCAGCTGCGGGAAGGGCAGCAGCCCCTTGCGCACGTGCATCTTCCCGTACTCGGCGCAGCGCTGCAGGGTCGGGATCACCTTGCCGGGGTTCAGCAGGCCGGCGGGGTCGAAGGCGGCCTTCAGCGCTAGCATGGCTTCGCGCTCGGTGGGGCTGAACTGCACGCACATCGAATTGAGCTTCTCGATGCCCACGCCGTGCTCGCCCGTGACGGTGCCGCCGAGCGCGACGCTGGTCTCCAGGATGTCGGCGCCGAAGAGTTCGCAGCGGTGCAGCTGGTCGGGGTCGTTGGCGTCGAACAGGATCAGCGGGTGCAGGTTGCCGTCGCCGGCGTGGAAGACGTTGGCGCAGCGCAGGCCGTACTTGCGCTCCATCTCCTGGATCGCCAGCAGGATGTCGGCCAGGCGCTTGCGCGGGATGGTCGAGTCCATGCACATGTAGTCGGGGCTGATGCGCCCGCTGGCCGGGAAGGCGTTCTTGCGCCCGCTCCAGAACTTCAGGCGCTGCGCCTCGTCGCGGCTGACGGCCAGGCGCGTGGCGCCGGCGGCGGTCAGCACCGCCTGCATGCGCTCGATCTCCTCGGCCACCTCCTCGGGCGTGCCGTCGCTCTCGCACAGCAGGATGGCCTCGGCGTCGAGGTCATAGCCGGCGTGGACGAAGTCCTCGACCGCGGCGGTCATCGGCTTGTCCATCATCTCCAGCCCGGCCGGGATGATGCCCGCGCCGATGACCGCGGCCACCGCGTCGCCAGCCTTGCGCACATCGTCGAAGCTGGCCATCACGCAGCGCGCCAGGCGCGGCCGGGGCACCAGCTTGACCGTGACCTCGGTGGTGACGGCCAGCATGCCCTCGCTGCCCACCACCACGGCCAGCAGGTCCAGCCCTGGCGCGTCGAGCGCGAGCGAGCCGAACTCCACCGGCTCGCCCTCGACGGTGTAGCCGCGCACGCGCAGCACGTTGTGCAGCGTCAGGCCGTACTTCAGGCAGTGCACGCCGCCGGAGTTCTCGGCCACGTTGCCGCCGATGGTGCAGGCGATCTGGCTGCTCGGGTCGGGCGCGTAGTACAGGCCGTGCGGCGCGGCGGCTTCGCTGATGGCCAGGTTGCGCACGCCGCACTGCACGGTGGCGGTGCGGCTGACGGGGTCGACCTGCAGGATGCGGTTGAACTTGGCCAGCGACAGCGTGACGCCGAGCGCGTGCGGCAGCGCGCCGCCCGACAGCCCGGTGCCGGCGCCACGCGCGACCACCGGCACGGCCAGCCGGTGGCAGGCCTTCAGCACCGCGGCCACCTGGGCCTCGGTCTCGGGCAGGGCCACGACCAGCGGCTGCTGGCGGTAGGCGGTCAGGCCGTCGCACTCGTAGGGGATGGTGTCTTCGGCCTGCCACAGCAGCGCATGCGCCGGCAGCAGGGGGGCGAGCGCGGCCACGACCGCGCGCTGGCGCTCGGCGCGCTCGGCGGAGGCAGTGGCGACAGCGGGCAGCGGTGCGTTCATCGCGAGACTCGGGTGACGGGGTCGGCTGGCGGGTCGGGGGCGGCTGCGGCATCGGGTCGGGCAGTCACCCGGTGCCGGGCCGCTGGCGAGGCGGTCTGCTCCCCCGGACGCCACGTTCGTCAATGTAGCCGGGAGTGGCCGCTCGTGCGCAGCGCGGGGCGGTATCGGCGGGTCAAGACGCTTTGCACTGCGGCGCAGGTAATCCGGTGTCCGGGTGGGCCGGTCGCGCTCGGGCCAGGCGCGACCTCGTGTGCCACGCGCAACCGCGCGTGCCGCGCGCGCTCACGCGCTGGTGAACACCGTCAGCACGCCGGTGTAGCCATACAGGTGGCAGCGCGCGATCTCGCCGGCGGCGAAGAATCCTGCGAGCGGCACATCGCCGAGCGCGCGCTGCACGATCTTCAGCTCGGCCGAGGGCGCGCCGAAGTGCGGGCCGCCGCGGCCATTGCAACTCACGTAGACGGCGCCGAGGATGCGCCGCGGCGCCGCGGCCGCATCCAAGGCGCCGGCGGCGGGCTCGGCTGCGCTGTCGAGCCCGTCGCGGATCTCGCTGCAGATGCGTACCAGGTCGCGGCGCGCGGCCTCGGTGTGGCGCTGGCTGAAGGCCAGGCGCATGCCGGGCTCGACATGCTCGGCCACGGCCACCGCCTGGCGCGTCGGGTCCAGGCCGATCAGGTGGCGCGCGCGCACGTCGGGTCCGAACTGGCCGCCGCGGCCCAGCAGCGCGGCGTCGGCGTCGGTCAGGCCCACGAGCGTGGCGCGCAGCACCGGCATGGCCTTGCGCGGATCGTCCAGGCCGATGCCCAGGTCCTCGAGCAGGCAAGGCAGGGCGGGGCGCCCGTCCAGCGCCAGCACCAGCGGCCCCTCGGCGGCGGTGATCACACGCTCGGGGCCCACGGGCTGGCAGCCCTGCGTCACGCGCGAGATCAGGGCCACGCCGGCGCCGAAGCCCACTCCCGAGAGCCCGCCGTCGAACACGCCCTCGGCGATCTGCGTGGCCTGCGCGCGCGAAGAAACCAGCCCGCCGAACAGGTAGCCGGTGGCCACGCGCTGGCTCAGCTCGACCACGATCTCGGACAGGTCCGGTGTCGACGGGGCCGCGTGCACGAGCGCCGTGTGCGCGCTCACGCCCAGCGGCCGCGTGCCCGAGAAGACCTGGAACGCGTCCTCGGCCAGCGGGCACAGCATCAGCACGAGCGCCGGCTCGTCGAAGTACTCGACGCCACTGGCGGCCACGCCCACCGCGGCGCAGCCGGCCCAGCGCACGCCAGGCCAGCGCAGGCGCAGGTCCTGGTGCAGCGCCTGCGCCTGCGCGGCGTAGTGGTCGCTGAAGTAGACGAGTCCGAGGCTGGGCGGGCGTGCGGTGGCCGGGCGGCGCGCGGCCTGCGCGTCCACCTGCGCGGCCGCGATCGCGAGCGCCATGCGCGCGTCCGGGTGGGTCGCGTGGCCGACCAGGAAGCTGTCTTCAGGCAGCGCGGTGTCCAAGGGGGTGCCTGCTCACCGGGGACCGCGCGCGGCGGGCTTGGCGCGCGTCTTGCGCGGTGCGGACTTCCCCGCCGCCGGGGCCGGGGCGGCAGACGGGCGCGCCGCCGCGGTCTCGGGCGGGACCCGCGCCGCCTGGAGCGCCTGCCCCATCGCGTCGGCCGAGTTGCGCACCAGGGTGCTGGCCATCTGCGCCGCGCTGTCCACCGAGCCGTCCTTCATCGCCGTGGTGGCGATCTGCGTGAACTGCTGTGTCAGCGCGTTCCACCACTGCACCGGGTCGGCCATGCCCGGTGCCGGTGATGCTGCCGGTGGCGCGGCCTGCGCAGGGTTCGCATCCGCTGCGGCCGCGGCCTTGCGCGACTTGCCTGCGCGCGCGGAAGCGGCGCCTTGTGCAGCATCCTTCGCAGCGCCCTGTGGCGGGACCGGCGGCGCCGCGGCCGCAGCCGGGTCTGCCGTCTGCGGCCGGCGGATCTTGAAGGCCTCGGCCAGGTCGGCGGCCTGCACGTTCATCGTCTTGAGGGCGCTCAGCGTCATGCGCTGCACCTCGAGGGCCTGGATCGTGGTGCCGAGCATGCGTGCGTTCTGCTCGAGCCAGAACTGCACCGTGCGAAGTTCGTCGATGCGGCGTCCGATCTCGTCGGGATCCAGGGTCGGGGCGACCCATTGACCCAGGCCGGGCAGCGTGGCCGCGGAGTTCCGGGCCATGTCCTGCAGGAACTCGAAGCCCGGGATCATCTTGCTCAGGTCGGCGGCGTCGGTCATGAAAGCCTCTCCATCGGACATGCGCTGATGAGCGCACGATACCGGAGATTTCACGCCCGGTTCAACCCGACGGCAGCAATACCTCGATGCGGGTGCCCTGCCCAGGGATGCTGCGAAGCGCCCATCGGGCGCCGATGCGCTGAGCGCGCTCGCGCATGCCGACCACGCCGAGGCGGGCGCGGCGGCGCACGGCCGAAGGGTCGAAGCCGTGGCCGTCGTCGTCGACGACCAAGGCCAGTGCCCGGCCCTTGCGCTCCAGGCGCACTTCCACGCGGGTCGGCTGCGCGTGGCGCACGGCGTTGGACATCGCCTCCTGCGCGATTCGGAACAGCGCCGTCGCGGTGGCTTCGGGCAGTGCCGTGTCTGCACCATCGCCCAAGACGAGCGTAAAGACGCAGCCGGTGCGGGCGTCGAAATCCTCGACCAGCCAGCGCAGGGCCGCCGCAAGACCGAAATCCAGCACCGCCGGGCGCATGCGCAGCGCGATCCGGCGGCTGGCCTGGAGCGCGTCGTCCACCCGGCCGCGCAGACGGTCCAGGGCCGGGCGCATGGCATCCTGTTCCGCTGCCTGCCTGGCGAACTGGTCGAACTCCAGTCGCAGCAGTGCCAGCATCTGCCCGAGTTGGTCGTGCACCTCGCCGGCCAAGTACTTGCGCTCCTCCTCGATGCGGTCATTGGCATGGTCGACCAGTACGCTCAGTTCGTCGTGCGCCTCGATCAGCGCCCCCTGGCGCTGCTTCAGGGCGTCGATGTTCTCCATCGTTCCGACCATGCGCAGAGGGCGGCCCTGGGCGTCGCGTTCGCTGATGATCCCGACCCAGCGCACCCAGATCCAGCGCCCGTCGCGACGCATCACCCGGGCTTCGGTCGCGTTGTGGATGCGGCCGCCGCGCGCGCGGCGTTGCAGGCGGGCCTGCATCGCCGGAACGTCTTCGGGGTGGACGAGCGGCCGGAAGCCGGCCTCGAACTGCGCGCGGTGCTCCCGGCCGTAACCCAGCAGCGCCAGGTAGCGGTCGGAGTACCAGCAGGGGCCGCCGAACAGGCTGGCGTCGAAGAAGCCCAGCCGCAAGCTGCGCAACATCAGCGGCAGCTGCGGGTGGTTCACGCAATGTTGCACGTGATCGACGACAGGCGCAGGCGCGGGACCGGATTCCGTGCTGGCCAGAGGCACTGTTACGGTCGGGGCGGGCATGGAAAAGTCCTGCTTGGGAGACCCATTATTGTCCGCAATAAATCAATCTATGTAGTTAGATTACAAACCTTAATGACAATTAAATGATGTGAAACCAGGGCTAGTTGGCACGTAATTCTGGGGCACGTTTTTGCATTGTTCAAGCCCGGCGCAGCAATCCCTGAAATCTTCGTGGGCTCAGTACGCTGCCGCACCGCGGCGCGCGGCGGTGGTGAAACCTGCGGTGCGTTCGCAGTTCAGCCGAAACGCGAGCGCTGGGGCGTCTTCTCGATCGCCTGGGCGCCGAGTTCGATCGCGCCGAAGGGGTCGGTGCCGTCAGGCAGGCGCCACGAGACGCACGGTGTGGCGTCCAGTGCCAGCGCGACCATGCCGCCGCAGCGCGTGCCCACGAGGGCGCCGGCGCGGACGCGGCGCGACTGGCACAGGCGGGTCAGAGCCTCGCCCAGGCTTGGGGCCGGGTCGGCGGCTGCGGTTGCGGTTCCGTTCGCGTGTGCATCTGCGTGCGCGTGTGCATCTGCGGGTGCGTGTGCTTGTGCGTTCGCGCGCCGTGCTGGTGCCGCGCCGCGTTCCACCTGGAGATCGCCCTGGAGCCGACCGTCGCGCCAGGCCGGGCCCAGTTCGTCAGGCGTCACCATCACCGGCGCGAAGCTGGTGGCCAGCGCCAAGTCGATTGGCGGCGGGCTGCTGCCGGCGCTGCCGGCCGGCACCGCGACGTGCCAGACCCCGCACAGCGTGAGCAGGCGCACCGCCTCCAGCGCCGTCTGCGTGCCGGCGCCGCGCTCCAGATCGCCGGTGACCGCTGCCAGCACCGGCGCGACGTTCGATCGGCTGCCAGGCTCGACGCGCACCCGATCGCGCGGGCCGAGCAGGTCGTCGGCGGGCAGGAGTTGCAGGGCCGTGTCGCCGGCCCCGACGGCGCAGGCCCACTGGTAGGCCCGCGGCAGCGGCGCCGCGCAGCGCTGCGGCTCGAAGGCGAAGGCGTGGCGCGCCTTGCCTTCGTCCAGGGACAGCGACAGCTCCTGCAACTGTGGCGACAGGAAGTTCCAGTCGTCCAGCGCCTGCTGCAGGGTCGTCACGCGGCCATGGGCAAAGTGCGCGGTGGCAAGGTCGCGCGAGACGACGACGAGCTGGCCGTCGCGCGAGCCGTCCTTCCAGGTGGCGAGCTTCATGTCGACAGGGTGGGTGGCGGCGTGTGCCGATGGCAAGATTGTGGCGTGCGCAAGAGCTTGGACCCCGGCCCCCCGCAGACGCCACGGCTGCGCTGGACCGACGCCGCCTGGGTGCTGCCTGTCGTGCTGGCCGCCCATGCGCTGGTCCTGGGCGGCTGGTGGCGCGCGAGCCCGGGCGCGAGCGGTGCCGACACGGCCTGGGTCGGGTGGTTCACCGTCGCGCCTGCGGGTGGGCGCGGGCCCGTGACGGATTCGGCCGCGCCCGGTGAGGGGACGGCTGCGGCGCGGACACCACCCGCGGTGTCGCCCGAGCCGTCGCCCCATGCGCCAGCCACGTCGCCCACGCCCACGCCTGCGCCCACGCCTGCGCCTGCGACTACGCCTACGCCTACGCCTACGCCTACGCCTACGCCTACGCCTACGCCTACGCCTACGCCTACGCCTACGCCTACGCCGACAGCGCTGCCTT
>JAIXWM010000125.1 GCA_027491255.1 Rubrivivax sp. | reverse complement strand
TCATCGTCCATCATGACCGCTCCGACTGGGCCCCGCTGGCTTGGGTCTGGCTTGCCGAGGCGCGTATCCTTGCTACTAGGTTGGCAACGTAAAACATTACGTCTACACCCTCTCAGCGCTGGGCGACGAGCCCTGCGCTCTTGGCGTCCGGCACGGCTGCGCGCAAGACGGGTGGGGTAGCGTCGGGCAGGTGATCGACGAACCAATGGGCGGCCAGGGTGGCCACGCGCTCGAGCTTGCCCGGCTCGCTGAACAGGTGCGAGGCGCCGGGCACGACCTCCAGACGCACCGGCGCGCGCATGCGCTCGACGGCCTGCCGGTTCAGGTCGAGCACGTCCAGGTCCGTGCCGCCGACGATCAGCAGGGTCGGCGCCGTGACCGCAGGCAGCGCACCGCCGGCCAGGTCGGGGCGGCCGCCGCGCGCGACGATCGCCTGCACGCGCCCGGGTCGCAGCGCGCTCGCCACCAGCGCGGCGGCGGCGCCGGTGCTCGCGCCGAACAGGACCAGCGGCAGCGCCGACGTGGCCGGGTGGCGCCGCGTCCAGTCGATGACCTCGGCCAGCCGGCGCGCCAGCAGCGGGATGTCGAAGACGCGCTGGCGGTCCAGTGCCTCCTCGGCGTCGAGCATGTCGAATTGCAGCGTGGCGAGGCGGTGGGTTCGCAGCACGGCGGCGACCTCCCGGTTGCGGGGACTCGAGCGCCCCGAGCCGCTGCCGTGCGCGAACAGCACGAGCGCGCGGTCGCCCGGGTCGAGTGCCAGGAGGCCGGGCAGATGGTGTGCACCCACGGTGACGGCGGTTTCGGTCATGGTGTCCTTCCTTCAACGGACGCGCGCGTTGACGCATCGGTCCCGCGCGTGCTGGCGTGGTGCTTCGGCCCCACACCCACCTGCGCGGCGGCAGTCCATGGTCGGCAGGGATGGCCCATGGGTGCTTGACCGCACGCAGCGTGCCCGTATCCACGGGCGCAGCGGCGGTCGCGCGTGCCCGGGTGGCTCAATGTCGCGGTGGCCTGCTTGGCGCAGCATGGGCCGGTCCACGTCCGGGGCCCGCCCTCGACCCCGGCGGACCGAGGAGTGCGTCGATGAGTTCCCAACCCCAGGTCACCGCTGCGCCGGGTGCGGCCCAGCTGCCGCACCCGCCAGCGGGCACCCCCCCCCGTCGCCCCACGGGTGCAACCCTACGCCGACCGTGCCGAGGCCGGCCGCGAACTCGCGGCGGCGCTGGCGCTGCGGCGCTGGGAGCGTCCGGTCGTGCTGGCGCTGCCGCGCGGCGGCGTCCCCGTGGCGGTCGAGGTGGCGCGTGCACTGCACGCGCCGCTGGACCTGCTGATCGTGCGCAAGATCGGCGCCCCCGGTCAGCCCGAACTCGCCGTGGCGGCGGTGGCGAGGCTGGGTGAAGACCGACTGCCGCAACTCGTCACCGATGCCGAGATGATGCGCCGCACCGGTGCCGGGCGGGACTGGGTCGAGCAGGGTCAGCAGCGCGAGCTGGGCGAGATCGCCCGCCGCCGCCGGCAGTACCTGCGCGGTCGCGCTGCCGTGCCCTTGCAGGGCTGCACCGCCATCGTGGTCGACGACGGCCTGGCCACCGGCACGACCGCGCGCGCGGCCGTGCTCGCGCTGCGGCATGGTGTTCCTGCGCCGACGCGCATCGTGCTGGCGGTGCCGGTGGCCTCGGCGCAGGCTGCAGCCGCGCTCGCCCGGGAGGTCGACGAGCTCGTCTGCCTCTGGCAGCCACCCTTGTTCCATGCCGTGGGCGCGCATTACCGGGACTTCCGCCAAGTCGAAGATGCGCAGGTGACCGCCTTGCTGACCCCCTTCGCAACGGCAGCGCCTCAGGCCTGACCAGAACGGGCGGGGTCGCCCCCTACATTCTTGTGCTCGCGCGCGGGGACGGGGCGGCCGGAGCCCGGCCTTCGGGAGGGCAGACGGGAACGCGAAAAAGAACCCGCCGACCCGTGGCAGGCGGGTCGGCGGGGTGGCGGAGGTCCCCGGCCTGGCCTTGCGGCGTCCGCCGGTCTGAGGCAGCCTCCATCCTGTCCGGGGCCCTGGACACCAGACCGGGCCCGGATCCGGGCCCCTCAACTGCGTGCGCCGCCGAGGGGTGTCGGTGGCGCACCCTTCCATCGTGCTCCGCGCGTGCCGCCGAGCCTTGAGCCTGCGCAGCATCGCTTCGACCGGCGACCGGGCGTGCGGACGCTCGTGACTCAGGCGCCGACGCGCGCTGCAGCCCCCGCGCCCCGGGCGGCGATCGAGCCGATACCCGGCAGCAAGGCCGCCGGCGCCATGGCGCGGCCGACTTCACCGTCGGCGCCGTCGTTGCCGCGCAGCGCCACGCGCCAGGTCCCGCGGGTGATGCGCTGGATGTCCTGCAGCAGCCGGGTGTCGATCAGCTCGATGTCGCGGTAGGTCACGGCGATGCAGCCCACTTGCTGCAGCGCCGTGAGCGCGCGGCTGACGGTCTCGTGCGCAACGCCGAGGTGGCTGGCGATGTCGCGTCGCGTCATGCGAAGGCGGATGCGTCGGTCGGAGTAGCCCAGGGCGTTCTGGCGCCGCGCGAAGTGCAGCAGGAAGCGCGCGACCCGCACCTCGGAACTCGCCGCCGACATCAGGTACTGCGTGTCGCTGCGGCGCAGCAGCTCGGCGCCGACGGCGCGCTGGATCAGGCGCTCGATGGACGGCAGGCGTCGCGAGGCCGACATCATCTCGGTGAAGGGCAGCGCGGCGACCGTGGAGTCCTCCAGGGCGACGGCGCCGCTGGCATGGCGCCCCCGGCTCATGCCGTCCAGCCCGATCATGTCGGAGTGCAAGGCGAAGCCGAGCACCTGCTCATAGCCTTCGGAGTCGACCTGGACGCACTTGAAGCTGCCGGCGCACACGAAGTACAGATACTCGAAGGGCGTGCCCTCATGCACCAGTGCGGCATCGGCGCGGACGCGGCGGGTTGCGAACGGCATCCGGTCGGTCTGTTCGTTGGCGTGCTCGGCCAGGCCCGCCCAGCGCAGCAGGTCCGAGGCGGTGCAGCGGGCGGCTGCCGCAGCAGGACGCGCGCGCTGCAACTCGGTGACCTGGGCGGGCGTGGAAGTGAGTACGGTCATGGAAGCTCCCTCTTGGTGGAAGTGGGTTAGGGGAGGCAGGAGCTTTACGCAAAGGCCGCCCGCGCGGTATCGGCGCGCGGACGAAGTTGCGGTAGGAGTCGGGGCCCTGCAGGCTCGGCGTCTCCGAGGCAGGGATCGGACTTTTCCGAGAGCAGCGGTGCCGCGGTCGGTCGGAGCCCTCGCGTGTCGCGCGGCCCTTGCGGGCACGCAAATGACGTGTCTGGCGTGCCCGCGCTCGCGTCTGAAACAAGGCTAGATTGAGGTCCGGACTGTCGAGTCGTTCCTCCCGCTGCGATGCCCTACGCCTCATCCCGACCCTTGCCGCTGCCGATGCATGCGCGTGCCGATCCCTTGCCGGTCTTGCCGCCCGTCATGGCAGCGCAAGAGGCCGAGCGCCTGCGCGTCGCGCGCGAGTTGCACGACGAACTCGGTCAGTACCTGCTGGCTTTGAAGCTCGAGCTGTCGAGGCTTGCGCAGGCCGGCGACGCCGACGATGCCCCGGTGCTGCAACAGGGTGCGCGCGGCCTGTTGCCGCTGGTGGACGGCACGATGGCCGCGGTGCGGCGCATCGCCCTTGATCTGCGCCCTCCCGAATTGAGCGAGTCCGGGCTCGTGCCCGCGCTGCAGGCGCTGGCGCAGCAAGTACGAGCAAGGTTGTCGGTCACTGTGGAGGTCCGTGCATATCTGCAGGCCCTCGGCGATACTCGAATGGACCCGGTGGTTGAATTGGCCAGTTACCGGATCGCTCAAGAGGCCCTGTCCAACGCAGTCCGGCACGCCAAGGCGTCGACGGTGGTGGTTGAGGTCATCTTCGATGGAGCGTCCTTCTTGCTGCGCGTTCGCGATGACGGGACGGGGCTTTCCCGTCACGACGCAACAAGCCGGCCGCGCCTGGGCCTGCAAGGCATGCGCGAACGCGCCGAGGCCTGCGGTGGGCAACTGCAAGTCCAGGACGCGTTGCAAGGAGGTTGCGTGATCGAGGCGAGAATGCCGATCGCGGGCGCGGCCAGCAAACTGTGTCGTGACCCGCGCTTCACCGGAGAAGTGAATTGAGCAACCCGATCACCGGCGCGATCACTGTCGTGCTTGCGGATGACCACCAACTCCTGCGCGAGGGATTGGCCCGCCTGCTGGCCGCCGAGGTCGATCTCGAGGTTGTCGATCAGGCGGCCAACGGCTACGAGGTCCTGGAGGCGCTGCGCCGCCGCCAGGTGGATGTGCTCGTGACCGACCTCTCGATGCCGGGCATCCCGACCATGGACCTGATCAAGCGGGTCAAGGCCGAATACCCGGACGTGGCCGTGCTGGTGCTGACGATGCACGCCGAAGAGCAATACGCGCTGCGCGCCTTCCGCTCCGGGGCCAACGGCTACCTGACGAAGGACGTCGCGGGAGAGCAACTCGTCGGGGCGATACGCAAGCTGGCCTCGGGTGGTGCCTACGTGAGCCCGGAACTGGCCGAGAAGCTGGCCATCGGCTTGCGGGAGTTGCAGGGCACGCCGCGGCACGAGCAACTGAGCAACCGCGAGTTCGAGGTCTACCGCCTCATCGTCGGCGGCCGGCGCCTGACCGACATCGCCGACGAACTGCACCTGTCGATCAAGACGATCAGCACGCACAAGGCGCGCATCATGGAAAAGCTCGGCGTCGACAGCACCGCTTCGCTGGTGCGCTACGGCATGGAGCACCGGCTGTTCGAGGAGAGCGCGGTGCCCGGGCCCGAGGCCTTGCCGGCCTGAGGTCTACCGGCCCGCGGGGCCGGCCGGTTCCCGTGCGCTGCGGATCCGCCGTCAAGCGCCGGCCGGCGGGCAGGCTTCAGCGCGGGGTTGGCGCACCTGCCGCAGGCGCCTTCACGACCCGCACGCGACTGCCGCTCGTGACGATCACGACCGCGTCTCCTGGCTGCAGCGTCTCGCTGCCCTGCGCCTGGACGATGGCACGGCGCTCGCCGCCCCGCAACTGCACCAGGATCTCCACGGCGTTCTCGCGGGTGGCCATGCGCTCGACGGTGTTGCCGACGACCGCCCCGGCCACGGCGCCCAGGACGGCGCCCACCTGGCTGTCGCGCCGGCCGCTGCCGATCGTGCTGCCCGCGATGCCGCCCACGGCACCGCCAGTGGCCGCGCCCACGCCGCTCTGGCTGCCCTCGACCTGCACCGGCCGCAAGGACAGGACGACGCCATCGAGCACCGTCTCCATGCGGTTGGCGTTCTCGCGCTTGATGACGTCGGGGCTGGTGGTGCTGCAGGCGGTGAGCACAAAGGCCAGGCACAGGGCACCCAGGGCGGTCGGCTTCATGGCGGGGTCGTTCTCCGGGGAGTGGGGTTCAGCCGTGCAGGCGCGAACTTCGCGGCACGCCGGCGAGCAGGAAGTCCATCTGGTCGGCCAGGATGCGCCGGCCGCGCAGGATCATGTCCTCGTGCAGGCTGGGCACGTAGGGCAGGTAGTGCAGGGGCATGCGTGCCTCCTCGGGCAGGCGGTTGCCCTTGCGGCCGTTGCAGGTGCGGCAGGCCGTGATGCAGTTCATCCAGCTGTCGTCGCCACCGCGCGAGACGGGCACGATGTGCTCGCGCGTGAGTTCGGCCTCGCGCAGGCGCAGGCCGCAATAGGCGCAGACAAGGCGGTCGCGCGCGAACAGCTTGGTGTTGCTCAGCGTGGGTTCGGTGCGCCAGGCTCGGCTCGGGACGGCGCCCCGGACGGCGACGATGGAATGCACCTCGATGCGAGAGAGCGTGCCGGTGGCGCGTTGCACCCCGCCGCGCAGCACGGTGCATGCGTCACCCAGGGTCCACGCGACGGCGTCGATCGCGTAGAGGGTGGCGGCCTCCTGGGCCGAGATCCAGGCCTGCGGGCGGCCTGAGACGTCGAGCTGCAGCACGTCCATCAGAGAACCTCCTGGCGCAAGGATAGCAGCAGGCTGAGGCCCCGCGGCCGGGCGTGCCGAACCATTTCAGGCTCTGCCAGGCCCGGACCTTGACCATGCGCGCCGCTCGTCCGCCGCCTTGCGTGCAAAATAGCACGATCGTTCGATTTTCTTCCGATGTCCGCTTCCTTGTCCCCTGCCGCCCCCGCACGCGGGCCCGCGCCCAGCAAGGGCCGGCAGACGCACACCGCGATCCTGGACGCCGCGCTCGGGCTGGCCTCGCACATGGGGCTGGAGGGCTTGTCCATCGGCGCGCTGGCCGAGCTCACGGGGATGAGCAAGTCGGGTGTGTTCGCGCATTTCGGCTCGCGCGAGGAACTGCAGATCGCCGTCGTGCGTGCGTACCACGAGCGTTTCGAGGCCGAGGTCTTCGCCCCGTCGATGAGCCAGCCGCGCGGCCTGCCGCGCTTGCGCGCGCTGATCGAGCGCTGGCTGCGCCGTGTCTCGCAGGAGATCGACTCCGGCTGCATCTACATCAGTGGCGCGGTCGAGTTCGACGACCGGCCCGGCCCGGTGCGCGACGCGCTGGCGCAGATGGTGCAGACCTGGCGCCGAGCCCTGCAGCGCGCGATCGAGCAGGCGGTGCAGGAGGGCCACCTGCGCGCCGACACCGACGTGCAGCAGATGCTGTTCGAGATCCACGGCCTCATCCTGGCCTTGCACCACGACGCGCGCTTCCTGCGCACCCCGGGCGCCATCGACCGCGCACGCGCGGGCTTCGAGCGCATCCTCGGCCCCTTGCCCTGACCCCTTTCGACCCCTTCCGACCCCCCGTCCTGGAGCCTGCCATGCCCATCTACCGCCCGCCCGTGCGCGACCTGCAGTTCGTGCTGCACGAGCTGCTGGACATCACCGAAGAACTCAGGCAACTGCCACGTCACGCCGACATCGACGCCGACACCATCAACGCCGTCCTCGAAGAGGGGGGCAAGTTCGCTGCCGAGGTGCTGTTCCCGCTGAACGCCAGCGGCGACGCGCAGGGCTGCGTGCTCGACAAGGACACGCACGAGGTGCGCACGCCCGTGGGCTTCAAGGAGGCCTACGCGAAGTACGTCGAGGGCGGCTGGCCGGCGCTCGGCTGCGACCCGGCCTACGGCGGCCAGGGCCTGCCCGCGGTCGTCAACCAGTGCTTCTACGAGATGCTGAACTCGGCCAACCAGGCCTGGACCATGTACCCGGGGCTGTCGCACGGGGCCTACGAATGCCTGCACGCGCACGGCACGCCGCAGCAGAAGGCTGTGTACCTGCCGCGCCTGACCCGCGGTGAGTGGACCGGCACGATGTGCCTGACCGAGCCGCACTGCGGCACCGACCTGGGCCTGCTGCGGACCAAGGCCGAGCCCCTGCCCGACGGCAGCTACCGCCTGACAGGGCAGAAGATCTTCATCTCCGCCGGCGAGCACGACCTCGTGCCCAACATCGTGCACCTGGTGCTCGCGCGCCTGCCCGATGCGCCGGCGGGCAGCAAGGGCATCTCGCTGTTCGTGGTGCCGAAGTTCCACGTCAACGCCGACGGCTCGCTCGGCGCGCGCAACGGCATCCACTGCGGCGCGATCGAGCACAAGATGGGCATCCACGGCAACGCCACGTGCCAGATGGTGCTGGACGGCGCGGTGGGCACGCTGGTGGGCGAGCCGCACAAGGGCCTGGCGGCGATGTTCGTGATGATGAATGCAGCGCGCCTGGGGGTGGGCAACCAGTCGCTCGGCCTGACCGAGGTGGCCTACCAGAACGCCGTGGCCTATGCGCGGGACCGGCTGCAGATGCGCAGCCTGACCGGCGCGAAGGCGCCCGACAAGCCGGCCGACCCGATCATCGTCCACCCCGACGTGCGCAAGATGCTGCTGACCGCGCGCGCCTATGCCGAGGGCGCGCGCGCGATGGCGGTGTGGTGCGCGCTGCTCATCGACAAGGAACTCTCGAGCGACGACGCCGACGAGCGCGCCGAGTGCGCCGACCTGGTGGCGCTGCTGACTCCCATCGTCAAGGCCTTCGTCACCGACAACGCCTGGATCGCGACCTCGCATTGCCTGCAGGTCTTCGGCGGCCACGGCTACATCCGCGAGTGGGGGATGGAGCAGCACGTGCGCGACGCCCGCATCAACATGATCTACGAGGGCACGAACACGATCCAGTCGCTGGACCTGCTGGGGCGCAAGGTGTTGGCCGACAACGGCAGGAAGCTGAAGAAGTTCGGCAAGCTCGTCGCTGCTTTCGTCGAGGAGGAGGGCGTGGACGAGGAGATGCAGGAGTTCGTGAACCCGCTGGCCGACCTGGGTGACAAGGTGACCAAGCTGACGACCGAGCTCGGCATGAAGGCCTTCGGCAATACCGACGAGGTGGGTGCCGCGGCGGTGGATTACCTTCGCGTGTGCGGACACCTCGTGTTCGCGTGGTTCTGGGCGCGCATGGCCAAGATCGCGCTGCAGAAGAAGGACTCGGGCGACCCGTTCTACGTGGCCAAGCTGCACACGGCGCGCTTCTACTTCGCCAAGCTGCTGCCCGAGACGGCGGGCTTGATCCGCAGCGCGCGCAGCGGTGTCAAGCCGCTGATGGCGATGGAAGAATCGATGTTCTGATTCACGCGGAGACACGCCCATGCACAAGACCCTGACGATCGCGGCCGCGCTGTGCCTGGCCAGCGCCGCCGCCCTGGCGCAGTCCAGTCCCGCGGGGCTGTGGCGCACGATCGACGACGACGGCAAGACGGAGAAATCGCATGTGCGCATCACCGAGGCCGGTGGCGCGCTGAGCGGCAGGATCGAGAAGATCGCCGATCCTTCGAAGCAATCGGCACGATGCGCTGACTGCGAGGGCGCGCGCAAGGACCAGCCCGTGCTGGGCATGACCATCATCGAAGGGGTGCGGCGTTCGTCGGGCGGTGAGCATTGGGACAGCGGCACCATCCTCGACCCGAACAACGGCAAGACCTACAAGGTTCGGATGACGCTGAAGGACGGCGGCCGCGCCCTCGATGTCCGGGGCTATGTCGGCACGCCGCTGCTCGGCCGCACCCAGACCTGGCAGAGGGTGGAGTGACATCGCAGCTGTCTTGCTTGCCCGCTGTGCCTCGGGCCGAGGGGCGCGGGTGCCCCCCTCCGCTCATGTCCTCCGGACTCGGCCTGCTGGCCGAGTCCTCCCCCTTTACTTCGCTGCGGGGGACACCCACACCCCTCGGCCTGCCTGCATTCGGGCGTGCAAAGGGTTGGGTCCTGCGATGTCAGGAGATGGGGAGGGGTTTCCTTGCATTCGCCCGCCCCCACACCGGCCGGGCCGGGTGGGCAGGGCATGGGGCGGAGCGAAGTAAAGGAGGAGCCATCGGCCTTGGCCGATGGCGGGGGACATGAGCGCAGCCCCATGCCCTGCACGCCCGGCCTCGCGAAGAGGCAGCCCTGTGAACCAAGACGACCGCTTCGCTTTCCGAGTCCTGTGCCTGTTCAGGCATGGAGCCGAACACCAAACGACCCCCAACGACAACCCGAGACCCACCCCATGACCCCGAAATTCAACGTCCGTCAGGTCGCCGTGCTGGGCGCCGGCGTCATGGGCGCGCAGATCGCCGCTCACCTGGTCAACGTCAACGTCCCCGTCGTGCTGTTCGACCTCCCGGCCAAGGACGGGCCGAAGAACGGCGTCGTCACGAAGGCCATCGAGAACCTGAAGAAGCTAAAGCCGGCGCCGCTGGGCGTGCCCGAGCTGGCCGAGCGCATCGTCGCCGCCAACTACGAAGAGCACCTCGAGCTGCTCGGTCAGTGCGACCTCGTGATCGAGGCGATCGCCGAGCGCATGGACTGGAAGCTCGACCTCTACCACCGCATCGCTGGCGCGCTCGCGCCGCACGCGGTGGTGGCCAGCAACACCTCGGGCCTGTCGATCACCCGCTTGTCCGAGGCCCTGCCCGAGGCCGTGCGGCCGCGCTTTTGCGGCATCCACTTCTTCAACCCGCCGCGCTACATGCAGCTCGTCGAGCTGATCGCCACGCCGGCCACCGAGCCGCGTGTGCTCGACGACCTCGAGACCTTCGTCACCAGCGTGCTCGGCAAGAGCGTCGTGCGGGCCAAGGACACGCCCAACTTCATCGCCAACCGGGTGGGCATCGCCGGCATGCTCGCGACGATGAAGGAAGCCGAGCGCTTCGGCCTGGGCTTCGACATCGTCGACGACCTCACCGGCAAGAAGCTCGGCCGGGCCTCGTCGGGCACCTTCCGTACCGCCGACGTCGTGGGCCTCGACACCATGGCCCACGTCATCAAGACCCTGCAGGACACGCTGGGCGAGGGCACCGGCGCGGGCGACCCCTTCGCCGCCCTGTACGCCACGCCTGCGGTGCTCTCGGCCCTGCTCGGTCAGGGCGCGCTCGGGCAGAAGAGCGGTGCGGGCTTCTACCGCAAGGTCGGCAAGGACATCCAGAAGTTCGATGCGGCCAGCGGCGGCTACGTGGCCGCCGGTGGAAAGGCCGAGCCCATCGTCGAGCGCATGCTCAGGAAGCCGCCGGCCGAGAGGCTCAAGCTGCTGCGCGAGAGCTCGAACCCGCAGGCGCAGTTCCTGTGGGCCATCCTGCGCGACGGCTTCCACTACGCCGCTGTGCACCTGGAGTCGATCGCCGACTGCGCGCGCGACGTCGACTTCGCCATGCGCTGGGGTTTCGGCCTGAAGCACGGGCCGTTCGAGCTCTGGCAACAGGCGGGCTGGCTGCAGGTGGCGCAGTGGGTGCAGGCCGACATCGACGCCGGCAAGGCGCTGTGTGCCGCGCCGCTGCCGCGCTGGGTCTTCGAGGGCCCGGTGGCCGAGCACGGCGGCGTGCACTCGCCAGCGGGCTCGTGGAGCCCGGCGCGCCAGACCTGGGTGCCCTTGATCGGGCTGCCGGTGTACGCCCGCCAGCGCTTCCGCGAGGACGTGCTCGGCGCTGACGCGCCCGACCCGCTGAAGGCCGGCACCGAGCTCTTCCGCAACGACGAGATCCGCGTCTGGACCCCCGACGGCGAGTTCGTCGTCGCCACGATCACGGCCAAGCTGCACCTCATCAGCCCGGCGGTGGGCGAGGGCCTCGCGCGCGCGCTGGACCTGGCCGAAGCGGGCTATCGCGGGCTCGTGATCTGGTCGCCCGACGATGTGTTCTCCGCCGGTGCGAACCTCGAGTCGCTGATGCCGGTGTTCATGAAGCTCGGCGCCAAGGGCATCGGCCCGGAGTTGAAGAAGTTCCAGGATGCGATGCTGCGCATGCGCTACGCGCAGGTGCCGGTGGTCAGCGCCATCCGCGGCATCGCGCTGGGCGGCGGCTGCGAACTCGCCATCTACAGCGCGCGGCGTGTGGCGGCGATGGAGTCCTACCTGGGTCTGGTCGAGGTCGGCATCGGGCTCGTGCCGGGCGCGGGCGGCCTGGCTTACATCGCGCGCCGCGCGGCCGAGATGGCCAGCGCCGGCAATGCCAATGCCGACGTCCTGAAGTTCCTCACCGACGGCTTCACGAATGCCGCGATGGCCAAGGTCGGCACGAGCGCGATCGAGTCGCGCAAGCTCGGCTACCTGGTCGAGGGCGACGTCATCGTGCCGCACAAGGACGAGTTGCTGCACGTGGCGCTCTCGCAGGCGCGGGCGATGGCCGACAGCGGCTGGCGGGCGCCGGCGCGTGCGCGCTTCCCGATGGCCGGGCGCAGCGGCCTGGCGACCATCAAGGTGCAACTGGCCAACATGCGCGACGGCGGCTTCATCAGCGCGCACGACTTCCACATCGCCGCGCTGATTGCCGAGACCGTCTGCGGCGGCGACGTCGACGGCGGCAGCCTCGGCACCGAGGACTACCTGATGGCCCTCGAGCGCAAGCATTTCTGCAGCCTGCTCGAGCACCCCAAGACGCAGGAGCGCATCATGGGCATGCTGTCCACCGGCAAGCCGGTGCGCAATTGAAGGCGCAAGCGCGCACCCGGAGACCGAACATGAGCAAGCAAGTCCAGGACGCCTACATCGTCGCCGCCACCCGCACCCCGATCGGCAAGTCCAGCCGCGGTTACTTCCGCCACACCCGCCCCGACGACCTGCTGGTCGCCGCCGTGCGCCATGCCCTCGCGCAGGTGCCCACGCTCGACCCCCAGGCGATCGAGGACGCGGTCGTCGGCTGCAGCCTGCCCGAGGCCGAGCAGGGCGTGAACATCGCGCGCGTGGCGATGGTGCTCGCCGGCCTGCCGCACAGCGTCGGTGGCGTCACCGTCAACCGCTTCTGCGCCTCCGGCCTGACGGCGGTGCAGATGGCGGCCGACCGCATCCGCGTCGGCGAGGCCGACGTCGTCATCGCCGGCGGTGCCGAGAGCATGAGCATGGTGCCGATGAGCGGGCACAAGCCCTCCTTCAACCCGGCGGTCTTCGAGCGCGACGAGAACGTCGGCATCGCCTACGGCATGGGACTGACGGCGGAGAAGGTGGCCGAGCAGTGGAAGGTCACGCGCGAGCGCCAGGACGCCTTTGCGCTGGCCTCGCACGAGAAGGCGCTCGCGGCCATCGCTGCCGGACAGTTCAAGGCCGAGATGACCCCGGTCACCGTGGTCGAGCGCTTCCCGGACCTGGCCCGATGCGAGGTGGGCACGCGCACGCGCACGGTCGACATCGACGAGGGCCCGCGGCCCGACACCACGCTCGAGGGCCTGGCACGGCTGAAGCCGGTCTTCGCTGCCAAGGGTTCGGTGACGGCAGGCAACAGCTCGCAGACGAGTGATGGAGCGGGCGCGCTGATCCTCGCCAGCGAGCGTGCCGTCAAGACCTTCGGCCTGACGCCGCTGGCGCGCTTCGTCAGCTTCGCGGCGCGCGGCGTGCCGCCGCAGATCATGGGCATCGGCCCGATCGAGGCCATCCCGGCAGCGCTGAAGGCGGCCGGCCTGAAGCTCGACGACATCGGCTGGTTCGAGTTGAACGAGGCCTTCGCCGCGCAGGCGCTGGCGGTGATGGACACCGTCGGCCTGGACCCGAGCCGCGTCAATCCGATGGGCGGCGCGATCGCGCTCGGTCACCCGCTGGGCGCCACCGGCGCGATCCGCTCGGCCACGGTGGTGCACGCGCTGCACCGCCACCAGCAGCGCTACGGCATGGTCACGATGTGCGTGGGCATGGGCCAGGGCGCGGCCGGCATCTTCGAGCGGGTGTGAGGCGGCCCCCGCGCGAAACCCAGCCCCTGAGACACCCCGCCGCCGGCCGCCCCCGGCGGCCCACCTGGAGCACCCCATGAGCACCTCCCCCCATATCCGCACCGCCGTCGACGACGGCGTCGCGCTGATCGAGATCGCGCGGCCGGAGAAGAAGAACGCGCTGACCGGCGAGATGTATGTCGCGATGGCGCAGGCGCTGCAGGCGGCGCAGGCCGAGCCCGCCGTGCGTGCGGCGCTGATCTGCGGCCAGCCGGGCATCTTCACCTCGGGCAACGACATCGAGGACTTCATGAGCCGCCCGCCCGGCATGGGCAGCGACAGCGAAGGTTCGCCGGTCTTCCGCTTCCTGCATGCGCTGGCGGTGTTCGAGAAGCCGGTGGTGGCGGCCGTCACCGGCGCGGCCATCGGCGTGGGCACGACGATGCTGCTGCACTGCGACTTCGTCTACGTCAGCGACGAGGCGCGGCTGGCCATGCCCTTCGTGCAGCTCGGCCTGGTGCCGGAATACGCCTCCAGCCTGCTGGTGCCGCAGCTGATGGGCTACCGGCGCGCCGCCGAACGCCTGCTGCTGGGCGACCCCTTCACCGGCGAGCAGGCGGTGGAGTGCGGCATCGCCAACGCGGTGCTGCCCGCGGCCGAGGTGCTGCCGCACGCCCGGCGCGTCGCCGGGCGCTTCCGCCAGTTGCCGCCTGGCGCGGTGCGCGACGCCAAGCGCCTGATGCGCGGTCACCAGCGCGAGCAGGTGCTGGCCGCGATCCGCACCGAGGGCGAGGTCTTCACCCGCCGCCTGCGCAGCCCCGAGGCCCAGGAGGCCTTCCAGGCCTTCCTGCACAAGCGCCGGCCCGACTTCAGCCGCTTCGAGTAAGACGCCGCGGACCGGCCCGCCCGGTCAGACGGGATAGATGATCGAGTTCGGGATCAGCTCGCTGTCGTAGATGCACAGGCGCGCGGCGAACTTCAGCCCCTGCGGCGTGGGCACGATGGTGTCGAGGTAGCGGCCGACGTTGAACACCGTCGTCGGCTCCGACAGCTTGGTGCGGAAGACGGCGTAGTTGGTCTCGCACTCGATGCGTCCGCCCTCGACCCGGCGCAGCACCGGCGCGCCGACCACATGCCGCTGGTAGTAGGGGTCGTGGAAGAGGGTCTCGCGGATGCCGTAGACGCGATCCTTCAGCATGCCCCGACCTTCGAAGGACAGGGTGGCGAGCGGGAAGCCGCGCTCGAAGTTCTCGCGCGGCTGCAGCCGGTAGACGCCATCCTCGGTGAAGAAATCGGGCCACCGCTCCCAGCCGCCGGCGTCCAGCGCGGCGGCATAGTCGGCGTGCAACTGCACGATCGCCAGATAGGTGGCAAGGTCCGGCGTGGCATCCGGCGCGGCGGGCGTGCCGGTTTCGGTGGCGGCGGCAACGCCGGTGGACGACTCCATCGTCATGCCTCCATCACCTCGCGCCAGTAGCGGTACATGCCGCGGATCAGGGTCTCGGTGACCATGTGCTCGGTGTCGCCGACGTCTCGCCCGCCGAGTTCGGCCAGCGTGCGGTGGAAGGGCTTGGACTCGAAGGCCTGTTGCGAGAACTCGATCACCTCGCCGTCGTCGGCGGAGACGAAGCCCGCCGGGCCGAAGAGGTTGGCCTGGCGCAGACGCCGGCGCGTCATCTCGGCGCTGTCGTCCTCGAAGCCGAAGTGCGTCCAGACGAAGTCGAAGGCCCCGGGCCCGCGCGGCTGGATGTGGCGCGTGGACACGCTGTTGACCTGCTGCTGCAGGATGACGCTGGGAAAGATCGTGGTCATCACCGCCGTCGGCCCGCCCCACCAGGGCTCGGGTACGATGTCCAGGAAGCTCGGGTCATGAAGCTTCATGCTCTCCTTGAAGCTCGAGACCTGGGTCACCTGCGCGGCCTGGCCGGCGGCACCGCGGGTGGAGATCATGGCCGCGTGGCGGTGGCGCGCGTCCATGCGCAGTTGCGATCGGTTGTCGGCGCGCCACAGCCCGAAGGTGACGAACCAGGTGTGCAGCAGCCCTGGGTGGTAGGGGTCCTTGATGTTCTCCTGCATCAGCTTCCAGTTGCCCGGGATGCGCTGCCGGTTGTAGCCCAGCAGCACCAGCTTGCGGCCGTCGAACAGGCGGTCGAACCAGCGCAGGATCTCGGGGCCGAGGTAGTCCTCGAGGGGCTCGACCGCGGGGTCGAAGGAGGCGAACACCACGCCGCCGCGGCGCGCGACCTTCAGCGTCGTCAGCCCATGCTGCGCGAGGTCGAAGTCGGCCGGCATGCCGCCGTGCACCTGGCCGTCCTGGCGCACGCCGCGCCGCAGGGGCACGTTGCGCAGCGCGCCGTCGGGGGCGTAGCTCCACTGGTGGTAGGGGCAGGTGAAGATCTGCCGGTTGCCGTGGCGCTCGCGGCAGAAGCGCATGCCGCGGTGGGCGCAGACGTTCTCGACCACGTGGATCGCGCCGCTGCTGTCGCGCGTCATCAGGACCGAGCGTTCACCGATGGCGGTGCGCTTGAAGTCACCAGGGTTCGGGATCTCGGCTTCGAGCCCGACGTAGCACCAGTGCGCGCGGTAGAAGAAGCGCTCGAGCTCGCGCCGGTACAGCGATTCGTCGGTGTAGGCGACGAAGGGGATACGGTGCGTGCCCTCGCCCTCCCAGCGTGGCGTCTCGGGGTACAGGGTGTCGTCCATCGTGCGCGCCTGCACCGTGGCGCCGCTCAGGCGGTGGCGGCCTGGGCCGCGCCGTCCTTCACGACCTTGCCGCCCTGCACGATCATCGCCAGACGCTCTCCCTGACCGCACAGCACGGTCACGTCGGTCAGCGGATTGCCGTCCACCAGCAGCAGGTCGGCCGTGGCGCCCGGCGCGACCACGCCCAGGCGGCCGTCCATGCGCAGCACGTGGGCGGCGTGGATGGTGGCTGCGCGCAGCGTCTCGGCCGCGCCGAGCACGCCGGCGCGGAGCTTGAATTCGTCGGACTGCAGGCGGTGCGATTCGCCCAGCAGGTCGGTGCCGAAGGCCATGCGCACGCCGGCAGCGGCGAAGATCTCGAGCGAGCGCAGGCCGGCACCGCGCACGTTCTCGATCTTGGCCACCGACTCCGGCGGCAGGCCCAGTGCTGCGCCCTCGCTGGCCAGGGCCTCGTAGGTCACGAGCGTGGGCACGGCGATGGCGCCGTGGTCGGCCATCACGCGCGCCGCCTCGGCGTCCACCAGATTGCCATGCTCGATGGTGCGCACGCCGCAGCGCACCGCGCGCGCGATCGCCTTGGCGGTGTAGGCGTGCGCGAGCACATAGGTGTCGGCGTTGGCCGTCTCTTCCACCGCGGCCCGGATCTCGTCCTCGCTGAAGCCGAGGTAGTGGATCGGGTCGGTCGGCGAGGCCACCCCGCCCGAGGCCATGATCTTGATCTGGGTGGCGCCCATCTGGATCTCCTCGCGCACGGCGCGGCGGATCGCGTCCACGCCGTCGACGACGCGGCCGATGGCGCCGATCTTGGGCGTGCAGGGGCAGGGCTCGATGACGTCGCTGCGCTCGCGGAAGTCGCCGTGGCCGCCGGTCTGCGACAGCGCGCGGCCCGACGGGAAGATGCGCGGGCCTTCGACCAGGCCGGTGCGGACCGCCTCGGCCAGCGACCAGTCGGCGCCGGCGGCGTCGCGCACGGTGGTGAAGCCGCGCATCAGCATGCCGTGCAGGATGGGCACGGCGCGCAGCACGGTCAGCACGTTGGGCAGCTTGGCCAGGCGCCCGGCATTCAGCATCGAGGCCAGCAGGTGCACATGGCAGTCGATCAGGCCGGGCATCAGAACGCGGCCGGTGGCGTCGACGACGCGCGCGCCTGGGGCGGTGATGGGCTGTTCGCTGACGCGGCTGATGGTGTCGCCCTCGACGAGGACGAAACGGTCTTTCAGCAGCGTGCCGGAGGCTGCGTCGAGGATGTCGGCGTGCTGGAACAGGAGCATGGCGGATCAGAGACGATGCTGAAAAGGGGCGGCTGCGTGAGGCGACCGCAATGGCTGAACATGATGCCACGCCCGCGCGGCGGCAGCCTGCGCCCGCCGGGCCGGCTGATAAGCTGCACGAAGCGCCCTGGTGTCCGCCTGCGTCGTCCACGGGCTGGCGTGGCGCTGCGGCCACCCCGGGCCGTCCTGTCATCACCAAGGAGTCCTCATGACCGATGTTGCCCTGCAGGCCGCCGCGCTCGCGCTGCGTGCCGCCCGCGCCGACCGACGGCCCATCGCCCCCATTTCCGCCAGCCATGGCATTGCCGGCCTGGAGGCGGCCTACGCCGTGGCCGAGATCAACACCCTGGCGCGGCTGCTGGAGCCTGGACGCCGGATCGTCGGCAAGAAGGTGGGCCTGACGTCCAAGGCGGTGCAGCAGCAGCTGGGCGTGGACCAGCCCGACTTCGGCGTGCTCTTCGACGACATGGAGATCCTCGACGGCGACGACGCGGCGATGGCACGCCTGATCCAGCCCAAGGTCGAAGCGGAGGTGGCCTTCGTGATGGGGCGCGACCTGGCCGGCGAGTTGCCGACCTGGGGCGAGTTCCTGAACGCCGTGGTCTGCGCGCTGCCCGCCATCGAGATCGTCGACAGCGCGATCGCCGACTGGAAGATCAGTCTCGTCGATACCGTGGCCGACAACGCCTCGTGCGGGCTTTACGTGCTGGGCAACCAGCCGGTGTCACCGGGCGCGCTCGACCTGGCGGCGATCGGCATGCAGATGCGGGCCAACGGCCGCACCGTGTCGGTGGGCACCGGCGCGGCCTGTCTGGGCCACCCGCTGCGCGCGGCGTACTGGCTGGCCCGCACGATGGCACGGCGTGGCCAGTCACTGCGTGCGGGCGAGGTCATCCTCTCCGGCGCCCTCGGGCCCATGGTCCCGGTGCAGGCCGGCGACCTGGTGCAGGTGGAACTCGGCGCGCTCGGCCGTGTGGCTTGCCGCATGGCCTGACAGGCTCGGCCTCGTGGGCGCGGGGCAGCCGTGCCAGGACACGCCGTCGCGTCGTCGCAGATCTTCGCCCTGACGCGCGGCGCTGGCCGCGGTTCGCGCCCGCCCTCAGTCCCGTGGCACCGGACGCGGCCGGCCGTCCTTGTCGATGGCCACGTAGGTCAGCGTGGCCTCGGTGACCTTGACCACCTGGGGGTTGGCCGGGTTGCGCTCGGCGTAGACCTCGACGTGCGCGGTGATCGAGGTCCGGCCGACGCGCTCGATGCGGGCGTAGAAGCTCACGACGTCACCGACCGACACCGGCTGCTTGAACAGGAACTGGTTCACCGCGACCGTGGCGATCCGCCCGCGTGCCACCCGCGCCGGCAGGATGGCGCCGGCCACGTCCACCTGGGCCATCAGCCAGCCGCCGAAGATGTCGCCATTGGCATTGACGTCGGCGGGCATCGGCACGACACGCAGCACGAGCTCACGTCCGTCCTCCAGCACGGGTGGGGGCATGCGGGTGCGCTGGACCCAGTCGGCTTCGGGGGTCATGGGGGCGCTGTCTCGTCCGGTGTCTTCGACTCAGGTTAAAGGCTCTCGGCCTCTCACACCGAGAACCGCAGGGGCTGTCCGGCCTGGGCCGAAGCCTCACGCGACAGCGTGGCGAAGAACTCGGCCCCGTCGCGCGTGTCGAGCCAGCGCCCGTCGACATGGCGGTAGTGGAAGCCCCCGGCGCGCGAGGCGAGCCACAGTTCGTGCAGCGGCGGCTGGGTGTTGATGACGATGCGGCTGCGGTCAGGGAAGATCAGCTCGAGCAGGCCGCCGGTGCGGTGGCTGTCGATGTCGATCACGTCGTCCTGCAGCCAGCGATCGGCCGTGGCCTCGATCGAGGCGAGCACGGCGCTGGTCAGGCGGTGGTACTCGCTGTCACTGAGCGGTGTGGCGGCGGGCGCAGTGACATTTCCTGCGGTGGCGGTGGACATGGTGGCTAGAATCTCGCGATGAATCGTCGTGCGACGCCGTCGAGTGTACCGACGCCCCCCCTTGCAAGCGGGCCCCTGACCGCCGCGACCCTCACGGTGTCGCCGTCTCTGGCGCCGCGGCGGGGCGCCTGGGGCCTGTGGCTCTGTGCTGCCGTGGCGTTCGGGGCCGCCGGTTGCGGTCAGAAGGGCCCTCTGCACCTGCCGGGCCAACCCAAGCCCGCCAGCCGGCCCGTGCAGCTTGCCCCTGCGCCGACCCCCGCATCAGCTGGCCCGGCGGCACCCGCTGCCCCCGCCGTCGCAGGCCCTGGGCCTTCGTCTGTCCGCGAACCTTCGCCGGTGCCTGGCCCGTCCACACCGGCCGCGGCGCCCGCTGCCAGCGCGTCGGCTTCCCAACCCGCGGCCGCCCCCGCCTCCGCCCCGACCCCATGACCACGCTGCCCGGCTCTCCCTGGCTCGAGCGCCGCGGCGCCGCGCTCTGGCTCGATGGCTGCGAACTCGGTGCGCTCGCACGCGAGTTCGGCACGCCGCTGTACGTGTACTCGCGCCGCGCCATGCTCGCTGCGCTGGCGGGCTACCAGCGCGCGCTGGCCGGGCGCGAGCACCTGGTCTGCTACGCGATGAAGGCCAACTCGTCGCTGGCGGTGCTGCAGACCTTCGCGCGCGCCGGCTGCGGCTTCGACATCGTCTCGGTGGGCGAGCTCGAGCGCGTCATCGCCGCCGGAGGCGACCCCGGCAAGACGGTGTTCTCGGGCGTGGGCAAGACCCCGGCGGCGATGCGTCGCGCGCTGCAGGCCGGGGTGCGCTGCTTCAACGTCGAGAGCGAGCGCGAGCTCGAGGTGCTGTCGGAGGTGGCGCAGTCGCTGGGCGTCACCGCGCCGGTGAGCCTGCGCGTCAACCCGGACGTCGACGCCGGCACCCACCCCTACATCTCCACCGGGCTGCGCAACAACAAGTTCGGCATCGCCCACGACCGTGCGGTCGCGGCATACCGCCGGGCGGCGGCCCTGCCCGGGCTGCGCGTGGACGGCATCGACTGCCACATCGGCTCGCAGATCACGCAGATCGAGCCCTACCTGGACGCGCTCGACCGCGTGCTCGACCTCGTCGAGACGCTCGAGGCTGCGGGCATCGCGCTGCACCACGTCGACCTCGGCGGCGGCCTGGGCATCACCTACACCGACGAGACGCCGCCCGCGACCGAGGCTTTCGTCGCCCGGCTGCTGCAGCGCATCGACGAGCGCGGGCACGGCCACCGAACGGTGATGTTCGAGCCCGGGCGCTCGCTCGTGGGCAATGCCGGGGTGCTGCTGGCCGAGGTGCTGTACCTGAAGCCGTCCACGGGCGAGGGCGGGCGCAACTTCTGCATCGTCGATGCGGCGATGAACGACCTGGTGCGTCCGGCGATGTACGAGGCCTGGATGCGCATCGAGCCCTGCCGCCTGCGCGCCGACTCCCCGGCCCTGCCGTGGGACGTGGTCGGCCCGGTGTGCGAATCGGGCGACTGGCTGGGCCGCGACCGCACGCTGGCGGTGCAGCCGGGCGACACGCTGGCGGTGCTGTCGGCCGGCGCCTACGGCATGACGATGGCGAGCAACTACAACAGCCGCGGCCGCGCCGCCGAGATCATGGTCGACGACGGCCGCGCGACCCTGATCCGCGAGCGCGAGGACGTGCGTTCGCTGTACGCCTTGGAGCGCTTGCTGGCGGCGGATTGAGCGGACGGGCCTGTTCCCGGCCCGAGCCGGATTCACGCGTGGCGCGGTTCGAACACCCGCCCCCCGCCACGGGGCTCAAAAGCGAGCCCGCCTGCCGCCCTACCTCAGCGCCAGGCCACGCCGCACCACCACCGGCTTGCCGCCGTGCTGGCGCTTGCACATCCAGTGCGCGAGAGCCGCGTCCAGATAATCGGCGTGACCGGGGAACCAGTCCACCAGAGCCTCGGCGAAGCCGCGCGCCGGCTCCAGCTGCCCTTGCCCGGCCAGCTGCAGCACCTCGTCGGCCGAGCGCAGCACGGCGGCATGCTCGTCGATGTGGCATTGGCGCGGCGGGAATTCGGTCTCGGTCATCCAGGTGTCTTCCTGGGCGAAGTGCTCCCGCAGGTGCGCCACCATGGCGGCCAGGGCCGCCGGCAACTCGGCCGCGCCGGCGTCTCGCAGCGCGCGGGCACAGGCAACGAATTCCTCGTGGACGGCGTCCATCGGTGTGTAGCCGAGGAGGAAGGCATCGTTCCAGGCGAAGTCGGCGCCTGCTGCGGGCAGCTTGGGGAAGGTGGGGTCCATGGGGCTCATCGAGGGCTTGCGGCCACAGTGGGCGCGATTGTCGTCTCGGTCTCGGTCTCGGTCTCGGTCTCGGTTAACCCGACTTTGTCAACTTTTCCCCCGTACCTGTCTTTGGCCAGCCGTAAGCCCTTGTCTGGATTGAACCCCACTCGCAGATCCATAATGTAGTGCCATAATATTATACGCCTTCCGATCCAAATCCCCTTTTTTGGTGCAACATCGCGTGCATGTTCATTC